>CAVTEC010000068.1:0-17549 GCA_963733475.1 uncultured Alphaproteobacteria bacterium | reverse complement strand
GAACGCATCACCTTGCTGCACTTCGGCCAGGTCGTCGTCGAGGGCACGCGCGCCGAAGTGGTACAGCATCCGCGCACGCGGGAGATCTACCTTGGCGACTGATGCTCTGACGCTGAGCGGCATCGACGCCTATTACGGCGACAGCCATGTGCTGCATGGCGTCTCGTTGCGGCTTGGCGAGGGGCGGCTGCTTGGGCTGCTGGGCCGCAACGGTGCCGGCAAGTCCACGTGCATGAACGTTGCGGTTGGGTTGCTGCCGCCACGGCGCGGCAGCGTTGCGGTGCATGGCACAATGGTGACTGGACGCGCGCCGGAGAGCATCGCCGCGCAGGGCGTCGCGCTCGTGCCGCAAGGGCGCCGCATATTCCGCAGCCTGACTGTGCGCGAGAACCTGGCGGTCGCGGCGCGCAGGGCACGCGACGGCACCGAACCCTGGAACTTCGAGCGGGTCTGCGCCACGTTCCCGCGCCTCAGCGAGCGGCGCGATCAATACGCCGGGTATCTGTCAGGCGGCGAACAGCAGATGCTGGCGATCGCACGCGCGCTGATGTCGAACCCGCGCGTGCTGCTGATGGACGAACCGTCGGAAGGGTTGGCGCCGCAGATCGTCGCTGAAGTAATGGCGACGATACGTCGGCTGAAGGAGCATGGGCTGTCGATCCTGCTGGTGGAGCAGAATGCCAGGCTGGTGTTCGACGTGGCGGACGACATCGTGATCCTGAACAGCGGCCGCGTTGTCGTGGATGACACGACGGCGGCGCTACAGCGCGGTGGTGTGGATCTGCACCAGCATCTGGGAGTCTATTGAATTAATTCACCGCGGAGGACGCTGCCTCCTGTCATTGCAAGGAGCTTAGCGACGAAGCAATCCGGTGCAGCGTTCAACGGTTTCCCTTAACCGTCATGGCGCACGGCGTACCGCAGTCAAAGCGAAGAACTGGGAACCGCAAAAAACGCAAAGCACGCCAATAAGGGATGCAGGAATGTGGCGCTCGCACAGGCTGCGGAGAGGCAAGCAGTTATTTGCGTGCTTTGCGGTTCCCCTTCCTGCTGCCTGAGCCAGCGCGAAACTGACACCAAGAGACACCGTGGCGATCCAGCCGCTCTCTTGGTCGCGGCCATCGGCTGCGCCGTGCGGATCTCAAGAATTTCACGACAGATCAAGGGCACTGATGACAAAGTGCTTTTCCGTTGCAGAATTGCCGCCACGGCGGGTCAAGATGGTGCTGTTCAGGAGCGGCGGAACGCGATCCACGCTTTCAAGGATCGGCCTATCGGTAACAGCCTGGAGTTTTGGCAGGCCGTTCGCGATTACCTCGACATGCTCAGCGACGTGGACGACCACCCGCCTACCCATGAAGCGGGCCGGTCAGGTGCCCCGCAGGCGTTTCAAATAGTACGTGACAATCCGGTTTATCACCGCCCCAGCCGGCCACCGGCGCTAGCCACGCGCGATGAGTGCACACGGCTGGGTTTATCCTCTTGGCCCACGCAGCCGACGCTGACGGTTGCGCCATTGGCCTTCCGCCAGGAAGAGCCGGCTCATGAAACTCCGTCAGCTTTTCAGCTCCGTGAGCTTCGCTTGAGCCAACTCGGCCGATCCCAGCGTCAAACCCGCCCCAACGCCGGTTGTGATTGTCGAGGCGCTCTGCGGCCAAACCGTGAAAGTCAGTCCATCCGGGCCGAACGAGAAGTGGGTCAGCACGAACGTCCGGTGTTGTGGGTCGTTCGTCTGCTGGCTCGCCGCGAAGGACTGGATCGGGCTGTTCAACTGCTGCTGGATCATCGGTGCGAGTTCGTTGCTGGCGATCTCGGACATGAAGGCCTGAGACAATTGTTCGCCGAAGCTCGTGCACCCAGCCAGGTCCTGCAACCATGTCCACGTCACATGCACATTGGTGCTTGTCGCTTGCACCGCCACGGAGGGCGGCGTCGTGGCGTTGCTGAACAGAATGCTGAGCGCGATATTGATGTCCATGTCCGCGTCGAACCAGTCGGGGACGTCGAGGTGCAGCGGGATGTCGATGGTTGCACCGCCAAGGACCGGTGCGACCACGCTTCCCCCGCTGCGCAGGGCGAAACTGCTGCTGCCGGAGAAGCGTGCGTCGAGCTGCCCCTTCAATTGCGTCGTCAGCACGCCCGGCGCGATGGTCGGGGCCGTCGCGCAGTCGGACTGATCCACCGTAACTGTGAGAGATCTGAGCGTCACCGAAGCCAACGGGCCGACCGCGGTCAGCGAAAACGCCTCGGTATTGGTCAGGGTCACGACGACGCTTCCGCTTGTGGCGTTGGCGGCGCTCCTGACGCCGTTGACCTCAATTGCAACCGCGACCCCCAGATTTGGCGGATACCTCACCTCCCAGGACAAAGTGGTCGAGCCGAACGGCATGACGGTCGCCGAGGCGGCCGCAAACTTGACCACCTGGATCTCATTCAGGAGCTCGGCTTCCGCCGCCTTTGCAGCCTCGGTGACGTCGCCGTTCCCGGGCTCCATTTCCCACTCCTGTATTTTGCGCTCAAGCCCGCAGATATTTGTTCAGCCAGTCGAGCGTCCTTCGCCACAGCCCTTTTCGTCGTCGTATCGTTGTCGAAGCCGTGGTTGGCACCCTTGCAACCGACATCCACCCGATGACGGGCTTGTTGCGCTGAGATAGTGACCTTGGACGGGCATTGGCAAGCTCTACCCCTGCCGCGAGCCGCCGGATGGGCCGAAGGCCGGTATAATCGGCGCGGTGCGTGCCGAAGCTCCGATATTGTTCTCTGGGAAAGGTGACCTCGGCCATCTGGAAGGCGACAAAGCGCGGAGAGGCAGGCGCATCGCGCTACATGGTTCGGCTACTTCTCAACGCCATCCAAGAGCACTGCCTCATCAATACATACTGCTCAGCACATTGCCGAGCCGCTTGCGTTCCTCCAGTGCACGCCCAGTGCCGAGCGCCACGCATTGCAGCGGGTTCTCCGCCACGACCACTGCCAAGCCCGTGGCGTCGCGCAGCACCTGGTCCAGCCGGTTCAGCAGCGCGCCACCACCGGTCAGCACGATGCCCTTGTCCACGATGTCCGCGGCCAGCTCCGGCGGCGTGTTCTCCAGCGCCACCTTCACCGATTCAACGATGGCGCCGACAGGCTCGGCCAGGCTCTCGGCGACCTGGTTCTGGCTCACCAGAACCTCGCGCGGCACGCCGTTCATCAGGTCGCGGCCACGCACCTCGCGCAGCGGCCCATGTCGCCAGTTCCTCCGTCAGACTGGCCGCACCGATGTCCATCTTCAGCCGCTCGGCAGAAGACTTCGCCGATCAGCAGGTTATGGTTGCGGCGGATGTAGCTGATGATCGCCTCGTCCATCTTGTCGCCGCCGACGCGGATACTGCGCGAATAGACGATGCCGCCCAAGCGAGATCACCGCGACCTCGGTGGTGCCGCCGCCGATATCCACCACCATCGATCCGGACGGCTCGGTCACCGGCAGGCCCGCGCCGATCGCCGCAGCCATTGGCTCCTCGATCAGCGCCACTTTTCGCGCGCCAGCACTTTCCGCGCTTTCCTGGATCGCACGCCGCTCCACCGCGGTGGAACCCGACGGCACGCAGACGATGATCAGCGGCGAAGCGAAGCCGCGCCGGTTATGCACCTTGCGGATGAAGTGCTTGATCATCTCCTCGGCGACTTCGAAGTCGGCGATCACGCCGTCGCGCAGCGGCCGGCTCGCGGTGATGTAGCCGGGCGTGCGGCCCAGCATCTGCTTGGCTTCCTCGCCCACCGCGACGACCTGCTTCTTGCCGCGCACGTCGGCGATCGCAACGACCGAGGGTTCCGCCAGCACGATGCCGCGGCCTTTGACGTAGACCAGTGTGTTCGCGGTACCCAGATCGATCGCCATGTCGGCCGACATGAAGCCGAGAGCGCGGGAGAACATTAATAATTGGCCTCTAAGGAAATTGACCGGAAGCCGTTGGGCTTAGCCCCGCTGCCCTCCGATAACAAGAGGTTGAGAATCTGCCTAAGGATCGCCGCATTCAAGCCACCGGATTTCCTTCCACCTATCTGACATCTGACGCGATCTTCAGCGGTTGGAAGGATGAACCGATGACACGTAAAATCGCATTGGGAATGGCCCTTGGTGGATTGCTGGCCATGCTGGCTGGCTGTGGCGAGGATCCCGGCACCCGCGCGGTGACCGGCGGCCTGATGGGCGCCGGCGCCGGCGCCGGCGTGGCCGCGCTGACCGGCGGCAAGCCGGCGACCGGTGCGTTGATCGGCGGTGGCGTTGGCGCCGTTGGTGGCGCGGTGACCTCGCCCTGATCACAACCTGACACTACTCTAACAGAGGAGACAACATCATGCGGCGCGGCATTGCGACGTGCCTGGTTCTGGTTCCCGTGGCGATCGGTCTGGCGGGATGCGGCTACAATCGCGGCGACCGTGCGCTATCGGGGGGTCTGATCGGCGCGGGTGGTGGTGCCGCGATCGCGGCAGTGACAGGTGGCAGTCCGTTGGTGGGTGCCGCGATTGGTGGTGGCGTGGGCGCCCTTGGCGGCGCGTTGACCAGCGGCCACGACATCAACCTTGGTCGGCCGATCTGGCGGTGATGCTATTGTAACCCCCTCCCCTCACGGGGAGGGGGCGCTACTCAGCGCACCGCCCGAGTCGGGCCCGCAGGTCCATAAGACACGACCCACGACCTGGACCGTCTCCGCTCGCTCAGGCGCAACGTGTTCCACTTCGTAGACGGGATTGTCGCTGATCAGCGACAGGCTGCCGTCAAGCTTGGGCTGCACACGCTTCACAAGCCGCTCGCCACCGATCTCGACGACGTAAATGCCGAAGCTGTGGAACCGCTTGTCAGTGGTATCGACGAGCAGCAGATCGCCGTCCTGAATGCTTGGCTCCATCGATTCGCCGAGCGCGATCTCGACGAGAAGCTGGTCTGGCTCGATGCCCAGCACAGTGCGGACCCAATCACGGCGAAACGCGATGAATTCGGCGATATGCGGGGGGATTGGCGACTCGCTCCCTGCCGCCGCCGCTTCGGGACGTCTTGGCAAGATGACGAAAGTCTCGTGCTCGAGCCGGTCATCGAGGGAGACGACGGTGCCGCGGGCTCGCGAAGTAGTGGCGGCGCCCTGGAGTCTTGGCTCTGGGCCGTCGCCGTTGGCCAGCCAGCCGACCGGAACCCCGGCGGCCTGCGCCAACGCCACGAGCCGCTCGCGGCTCGGTTCGGCCTCCCCGCGGAGCCACTTCCGGAACGCGGACGGCGAGACACCGGTGGCGCGAGCGAGCCGGTCCGCGCTCGGCCAATGCCGGAGAATGGTTTGGAGGCGAGCGATAAATGCCGCGCGATCCGTTCCGATCTTGCTTGAAACCTCTGTGTCGCTAGCTTGTGACATTAGTCATACACCAGGGCAAATTCTCGACACTTTCCGGACAGCATGTTGTCCGGATATCCTCGTTCAGGGGATGTTCATAAACTTTCCATAAGCAATTCTCTTGGGAGAATTCGCATGAATGCAGAGAACGAACTGGAGGGCAAGCCTCGCCCCGACGATGATGACTGGCACCCTGCCGACGTGCTGGCAGCCCTGAAGAAGCGCGGACACAGCCTGGCTGGCCTGTCCATCGCCCACGGCTACCACCCCACTGCCGCCGGCAAGGCGCTGAAGCAGACATGGCCGGCAGTTGAGCGAATTCTGGCCGACGCGCTGGGACTGCGGCCCCAGGTGATCTGGCCCAGCCGGTACGACAATGAGGGGAATCCTTTGCCCCGCGCGAAGACGTGACTTCTCCGGGACTGCCGCCGCGCAAAAGTTGCGCGCCGCCGGCATCCCTTGGTGGCATAATGCGCTCCGGCACCGGAAGCCACACTCATGGCGCAAGCGGCTACCCGCCAACTGACCCAGCAGCACAAATGTCCAAGTGCCAAGGCGCAAGCGACACTTTGCGACGGATGGCCCTCTCCAGGTCTCGCGGACATTTTCCTTGGTTTGAACTGGCACCCACAGGAACGTCTATCCGGCGTCGTCGGTTCGACTGGGGCGAAGGGCGATGATTGGGAGCACTGGACAGATGGCCATGGTTGCAATGCAAGAAAAGCTCGACTCCCATCAGATCGGCATGGTCGTCGACGATGACGCCATGGTGCGCGAGTTAGTGGCCGCCGTCCTGGAAGATGTTTGCGATGCGGTCTACCAGGCGGGTGACGGTCTCGAGGGGCTGCAGATGCTCGACGCCCACCCGGACATTTCGCTGATCATCACGGACATCGCGATGCCTCGCCTGGACGGCATCGCGTTTGCCAATCAGGCGCGCCGCCTACATCCGGAATTGAAGGTGCTTTTCGTCAGCGGGTTGCAGCGCCCACCGGCCAGCGAGACGTTCCTGGAAAAGCCTTTCCCGCTCCGTGCCCTGGTCTCCGCAGTGCAGTGCCTGCTGGCAAAGCACTGATCTGCCTTTGCTCGAGCACTTTCAGGCAGACCAGAACCGATGGGTTTCGCTGCGCTCAACCGCATCCTACGGCACCGTGCAGTCCGGCGTCGTTCGGCGTAATTCGTAGGATGGGTTGAGCGGCAAGCGAAACCCATCAGCTTTCCAGTCACGTTGAGAATGCTCTAAGGGCGGGCGTTCGCCACCACCCGTTCAATCGTGTCCAGCAATGCGCTGAGGCTGAATGGCTTCTGGATGCAGGGCCGGCGGGCACCTGGCACACGCTCCATCATGTCCGGATGACCTGACATAAGGATCACAGGCACCCCCGACTGGTCCGCCATTGGCACCAGCGCGGGATCCAGCCCGCCTGGGAGCGTGCAGTCCAGCAGCATGGCATCGACGCCGCCGGAACGCAGCCGAGCCATCGCGGCGGCGGAGTTCTCGGCGTGACTGGTCTCGTAGAGCCCATCCAACGCGTCCACGACCACGTCGCGAACCAGTGGTTCATCCTCCACAACAAGGATGTGCGACATGCCGGTCATTGCGCCCTCATTGTGTTCATGGCCAAACACGCAAGGTTACGAGCACTTCCAGCATACAACCGTGCGGAAAGTTGCCAATCCGCTCCGTGAGCTGATCGCGCTATGTTTATTTTTTGGCCATTGTCGATTCTTATAAGAGAATTGCTGCGCTACGATCGCACTTCCCGACCCAGTGCCTGCTCGTAAACCCTGATCACCGAGCTGCTGTCATCGCCGCCCATTCCCTGGGCGCGGGCAATCCGCATCAGGTTCATCACCTGCGGCGCGATCATGCCGGGCACGCCCAGTTCGTCCGCGAGTTCCAGGGCCAGACGCAGGTCCTTATGGGCGAGATCGAGCGCGAACGTGGCGGCGAACTCCCGCTTGAATGCCTTTTCGGATATGTTGCGGAACGCTGACGAATTGCCACTGGCGTTGCTGATGACCTGTTGCAGCTTGCGCAGATCGATGCCGGCCATGGCACCGATCATCAGGGCTTCCGCCGCCGCGGCGGCGTTGCAGAAGGCAAGCATGTTGTTCACGAGTTTCGCGACGGAACCCATGCCGATATCGCCCACATGCACGACCTCGCTACTGAACGATTTCAACAGTGGCAATTGCGCGTCGAACACGGCCGCATCGCCACCCACCATAATGACGATGGTGCCGTCAGTGGCACGGGGCACGCCGCCGGAGACCGGCGCTTCCAGCATCTGGATGCCTTTGGCCTGCATCGTCTCATTGACGCGGCGAGCCGTCGCCGGTGAGTTGGTCGAAAGGTCGATGTAGACCGTGCCCGGTTTTGCATTGGCCGCGATGATGGCCGCCACTTCTTCCACATTGCGCGGCATCGGCAGCGACGTGAATACGACATCGCAATCAGCCGCGACCTGTGCGGTGGAAGCGCCGGCCGACGCGCCTAGGTCCGTGCAGGCTTTGATTGCGGCGGGGTTCAGATCAAACACAATCACGTCATGATTGGTGTTGCGAATGATATTGCGGCACATCGGCCCGCCCATGTTCCCCACGCCAATGAAGCCGATTTTCATCGTGATGGTCCTCCTCCAGGACTTACCAGCATGGCGTACCCAGCTTTTTGACGGAAGCAGGCGAAGTTTATCGCTGATTTGAAGCAACGCGGAGGCTGCCGTCTCGTGCTTAGCTGATAAGATGCCCGCCGAAGCTGTCGCATCAATAGGAGGAACGAAGGTGCGCGTCCCGGGGGCTCTCCGGCGCCATTTCCGGCCGATGGTTCGGGCTGGAACAATACTGACGGCGATGCGCGACCTGCCGCTGATGGACCTCGACGCTCTTTTCGGCCAATCCGCCGTACTGGTGCTTGCTCCGCATCCCGATGATGAAGCCCTGGGCTGCGGCGGCCTGTTGGCAGAATGCCAAATGCGCGGTCGACCGGTGCACGTGACGGTACTGACCGATGGTTCGGCTTCGCACCCAAGATCTAAACTCTTCCCCATGCAGCGGCTCGCGGAGCTTCGCAGATCAGAAGCGAAAGCGGCCGTTGCGGCGCTAGGCTTATCTGAGGATCGCGTTGAATTTCTAGGCTGGCCGGATGGCCGATCTCCAACGAATGGCAAGATGTTCGAGGATGCGGGCTGCAGGCTGGCTGATCTCGCGAACAAGCGTGGCGTTGGCGCCATTTGCACGACGTGGCTGCATGATCCGCACCACGATCACCGGGCGGCCTGTCTGCTTGGACAGGCGATCGCCGAGAAGATTGGGGCAAGGTTGCTCTGTTATCCGATCTGGGGCTGGACAGTGCCACCCCAGGCGTGGCTGCCGGCCACGCGCGTCCACGGCGGGCGCCTCGATATCGCAAGGCACCTTGCCGCGAAGCGACGCGCCATCGCCTGCCATCGCTCGCAGACGTCGGATCTGATCCCAGACGATCCCAGTGGATTTCGCCTCTCGCCAGAAGTTCTTGCCCTGTTTGAACAACCATTCGAGGTGTTCAGCGAGATTTAGATGCAGCCCCGTGCAGGAATTGCCGCCAGCATACTAGTCGCCCGAGTCATTCAAAGTGACGGGTAAAGTCGTCTGAGTTTTATCCGGGCATGCTCATTGGTGAACTGCCAGTTGGCCTTGGCGTGATGTTTGTTTCGATGTTCACGCCAGGCGGCGACTTCCTCGACAAGGCTGCCTTTGTCCTCGATCCGTCGATCCAGACATTGCGATGACAGAACGCCGAGTTCTGACTCCGCCATGTTCAGCCAACTGCCGTGCTTCGGCGTGTAGTGCCACTCGAACCGCTCGGCGAGACGGCGCGCCTCGGCCGGTGCGAAGGCGGCGTACAGCGACGCCGCGGTATGGGTGCTGAGATTGTCCTGCACCAGAACGATCTTGTTTGCTGAGGGGAAATATCGGTCCGACAGGTCGCGAAGCATGGCGGCATAATCGGCGGCGGCATGGCGATCCGTCACCTCGACATGCCGCCAACCTTCCAGCGGCGCGAACAGCATGAACAGATTGGCGGTGCCGTTGCGTTCGTACTCATAATCGACGCGCCTCGGCTGACCACGCTTCATCGGCAACGGCGCGCGAGTTTCCCGGATCAGTTGTTTCGAGGTCTCGTCAAGACAAACCAAGGGCCGGGCTGTATCACGCGGCCTCGTGTAAACCTCCAGCACCTCTTCCATCGCGGCCACGAACGCCGCGTTGGCCGACGGCGGAATGACCCACCGTTGCTTCAGGTGCGGTTTGAGAAGGTTTTTTTTAGCGTCCGCCCGATCGTGTTGTCACTGGCCTTGGCGACGATCCCCAGTTCCACGACCTGCTGTTCCAGCAGGCGCAGCGACCATTTCGCGTGCCCGGCCGGAGGCTTGGAGCAGGCCAGCGTGATCAGTCTGGCTTCCTTTTCGCCGTCGAAGATCCGCAGGATCGACGGTCTCGCGCGGGGCTTACGGGCGAGCGCTACGTCGAGCCCCTCCTCAACCAGACACTGGCGAACCCTGTGGACGGTCGCGAGGCTGGTGTCGAGGGCCTTCACGATACGGCCGTCGCTCCAGGCTTCGCCGACCTCGGAAATGTCTGCCTTGAGCAAGATGCGTGCCCTGAGGATCGCGCTGGCCGAATGTTTGCCCTTGCCGATAAGCGCTTCCAGCCGCGCGCGTTCCTCCGCGTCCAGCCGAACCACATACTTCTTCACGACGACCTCTGACATGTCCCGAATCCTGGCAACGTTGACGACGTTGCGAGTGAGTCACAAACTGCCGTCAGGTTCAATGACGCGGGCGACTAGTCCCTGCATTCAACGCAGAGCGGTTCATCGCGCGAGCTGTCTATTCCGCTCTACAGCAAACTGAACGACGCTGCGAAGTGCTCGTCATCGATGATGCATCAATCGATAGTACCGCGGGCATTGTCACCGAGATCGCCACGTACGATCGCCGTGTGCGTCTGCTGCGGAACCCCGTCAATCTGGGTCCCGCCGCATCGCGAAATCGCGGCCTCTCCGCCGCGCGCGGTGAATGGATCGCACTGCTCGATGCGGATGACGAATTCGCATTGCATCGGATCGAGACGCTGATCTTGCTTGGAGAGCGCCACAATGCCGACATCGTTGCCGACAATCTATTGCTGTGCCCAGAGGACGCGCCTGACGAAAGCGAATCTATGCTGGCGCCGAATGCACTTCCACGACAGCAATGGATGTCTGCGGCGGAATTCGTGATTGGAAACGTCGGCAACCGTCGTACGCCGCGGATCAGCCATGGATTCATGCAGCCTATCATCCGGCCCAGTTTCCTGATGACACACGACATTCGTTACGACGAGAACAACCGGTTTTCCGAAGATTTCATGCTGTATCTCAACTGTCTGCTGAAGGGTGCGCGATGGTGGCTCACGCCCGAAGCCATGTATCGTTACACGATCCGTCGTGGATCGCTGACTGAGGTTCAGACCGCAGCAGATCTGCTGCGCGTCAGGTCGTTCGAGCAGGCGCTACTGCGTAGCCATCCACTGGTCAGGTCGGATCGCAAGCTCTGGCACGCACTACGCCGCCATAAGGCGAAGATCGATCGCTTCTATTTTTATCGCGCGTTTACCGATGCAGTGAAAGCCGGCCGCTTGGTGCATGCATCGAAGATCCTGTTTTCCGGCGCCAACAGCTTCCGTCATATTATTTTCGAGTGCCTGACGCAGGCGCCCAGCCTGACCCGAAAGGTGCTTCACGTATCACCAACACGCATCGATGAACGCCAGCATGTAGGGCGCTCACAGAGATCCGCAGGCAGCCCAGCCGGTTGAAGCAAAAGCGCTACTCGGTTAGCTGACGCCAGCAGTCGAAACGGTCGACGCAGCCTATTCGCCGGGCTCGGGTGCGACTGCCCTGAGCGGATCGCGCAATGGATAGAGCAGTTGCCCGGTGATGGATGCCGGTAGTTTGTCATCGATGCCATAGGCCGACGGCCACCGCTTTGGCAGATGATAGGTCCCGAAAAGGCGGTCCATACACGGCAGCATCGAGGCGTAGTTGTGGTCTCGGAACTCCGAGCGCGTGTGGTGCCAATGGTGGAAACATGGTGTAGCAATCAGCCACTCCAGTGGGCCCAGCCGCCAGCGCAAATTGGCGTGGATGAAGAAGCCCCACACCGTGATTGCCAACATGATCAGCGTAGCCACGAGCGTGCCCTGCACACTCTGCGGCGCGCCAAGACCGAGGATGTAGATCGGCACCAGTCCACACAGACGTATGAACACGAAGTCCACCGGGTGAGCGCGCGAGCTGATCAGGAAATAAACATGCTCTGGCTCGTGGTGGATCGAATGGAAGCGCCACAGGAACGGGATCTGATGCGCCCAACGGTGGCCCCAATAGAACCCAAAATCGCCGACGACGAAAGCAACAAAGGCGCGCAGCCAGATCGGCCAGGATGCAATCTCAGCGTGGATCCGCCACGGGACATAATGGTAAGCGAGATAAGCAGCAACGGACAATGGAACGGCCAGCAGCAGATTCGGTATCAGGCCGCTGATGAAATAGTAGCTGATGTCACCGAGAACCGATTTGCGCAGGATTGATCGCGGGCGCACCGCGAAAAGCCATTCAAGGGGCAGGAAGACCACCGAGACCAACACCAGCCACACGCACAGACGGATCACCTCCAGGGCGATCGCGGGCACATGGTGGTCACGCAGCAATTCCAGCAACGGGCGCAATCCTGGTTCGGCCGGCGCAGTAGCGGGCCGGCTTCGGCGCTTCGATCAGGTGAATCCTGGCCGGAGCGCCGAGCCTACAAGATGATCAGTTCGAAGTGGAGCGGTTTCCGCGCCGCCGCCGCACCATTGCGCCAATACCCAGCAGACCGACGCCGAACACTGTCAACGACGCTGGCTCCGGTGCCAGACCCGCCGCCGAATTGACCCCGGTCAGGAACGCGATCGGCGGCAGATTGGCGGTCGTGCCGTCGTTGCCCCAGGCAAGGAAACTCAGATACTGGGTCGAGGCATCGGCGGTCAGATTGAGCGTGACAAAATTCCAGTTGGTCATGCCCCCGGAAGGCGTCGTCATCAAAGACGTAGCCACGATGTCGGCGTCCGGATCCGTGTTGGCATACGTGCTTTCGTTGCTGCCGTAGTACGAATTGAATGTGCCGCAGCCAAGGCAGGTGGTGAACCCTCCGCCGCCGAGCGAGACGATCCACTGTTCGGTCGTGTTCAGGCCGTTGCCGAACGTCGTTTGCTGGCTGGCCGCCTGGTAGAAGCTCAGCGTGTAGGTCGTTCCCGCGGTCAGACCGGTGATCTTATAGTTGAACCCGCTCTCGAAGTCTGGGTTGGCATCTGCCTCCACCTCGTTATAGCCGCCGGGAACGGCCAATGTAGAGGGGCAGCCGTAGGTAGTGAGGTAGGTGCCGCCACATGCCGAATTCGTATTGCCGGCGTTCCCCGGAGTGGTAATGAAGATGAGGCCACTGCCGCCGGTCCAGCCGGTCGGGTTGACGCTGCTGAACGAATTCTTCGGCGTCGAACCGCTGTAGCTGAGGAAATTGAGGTTCGTCAGCCCCGGAAGGGCGGGGTCCGCGTTTGCGTCCGTCGCATAGCCCGTCAGCGACAGCGCGATGGTGGACGCAACGTAAGCCGACATGCGAAATGATCGGGACATAACGGAAGCTTCTCCATAAGAGCCACACGGCCAAGAGCAAGCGTCATGCCAAGCAGAAAGATGCGGAAAATCAAACTGGTAGTCGCGGTTGAACCGTCCTCTGGAACAATATTGTAAAATCTGCCGACGCGCGTTCGGGAACGGAACGGGCACGCCGGATTAAGCCGGCTCGAAAACCTTTCCCCGCCGACGGGCCGCAATACACGACCAGACTGTGAACCTTCCCTTGCGCAAAGCTCCACCCTGGAGGACGCTTGCCTCCAAGGAGGATCGCACCATGGCAAACATCCGCGCTCGCCTCGCCCATATGGGCATCTACGTCCACGACCGCGACAAGATGGAACACTTCTATACGCACGTCCTCGGCCTGATGATCACTGACCAGGGCGAGGGCCGCGCCGGCATGCACCTGACCTTCATGAGTGCTAACCCGCAGAACCACCATCAGGTCGTGCTGGTCACCGGTCGTCCCGACACCGCGGGCTTCAACCCGATCCAGCAGATCTCTTTCCTGGTCGATTCGCTGGCCGACCTTCGTGAAGTGCACACACGTGCTCTGGCGCTTGGCGCGACGGAGATGCGCCCGATCAGCCACGGCAACGCCTGGTCGATCTACTTCAAGGATCCCGAAGGCAACACGGTCGAGGCCTATCTGGACACGCCGTTCCACGTGCCGCAGCCGCACGGCAAGCCGCTCGATCTGGCGAAGTCGGATGAACAGATCCTGAGCGAAACGGAAGCAGCGTGCCGTGCCGATCCCGGCTTCATGCCGATCGATCAGTTCAAGGAGCAGATGGCGGCGCGGCTAACTGCAAGTGCCTGAGCACCACCCTGTCATTGCGAGGAGCGCAGCGACGAAGCAATCCCGATCGGCGTCGGAATTGCTGTGGTTCGCTCGCAATGACAGGTGACGCAGCAGGACGCGCCTCAATCAACTCACTGGCAGTTCACTCTCTGGGCCATGGTGGGCATCCAGTTCGTCATGACCATGTCGTTCAGCATGCTGACGCCGATCATGCCGCTGTTCCTGCCGGCACTCGGCGTCAGCACGCCATCCGGTATCGACATGTGGTCCGGCATCCTGAACGGCTCGACCTCACTCGTCGCTGCCTTCGTCTCCCCGCTCTGGGGCCGCTTGGCCGATCGGCGCGGACGCAAGCTGATGCTGCTGCGCTCCAGCCTTGCCATCGGCTTTTTCACGGCACTCATGGGGATGGCGCTGAACGTCTGGCAGTTCTTTGCCTTCCGGGCGTTGATGGGTGCATTCGCCGGCTTCTCCGCCTCGGCCATCGCGTTGGTGGCAAGCCAGGTGCCGGAACGGCGGCTCGGCTTCGCGCTGGGCTGGCTTAGCACCGGCCAGTTGATCGGCTCGCTTGTGGGACCTGTCCTCGGCGGCGGCCTGTCCGATCTGACGGGCAGTTACCGCATCCCTTTTTTCTGCACGGCGGCGATGACCTTCGCCGCGGTCCTGATGCTCTGGTTCGGGCTCGATGAGCACTTTGTCCCGCCGCAAGGACCACGCCGCGAGCGTTCGGCGATCGGCAGTTTAAAGCTGTTGCTCGGAGCAGCAGGGTTGTTGCCGCTGTTCTTCGTGCTGCTGATGGCGCAGTTCGGTGTGCGCACGGTCCAGCCGGTGGTGACCCTGTTCGTGCAGGACATGGTCGGCCAGCAACCCAATATCGCGACGTTGAGCGGGATCGCCTTTTCGGTGACCGGAGTCGCTGACCTGATCGCCTCGCCGTTCCTCGGCAAACGCAGCGACGTCATCGGGTATCGGCGCGTGCTGCTGATCTGCCTATTCGGCGCGACGCTTGCGACGCTGCCGCAGGCTTTCGTTGGCAGCTATTGGCTATTCGTTGTCGAGCGCTTCGGCGTCGGGTTGTTCATCGGCGGGATCCTGCCAACGGCTAATGCGCTTGTTGGACGGCTGGTGTCGCGCGCTGATCGCGGCACGGTGTACGGCATGACGGCGTCCGCGACCTTCCTGGGCAATTCGCTGGGACCGCTCACCGGCGGCGCGGTCGCAGCAAGTATCGGCCTGCGCTGGGTGTTCCTGGTGACCGCCATCATGTTCCTGGCCAACCTGGTGTGGGTCTACATGAAGGTGCCGGAGTATAAGGAATCGACGGAGCAGTAGCATGACGCCAATCCACCACGTTGTCAGAGGAGATGGGGCCCCGCCGATCGTCTTCGTGCACGGGTTCGCTTGTGCGCAGAGCGATTGGGATGCGCAGGTGGCGCATCTTTCGTCGCGTCACCGCACGATCGCTATCGACTTGCGTGGCCATGGCATGAGCAGTGGCACTCCCGACGAATGCTCGATCGAGCGTTACGGCGCCGACGTCGCTGAGCTTATGCACGCGCTGGAGGTTTCACCGGCGGTGCTGGTGGGCCATAGCATGGGATGCCGTGTCGTTCTCGAGGCAGCTTTGCAAGCACCAGCACGTGTTGCCGGCATTGTGTTCGTTGATAGCAGCCAGTTCGTTCCAGCCATGGCGGATGTGCTGCGGGAGGCGTTTCTTGCGCCAGATGGATTCGCGACACTCACCCAACGCTGGTTCCGCGAGATGTTTACCGCCAAGAGCCGGCCGGAGGCAGTTGCCGCCGTTGTCGAACGCGCCACCCGCCTACCCCGCGCGATCGGCGAGAAAATGATGCTAGACTTAGTGCGCTACGACGTGACCCGCTTCACCACGTCGCTCGGCGACGTTCGTGCGCCTGTGATGGCCATTCAGGCCACCTACAGCAATGAACGGCGCGAGCGGCGACCGCTCAGCCAAGGCCAGACGTCACCGTTCCTGGATATGCTGCGCGCCCGCATCCCATCGGTGCGCATCGAGATCATCGCCGACACTGGCCACTTCCCACAGATCGATGAACCGGCGCAGATGAACGCGTTGCTTGGCAGCTTCCTTGTTGCTTTGGGTCGATGACCGACTGAACGAGGCGTCGTCGTCCATTGTCGTTGCGAGCCGTAGGCGAAGCAATCTCGGACCTGGCTGGCGGGTGAAATGCCACGGGATTGCTTCGCCTATGGCTCGCAATGACAATGGGGCAATAAGCTGCTGATGAGGCTGCATGATGAGCACACGAGACGGCGCGGTCGCACGCGCGCTGGCGTTCTTCGACAGCAATGGCTTCCGCGACAGGCTGGCCGAGCTGGTGGCGATCCCCAGTACATCACAAGACCCCGGCCATGAAGCCGACGTCCAGCGCTATCTCGACGCGGCGATGCGTCCATGGCTAGAACGCATGGGCTTCACGGTCGTGATCCACGCCAATCCACGCAAAGGCTTCGGCCCGATCCTGACTGCGGAACGGCTGGAAGACCCTCAACGCCCGACAGTGATGACCTATGGTCACGGCGACACCGTGCGCGGATTGGAAGACCAATGGCGGTCCGGTCTGGATCCCTGGCGGCTGACCGAAGAGGGCGGCCTCTGGTATGGCCGCGGCAGCGCCGACAACAAGGGCCAGCACGCGCTTAATCTCTCCGCATTGGAAGCCGTGTTGGCAGAACGCGGCGGGAAGTTAGGGTTCAATCTGAAGCTGGTGCTGGAGACGTGCGAGGAGCGCGGCTCCATCGGCCTGCGCGAGTTCGTAGCTACGCACAAAGATACGTTGGCCGCCGATGTGTTGATCGGGTCTGACGGACCGCGTGTCATGCCTGATGTGCCGACAATCGCCACGGGCACGCGCGGCACGTTCCACTTCGATCTTGTGTGCGATCTGCGTTCAGGCGGCGTGCACTCCGGGCATTGGGGGGGTTTGACCACCGATCCCGCAGTGGTTTTGACGCACGCACTCGGCGCCATCATCGATCGCCACGGCCGGATTCTGGTGCGCGATTGGCTGCCGAGGAATGGGCTGCCGGCCAGCGTGCGTTCCGTGCTGCAGGGCTGCGAGGTCGGAGGCGGTGGCGAAGCTGCCACGATCGATCCCGAGTGGGGGGAACCAGGCCTTTCCTCAGCCGAGAAGATATATGGCTGGAACAGCTTTATCGTGCTCGCGATGGTCTCAGGACGGCCGGAGAATCCGGTGAATGCGGTCGCGCCGAATGCACGTGCGCATTGCCAGATCCGCTACACGGTTGACACCGATCCCGACACCTTCGCCCCCGCCCTACGCAAGCACCTGGATGCGGAAGGCTTCGCGAACGTCAGCGTCGAAAACGCCGGCGTTCGCATGCCAGCCAGCCGGACCGATCCGGCGCATCCGTGGGTGCGGTGGACCGTCGCCTCGATGGAGCGAACGCTGGGACGCCACGTGCAAGTCATCCCCAACTCCTCGGGTGGCTTGCCGGGCGACGTGTTCGTCGATCACCTCGGCACCGCGCTGATCTGGGTGCCGCACAGCTACAACGGTTGCAAGCAGCACGGCCCGGACGAGCACTTCCTGCGCGCGACGGCACGCGAGGGCATTGCTGCCTTCGCCGGTATCTGGTGGGACCTGGGGGAGAGGGGGACGCCTAACTAGGTACGGCG
>CAVTEC010000067.1:0-23763 GCA_963733475.1 uncultured Alphaproteobacteria bacterium | reverse complement strand
AGAGTTCGACTCGGATCGTGGTCGCAACACGTGCTGGCCTGAATTGATTGATGATATTGGCTGACGGGGGAGTATCAGGCGGCCGCCAGACGGCGCGACATCAGCTTGACGCTGGCGATGTAGAGCCAGGTCACCGCGCTCTCGATGGTGGCCTCGAAATCCTTGGCCAGACGACGATTGCGGTTGAGCCAGGCCAGCGTGCGTTCGACCACCCAACGCCGGGGCAGCAGGATAAAGCCCTTGGCGGTGTCGGATCGCTTGACGATCTCGATCGTCCATGTACCGAGCGCTTCAAGCGCACCCTTCAGCTTGTCACCGGCGTAGGCGGCATCAGCGAACACGTGGCGCAGCCAGGGAAACGCGCTGCGCACGCTGTCCAACAACGGTGGCGCACCATCACGATCCTGCACGTCCCCCGGGTGCACGATCGCGCCGACCAGCAGGCCGATCGTGTCGGTGAGGATATGCCGCTTGCGGCCTTTGACCATTTTCTCCGCCGCGTAACCGCGCGGACCGCCGGCCTCGGTTGTCTTGACGGATTGGCTGTCGATGACCCCGGCGGTCGGACTTGCCTCGCGGCCGGCGGCTTCGCGCACATCCATCAGCAGCGCCTGATTGATGATCTGCCATCTTCCGTCATCGCGCCAGGCGTAGAAGTAGCGTTGCACCGTGGTGAACGGCGGGAAGTCCTTGGGCAACATGCGCCATTGGCAGCCAGACTGGGCAATGAAGAAGATGGCATTGACGATGTCCCGCAAGCAGGCCTTGCGGGTTCGACCGCGGCTTGCGGGCGGCGGCAAATGCGGCTCGATCAGAAGCCACTCCTGGTCGGTGGTATCGCTTGCGTAGCGCAGCCCGTCGCGCTGATACTTGCGTCGCGTGATTTCAGTCCAGGCCATCGGTGTGTCCTTCGTGTCTTCGCAACCACGAGAGAATCGTAGCCGCTGGGATCACGCAACTGCTTTTTTGTTCGGCCGATCACGGTCATCGGGGACGACAGGCTCCGTCGGAATAACCCGTTGAAATGACTCCAATCTTCATTCCGATACAGTTCCGGGTCAGCCTCTTACCGAGCCTCAGGTCTTCAGCCACCCGGATATGGGCAAGCAATTCTATCTGTTCGAAATCGCTGATCTCTGGATGACCCTTTACAACTCTCCCGGCACCCGCACCGCCGGCGGCGACGCGGCCAGCTATTTGATCACCGGCCCAGGGTGGAAGGGCAACGTGCCGACGGGCATGAAGCAGATCAAGATCGCCACGCGTTACATGGTGATCCTCGGGCGCACCTACGCGGACGGCACGGACCAAGATTATGCTGCCGTCAACGCGCTGCAGGCGCAGTACAAGATCGTGCCGCTGAGCTCCTACGGCAAATCTTTCACCTACAAAGCGCCTCCGGTGGTCGATCCGGGCTTCAGCATGACCGACGGTCCGCAGTCGGTGATCCTGAAGTTGGGCACATCGGGATATTTCAACATGCTGACGAAGTTGATCGTTAAAACGGCCCCCCCGGCGGCGGGCGATGCACCCGATGTGTGGCACGCATGGCCAAAATTGGACTGGTACCCGGCCAGCCGTTCGACATCTCGAAGCTAAACCTGGCCGCTCGGGCCACACTCGAAAACCTTCCCATCGACCGCACTGAAGCACATCGAGGCCAACAAGGCTTCGCTCTTCGGTGGGGTCATCAACTCTCTGGTCATGACCAGCGGCCTCGGCGTCTATGGAACGAACTACACCAAGCGTGCCGTCGTGGCCGCCTTCGAATGTTGGCCGGCCAATCTCGAGAAGGACGCGATCTATCCATACACCGACGTGGACAGCAAAGGTGCCGCGTTGTCGGGCGCGAACAAATACACCGTGACATACTCGAAGGGCGAAACCCCGCCTGTAAACCGTCTTCTGGTCGGTTACAATGTACAAGATCGACAAGGGTTGATCGTGAGTCCCAAATGAACTCAACAAATTCACCGCGAGCGAACGCGATCATCCAAAGCCAAACGCCGACGGTTCATTGACGCTGTATTTCCAGAATAAATCGCCCGGCAAGGATCTGGAATCAAATTGGCTGCCGGCGCCGAAAGGCAACTTCATCCTGATGCTGCGGATGTATCTCGCCGAGGATTTTCCCCTCCATTCTCAACCGCACCTGGAAGCCGCCGTCCGTGCAGCGCGCAACATAACGGCCTCAGATTGGCCGGGGTGGCGGACCAAAAAAGGCACCACCTCGGTTGCGTCCGCTTCCGTCATGCTGCTCACACGACGGCTCGCTCGTTCGGCTTTATCTGATAAAGATCAAAGGCTGAGACAGAGTCAATTCCCGGCGCCGAGACCTACAGCAGCGACGCCATGTGAGTGGCCCGCGACGCTTACGCTGCGGGCATACCCGTCTGAATTGTTCCCCCTATCTGAGAGGCGGCCCGGCAGAATCCGTGTCGTATCTTTTATTGATGTTGTCGGCCGTCGCCGCGTCAACGCCTTGCCGTTCCACGAAAAACTTCTCAAGCCCCCCTGGCGTGACACCAACCAGCAAAACGCCAGGTTCGGTCCCGCTATTCTCGAAGGTATGCCTGGTTCCGCGGGGGACAAACACAACGGACCCGGGAGACGCGCCTGGCACCGACGCTGGCCCAAGCTAAAATATAATTGTCCAGCTCAGGATATAAAAGAACTCGTCATTGGAGCGGTGAACATGAAGGGGCGGCCCGCTTTTTGGTGCAATAGTCTGTCGAAACAGGCCGAGCGCTCCTCCGGTTTGCTCTTTTGCGACAAAGATTTCCGTGACATCTGCCTCTCTACCCTTAGGCCCAACCAGGCGGGCAGCGGCGTCCGGGGAAACAACGAACCCCTCTATATCGGCGGCCATCACGTTCGGCCCAGCGATCAGGCAGAGCAGAAGTCCAGCGCTGAGCAGAGAAGATGAAGCGAAGAGGCGCGTCCACATGGGTAATTGCTCACCCCGGTCTGGCGGATAGCGTCTCGGGGATTTTTGTGGTCAGCACGAAGCGCAGCACATCAAGCACTGAAGCGCTGTTGGCCTTTGCGGTGCTGACGAGGGATCGGAAGGCGGCATAGGTTTCGGCACCCCACTCGCAGCGGAAGCCGTTGGTCACCTTGCGGAAGATCACACTGGGACGAAGATGCCGCTCGGAGATGTTGTTGGTATACGGCACATCTCGATTGGTGATGAAGACGAACAGGTGCGCCCTGTTGGCGGCGATGCGCTTGCGCAGCTTGCGTCCTGGCTCGCCGATCGGAACAGCTGCCATGATGCGGTTGAGCCGGCGATCCAGGTCGGCAAGATAGTGCCTCAGCGTGCTGTCCTTCAGTTCGTCGCGGCGTCGCCCGATGGCGATCGCGCGCAGCAGCAGTCGCTTGAACGCGGCACTGAAGGCGGTGTCGCCACATTCGATGGCGTAGGTTGCATCGCGCAGCAGATGCGCCAGACACACCTGCCATTCGGCAGCGTGGCCGCGTTGGCTGCCAAGCATGTCGGACACCCAGACCATCGGCCTGATCTCGCCGAACAGGGCCTGAACCACGGCCTTGCCACGGCTGGGACGGATCACGTGCAGCACGGCCAGGCTGCCGATGAACACCCATTCCCACCAGTTCTTGCCGCTCACCCGCGCGGAAGTCTCATCAGAACACACCACCGGACTGGCGAGCACCGTGGCGCGGATGGTTGCCGCTGCCACCAGCAGTGGTTCGCGCGCGCGGGCCAGCATGTTGCTGATCGCCCCCTCGCTGAGGGTGAGCGAAAAGATCTCGTCCATCAGCGTGGCCAACCGTTCCATGCCGATCGCGTGCGCGTAGTGCAAGTAGACCACCAAGGCAGCGATCGACTGACCGAATGGCGAACCGGGTTCCAGCCCGGCTGGGGCAGTCGCGACCACGCGCTCACCACAACAGGCGCAGCGACCGCCGAACAGGCGCACCTGCGTCACGTCCGGCCGGATCGGCGGTAGTTCAATGCGTTCGTAGACCTGCTGCGGGGTTTGGCAGGCCTCCGGGAATGCCGCCTGGCACCTCGGACAGGTGGTCAGCCTGGCCTCGAACACACGATCCGGGTTCGGGTGCAGCGTCCGCCCGAACCCGGGGCGGCTCTTGCGCGGCGGCTTGTCGCCCATCGGACGATCGGGCTTCTGCCCCTTCGATGGCGGCAGCGAGGAGTTGTCCGGCGTCTTGGTGGGACGTTCAAATCTGGCCAGCCGCTTCTCAAGTTCATCGATGCGCGCCAGCGCTGCTTCCAACCGAGCGAACAGCGACAGGATGAGTGCATCCTTCTCCGCGTGGCTCAGCGTGCTAAGGTCGATGCCTTGCGTCACACAGAGCTTGAATCGAACCGCCCGTGACCGCGTCAACCTTCATCGCACAGCCGCAGAAGCACCCACGACGCATCGACATGTCAGGCTATCACCCAGGTGAGCAATTACCCACATGGTGTCGGTCTCCTTGGGTAGATCAATATTAAAGATGACGATGGTCGGGTCTGCCGCCAACGCTACGGCGAAAACCAGTAGCCGCTATTACGAGCGCGGGCGCAACCCAGCTAACGGGAATTACGTTAGCTAACCCGCCTCAGAAGCGATCCGGCAACCTCTTGCCCCCGGTTTCAGCGGGTGGGTTTAATGACAAGAACACCGAGCAGGATGGAATGGGGGTCTCACTATGTCTGAGAACGGCAAGCTGGTAATCGACTTGGATCGGCAGCGCATGATCGCGCTGAAGCAAATGGATATAGAGAAGGTTAAGGAATTCCTCTCGGATGATCTGGTCTGGACCCACACATCGGGCCGGGTCGATAGCAAGAAGAGCCAGATTAGATCTATGGAAGCCGGAGAGATAGTTTATTCACGGTATGACCCGTCTGATGTGAAAGCCCAGGATTATGGGGACTTTGTCGTTCTAACTGGAAAGGCGGATATCCACGTCAACTTTCGAGGGACACTTTACCCGCTTGACGTGCGATTTACGAATGGATGGTCCAGAAAGGGCGACAAGTGGAAGATGGTCTTTTGGCATTCGACCACGTTTACCTATACCGGTAGCTAAACCGAGAGCCTATCTCGCGGACCACCTTTTCGCGGTCGCCAGCTATGTTGACGTAGACTCGCGCGGTATCGGCTTTCCCGGTTTCCTCCTGCCTCCCGCAAAGCTCGGGGCGGGAAGTTTCTATCTCGGCGCGAATTTCGACAGCAACGGCAAACCGCTGCGTGGCGAGAACAATTACCGACTCCACGTCCCCGCGAATGCTCCAGTGAGCCAGTTCTGGTCTGTGACCGTTTACAATGCCGAAACCTCAGCCCTCTTCCTCAATCTTGCGCGTCCAACCCTCGACTCACTCGACAAGGGCATGCGCAAAAATGCCGACGGCTCAGTCGATATCTACATCGGGGCGAAGGCACATGGGGCAGGAGTCGAACTGGATACAGACGCCAGCGGGGACAGGCTGGTTTCCGCGGTTTCGGTTCTACGGGCCGGAGAAGACAGTCTTCGATAAGAGCTGGAAGATGCCCGATATCGAGCGCATGAGCTGACCGATTAATCCGACCATTTTCCTAGTGAGTTAAGATTCTCCAGATCATAGCTTCATCTTTTGGTTGAGGACGACCTGGTGCAGTCGATCGCACCCGAGGTCGGCCAAGGTCCGCTTTCCGGAAGTCGCCCGTGGCGAGCGAATGGCGCATATGGGTCGACAACTGACGGCGCTCGCGGAGGTGGTCGTGTCCGCTTCCACGGATTGTTTGCCGAAAGCATCGTCCCGCGCCACGCCTTGATCATGCCGTGGGCCAACGCGCCTGCGCCTACGACCGCGCACGCCCACCCCCACCAAGATAAGAACCGGACCATTCGATGGCGGCCCACCGGCAACCCTGTGCCCTACGTTGCACGCCGTGCGAAAAACCCCCCGCCAAGAGTGGTTACGCGTCAATAACCGCTGCGTTGAGCTTCGTTGCGGTAGTAGGCTAGCCGCGCCGCATAGTCGCTGGCGGAACGAACACCACAGATCGAGGGGAGCGGAACGTGCGCATGCGGAGACTTCTTCTTGTCTGGGCAGGTCTCGCTCTAGGGTCATTGTTTGTCGGCTCCCCAGCCCTCGCGGCCGCCTTCGGCGATTGCGCGCCGATCGGCACGCTGGAGAATTTCGAGGGCTCCGCGCCGCCGCAAACTCGGGTCTACGCCGCCGAGGACTTCGGCGCGCTCGTCGGCACCGACTACAAGACGCTGGAGAAAACCGACCAGACCTGCCTCCAGCATTACGCCCTCAAGCAAGGCGCGCCGCCCACGACCGATCTCGAGATCATGCGCAACTACGCCGACGGCCTGCCGGCCCTGGGCTTCCGCATCACCAACCCCAACCGGTCGCCAGACGGCGAGATCTTCGCCACCATGACCCAGGGCGGCGTCGAGTATTGGGCGCATGTCTGGCCGTCGAACGGCAACGGGCTGCATATCCTGGTGCTTCAGGTGACGCCGTTCCAACCGACCCTGGTCCCCGCCGTCACGGCGCAGGATTGCCCACCGATCCGCGGCCTGCGGGATTTCACACCCGGCGGCCCGCCGCAGACCCGGACCTTCGCCACCCAGGAGTTCGGCGTATTCGAAAACGGCGCGTCCAAGACGCTCGATAAAACCGGCAGCACCTGCCAGCAGCACTACGCGCTCAAGGACGGCGTGGCGAACAAGACCGACCTCGAGATCATCAAGAACTATGCCGAGGCCCTGCCGGCCGAGGGCTGGACCATCACCAACACGAACCGCGGCCAGGACCAGGAGATCTTCGCCACCCAGACCAAGGACGCCGTCGAAATCCTGGGTCCATATCTGGCCGTCCAACGGCAACGGGGCGAGCGTCCTGCTGCTGCGGATCCAGCCGTTCCAACCGACCCTCGCCCCCGCCGTCACGGCGCAGGATTGCCCACCGATCCACGGCCTGCGGGATTTCGCGGCCGGCGGCCCGCCGCAGACCCGGACCTTCGCCAGTGAGGAGTTCGGCGTATTCGAAAACGGCGCGTCCAAGACCGTCGAGAAACGGGGCAGCATCTGCATGCAGCACTACACGCTCAAGGACGGCGTGACGAACAAGACCGACCTCGAGATCATCAAGAACTATGCCGAGGCGCTGCCGGCGGAAGGCTGGATCATCACCAACAGCAACCGCGGCGAGGACAGAGAGATCTTCGCCACCCAGACCAGGGATGCCGTCAAATCCTGGGTCCATGTCTGGCCGTCCAACGGCAACGTGGCGAGCGTCCTTCTTCTGCGGATCGAACCGTTCCATCCCAGCCTCGTGCCGCTCACCGCGCAGGATTGCGCGCCGATCCCCGGGCTGCGGGATTTCGCAGCCGACCGGCCACCGCAGCAGAAACCCTATGATTCGCTCGACTTCCGCACCGTCCAGAACGGTCAGGCCACAACAATTACCAAGACCGGCAAGACCTGCCGGCAGGACTATGAGCTAAGGACTGGCAACCCCCCCAAGACCGACCTCGAGATCATCAAGAACTACGCCGAGGCACTCCCAGCGGATGGCTTGACCATTACTAATACGAAACGAGACGAAGACGCGGAAATCTTCGCCACCCAGAACAAGGACGGTGTCGAATCCTGGGTCCACATCTGGCCGTCCAACGGCAATGGCGTGCATGTCGCGCTGTTGCAGATCGCGCCGTTCAAATCGAGCCTGAAGGCCGCCCAGGCCGTCGCAGCGCCACAACCGCCGGCGACCGTGCCGGACCTGACCCTGCCAGCCCCCGCAGCCACGCCCGAGCCGGTCAAGGCGGACCAAGGTGATTTTCCCTATCTTCCCTCGGTGCCCGGCTCCAGGCTGACCGCAGGCAGCGCGGACCCCGCGCCCTTCTACATCCAGCCCGCCGACGCGAAGCAGCCGGAACTCGTCGCCAACGGCTCGGTCCTGAAGGCGTACCAGTCGCCGCCGGGGCTCGACCTGGGCCACCTGCTCGGCCTCTACCATACCGCATTGCTTAGGGCGCACTGGACCATCGTCAGCGAGATGCATGCGGCCGGCGTGAACCTGTCGGCCCACTACGGCGATAATGGCCGCAACATTTGGGCGACGCTGCATCTGGCCGAGACCGCCTACAGCATCAGGGTGGCCGATGCGACCATGGCCCAGAACCAGCTCGCTGCCGACCTCGGCAGCAAGTGCCACCTGGCGCTGACCGGCGTGCTGTTCGATTTCAACAAATCCACGCTGAAGCCGAAGTCCGACGCGGTACTGCGCCAGGTCGTGGCCCTTCTAAGGCAGGACGCGGCGCTGAAGCTGGAGATCCAAGGGCATACCGATAACGTCGGCAGCGACGCCTATAACCAGCCGCTCTCGGAGGCTCGAGCGCATTCGGTCGTGATCTGGTTGACCCAGCAAGGTGTTGCCACGGCGCGGCTGACCGCGCGGGGCTACGGCAAGACGAAGCCGATCGCGACCAACGCGACCGATGAGGGCCGCGCACAGAACCGGCGGGTCGAGATCGCCAACCCGGCCTGCAAGATGTAGCGGAGGCGCCCACCTGATCGTCATGGCCGGCCGTGACGAATGGGTCATGGATAGCGGGCGTTGGCATCAACCGCCCCAGGCATGCTCCTGAAACATCGCTTCCAGAGGCGTTTTCGTGATGCTTCCGGTATAGTTCGTGATTGTGGATGCGGCGACGATAGCGATCACCTCGAGTGCACGATCCTTGCCGAACCCCGCCGCGATGAACCGCTCGACATCCGCATCATCAACCCGCCCCCGCTTTTCGATCATCGTCCGTGCCAGAGTCGACAGTGCGGCGAGTTTACTGTCGCTCGGCAGACGCCCCTCCCGAATGGCCTGGACATCTGCCGGCTCAATACCCTCCTTGAGCGCCAGAGCAGTATGGAACGCGACCGCCCAGGTGGACGCATTGGTGACCGCGTAGGTGAGCAGAACGGTCTGCACCTGCGCTTCGGTGAAGCTGCCGCCGTGCACATTCCCGAACAGACCAACCAGGCTGTTGATCAGAACCGGAGACGTCGCCATAGCCCCGGCGATGTTCGGGATCATGCCGAAAGCCGACTGCAATTGCCGCAGTGCCGGCCTGGAGCGTTCAGGTGCAGAGTCGATTGTGTGAACCGGATAATTTGCCATGTCAGTCACCCTTCTATCGGCGTCGATTGCGCGATCTATCTGGGAGGGCGGCCCATGCCGACTGCGCCAATAAACCCTCGCTTCTCGCCACACACACTCATGCCAGTGCTCTGACGCACACGGATGATGCCACAGCTCCAACGTCATTCCCGCGAAAGATACGGGAGCGACCGCGGCACGAGCTTAAGCAACAACACACAGAAGCATGCAGACGCCCTGTCCTGCTATTTCGGGTAGCAGCCCAATGACAGGAGTTTAGCCATCGGGAACTGCGTCGGCTGCCCGCACGATGGCGCTAACCGGAGGCTCGCGATCTTGTTTGGGCTTGGCCGGTGACCTGATCGCCCTCGGCGGATCCCGTTCAGTCAGGCGTACAACGAGAGACCCAAGCCGATCGGCCAATGCTGCTCCGTCTGTGCTTCCAGGCTCCGGCGGGTCAGCCAGCATTTGGTGGTGGCTGTGAAGCACTTCATTTCCATTGCCCCTATCGAGATGCGACCGTATGCTTTCCGTACCGATAGAGGTGAATGCCTCGCCGTCGCAGACAATAAGTGCAGGGGAGAAAACGATGTACGACCGGCGCTCACGCTCGCGCGTGTACTTTTGCGTGGCCTGTGCTCTACTGGCACTCTGCATATTCGGCGCTGTTCGTTCAGTCCATGCTGATAGTGACGCCTTTGGTCCGCAGGCAATTGCCACCTTAGAGGGCGAGATTGCTCACGCGCAGCTCATGCGCATTCTTTTCCGAGATGGCCACGGCAGCAAGCAGCGGACTCCGCTAATCATCCCTAAATTTGAACAAGACCCTGACCCAAGCGGCATTATTGCGACACTCCAACCCACGGGCCCGACGCAAACCAGTAAGAATGCTTTTTTTCAAAGCCTTGGAACGAACGATCGTACCTGTTTTACCTGCCACCAGCCGCAGGACGCGTGGACCGTCAGCGCGCAACACGTGCAACAGAGATTTGACGCTGATCCGAATGACCCACTGTTCCGCTTGGTAGATGGTGCGACCTGCCCATCCGATGACGTTTCTACCCCCGGGGGTCGCCAACGGGCGTTCGTGCTGCTTTTGAAGAAGGGGTTGATTCGGATCGGATTGCCCATGCCGTCGAGCACCACCCTGCAGTTCCGAGTGGTTTCGGTGAACGACCCCTACAATTGCAACACGAACCCGACCACCGGGCTAACCAGTTCGACAACGGGTATCGTGTCATCTTATCGCCGCCCATTGCCTGCGACTAATCTGGGGTTTCTCAGCACAATTATGTGGGACGGGCGGGAGCCTAGCCTGTTCAGTCAAGCTATCGATGCGACGCTGATCCATGCCCAGGCGAGCACGGACCCGAGTGATGAACAACTGCAGCAAATCGTGACCTTCGAGGGCTGCACGACCGCCGATACCACCAGTCTGTGCGCCGATACACCAGCGGCTGCGGGCGTCTTTACCGCGCAGATCGTCGACAAGAATGCGGGTTTTCTCGCGGCTGCGGGCGCCAATGGCGGACCTGTCGCTGTCGCTCAGCAGGTGGCGAGCTTTTTCATCGGTATCAATGATCCGCTCGGCAACAACCCGAAGAACATTCCGTTCACGTCAATCGTCTTCAACCTCTACGATGCGTGGGGGAATTTGTCTGGCCACAACGATGAGGCTGACGCTCGTGGCGCGATCGCGCGCGGCGAACAAGTCTTCAATACCGTGCCGATCAATATCACCGGCGTCGGCGGCCTGAACGACGCGCTCAACCAGCCGAGCATCAGCGGCTTCTGCGGCACTTGCCACGACACGCCGAACGCCGGGAATCATTCCGTGAAAGCGCCGCTCAATATCGGAATAGCCGACGCCGGCGCAAACGCTCCTCCAGCGCTGGACATTTCAGGGCTGCCAGTCTTTACCCTCTGGTGCACTGAGGGGCCACTAGCCGGCCAAACCTTCCAGGTCACCGATATCGGTCGTGCCACCATCACCGGCCAATGCGCCGATATTGGCAAACTGAAGGGGCCGATCCTACGAGGCCTCGCCGCTCGCGCTCCGTATTTTCATAACGGCTCCGCTGCGACTCTGAGCGATGTCGTGCAATTCTATGATCAGCGCTTCTCTATCGGTCTTACAAATCAGCAAAAATCCGACCTGGCTGCGTTCCTGAACTCGCTTTAGAAATCCAAATTGCGTGCAGGTTTGACGGTAACGCCACTGCGGCGGCTCAGACGCGCCAGGTGATGTCGGACTTGGTGCATCATCCGTGTAAGTCGGAGGTACTGGTGGATGTAATCCAACGGATGGATCCCAGCATAGGGCCGCCCTCCACCGTCATTGCGAGGAGCGAAGCGACGCGGCAATCCAGTTGTTGCAGCCCACCAACCACTGGATTGCTTCCCCCCGCCTTCGCGGGGGTCGCAATGACGGTAGCGAGATCATTCTCCGCCCGCGGCCGGAACGGCGATGCCAAGCCTCGCGGCAACCCGTCGCGCCGTTTGCTCGCGCTGTGCCGTAATAGCCTCCACGGATCGCCGCGCTTGCTCCAGTATTGCGGTCGGCGCCGTCTCAGGCGTGCCGCTATCGAACGGCGGCTCCGGCGCATAGGCCATGTAAAGTTGGATGGCCTGTGCGGCCTCCTCGCCGCGCAACTCGGCCGCGAGGCGCAACGCGCCATCGATGCCGGCCGTGACGCCCGCGGCAAACACCCAAGCGCCATCGACGACGACACGCTCGTTGACCGGGATCGCGCCGAAAAATGGCAACAGGTGAAACGCCGACCAATGCGTCGTCGCCCGGCGCCCTTTCAGCAACCCCGCCGCGCCACAAATCAGCGCGCCCGTGCACACCGAGAAAATGCTGCACGCGCCTTCCGCCTGCTGCCGGATCCACCCCAGCACCTCGGCGTCGTCCATCAACGCCTCTTGTCCAAACCCGCCCGGCACGTGCAGGACATCCAGCGGCGGCGCATCCGCCAGCGCGGCATCAGGCGTCAGCCGCAGACCCTTAACATCGCGAACCGGCGATGCTGTCTTGCCGTAGATACGATAGGTCGCGTTCGGAATGCGCGAGAGCACCTCGAACGGTCCCGTCAGGTCAATCTGATCGACGCCCTCGAACAAGAGCGAGCCGATCTGCAGGTGCGTATCGAGCGGAATCATGTGCATCTCCTGGTCCAGTGTCAGCGATGGACAAGCCAAACCTAGCAGCGCATGGTTTGGCGGAAATGCCAATGTCCCCTCTTTTCTCGCCAAACCCGATCCGGGTCATCGACGTGCTCACCTACCCGGCGGTGCAGCTCCTCGACGTTACGGGGCCGGTTCAGGTGTTCGCCTCCGCCAACGTTCAGGTCGCTGATGCAGGAGGAACGCCGCCTTACCTGCTCAAGGTCGTGGCACAAGGCGGCGGCAGCGCGACGGCATCGGCCGGCGTGACGCTGACGGCGGATCCGCTGACGCAGCCCGGCGACGCGCTGGATACCTTGCTCGTGGCCGGTGGCGAGGGCGCCGAGGCGGCCGCCGAAAACCCCGTACTGGTCGATTGGGTCCGTCAGCGCGCGACCAAGGCGCGCCGTGTCGCCTCCGTCTGCACCGGCGCATTCCTGCTCGCGGCGGCAGGCGTGCTGGACGGGCGGCGCGCGGCAACCCACTGGATGTACTGTGCCAAGCTCGCGCAGCGCTTTCCCAGCATTCGTGTCGAGACCGACCCGATCTTCGTGCGTGACGGTCCGGTGTGGACGTCGGCGGGCGTGACGGCCGGGATCGATCTCGCCCTGGCGCTCGTGGAAGAAGATCTCGGCCGAACCGTGGCGCTCGCCGTGGCCCGCTACCTGGTCGTCTTCCTCAAGCGTCCCGGCGGACAGTCACAGTTCAGCGCTGCGCTGGCCTTGCAGGCAGCCGACGACAGGTTCGGCGCGCTGCATGACTGGATCAATCGCCATCTGGCGGACGATCTTTCGCTCTCGGTTCTGGCCAGTCAGGCCGGCATGAGCGAGCGCAGCTTCAGCCGGCACTATGCGGAGGCAACCGGACAGACGCCAGCCCGCGCCATCGAGCGGCTGAGGATGGAAGCGGCGCGGCAACTGCTCTCGGAGACGCGCTTGCCGGTCAAACGGATCTCGCAGCGTTGCGGCTTCGGCTCAGAGGAAACGATGCGCCGCAGCTTCCTGCGCCGGCTCGCCGTCACGCCGCAGGATTACCGGGACCGGTTCAGGTTTTGAACCCTGCCGTTCGGTCCCCGGACGAGCGGGAACTCAAGGTCGGGCGATCCCGGCAAGCATGTTGTCCGCCTTCTGACTGCACCCTTCGAAAGCCGTGTGTCGCAAATCCATCCGGACCGGCCCGTCCGTTCCCGCCCCATCCGGGCTGGCCCCCGAAGCTCTGGCTCGTTGCGCATCTGTGCACTTCTGCTATCGTGGTCTCGTTGCGCGGACGATTACTGCTAATGGCTACGGTCATAGGTGCGCCGGCGCGGGATGGCTGACCGACGGAACTGAAAGGCTTGCCAGATGAAGGCCAAAGAAGCACGCCTTCTGGATTTTCTCAGGAGTTCCAAGCAGTTCGTTATTCCAATCTACCAGCGCCATTACCGCTGGGAGGAAGCGCAGTGCCGGAAACTCTGGGAGGACGTCCTTCAAGCCGGCCGAAATCCCACTACCGGCGGTCATTTCATCGGGTCAGTGGTCTACATCCAAGGTGGCCTCTACAACGTCTCCGATCAGCCGGCACTCCTCGTAATTGACGGTCAACAACGTCTTACGACGTGCGTGTTGTTGATTGAAGCGCTGGCCCGTACGTTGGGTGAAACTGAGGGACTGGGTGATTTTACGCCCCGAAAACTCCGGCATTACTACCTTAAGGACAGCGTGCAAGATGGCGAACGAGCCTACAAGATCCTGCTCTCCGACACTGATCGGACAACACTGAAGGCCATCATCGACGGCAAGAAGTTACCCGACGCTCCCAGCATCCGCGTCGAAGAAAACTTTTGCCTATTCATGCGCTGGCTCAAGGATGTCGACCCAACGGATGTATGTCATGGCCTTGATCGAATTCTTATCGTGGATATCTCTCTTGAGCGCGGATACGATAACCCGCAGCTGATATTCGAAAGCCTGAACTCGACAGGCAAGGAACTTGGTCAGGCGGACCTGATTCGAAATTTCATTCTGATGGATCTGGATCCCGAACTTCAAACACAACTGTATCTGGACGACTGGCGTCCAATGGAGATGGCGTTCGGCCAAGAAGCGTACGCCACGCATTTTAATTCGTTCATGCGCGACTACCTGACATTGAAGACCGGCGCCATACCCAAGGTCGACGCGGTATATGATGCTTTCAAGCTCTTTGCAGGTAGTGAGGCGACGAAAGGAAGCGCCATCGATGCATTGGTCTCCGACATTCACCGGTACGCCAACTCGTATTGCCGGATGGCACTTGGGAAGAACGAGCCCGACAAGGGCATTGCCGAAGCCTTCCGGAATATCCGCGAACTTAAAGCTGAGGTGACCTTCCCATTCCTGTTAGAGCTTTATGCTGACAAGCAAGAAGGCACATTAAGCAGAGATCATCTGCTCGCCATCCTTCGCCTAGTCGAAGCCTATGTGTTCAGGCGCATAGTGTGTTCCATTCCAACGAATTCCCACAACAAGACCTTTTCGACGTTCGGAAGGGCGCTCCGGAAAGACCGCTACCTCGACAGCGCCCAGGCGCATTTCCTCACGCTTCCATCGTATCGACAATTCCCGGACGATCGCGAGTTTCGTAAGGAATTAGAGGGCCGAGACCTCTACAACTTTCGAAACCGCTCGTACTGGCTAAGACGACTGGAGAATCACGAGAGGAAAGAGCGCGTTGCCGTCGAGGAATATACCATCGAGCACATCTTGCCGCAAAATGAGAACTTGTCGGAGGTGTGGAGGACGGCGCTGGGCGATAATTGGAAATCGATCCGAGACACCTATCTCCACACACTCGGGAATCTGACATTGACCGGCTACAATCCGGAAATGAGTGATCGACCGTTCCCCGAAAAGCGTGACTTGCTGGGCGGCTTCGCGGAAAGTCCACTGCGCCTCAATCATGACCTTGGAAAGCTTCAAGAATGGAACGAGGACGAGATCAAGAAGCGTGCAAGTCGACTGTCGGAGGTGGCGGCTTCGGTTTGGAAGGCCCCTTCACTCGACGAGGCAACCCTCCATGTATTCAAGCAAAAGGAACCAAGATCACAATCATATGGCATTACCGATCACCCTCAGTTAGACGGCGGTCCAATTCGGGCTTTGTTCGACGCGCTTCGTCAAAAAATATTTGCACTGGACCGAGCGGTAACAGAGACATTCCTTAAATATTTTGTGGCTTACCGGACTGACGATACGTTCGTGAGTATTGTTCCTCAAGCAACGAAGCTCAAGGTGACACTCAACATGCCCTTCGTAGACCTGCTGGATGCGAAGGGCACGTGCCGAGACGTCAGCAACGTGGGGCACTGGGCGAGCGGCGACGTCGAGTCCGACCTCGTTCATCTCGACGAGCTCAGCTACACGATGGGCCTAATCCGGCAAGCCTACGAATGGCGGCTGGATGAAGAGGGAAACGAGTGAGCCGCCAATGATAGCGGAGCCGTTTGGCCATCTGTCATTACGTTTCGGTCCAAGTCGCCACCATTACTTCGGGGGGACCCATTGCGCCAGAGAGCGTTACGCGGAGACAATCAGTTCGGCAAGCGCAGTAAGCATCCGGGGATCGGAGATGGGCCTTACGGATCATCGAGCGTAGGCGGGGCGCGACCCCGGTTGAGCACTGACACGCCTCGACCGTGAACATCCTTCCAGTTCAGGGTAACCAACGTTAATCCGTGGGCTGCCGCGATACTAAGCTGCGCTTTGTCGTCGGCCTTGGACTTATCGGGTACCAACAGTTTCGCCCAACGGCGGGCCGCATCCTCGTTGACCGGAAGGATGCGACCCTCCTACGCGCGGACAAGGTCCCCCACGTCGGGCTGGCTCGAACAGGCCTTCCCGATCGCCCACATCCTCGCCCGCTCCAAGCCCAAACCCGACGCCCCGCCCGACCCCGCCAGCACCGGCCCGCCCCTGGCCGCCTAGGCCGCCAGCATTTTTGCATCTACTATTGTAGATACATACACCCTTTTGCCCGACATTCGGCGCTGGGTGCTTGCCCCGCCTCTCGAAAGAAACTCTCCGCCCCCTACCGGCAGGGTTTTGCTTGCTCCAACCTGACGCTTCGTCCAGCATCAGCGTCGCCCCGGATGGCAGTTCCTCCGAAGGGCGAACCGAACTGGTGGGAAACGGAGTGCAACGCCTGCCGAGCGTCGATTGGCTGACAAGCCAGGTTTCGGTTGCCGATGACCAATGACCGCGGATTCACGTTGCTGGAGGTGCTGGTCGCGCTGGCGATCGCCGCGGTGACGTTCGGTGTCTTGCTCTCGACGGAGTTGAGCGGGATTCGCACCGTGCGCAATGCCGGTGCGTATGAAGCCGCGATGCAGCTCGCGCGTTCCCATCTGGCGATGCTCGGTCCCAACATGGCGAGCGTGCCCCCCGTGCAGCAGGGCCAGGATGGACCGTTCGTCTGGCGCATCCAGGTAAAGCCGGAGCAGGTCGCCCATTCCCGCGCCGGCGCCGTCCAGTTGTTCGCGCACGCAAATGAATTGCGAGCAACGCTCTATGCCGTCGGCATCACCGTATCCTGGCGCTCGGACGGGCGCGAGCAGGACCTCTACCTCAACACGCAGCGCCTGGGCTTCGTCGCGCTGCCGCAGCAGCACGCCGGACCATGATCGGCGTCGGCGGACCGCGCGGCGGCAGAACATCAGGTTTCACCTTGCTGGAACTGCTGGTCGTACTGGCGGTGCTGGGATCCCTGATGGTCGGCATGGCCCAGGTGCTCCATCTGGGTTTGCACCTCTGGGATCGCCAGCAGCAAGAGCTCGACGCGGTAGGCGAGCTCGACGCCACCGATCGTGCACTACGCGGGCTGATCGAGCAGATGGACCCTGGCGGCCAACTCGAGATGTCGGAGATCGACGGTACCGCCTATGCGCTGCGGTTCACCACGCGGTTTCCCGCCGCAGCCACTGCATCGCGGCGCGCCCAGGTAACGTTGTTGGTCGATCCCCTGCACCGCCTGGTGTTGCGCTGGGCGCCCAGCCCGCACGTTGTATCGCTGGTCGCTGTGCGGCCGACCGAGACCGTCCTGCTGACCGGTGTCGACCGCATCCAGATCAGCTACAAGCCGAGGGCACCAGGAGCAGCCTGGCAGTCAGACTGGCAATATCCGATCCCGCCGCTGCTCGTGCGCATCCACATCGCCTTCGCGCCCTCCGATCCGCGCAACTGGCCCGATCTCGTCGCCATGCCGATGCGCACGCGCGGGGGCTGAATGCGCGAGCGGGGCTTCGCACTGTTCATCGTGCTCCTGACGGTGGCCCTGCTGGCGCTCCTGGTCACGCTGATGATCCCCGCCGCCCACACCGAAGTGCGGATCGCAGCCAATTTGCACAGCGAGCTGGACGAGGAAGCAAACGCCGATGGCGCGATCTACGCCGCTGCGTTCCATCTGCTCGATCGCACCGACAGCGATTGGAACGTGGACGGCATGACGCAGCGCCTCAGGTCACCGGACGGCACGATCACGCTGCGGATCACCGACGAGGCGAACAAGATCAACCTGAACACCGCATCGCCCGATCTGCTGCGTGCTCTGTTGGTCAGCATCGGCACCGACACGGCAACCGCGACCCAACTGGCCGGAGCGATCGTCGACTGGCGCGAAACGGATGGGCCGACCCCATCGGCAGAGAAAGCCGCGCAATACGCCGGACACCACTACGTTCCCCCCGAAAAGCCGTTCCGCAGCCTCGACGAACTGGCGTTGGTATCCGGTATGACGCCCAACCTTGTGGCCAAGCTCGAGCCGCATCTGACGATTTACTCGACCCACGGCCCCGGGCCTGGCACCACCGATCCGGTGGCTCTCGCGGCCATCACGTTGTTGCGGACGCAAGGTGGTGTGTTACCGTTCGCGCTCGACCCCTCCGGCGAGCAGGTGGTCCAGGTCATCGCCACCGCCACCAGCGCTGCCGGCATTTCGTTCACGCGCCGCGCCATCCTGCGTCTCGATCCGGGCGCGCAGGATCTGCCCTACGCTATCCTGGTATGGGAACGCGTCGACTAACCGTGCACCGATCTCGGGCCGGCTCTGTCGTCATGGCCGGGCTTGACGGCGTCCAAATCATCGTCATGGCCGGGCTCGTATGGGGGCTTTCTTGTCAAGCGGCATATGTGTGATGGCGTTTCCTTTCCTGATCTGAGTGTTTGTCACATTCGTCGCTGCGTTCACCATCCTGGGCGACCCCTTGGGTCAGACCTGTCGGCCTGCAAGCTCGTATCCGGTGGAACTCGTTGTTCCGTACCATGTTGCCCCATTCGCGGGGCCGGAGGGGTCTGGAGGGCGGGACCAATCTTGACGGCGGCATGTTGCAGCCATAGCCCGGCACGGTGCACCGCCCACCCAGATGGTTGTCAGGTGTCAGGTGCCGATCACCGTCTGCCTGCTGCTCGGTCTGGGTTCAATCTTCTGCCTGTCCACATCCATGGCTGTCACCGTCGGCCCTCATGCGGCCACGAGGCGCGCACCGGGCGGCACTTCGCCGCACTCGACGTAGCGCCACAGCGCCACCAGCAGCTTGCGGGCGAGTGCAACCACCATGATCTTGCGGATGCGTCCCTTGGCGCCGCCGGTGCGCTCGACGAACCAGCAACTCAATGCGCTGTCCGGCTGAAAGCGCAGCCAGCGCCACGCCAACTGCAACAGGATACGGCGCACCCGTGGATTGCCGTTCTTACTGATCCCCTGCTCGCGTTCACTGCCGCCGCTGTTGAACGGTGTGCCGGTGAGCCCGACAAATCCGGCAATCGCGCGGCGATCGGCGAACGAGCGGCAGAACACCTCCCGCGTCAGCCCCGTCGCTGTCGCAAGGCCAAGCCCCACCAGGCGTGCCAGCATCTGGATCTGCTCCACCGCGTGGTCCGGTTCCACCGCCATCGCCGTCTGTTCGCGGGCCGTCTCTATGTCCCTGAGCTGCTCACTCAACAGGCGATGACGCGTCATCAGCCGCTTCAGCTCTTCCAGCAGCCGTGGCGGCAGTGGAGCGCCGGCGAAGCTGCGCAATTCATCGAGCTGTTCCGCGGCCTTCTTCAGACGTGGCTTGAAGCCGGTGATCCCTTGCAGGCACAACAGGTTCTCAATGCGGTTCTCCAATGCGATCCGCTCGCTCACCAGCCGCTCGCGTTCCCGCTCCGGGCGGCGCATGTCCTCCTCGGTTTCGCTCGGGATGCGCACCATCGAGCACACGCGTGGCTCACCCCGCAACCAGGCCAGCAGCGTCCGCAGCAGCATGTCGAGGTCAATCCGGTCGGTCTTGGCGCGCCGCCCCCGTCGCTCCACCGGGATACTGGCAGGGTGCATGATCTGCACCTCGATGTCGTGCGCCCGCAGGTATCGCGCGATCCAGAACCCGTCACGGCCTGCTTCGTAGGTCAGCACGATCCGGCGCACGGTTCGGCCAGCCCGCCCGGCTTCCGCCTTCCATCGCTCAATCTGCTGCAGCAACCCCGCCATGTCGCGCGCCGCCAGACTGCGACGCGGCCGGCGCGTCACACCAGGCACCACCGCTCCAACTTCCCAGCCCTTGCCACTCAATTCCAGGGCCAGCACCAGCGTGCTATCGTGATCAAAGGCGGTCGCAGTCGATTGCTTTGGCATCGCATCGTTCCTTATGAGGTTTGGACAACCGCAAGGATACATGCTGCTGCGACCGTCCACCCCCATAGCATCTTGACCCGGCCATCCGCTCCCGGGGGTTGGAGCGTGGATGGCCGGCTCGAGGGCGGCCATGACGGATAAAGCATCCCTGGCCCCAGGACCGCCGTATTCACACCTGCCGATACAGCTTCATCGCATTGTTGAAGAAGAAGTCGCGCCGCTTCTCTTCTGGCAGTGGCATCGGCAGCACCTGGGTCGGATCGTCGTAGTCCCAGTGCGGATAGTCGGTGGCGAATATTAGCCGATCCCACCCGATCCAGTCGATCGCGTCCAGCACGTGCTCGCGCGGCTGTGGCTCTTCCATCGGCTGGGTGGTCAGCCAGACGCCCTCGCGTATATACTCGGACGGCGCGCGCTTCAGGTGTGGCGTTTCCTGCTTCAGCCGGGTCCACAGCTTATCCAACCGCCAAGCGAGCGGCGGCAGCCACGCAAACCCAGACTCGATCAGCACCACCTTGAAGTTGGGGATGCGCTCAAACACGCCCTCGATCACCAGGCTGGTAAGGAACGATTGCGACGACTGTGCGTGCCCGACCATGTCCTCGACGTAGTAGGACGGCCAGCCGGAGCCGGTCACCGGATAACCACCGAAGCCGAAAGCGTGGACGCCAATGGGAAGGTTGGCGGCCGCGGCAGCCTCGTAGATCTTCCAGTACTGCTTCTGGCCAGGCGGGTTGGCGGTGCGCGTCACCATCAGCACCTGCACGAAGCGAGGATCGCCGGCCCACCGCTCGATCTCCGCCACCGCGGCGTCGGCATCCTCATACGGGACGACAATAGACCCCTTCAGCCGAGGCTCGATCAGCCACTCGGCCTCGACCCACCGGTTCATCGCGCTGGCCACACCGGTGCCGAACTCACGGTTCTGGAAACTGGCGCCGTTATCGCCGGTCGGGTTCAGGATGCCGAGCGTAATGTTGTTCTCGTCCAGAAGCTGCTTTTGCATGAACGACAGGCTGGAGCCCGGACGGCCACCCTCCGGCGGCCAGGCATCGCGGCGCGAGGCATTGGGCTGGCCCTTCGGATACGCCGGCCCGGCCTGGTAGGCCTGACGGGGGCGCGACCCAAAAGTCTTCGCCATCTCCACCCAGCGCGCCTCCATGTAGGGGAACAGGTCCTTGTAGGAATTCCGCTGCGGATGGATGTCGCCATCGGCAATCGCGAGTTTCGACGTAGCGGGGGACTGGACTGTCGGGCGGGTGGTGACCTGGACGTTCATAAGACGGCCTCCGTCGGGCGGGAACATGCGTCCCGCGGTTCATCGATCATGATCACGCCTGAAGAGTCACATGACAAGTCCGGCGCGACCGCTGGGATAGCCACGTTAAGGGATCGCCGCGGTTTCTTTCTCGAGCAACAACTCGGTGCCTCTGTGCCCGACGACCCGCCATCCCGCAGCCCGGTAGAACGCCTCGGCGCGTGTGCCTGGATCAGTCATCAACCAGAAACGCCCGTGGCCGGCTTCCTTCAGCACCGCGCAAGCGCGTGCGAACAGCCGCTTGCCGATACCACGCCCTTCGTACGCCTGATCCATAAACAAGGCCCATATGCTTCCGTTCCTGGGATCGGCAGCAGAGAACCCCACAACCCGGCCATGCTCCTCCCAGACGAATAAGCCCGGATTGGCGATGAACCATCGCACGTCGTCGATGGTGACCTTCGTGGGATCGTTCAACCGGTTCTCGCGGACGCTGTCGCGTATCTCAAAGATCCGGGCGATGTCGCGCTCGGTGGCTCGGCGTAGCAAGTGCGGTCATCCCTGTTCGCTTGTCTCAGCCAGTCGACTATACGTCGCCCGCGGATTGTCGATCATGATCTTGCGCACCAGCTCACGCGAAAGCCCCACCGGCAGCACCGCGTCGCCGTCGAATTGCCAGTGCGGATAGTCCGTGGAGAACAGCAGCATCTCGTCCGAACCGAAATGATCCATCAGCCGTTGGAACATCTCCGGCGACGGCGGTCCATCACACGGTGTGATCGTCAGCCGCACGTTTTCGCGGACAATGTCGGTGGGCGCGCGATCCACCCACGGCACTTCCATCCGCAACCCACGCCAGAATTTCGTCAGCCGCCACAGATGCGCAGGGAGCCAGGTGAAGCCTGAACTCCAGCAACACGACCTTCAGATCGGGGAACTTGGTGAACACACCCTCGCACACCAGCGACGACAATGCGGCCTGGAAGGCGGTAGCCTGCGCCGCGTAGTCCTCGGTATAGTAGGTGGGCCAACCCAGTGGCGTGACCGGATGGCGGTAAGCACTGCCTGCATGAATGCCGACCGGCAGCCCGTGCTTCTCAGCAGCGGCGTATATCGGCCAGTAGTGACGCTTGCCAAGCGGGTGGTCGTGCATAACCAGCAGCAGGATCTGCACGAAGCGTTTGTCGGGGGCGACGCGGTTGATCTCCTCCACCGCCATCTCGGCATTCTGCATCGGCACCACGATGGAGGCTCGCAGACGAGGCTCCTTGTCCAGCCACTCGGCAGCGATCCAATCGTTCACCGCGCGGGCAAAGCCGGCTCCCATGTCCTCGGAGAACAGCAACTGCACGCCGTAAAGGCAGTTGCAGATGGCGAGGCTGGTGCCGAACGGCGTCAGCGCCTGGGCACGCAGCGCGTCAAGGTCCGATCCAGGCTTGCCGCTAGGCAGCCGCCAGTCCGGCCGCGAGGTGAGCGGCGAATTCGCTGGGTAGGCGATCGACTCCAGCTCTTGGACGCCGCGCTGCACGACGACATCGCGCCAGTGGTCGGAGAGGTACGGGTGCAGCGCCTTGATATTGGGGACTGCGGGATGGATGTCGCAGTCGATGCCGCCTGGTTCGAGAAGGGACATGGCGCGTTTCCGGGAGGTTTACTCGCTGGAGAGGATAAGGGAGGGCGATCGGGGCGTCCAATTGGCGAGTTCTCGGCCGCCGATCCGCCAATCCACCCATGCCGGGCTTACAACCATCGAGTTCGCTACCTAGGTTAGCCTGCTCTGGCTAAGGGATGGCTCATGCCTACCGTCAACATGCTGGAAGCAAAGTCCAACCTCTCCCGCCTTGTCGAAGCTGTTGAATCAGGCGCGGAGGCGGAGATCATCATTGCCCGCAACGGCCGGCCCGCAACGAAGCTGGTAGCAGTGAAGCCGGCACGGACCGGAACGCGCATCGGTGTGGCGATAGGCATGTTCGTGGTCCCCGAAACAATCGATGCCGACGAGGCCAATATCGCGGAGCTGTTCGCCGGCTCCAGCGAGTGAGGCTGCTGCTCGATACGCACATCGCCCTTTGGGCGGTGGTGGACGATGCCCGGCTGCCCGCGAACGCGGTCGAACTGATCGTCGACCCAGCGAACGAGGTATTCGTCAGTGTGGCCAGTCTTTGGGAGATCGCGATCAAGCACGCTCTCAACCGCGGCGCCGACCGACATGCCAATAAGCGCGGAACAAGCGCTGGGCTATTTTCGCAAGGCTGGTTATGAACTGTTGCACATCGTGGAGGCGCACGTTGTGGCCGTCGGCAAGCTGCCAATGCTGCACGCGGATCCACTCGACCGTCTGCTGGTTGCGCAGGCACTTGCCGTGCCTCTCCGTCTGATCACGCACGATGCAAAAGTCGCCCAGTACAGCGACACGATCGTTGCCGTTTAGCGCAGTATCGGACTGGCTGACACGCGGACAGTCACCCCGACTATGCTCTAATACCCGGAATCATTGAACGACGATACGTCGAAGACTGTCATTGCGAGGAGCGAAGCGACGAAGCAATGACATGGCGTCAGGGTGACTCACGCTCCTCCGATCGCGGGAACTCAGGAC
>CAVTEC010000066.1:0-40968 GCA_963733475.1 uncultured Alphaproteobacteria bacterium | reverse complement strand
TGAGCAAGTTCGGGACCGGTGGCGCATCGGTCCACACAACCAGATGCCAAAGTCGGGCCGCATGTCGCGTGCTCGTCCGTTGCGGGCCTGTACGTGGCCGAGTTTCATGGGTCGACCGCGGCCGAGGGTGCATCGCCCGCAGTGACAAGTGCCTGGCCCGACGTCGGACCTGCGCGGCGACGAGGCTGAGCGACGATGCGGCCCAGCCACTCGCTGAGCCGCTCCATATAGAGGTAGGTCACTGGAAATCGTGAACAGGGTCAGCGCCTGCGACACCACAAGCCCACCAACCACGGCGACACCCAGCGGCTGGCGAAATTCCCCTCCGGCACCAATACCGATCGCGATCAGGCAAGCTGCCCAGTCATCGCCGCCATCGTCGTCATCATGATGGGGCGGAAGCGGAGCAGGCAGGCCTCATAGATCGCCTCCGTCCGGCGTCTTGTCCGTCGTTGCGCTGCTGCCTCAAGCGCAAAATCGATCATCATGATGGCATTCTTCTTGACGATACCGATCAGCATGATCGATGCCGATAATGCGCCATGACGTCCAGGTCGATGCTCGAACGAGCGAAGAGCATAGCAGCGCGCCGACACCTGCCGGCGGCAGGCTCGATGAGGATCGTGATCGGATGGATGAAGCTCTCGTACAGGATGCCGAGCACGATGTAGACACCGAGGATGGCCGTCAGCGAGCAATACGGCTCAGCTCGACAGCGATGATTCGAAACGCCTGCGCAGTGCCCTGGAACGCCGTGCTCGATGGTCGGTGGGCAGAACCCAGCGTGCTCAGCGCCTGATCGATGGCGTTCACGGCGTCGCCGAGCGAGGTGCCGGGCGCGAGATTGAACGAGACAGTCACTGCAGGCAGCTGGCCCTGATGGTTAACCGATAGCGTGGCCAGAACTGTCGGTGACGCTTAGCCACAGCGCTCAGCGGGACCAGCTGACTCGCTGCTCGCCGAGTGCACGTAAAGCAGCGAGACAGGCGTCGGCGTCGCAGCTGAAACTCCGGCTCAAGCTTCCAGAATGACAGCGATATTGGTTGATCGGGCGCGTAAATCGTGGAGACCTGGCGCTGACCGAAGGCGCCGAATAGAGTGCGTCTTCGCACCTGACAGGCCGCATTGACGCCCAGACGTGCAAGCAAGGTCGCGGTTGATGCCGTATCATACAATTGCGGGCTCACCTGCTCCCAGGTCGCTCGCGACATCCTGCAGACTGGGAAGACCCTTGGAGTTGCTCTCGACCCCGATGGTGCCCATTGCAGGAGTTCGTCGGAAATTGATGTCCTGCAGAGTGTATTGATATTGGGTGCTGGCTCAGCCGGCCACCGATACTGGATGCTTCTGCACTGGCTGCAGGTAAGTCCTGATACCGGGAACTTGCGCGAGCCCCCGGCCGAAGCCGCTGGATGATCGCACATCTCGGACGCAGTGCTCGATCATTCCATGGCCTGAGAGTGATGAGAAGCCTGCCCGGTTCATGCCGGAACTCGCGCTCCCACCGATCGCTGGGATCCCGCCGTCGCGACATCGGGGTCTTGGAAGATGACCGCGCTCACCTTCTTCTGCTGCAGATCGGCCATTCCCAGGAAGGAGATATCAGGCGAAGGCCTCGGTGACGCCAAAAATCTGCCCCGTGTCCTCGTCGGGGAGAAAGCCTTTGGGGTATGGTGACGAGCAGCCCAGCCGCTGCCCACGATCAGCGCCAGGTTGAGCAGCATCGCCCCAAAGCCGAAAACGCAGAACGGGTCTTCAGCCAGCGTTGGTAGCCAAGCAACAGGCGCTGAGAACGTGCGCTCACTCCAGTGGTACAACCGCCCGCGCTGGGACCCCCTGATCGCGGGTCCCGGAGGAAAAGCGCTGCAAGCGTTGGCGACAAGGTCAGCGCAATGACGCCCGAAAGCAGGATTGCAACGGTCACCGTTACCGCGAACTCGCGGAACAGCAGGCCGAGGACGCCGCCCATGAACAAACAGCGGAATGAAGACCGCCACCAAGGAGATCGTGATCGACGCAATGGTGAAGCCGATCTCGCCGGCACCCTTGAGCGCGGCCGTTACAGCTTCATTGCCCTGCTCGAGATATCGGTAAATGTTCTCGAGCATGACGATAGCGTCGTCAACGATCAGCCCGACGGCGAGGGACATCCCATCAACGAGAGATTGTCCAGGCTGTAGCCGCAAAAATACATCACGGCAAATGTCCCAGCCAGCGATAGAGGCACCGTGATGCTGGGGATCACTGTCGCCCAGAAGCTGTGCAGGAAGATGAAGACCACCAGAACGACCAGAACGATAGTGAGCACCATAGTGAGCTTCACGTCGGCGAAGCTTGCGCTGATCGACACCGAGCGGTCGCTGACCATGATCAGATTGATCGAAGGCGGCAGCCCCGCCTCAAGACGAGGCAGCATCTCCTTTATGCGCTTGACCAGCCGCAGAGCGTTCGACCCGGGCTGTCGCCATATCCCGACCATTTCGCCAATATGATTGTTGACCCAGTCGAGCTGCAGCGGAACGTCGGATCCCTCGACCACGCGGCCGAGATCCTGAATGTGTACGGCAGCGCCATTGCGATACGCGACGATGACCTTGGCAAGCTGAGGCACTTGCAGAAGCTGGCTGTTGGCCCCGATCTGGTAGGCCTCTTGCGGTCCTTGCAAGGTGCCAGCCGGCTGCTCGACCGTGTTGTTGCTGATTGCCGTCGCAACATCGTCCATCCCAATTCCCCGCGCCGCAAGTGCCGTTGGGTTCAGTTGGACCGTCGGCGCATATTTCTGCTCGCCGAAGATCACGACCTGGCCAACATCGGGCAGCATCGAGATGCGTTGGGCCAGCTCGAGATCGGCATACTGATCAAGTTCTTGCAGAGTCATCAGATCGGAGGTGAGCCCGAGAAGCAGTATCGGCTGATCGGCGGGGTTGACCTTCTTGTAGGTTGGCGGATTGGGAAGCTGCTTCGGGAGCAGACCGCTGGCTGCATTGATCGCAGCCTGCACATCCGCTGCCGCGCCGTCTATGTTGCGCGAGAGGTCGAACTGCAGGGTGATGCTGGTGACACCCTGCACACTCGACGAGGTGATCTGGTTGACGCCCGGCAGATCGGCGAATTGGCGCTCGAGTGGCTGCGCCACCGATGATGCCATGATTTCGGGGCTTGCTCCTGGCAGGGTGGCGCTGACCATGATGGTCGGAAAATCCACGTTGGGCAGCGCCGCCACTGGAAGCAGGTTGTAGCCAACGATGCCGCCGACCAGCAACGCTGCCATCAGCAGCACCGTGGCGATCGGGCGCCGGATGAAAGGCGCCGAGATATTCATCGCGGCTTCAGCCCACCGATACCGGCCGGACCGGTTGTGATGCCGGTGCTGCCGACGCCCTCCGGACCGATTTGCGGCTCGCGAGCGATCATCTCGCCCGGGGAGCCGGGCTGCACGCTGACCTTGACGCCAGGCACCAGGTTGATCTGCCCGGAAACCACGACATTGTCTCCGGCTTTCAAGCCGTTGCCAATCAAGGCAGTATTTTTATCGACGTCGGTTATCTTCACCGGTCGCGCCTCGACCGTCGAATCCTCCCTGATCACGTAAACGAACGGACCCGTTGCCCCCATCTGCACGGCTGCCGCCGGCACTGTTACACCATTCTGGACGACGTCGAGCACGAGATGGGCGTTGATGAACTCACCCGGCCAAAGCCTCTCGATCTGGTTCGCAAATTGCGCCTTCAGCGTTACTGTCCCGGTGCTCTGGTCCACAGTGTTATTCACCAGCTCCAGCACGCCTTGCGAGAGCTGCTGGCTGTCGTCGCCGTTGAAGGCCAGCGCGGAGAGCTGGTGTTGCGCCATGGCCTGCCGAATGCGGTCCAGGTTGCGCTCCTGGACGGTGAAGGTCACATAAATGGGCTGGATCTGAGTAACGATGACGAGGGGGGTACCCGCGCTGGCCTGCACCAGATTGCCGATGTCGAGCAACCGTAGCCCCGTGATGCCACTGATCGGCGAGGTGATCGTCGAGTAGGCGATGTTCAGTTTGGCGGCATCGATCTGCGCCTCATCAGACTGGACCGCAGCCTCGAGCTGAGCCACCAGCGCACGCTGCGTGTCGTATTGCTGCTGCGTCGCCGCGAGTTGATCTTTCAGCAGTAACGCATCGCGGTCGAGATCGCGTCGCGCATTTTCAAGATTGGCCTCATCCTTGGCCTTGTTGGCCTGAGACTGTGCGAGCTGGGTCTGATAGGGCCGCGGATCGATCTGGACCAGCAGATCGCCCGCATTGACCGGTTGCCCTTCAGTGAAGGCAATTTTGACGATGTTACCATCGACCCTGCTCTTCACAGAAACGGTATTGAAGGCGACGACGCTGCCAATGCCACGCACGATGATCGGAAAATCCTCCGCCGTTGCAATAGCGGCGAGAACCGGGACGGCTTGCTGTGGGTGACCAACTGCGGCCTGCGCGGCGATGCTGCCGTCAACCACCCACGATGGTAAGAACCACACCCACGACCCGAGGCCGGCGAGAGCGAAAAGCACCAACACTAGCCTGATCGAGGAGCGTGTTCTCGGCTTGACGCCTCGCGTCAACTGGATAGGTAGAAGCAACCTCGGCATTGCGCCATGTCTCCCGCTCCAGCAGCTGGCGGTCCGGTCCTTGTTAGGGCCCCTTGACCGCAGAGCAACTACCGTAACCGGCGGTGGTGGTGTCTCCTGTCGCGAGCGAGAACGACATGACCTGATCCTTTTCGTAGATCAGTAGTTGCCAGGCGACGGCGTTATCGACGCCTTGCAGGATGAGTTCATCGTCGGTCCGTGCGAGCGAGACGATCCGGCTCGCATCGACCCAGCCATCGGGATCCACACCAGCAATGATCCCGATTGCGAGATCGGCCGTGATTTTGACCGGGAGTTTCTCGCCCCTGAGATTGTCGAGCGGCGAACAGCTACCGTCCGCCTTGCACGCGCGCAGCGTCTTGAGCAGGCAATTTTCCTGTAGCATGGGTGGAGGGCTACTGATGGTCGGCGCGTTGGGCTGCATAGCACCTTGAGCGAGCGCGCCAGTCATTGCCAACATACTCAGTGCAACGGCGAGGAGCGACTCTCGGAAAATGATCATAATTTTTCCTTCTGTCGGGTGCGGGCGGGGACAACGGATCGACGGTTACCGAGGGACACGCCATGAGCCGTCAGGTTGCAGGCAAGCCGTGCCGACGATCGGACTCGGCTTGCCGTTGATTGTCGCCGTCGTCTGATACTCGTGGCACACCTGCGGCGGAGGCGGGGGCGGGACGTAATAGACCGGAGGTGGGGCATAATAGATCGGTGGCGGCACGTAGTAGACCGGCGGACCCACCACCAACGGGATGCCGAAGTGGACACTTACGAATCCGCGCGCCGAGGCGGGGGAAGGCAATGCCAGCGCCAACACAGCGACCGCGGGCAAAAGCCTCACGCCCATGCTGCGAGGTGCGCCCTGCTCACCACCGAAGAGCCAGACCAACAAACCGCGATGCATTCAGCGAACTCCCTAACTCCGGCAGAGGCGCTTGCCGCGTCACTCAATGATATTTCGTGGCCTTGGTGTGCAGCGCCTTGACAGCCGTCAACTTTCGGCGGGTTCTTCTGTCGATCTGTTATGCTTGATTTAACGGTCGAGCGCCGGCTGCCAATTTTCGGACGAAGTCGATGCTCTGAGTTCACAAACGAAGTGCAAGCAAAGCTAAGCCGAAGCGCAAGCAAAGCTAAGCTAAACGATCGCTTCCCGCCCATAAGGGTCGGGGGCGGACTGCTGGCACGATGTCCGCTTTCGAAAATAAGCCAACGCGACTGAACGACCGGCTTGGGCGCGAAGCAGACGCGTCGGCAGAAGACGCAGCGAATGATCGCAAGGGCGCTTATGCGCCACCGAACCTCCAGACGGGAATGCCGAGCTTCTTGGCTTTGTCGGCGAGGTTGTCCTGAATGCCCGTGCCGGGGAAATGTAGGACGCCGATCGGCAGAGTCTCCAGAATGGCATCGTTGCGTTTGAATGGTGCGGCCTTCGCGTGCCTTGTCCAGTCGGGCCTGAAGGCAATCTGTGGCACCTTGCGATTGTCGGCCCATTTGGCGGCGATCAGCTCGGCGCCCTTCGGCGAACCACCGTGCAGAAGAACCATATCAGGGTGCTTGGCATGGACCTTGTCGAGTTTGGCCCAGATCAGCTGGTGATCGTTGAAGTCCAGCCCACCAGTCAGCGCCACCTTTGGACCAGCCGGCAGAAGCACCTGGCGATCGGCGCGCTTCTTCGCCGCCAGGAAGTCGCGGCTGTCGATCATCGCCGCGGTGAGATTGCGATGGTTGACCATTGAGCCGCTACGCGGTCGCCAGGTTGAATGCGTGTGGTGCTCGAATTCGTCGGCGGCTTGATCACGCATAAGCTCGAAGGCATTGCGCCGCTCGATCAGTGTTTGCCCTTCCGCTGTCAGTCGCTCCAGCTCGACGGATTTGACTTCGCTGCCATCCTGTTCCCTTTGCAAGCGCTGCTGCGCCAGTTCGTTGGCATCGAGCTCGCGCTCGATCCTATCGATGGCACGTTGGAAGACGCTCACTATCGACCAGAGCAGGTTCTCGAGGTCAGGTTCGAGACGGGTGTCCGATAGCGCAAACACCAAAGCGTCGAAGATATCCGAGATGCTGCCGGCGAGGATCTTTGCTTCCGGCAGGGGTCGCGGATCGGGCTCGTCGTGGAAAGGCCGATAGCCGTGTAGCTGAAGTTCGTGGAGGACATGATCGGTCGGAGATGAGCTGTGATGTGGCTCGAAGTCATCATCCTTGCGGTCGATGGTCATTGCGGCTTTCCCTCGTCGGATCGGCCGCGCCTATCGCGGCCTTCATGGCGACGAAGGCGGCGGGCGGAACGGACCTGCACCCGCAGCGCAGCGAAGGGCCGAAGCTGTGCGGAGGATGGCGAAGGCCGGCGATTTTGTTTCGCGATGGAAAGCGGCCGCGGGCCGCGCCGGAAAATCGTCGGCCGCAGCCATTGCTGGTCCGAGCCGCTTGCTGCCCGATCGCCCTCTTGGAAGGCTGCGGGCGCGGTCCTCTCAGGTGTTGAGGGGAAGCATGGTCATCGGACTTGTTGATGAAAATGCTGCCGCGTCCTGATTCACCACGGCCTACACCGCCATCTCCATGAAGCGAGTTACGTCGTGCGCCAGGATTTGCACGCGGCTATTTGCGCGCAATACGTCCGTTCCGAGCAGCCGAAGATCTTCATTGAAGTCACCGAGGCGTGGCGACAGCACGATCGCCTCTATGCCGGCTTCGTGCGCGCGTTCGATCAGTGTTGTCATTGCGCGGTCGCCAGCGGGGTCATCATCTCGGGCGATGTAGAGCCGACGCAAGGTGACCGGGAACAGAAGCGCGGAGAGATGTGCGGCCGAGAGCGCTGCGACCATTGGCATGGTAGGCAGAACGCATCGGAGCGACAGCATCGTCTCAATCCCCTCCCCCGCCGCCATGACGTCCCCTGCAACGCCGAAGCGGTACTGCGTTGCCAAGCAGGTTCCCCATCGCTCGTCTTGGCGTATCGATTGGCGCCTTACCGAGCGTTGCCTCGCTACAGCCGTGAGGATCGAGCCAGGTGCGATGCACCCCGGTCAAATGCCCATAGAGATCAGTGACGGCAGCGATCATCGCCGGCCAGGTCTCGGTCGGGCTGTGCTCGTCCGGCCGGTAGTAACAGCGTGGGTGGAAGCGTAGGCTTGCAGTTTCGTGCAAGCCCGTGATGCCGCGGTTACGAAGATAGGCTTCTACGAGCGTGCCCTCGATGGGCTGCGACATGGCAAACAGCCGTCTCGCCGCGTGCGCGGATCCGACAGGTGCGTTCCACGTTCGCGGCCGAGTTCGGTTGGGTTCCGGCTCAGGATGCGGCAAGTTGAGGAACGAATGGGCCTCGTCGGCAACATCCTTGAAGCCGACCAGGCCGCAGCTTCCCTGGATCACGTCGAGCAAGTCACCATGCTCGCCAGTGGCAGCATCAGTCCATTTGCCGGCTGGACCCTTCGATAACTCCCTGAGTCGCACGAACATGGAGCGGCCCGGCGTGTTGCGGACATCGCCGACCACCCAGTAGTGGCCTTCCCGTCTACCAGTCGACAGATAATGGCGGCACACGGCCTCTGCCTGTTCGGCGAGCCGACGCACCAGCTCCGAGGTATTTTCCCTCATCGAGCCCTCCAAGACGAAAAAGGCCCGCCGTTGTCCGGCGGGCCCAGGTGGGATTGGCTTATTGGCTCGGACTATTCGGCAGCCATCGCTGATGGATCGGCAGCGGACGCCTCGTCCTCGTTAGAGTGTTCGGGTTCGGCCAAGACCGTATCGCGTCCCTCAGCAGGCGTATCTACGCCGATGGAGTTGTCGGACCCCATGCTCGCATCCGCGGCGAAGGTCGAAGCAACCGTCGAGGCATCCCGCGTCAGCGTGCGCAGTGGTTCGGGCAGCCAGCCGGTGTTGGCCAGTAGCGTTTCTGCATTCTGCGGCCATATCGCCCTTCTTCAGGTGCGCGATCCGGTCGGCGGCATCCTGACCCTTCGCTTCGGCCACGGCCTGAAGGATACGAGCCTTCGTCACGCGACCGAGGAAGTTCTCCGCGGTCGGCGTCCACCCGAGCGCTGCCATGTCGAGACCGACTGCTTGCGCGAGGCAATCGGCATGAGCGAATGCGCGCGGCCGTCGGTTCCAGGCTTCATGCACCGCGTTGACCGACAGACTGACGACGTGGGCGAACAGGCGGGTCCGACTGTCGCTATCCCACCCTTGCAGCGTCATCCCAGAGGTCGGCCGATTCCTTCGGGAGAACTCTCGTCCAGGCCTCGTGCCGAACGCGGACCGCCTCGGCCGAGACGCTGTCGTTCAGCCCCGGCGCCTGGGCGCTGAAGCTGACGCTCTTCAGATCCAGTTCCAGGCAGCTATCCAAGCCGTAGCGGTAGAAGACCTTGAGGGTCAGGGCGTGCAGAGCCGCGAGGAAGGCCACATCCGGCTGTTCACCGAGCGCGTGGCGCAGGCCGAGCGTACGGTGTGCGGTCAGCTCCGTCATCAGCCGGTCGGGGATAGGCGACAGACCTTCGTCCTCCTCGGGTTCGGACACAGGCTCGTCTCCAACCACCATATCGCTGCCGCGGTTCTGGCTGACCGTCATGGTGCGGACAGCCTCTTCATCCGGCGCCGGATCGGTCTCCGGCTCGGCCGGCAATTCGTCCTCGGGCCGGACATAGCCGCGCTCGACGCGCAGCCTGGCCGTCCGATCGATGCTGACGAAGGCGCCGGCGCGGGCGATCTCGGCCGGGTCGAACACGACCGGCCGCTCTTCGAAGCCCGCCAGCGCCGTCTCGATCTCGCCAGCCGCTCGATCAACCTCCTCGGGCAAGCTCATCGGCATCCGCATAGGTCTCCTCGAAGTCGGTCGAACTCGGCCTGGAAGCGCGTCGCGGGTCGCTTCCTCCTCCGCGGTGAGCGGGACTGTCTCGCCGCGAAGCTGGCGCAGGCCATAGGTGTGGCCGTAAGGGAAGTCGGGCGCGACCTCGACCCACTTCCAGCCTTCGGCGCGGATCGCCTCGGCGTTCACGCTCGAGCTTTTCGGCGACCAGCCGATCGAGCAACGCCGACATCCTGCAGCCAGCCGCCGTCGTCGCCCTGGAACAGGTCGCGCATGACCGCGCCGCCGGCCTCGACATAGGCGTCGACGCCGATGAACTGCGCGCGCTTGTCCGAGGCGCGGACCGCGCCTTCGGTCAGCATGCGGCGGATGCTGGTACGGCTCCTTATCGTAGGAGCGCTGGAGCCGCTCCAAGACCTGCTCCTGCCGCTCATGGTCGCCGCTGACACGGTGAAGGCCATGAGCTGGTCGAGCGTCATGCCGTCCTCGGCATAGACGTCGAGCAGCTTCGGCGAGACCGACGCCAGCCGCAGCCGCTGCTTCACCACGTCGACCGAGACGAAGAAGGCGGCGGCGATCTCCTCCTCGGACTGGCCCTTCTCGCGCAGCGCCAGGAAGGCCCGGAACTGGTCGAGCGGATGCAGCGGCGCGCGCTGGATGTTCTCGGCGAGGCTAGTCCTCCTCGGCGATGCCGCCTGTCGCGGACGACGCAGGGGACCGGCGCGGTCTTGGCGAGGCGCTTCTGCTTCACCAGCAGCTCCAGCGCCCGGTAGCGCCGGCCGCCGGCCGGGATCTCGAACATGCCGGTCTCGGCGCCGGTCTGGTCGAGCACTGGCCGCACGGTGAGGCCCTGCAGCAGGCCGCGCCGGGCGATGTCCTCGGCCAGCTCCTCGATCGAGACGCCGGCCTTGATGCGCCGGACATTCGACTGGCTGAGCACGAGCTTGTTGAAGGGGATGTCGCGCGAGGGCGAGAGGGTGATCTTCTGAACGGCAGTCGCCATGTGTGATACTCCGCGACGGGCGGCCGAAAGCCTCTCTCTCGGCCTTCAACCCGTCACGAAGCGCAGCGCCGCCCTCTTCCTCTGAGGGCAGCGCCGCACAACCGACGATCAGGAAAAGGCCGAAAGCACGAAGCCGCGAGCATCTCCGGCTTCGCCGATACTCAGGCGGCCCGTTCGAGCAGCTTCTTCGCGCGTCGCCTCCAGGTCCAGCCGCGCATCCTGGTGCGGCTTGTCGCGCGCAACCGCGGTGATGCCCTGCACGAAATCGAACACGCTCTCGGGCTTGCGCCCTTCCTCGGCCAGCACGGTCTCGATGATCTTCGCCGTCTCGGTCTTGGAGAAGCCGCGCTTGCGCAGAAACTCGCTGCGGTCGTCGTCAGTGCGGGCGACGATCTGCTCCCGCGCTGCCTTGATGCCGTTGACGAATGGCATCGGCGACGAATTGGCGAAGCGGGTCAGCGCCGGCGCAGCCTCGTGGGCAAAACGCGAGGCGGCGTATTTCGAGTGGCGGATGGTGATCTCCTCGAAATCCTCGACGCCCCAGAGATTGCGGTTCTGGCAGACCGCGCGGAGATAGAAGCTCGCCATGCCGAGCGTCTTCGGCGCCGACCTCGGAATTCCAGCAATAGAAGCCGCGGAAATAGAGGTCCGGCGAGCCGTCCGGCAGCCGGCCAGCCTCGATCGGGTTGAGGTCGTCGACCAGGAAGAGGAAGACGTCCCGGTCGGAGGCATAGAGCGTCGTCGTGTCCTTGGTGATGTCGACGCGCGGATTGTAGATCCCGGTCGACCAGTCGAGCACGCCCGGCACCTTCCAGCGCGTGTCGCCCGTGCCGTTGCCGGCGATGCGCTGCACGGCCGACGACCAGTTCGTGGTCGAAGATGCGGCCATAGTCCGGGCCGGTGACGGCGCGCAGCTCGACGCGGCCGTCTTCGATCTCGAGCGTCTTCACCTGCTCGGCGCGGTGCGAGGTCAGGCCGTATTGGAGATTGATGCCGGCGAGCGGCGCGGGAAGCTGGCGCAGATAGGCGGCCGGCGCCCCGACCAGGCTGGCGAGCTGGCCGAAGCTCCAATGCGTCGGCGCGACCGGCGCGTCGCGATCCGGGCAGCATCAGCGCCAGGCGCTCAGCGTCGTCGCGGCTGGCCTCCACCCGGATCGCGGCGCTCTCAACCGTCCGTGTCCGGCTGCGTTCGGTCCGTCCGCGGACGGCCGCGAACAAGTCCGATAAGGACAGATAGCGCTCGTCCGCCGGCCGCGAAAACCATTCCGAAGACACGCGGCCAATCCGCTCACCCCGCCTCACGTCTACCTTGTAGCCTGCCCTGCCGCGAGCCGTATCTAGAACTTCCACATGGGTCATGGGTCATCTCCACGACGGGCCCCGGAAGCCTCTCTCCCGCCCTCAACCCGTCACAGACGACCCGGCTCCACTCTCACTCTACTCAGAAACGGCCCCGAAAAGACCCAACAGAAGGTGCCTGGTCGCAGTATCGCGGACCGGGCCCGCTGGGGTGGCATTTTGCAGCGGTATTTACATTATGCATATGCACCGGGCATTGGGGTTGGAGACCACACGGCCGCTCGATGCCGCGCTCACAACTGGCCAGGTTGTCCTGTTGCGACCCGGGCCAAGCTGCAGCATTGCTGCGGAATGAGAGAGCTTGAGATTTCGGTTCACACTTCGCGTTGTGATCGCCGCTGCCGATTGACTGCAAACCACCGAGCCGCTCCGTCGCCCTGATACGATCGGGCATATATGCTATCGTGATGCCACGATGAGGATAGTGACCCTGCTGATCGCCTGTGTCGTCTTTGCCGGTACTGTTTGTCGTGGACACAGGGGCCCTTCTGGACTTGGCATTATCGTGGGTGATGAGTGGATCGACGTTTCGATTGGCCCTCCTTTCTGCGTGTTTCGCAATCGTCGTGTTGTACTTCTGGTCTCGAAAACGCTGGCGCACTCCTGGAAAGGGCCGTGCCGACCGCGCTCGCTCGCCACGCCGGCCCAAGGCATGGCGCCCGCAAGAGTCCACACGGCCTCGTCGTCAGCGGAAATCCATCGTGACGAATGGCAAGCGGTGAGTTGATGCCGGTGGTGAGCCCCAATAAGCACCTTGCTCGTGGCGCGGATAACTGTCCCGGAAGCGGCGCGACGACCCGCCTGATTACGAAGTCCAATGGTTCGCGAGCCGCCAAGCATCTCAAGCGCTAGAGAACTCAGCAAAAGATTTTGGATCAGCGGTGATAATCTCGCTGTACAGGTCACACGGGCTGTGATTCAGGGCCCAGGAGTTGCACGAGGATTTCGCCGTGCTCGCTGAGACACGAATTGAGCTAGAAGCACGCAATCCACTCGCCAATCGTCTGCGCCGATGGAGTATAGATATCAGTCAGGATTTGCTTGGTACGTGGATCGTAGATGTGGAATTCGGCCCGATCCGATCAAATCGCCGTCGCCTGCGACATGTGTTTCTCGTTCAGCCCGCAGCACAGGCCTGTCTGGGCCGCTCTTTGCGCCGCCGTGCCACGACACCAGCAAGGTTCGGCGTCGCATGTCGCTGCGTGCGCTCGTCTTTCGCGGCACGGGCATTGGTGAGCAAAGTTGGCATCGACGTGGCAACGGCGGACACGATAATCGTATGACTCCGCGCGTCTACCTTGCGGGTCCCGAGGTCTTTCTCGCCAATGCCCGTGAGATCGGCTTGCGCAGGCGCGCCATCTGTGAGCGTCACGGCCTCATGGGGGTATTCCCGGCCGATGAGGAAGAAGCCAGCAACCCGTCGATGACGCCTCCCGAACGCGGTCTCGCGATCAGCCGTGCGATGGAACAGGTCATGCGGACTTGTGACGCCATGATCGTCAACCTCACCCCGTTTCGTGGACCGAGCGCCGACGTAGGCTCGGCCTACGAGATCGGCTTCATGCGCGCTCTCGGCCGGCCAATCTTTGCCTATACCAACGATGACCGGCCTCTCTTCGACCGGGTCGTGGAATACTGTGGCGGTACCGTCCGCGAGCAGCCGACCGGCGAGCACGAAGACAGTGACGGCATGGCCGTCGAGCCCTTCATTTTGCGCGACAACCTCATGCTTGAAGGCGGCGTCATTGCTTCGGGGGGTTGCCTCATCGCCGGGCTCGCAGCGCACGTCGAGCGCTACACCTCCCTCGCGGCGTTCGAGCGCTGTGTATCAGAGGCTGCCGGGCTCTTGCGCGCTGATCGGCCTGATGGCCGTACAGCTTATTGAGCCCTCTTGCATCGGCACGACAATGAGGCGGGTAGCGGGCTGCACGCCGCGGTGTGACGATGTGAGCCTTGTGGCGCGCCAGCCCCAGTACGGAACGTACAACGTTGCCCTTGCGTCGCCACGACGACAATCGATCCCATCTTCCGGGATACACCGTTCTCTGGCGCGATGGGTGCGACCTCATGCTTGAAGGTGGCGTCAGGTGACGTCATTCACCGACCAAGGACGCTGGTCTCGGGCCTCGCTCGAGATCGATCCATTGGTCGCGCGCGTAATCGAAGTAACGGTCAACGCGCTCGCCGTTCCAGCGATACTTGAGATGCCGCTCTTGATGAGGAATGGCCACGGCACGCGGCCGGAATGCACCGATGCACAGCCCACCAACATGCCGGACGCTCGGATAAGCCACCCCGTTCGCGCCGGCCGCCTTCATCCGCATCGCGTAGGCCTGTGACGCCACATACGAGCCAGGATCGAGAAGGGTGCGCTGCTCGTCCACTGGCAACGCGGCAACATCCTCGAATTCAGCCGACACGGTCCCGACCAGGACGCGCATATCCTCGTTGCGGGGCGGGTCTGCGCTGTCCCGTGCGAAGGCCTCGAAGTGGAACACCGTTTCCGCAATAGCAGTCTCCAGCGCCGCGGCGGCGTAGTAAACACCGTAACTGCCGTCGCTGAAGCGCGACCCTTTCGGGTTGATGTGGGTGAAGGCCGCCATCACGTAGCTCGCACCGGGGCCGCTGACCCGCTCGTCGAGTGGGACGAGGGCGATGTCACCGATCTCATCGCGAACCCTCGGATTGGTGAGCTGCTCGAGGGCAATCAGAGCATCCCAGACGGCGGGATCTGCGGTCAGCCGTTCGAACAGGTTGATCGGTGGGTAGCGGGATGCAATGACACGCCAAGCCTGGGGCCAGTCCACATGGCAGGTGGCCATGGCTTAACTCCAAGGCGCCCGGGCCGCGTCGAGATAGCTCCGCACCGCCGCAAGATCCGTGATGTCGCCAGCCCGCATGCGCTGCAAGGGCGTCTGGCCGCCGAAGGCTTCATTGGGCCGCCTGATCCAGTCATCCGCGAGGTGCGGATCGGAGTAAAAGATCTCCAGCGCCTTGAAGATGCCGGCGATGTAGCCGATACGATGCAACGTATCCTTCGGTACCCGGACGGCGTTGCCGGCGCGCCAAGCGTAAAAGGTCCGCTCCGGCGGGGCACCGAGAAGCGCACGCGCGTCCTCGGTGCTGAGGCCCCACGCCTGTGCAATGGCGAAGAACCCACGCAGCGCAACGGCCGGTTCGATGACGTGCGGGGTGGGTCGCTCACGTTCTCGGGGCTGTAACATTGTCCTTTTCGTCTTTTGCATAAAATAGGGCGATAGCTGCGAATTTGCAAGCCGGGAGTAGGGTCGTTCTCCTTCCGGATTGGTTCAAGGTCGGGCTAACCTGACCTTGCGACAGGCTCGGCCGTCCTATGCCAGGCCGAGAGTGCCTGCGCTCGAGACAGCTCGCGTTTGGGCCGCCCCGATCGTCATTCGTGCTCGCGCTGCGCGCATTGCAGGCTGGATGCTACAGTTTATAAGTGCGCGCAAACAGGGCGCGGCGCCAGTCTGGCGCCCCCTCGCCGCTCACCAAGCCTGTCATGGCCTGCGAAGTGCCGGGCCGACAGGGTGTGGCAAGTCAAGCGTGGAAACCGGTCCCGATGACCTCCCGACGCATCGCTTTGATCGCCGATGAGCACACCGTCACGCTCGGGGGCTGCCCATGCGGCACTGCGCCACATCAGACCTCGCGTGCGACCCCATGCCACGAATGGACTCGCAGCGCGACATCGCCAACCGTGAGACCCAGACAAAATCAATGCCTTACAGCAGGCCGGCAGGAGATGCCTGGCGAGCCATGGAAGAGCATGCCCAGCGTCACCTTCTGCACGATGCCGACTGGCACCGGGCGCGGCACGCGTACTCTTATCATCGGTCGACGCGACGCGTGGCCCGCCCCGCCTGGGCCATGCGGTCCAGGATTTCCTCGACCGCCGAGACCAGCGCCCCGCGCGCGTGCTTCGCCGGGGTTGGAAAACTGATCGTCACCCCCCCTCCCCTGCCCGCGCTTTGGCCGCGCGCGACGATGGTGCCCTCGGCCGACCGGACGACATGCTCGCGGCGGAGGCCCGCCCGCCGCGCCGCGGTCTGGGTGCGTGCCGCGTTGGTCAGCCGCTGCATAACGCCCGCTGGAGACGGCGAAGGCTCACCGCGCGCAACCAATTCGGGCCGCTCTGCGGCGAGACGTTTGGCCTCTGCGACGATCCGGTCTCTCTGATCATCAGCGCGAAGCAACGGCGCCAGGATGGCTGCGTGGCTGATGCCGATCGCGTGGGGCGACGCGAAGGCCGCCACAATCGCGGCCGGCAATCGCGCCAGGTCCAGGTAGCGGCTGAGCCAGCTCTTGCTCACCTCCAGACGCTCGGCCATCCGCTGCTGGCTGCCGCCGTAGTAGCGATCGACCGCCCGCGCATAGTCACTGGCGCGCTCATAATCCGAGAGGTCGCGGCGGCTCCGGTTTTCGAGGTCGGCGATCCGGAACGCCTCTTCATCTGTGAGTTCGCGCGGCTCGATCAGGAACTTGAAATCGGCCTGGTGATGGGCCCGCATCCAGCACACCGTCCAGTGCCGTCGCGCGCCGCAGATGACCTCGAAGCTGTGGTCGGGATCCCCCTCAACGCGGCGTACGATGGCCGGGAAATTCTGCCGTCCCTCAGCCTGGAAGCTCTCGATCAGGTCGGCGCAGGTCTCTTCGTTGAGGGCTGCGTAATCGCGATTGTGCCCGTCCCAGATCCGGCACCGCGCCGGGTCGACGAGCTCCTGGACCCGGGTGACGGAATTCCCGGAGGCGAGTTCCGAAAGCCGGTTTTCCCGGCCGGCAAGCAGTCCGGTTCTCGGCGGCAGGCGGCCGCCACCCGACGGCGTCGGGATCGTGTCGGCAAGTCCCTGAGCGAAGCCGCGATTTCCGAGCGCCATGGGCTAGTTCTCCCGTGAATTCAAATGGTTAGCCGGGAGTTGCAGGCCTGCAACTCGCGCCTCCCCTCCCCTTTCGTTCCGGCCTTCACAGCACCCCTTCCGCGCGCAGCCGGCCGACCTGGCTCGGCCATGTCAGTCGGACCTGGGTTTCGATCTCCGCGTTGACGCCGTTCAGATAGGTCATGCAGCGTTGATAGGTCTCGCGCGACGTGACCGGGTTCTCGAGCTCGTACACCGTCATCAGCCGGGCCGAGGCGTTGTCGATCTCCGCGCTGTCCTTGAGCACCGTTCGCAGCAGCAGGTCACCGAACAGGCTGCGCATGAGGCCCAGCAATTCCCGTTGCATGGATTTCTGTTCGTCGGCCCGTGTGACGAGGAGGCGAAGCCAGCGCAGATCGATCGGCAGCTGGCGTTCCTCCAGGGTCTGCATCGTCTCGTGCAGCATGGCAAAGAAGGACGTGGTCGAGGCGAAGTCGATGACCGTTGGCGGGATCGGCACCAAGAGGGCGTTGGCCGCGCGCATCACTGATAGCGAGATGGTCCCCAGCGCCGGTGGCGGATCAAGGATGACGACGTCGAAGTGATCACCGATCGAGGCGATCCCGTCGGCAAGCCGGTTCAGCAGATTGGGCTCGGCCCGTGCGACGCGCGCGGCGAGCTCATATTCGGCAGAATAGAGGTGCAGGTTGGCCGGGACCAGATAAAGCCCGTCCCAGTGGGTCTCCCGCACAGCGTAGACGAGACTTTCCATCTCTTGGTGCCGGAAGAACCGATAGAGCGTATCGTCTTCCTGAATGTCGAGATCGGGCACGTAGCCAAACAGCGCGGTGCTGGAGCCCTGACTGTCGCAGTCGATCAGGCACACCCGGTATCCCTTGATCGCAAGATACTGGGCGAGGTGACTTGCCACGGTAGACTTGCCGACCCCGCCCTTGAAGTTCTGCACCGCGATCACCGCCAGCGGATCGTCGGCCGTCCGCCACGGCCGGGTGCCAAAGACCTCGCGCATCGCATTGATCTCGGCGAGCGTATAGGCCACGCGCCGGCCGGAGGCCGTGCGCTCGACCGTCGGCAGCCGTCCGTCTTTCTCAGCCTCCCGGATGGCGGCGCTGGTGCGTCCGACCAGTTCGGCTGCGCGCGAGATCGGGAAGCGCGGTGAGTGCCGTAGGGCGTGTCCATCCGTCGTGCCGCGCGCGCGTACGGACTCCAGCACGCCGAGCGAGCGTGTGTAGAGATCAGCGACGATGGATGGCGAGGCTGCGGCGTCCACGATACCTCCAAATCTTCGGCGTCACCGGGGTAGGGCAGGGGGAACCCGGGCGCGGACATCCGGCGGGGTCGCGAGACCGGCCACCTTCGTCGCCTGCCGCAGGGCCTGGTCGAAACGTCCCCTGATCCAGTCGGCGCTGAACCGCGTCGCGGTGAGCAAGAACCCACGCGCCATCGACCTCCTCCAGGGCAGCGTCCTTCAGCCAGGAGCGCCCGTCGCCGCCGATGGCCTCAGCCAGTGCCGCGATGAAACGCCGGCCGATCTCGGTGTCGCTGCCACCCACGCCGTCAGTGTCGGAGTGCCGCTCTGGCGTACGCGTATCATCGGTCACCACACTAAGATGGGCGCCCCGAACCTGCTTCTGCTGCAGGGGAGGAGGGGATGCGTGGAGCCGGATGACCGTGGTGTCGAAGTCCGCCCGTGCCTCCGGATAGACGGCGGAGACCTGGCGCTCCCAGGCGTCCCGGACGGTCTGGCGGAACTTGCGGATGTGCCGCCCGTCGTTGCCGAAATGCACGGCGAGCTGCTGCCAACTGAGCGTCGTTGGCCGCTTGGCATTGAGGCGTGGCAGCCGGTAGGCGAGCCAGGTGTAAAGGTCGAGCGCGGTCGCCAAATCGCGGATCTGGCGGATCGCGGTCTCGTTCAGGGGACGGCATGTTGGCGCAGATGCTCGAAGAACGGCTCGGTCATCATGATCTCGCGCAAAAAGGAGCGGTTGCGGCGATCGACCCCGGTATACTCGTTGGTAAGCTTGATCTCCTTGATGCCGAACTCGTGATCCCCCTGGTCTGTCGCATGATCCCAGCGGATCATCCACTCACAGGCGAGCAGCCGGTCGAGCTGCTCCTTGACCAACGTGGCCGAACCGCGCGGACCGTAGCTGATGCTGCGGAACCCCATCCGGCGCATCCAGTCCGTGAAGGTCTCGCCGAGTCTGATGTGGCGCGACCTTGTCCGAACCGCCTCGGTCATGATGTGGATCAGCACGAGACGCGGCAGGGAACCGTAGGGGACACCCAGGCTGCGCAGGGATTGCTGGCCGCCGCGGAGATCGACGACGGGCTTGGGGTTGATCACCAGCGTGTACTGGCCGTCCTGGCGGATGATCGGGGCGTGCTCGTCGGCTGGTCGCCGCACAGGCAGTGACATCGCGCAGAGCGCGGAGTGCAGGAAGCTGGGGGTCGGCGCTTCGTCGGCAACGGCGGTCACCCGGTCGAACAGATCAGGCTGGCCGGCACCACGCGCGAGGGCGAGCGCGGCATCGCGCCCGTCGCGGACGAGTGTAACGTGGACCTGTTGGCCGAGGGGCGGGCGAGGGGCCACCATGCTCTCCTGGCAACTCGTGGCGTGACTGACGGCTGTGAATACTATGCGAATTGAATGGGCAAGCCACCCTACTTTCGCAAATTCGCCCAACTGTGGCCGATTTGCAAAAGTCCGCCGATGAAAACAGTACACTGCCTGCGGCCCTTTTCAGGGTTCTTATAGGGAACCAGCACTTTAGGAAGAGGTACGTTTTGCATCGGCCGCACAGCGTGGGCGCGTACCGGCAGCATCGGTCCAACTCGGCGGACGCGTACTGGCCACAGCGGTGCGGCGTACCTTCTGCATCGGTAGCCGGCAGACCGTACCGTCATCATCGGTCGGGCGCTTGTGCTGGTCGCGGTTGCAGGTCTGCAACACGGGCTTAACCTGCTGATGAAAGGGCACGTTTGGGTGCAGGGCCGACCTGGCCGATAGGGAAGGGGAGGGGAGCCAGCAGCAGAGCTAGGAAGGGGGGCTTGTCTCCCAGCTGGCAGGGCAGGCGGTCCCTAGAGGACACCATTCAGGGCGTTGTCTGCAAACAGGTCGCCCTCCTCGATGTACGCGGCGAGCGGTGTGTAGCTCTTATGCCGCCCGAGCTGCTTGAGCCGGGCAGGATGGACGTGCAGGTCCTTGGCGGTGTTGAGCGCACCGCGCTTGAGGCTGTGGCCGCCGAGCCGCGCCGGATCGAAGCCGGCCGCCGCGCCGCGTGCCTGGACGATGCGCGCGACGGTCCGGGGATCGATTGCCTGCCAGCCGACGGCATAGGAGGGCACCCAGTCCGGCGAGACATCCTTGGGGCGCGGGGGGACCCAGATGCGGCGGAACACGGGGCCGGTCTCGATGGCCGCGGCTTTACGCCAGCGCGCGAGCGCACGCACCGGGCACAGCGCGCTCACGCCATACGGGATGCCGACCTGCACACCCTGCCGCGCGCGGTCACCTTTCGAGATCGGGAGCGTAATCCGGAGCCCGTGTTCACACTCCTCCAGATGCTCGACAGCAATGCGTGCCAGCTCGCTGCGCCGGAATGCGCCGGCGAACCCCACGAGCAGCAGGGCTTTGTCGCGCAGGCCCGGCAGGTCATCGGGGATGGGCGCCAGGATTTCCTGCAGCAGGGCGATCTTGGCGGCGAGCTTGGGCCGTGGGCTGCTCCCGGCTTCCACCGCCACGCGATGCAACCCGGCATAGGTCTCGGTGACCATCGCGGTGGTGGTCGGGGAGGCGAGGCCGGCGAGGTAATGCAGATAGGCGATTGCAGCCAGGCGGAGCCTCAGTGTGTTGGTGGCGAGCGGTTTTGCATCCGATCCGGCGGGCACATAGCGCTGTGCCGCGAGGAAGGCCGCGATGTCCTCGGGCCGGGCGGGGAGGGGAGGGAGGCCATGGCGGCCGCACCAGGCGCACCAGGCCCGTACCCCGGCTCGGTAGGCGCGTCTTGTATTGTCCGCCTTCGCGCGGCGGGCGAGCGCTGTGGCGATCGCCTGGGCATTGGCCAGCGTGCCGTCGGGCGTGGGGATCGCCGCCTCGGTCGCCGCATCGAACCACGCCCGGACCATAGCCGGGCGCGCGCCGTGCGGCGCGTCGCCCGCCGGGGCGGGCAGGGCAGGGGGCAGGGGCGTGTCGCAACCGCACGCATCGGACGGATCTCGAATCGGATCGCCGGTCCCCATCGCGTCAACCATGTCGCACTGGACCGTCAGATCGCCGGCCACGGTCACGGCGCCGGCTTGCCGAGATTGGGGCGCCACAGAGCGGCCAGGGCGGCGAACTCATCCGCGAGACCGTAGGAATCGGGATAGTTCGGGTGCAGCGCGATGAACTCGATCGCCAGGAGGATGTCGTCACGGATGACCGGATCGAGCGTCCAGAGCACGGTCAGGTCGAGACCGCCGCAGTCGGCCGCGTTCCACCAGGCCAGCAGAACGTCGGCGACGCGGGCGGCCTGGCCCGTGTCGGACTGCGCGATCGCGATCAGCCGGCGGATCGGCACGAGTTCGGCCTCGGTGACGGCGTCCATGGCGGCTCCTGGGGCGATGCAGCGCCCGGCAAACACGGCGATTATACTCCCACTCCCTACGCCCGACAATTGCATTTATCGGGCATACGCTGGGCCCATAAGCCGGATTATGGGACATACGGGCGGGAGAAAACCGCCGTGGGCAGAAATAAAACCCTTATTGCACGGCAACGGCAGGATTGCGTAAGCCTGCGTCCAACCGATTGATTCCGCTTGGATTCGGCGCGCGCCGTGACAACGGCGGCGCTGTGCGGGGAGACCGACGTCATGCTCGACCTGCTGCTGCGACCGCCGCCCACCGCCCTCGACCCCGCGCTTGCCGCCGGCCTCGCGCGCGCGGCCGCCGCGCTGGCCCGGCTCGATCAGGCGGCGGCGAACCACCCGCTCCGGCCGGCCCTGCTCTACCGCACCCGGCTCGAGGCGGTCCGCCGCCAGGCCGCCGTCGACGGCCAGGCGATCGACCCCTGGCACCTCGCCGCCGTGCTCGAGGGGCTGCGCCTGCGCATGGATCACATGCTGCGCCTCATCGACCGCGTCCGCATGTTCGAGGCCGCCCACCACGCGCTCGCGCTGCACCAATGGCTGGTGGCACCGGACTTCGACCAGGAGGGCGAGGTTCAGGCGGCTGAGAAGGTCCTGGCGGCGCAACGTGGCACACCCCTGCTCGCGGCCGCTGCGGGTCTCCGCCAGTGGGTCGGCGGCGACGGCCAGCGCGGGGCGGGCGGCACCCGGCCGCCCCTGCGCGCGGCCCTGGTCCGCTTCTGGGTCCGCCAGCATGTGCTGCGCCTGCCGGTCCCGCTGACCGGGGCGCGGGCGCTGCAGGCCGATGCGCCCTGGGCGGAGCAGGACTGGGTGCCGGTGTTCCTCGCCGCGCTGGCGGACGAGGCCGACGACGCGCTCGACCTGCTGTTCAGCGCTGGAACGCTCTTGGTTCGCGGCCCGTGGCGCCGTTGCCGGACGGCGGCGGCATTCGCGCGCGGCCATGGCCGTGGACATTCTGGCCGCTGCGCCGTTGGTCTCCGCCACGTCGCTTGCCGCGGGGCTCGGCATGGCGGTGAAGAATGCTGCAGAGTTGCTCGAGGAGTTCCGCCGCGCCGGCATCGCTGTCGAGATCACGCATCGGTCCAAGCGGCGGCTGTACGGCCTCACGGGCGTGGCGCCGCTGCGTGAGGTGGTACGCCCGCCCGATCGACCCGACCCGACGCGCGGGCGCGGCCGGCCGCGGCTCGACCAACCGGACGATCCGGCCGACAGCGTCGTACTGCCGATGCCACCGGCCCCCCTGACGCCGGTGGATCGCAGGCAGTTCGACTACAGCGATCTCGAGTATTGGATGGCGCACATGGATCAAACCATCCGACACACGCGGCGGGTGTTGCGCGAGCTTACAAATCCAGACGCGCAATTGTCGTGACCGCGAACTGGATAGGACAGAGGCCGTAAGAAGCCTCCCTCGGCTGCCATCCTGTGTTACTGGTCGGCCGGGGCCGTACTGACCTTGGCGAACCCCTCGTGGCTACCTTCAGAGGCGACGCGATCCATGCCCCGCTCAGGAAGCAACGACACAAACGGATCGGGCCTCACCGTCCAAGAAGCAACCCAGGTCGAAGCGCCTACGATGGCGGCGCCGATCACGATGGCAGCCGGCTTGTTAGGCATGAAATGGTGTACTGCGTCGAGCGGACGGCCTCCTTGAGCGTGACCAGCATGGCGTGATCCGGCGCCCCGCGATGCCGCTTACCACTTTTTGGCGCGCAGCCCGGACGCAGCAGGGTTGCCGAGGGCTGGATCTGTAGGCGCCCTCAGTTCCCCCGCATGTTTGACAAGGAGGGAGGTTCGCTCGCGGAGAACCGTGTCGATATTCGGCTGGTTCAGAAGGATGGCTATCTTAACGAAACCGTCCGACGTTCCGATCTGCAACTTCTCCTCCTGCCTACCTCCGACAAAAGGAGTCGTTTCAACGCCGAAGATTGCACCACCAGCACTCTGCACCACGGAGCCGAACTTACTCTGTGCTTCGATTAGACTGGTCATTCTTCGGAGCCTCCCATGCTTTGCATCAAAGCCAAACGCCCCGCCGTAGAACACGGCAGGGTGCTCAATTGCCGGCAGGTCATCACCGGCCTCGGAAGGTAAGCCTACGGCTGCTAATCTCTCAGTTCAATGCGAGGTGCTCGCGTTGAATTCCAACTCCCCGTCCAGGTTTCGACTTGCTATCCTGCAATCGGGAGAAAACGCCATGATGATCGTCGTCGAGATTGCCGATCGACGTGGTCGGCGCGCTTCAAAAGAGTATGACCAACCAACCTTGAGCGCGGCGCTGGATATTGCTCGACAAGAGCTTCGGGCGTTTCCCGACCTGCGGATAATCGACGCGTGGATGAAGCGCCGCCCCCAACAGCCGGAGCTCGACACATCGGACGACTGGTAACCGAGATAGCGAACGGGCGGTGACCTGCCACAGGGCGTCCGGCCGCGGTCGGCAAACTCCCACTGTGGCCTGGGGTGAATGATCCAACCGGGCGCGGCTCGAGGAAGGGCATGGCGGGACGCACGTGCATTGGCTGACCCGCATGAATGGGAAATGGGATGGTGGCTGATCTGCTTGTCCGCAACGTTCGTCCGCTTGGGGGCGATCTGACGGATATCCTGATATTGGCAGGGCGCATCGTCGGCGGACCGGCACCGACCGGCGTGCCCGTTCTGGATGTTGGCGGATGCATCGCGCTGCCGGGTCTGGTGGAGGCCCATACGCATCTCGACAAGTCACTGCTCGGCCTGCCGTGGTACCGCAACGAGGTGGGGCCTCGCCTGATCGACAAGATCGAGAACGAGCGCAAGGTCCGCAAGATGCTGCCGATCGATCCGCGGCGGCAGTCCGAGCTTCAGGCGCGCCGTTCGGTGTCGCATGGCAGCACCTTCATCCGCAGCCACGTCGACGTGGACACCGAGTGCGGCGTGGCCGGCATCGAAGGTGTGATGGCGACACGGGAGTCACTGGCCGACATTGTCGATATCGATCTCGTCGCGTTCCCGCAGAGTGGCATGCTGGTGCGGCCCGGCACGGTGGAGCTGCTGGAGCAGGCATTGCGGCTGGGCGCCGAGACGGTGGGTGGGCTGGACCCGTGTGCGATCGACCGCGACCCGAAGGGCCATGTCGATACGGTCTTCGGTCTCGCCGAAAAGTTTGGGCGCGGCGTGGATATCCATCTGCATGAACCCGGCGAGATGGGTGCATTCTCGATGGAGCTGATCATCGAACGCACCGTCGCCCTCGGGATGCAGGGCAAGGTGATTGTCAGCCACGCATTCTGCCTCGGTATGCCGGATGCAGCGGTGGTAGATCCGCTGGTCGCGGCGCTGGCGGAGGCGCGGGTCGCGATCATGACCACGGCTTCGGCCTCGCGGACGGTGCCGCCGCTGAAGCGCCTTGTGCAGGCGGGGGCGGTGGTGTGCGCCGGTTCGGATGGCATCCACGACACCTGGGGACCGTACGGCAACGCGGACATGCTGGAGCGGGCGATGTTCGTGGGCCAGCGCTACAACCTGCGGCGGGACGATGAGCTGACGCTGGCGCTCGATGTGGTCACGACGGGCGGCGCGCGGGCGTTGGGGCTGGAAGACTATGGGCTGGCCCCAGGGTGCAGCGGCGATCTGGTGTTGGTGAAGGCCGAGACCGTCGCCGAGGCGGTTGCGCAGCGGCCTGGACGGCGCACGGTGGTGAAGCGAGGCCGTGTGGTGGCCACCGATGGCGTGAGCTTGCCCTGATATTTGTGCCGGCGCGCGTAGGCAAGCGGACTTCTTCGCAGCTTCCCCGTCGTGACAGCGCCTCACGCCGCGCTAAGTTCGGACCGCGCGGGCAAATAGCACGGCAGCAGGGCCTGACGAGGCGGGAGCGGCAGGTCGGCCGCGTTGCGCGCCAGGCTCCCCTCAGACCGTAAGCACTTCGAGCAGATGACCGTTTGGATCCTTGAAGTAGAAGCCACGTCCGCCGCCTCGATGGTTGATCGCCATGTCGTCGGGCGAGAACGGTCCGCTGCCATAGGCAAGACCCTCGTCCCTGACCCGCTGAAAGATCCCGTCGAACTCACCGTCGCTTACCTTGAAGGCGTAGTGCTGCCAGTCGAAGGTCGTGCGTGTGTCGAAGTCCAACACCAGCGTCTCATTCACCCGAACGGGCGCGAAGTGTGAGGCCGTTCCCTCGTAGGGCAGGCCAAAGATGCGTGCAAAGAACTTTGCCGAGGCTTTGTTGTCGTGTGCAGGAACGATGGTGTGATCGAGAACGATGGCCATGTCTGCCTCCCTCTATTTCACCAGCACCGTCAGACATCATAAGCGGCCTGCTGACCCTTTGCATTACGATCAGCGAGTAACCGCCGAGGCGGTGCCCGCGGTGCCGTCATCAGCAGGTACCTTTGCAGGCTCTGTCAGCTTGCGAGCCTGCTCGCCGCGAGATTCTCGGGCTCGGAGCCTCCCGTTCAAGCAGCTTCCAGAATACCGAGCACGATGGCTATCCGACGCATGTGGTGAAAGCGCCGTGTAGCGGCAGGAACGTGTTGGCACATGCGAGATCGGGAGCAATGGAAGTTCCTGAGTTCGTCGTGACCGCGGCAATATCGTCTTGCTGATGGGACACTCTTGAAGCCAAGCATCGGTCGACATCGGCCCTTGATGCCGCGATGATCCTGCTCGAGGCGATTGTTGAGATAACAGTTTGTCCGATGGCAGACGCTGCTGCCGAGCGCCGTCCGGATGGCCCGAGGATAGGCGTCGTGGCCGTCCGTCGTCACTCGGTCAGGGACCACGCTGGTGACGGTCTTTGGCTGATCGAAAGAAACGCTTGGCCGCGGCCAGGTTGCGGTGCTCGCTTAGCATCACGTCGACCAGGGCGCCATCACGATCGATCGCGCGGTAGAGGTACTTCCAATCGCCGTTGCACCCGAATATACGTCTCGTCAACATACCAGCTACGGCCGACTTTGCCCTTGCGGCTTCGGCGTAGCTCCTCCGCCAATGCGGGCGTGAGCTTCGCCTCCCAATCGCGAACTACCTCATAGGTGAACACGAGGCCGCGGATCAGGAACATTTCAGCCAGATCTCGCAGACTGAGTTTGTAGCGGAGACGCCAAAGCACCACGAGTGCGATCACGTCACTCGGATATTGCGTCCGGTTCAGCCAGCTACTGCTCCGTTCGTTGAACTGCTTCGCGCAGTCCAGACAACGGAACCGGCGATAGCCCTGAGCGGCGCGCTCAGGCCGCTCCTTGATCGCTGTCGATCGGCATTTCGAGCCACGCACGTCGCTCTACCCCCCTCAACGTCGGAGATCGTAGCTATCACATCTGGGGATCAGCAATCGCCTGGCCTGATCGCTGACAGAACCCTCTCACCCGGAATCATCTTCTGATGCCGCTATGCCTCGTCCAGCGCGGAGTCAGACAATGCATCCATCCGTTTCATGGCATCGCGCGCCGGATCAAACATTTCCTTTAGACATCATCCGGGCTGAGAGTGACGATCAGTTCAGCTGATTTACGATGAACCTCGGCTTCTCGCTCCAAATTCTTGGGGAATCGACTTCGTCCCGCCTGTATCATCGTTTTGCTCGCCTGGGACTTCATGCCAAGCACGCACAGCACGAAGAGCAGCATCCCAACCGCGTTGGAACTCAGGCGTCGTATGTAAGTCATTCGGCATAGTTCACCGGCCTCCAGCCCCTGAGATAGCGTGCGTGATTTACTGCTGAGAGGATTGTTGGGAATACACCGCATTCGTCGTCGCTGCTGTCCTCACGGCAATGCACCCCGCGTCTCGGTCCATCGTTGAGGTTTTCCCAGTCCGGCGGAATCCGCTTGAGCAAGCGATCGTTCGTGGTTTGCATTATGCGGTTCCGTCGCGTTCGAGAGACTTATCTTCCGGCGGAAGTGTCGGGTTGTCGTTCAGCCAGCTTTTCTCATTCGGATAGTTCTGCTTAATATAGTTTGACAGACGGATTTGGAGCGTTTCGAGTTGCTCCATTAACTCGACATACGCGAGGCGCACTTCATCAAGGCCTCGAAGCTCTTCAGCCGTAACCGGAGGGTCTATCTCTAAGAGCTTTGTCAGGATGGCGCGCCGCTTGTCGATCGTAATTAGGTATTCCTTATATTGCGGTTCGAGGACGAAGGAACTGCCGGTTGCGCCAAATTCCTTCGCGACATCGGGAAGCCCTTCGAGCACCTTCTGAATGTCAACCTTTGCTTCGGCCCAATGCTCTGGGGTTGGTTCATGGAAATACCAGCTCATATCGTTGAACACGAGAGTTCTGGATGGCGCCCAGTTCGGACCCTTTTCTGTGGATCTTGGTCAGACGTAGCTTTGCCCGCCTTGCCGTCACCAGGTCGTAGGTGTGATAGCCATACTCGACGCTTCTGTAGACGCCCCGCGAGACATTCGCGAGTGCATCTCCCAAATGGCTGAGCAAGTCAGCAATCTCCCGTAGGGGTGTCATAGACAGGTCCTCCGATGGTTCTGTCGCAAATCTGTGCCTCCGTGCCTGCTGGGGCATGATTGTGGTCGTTCTGGCACGGGGCGCTGCACGGTGGTCGATTTCAAAGGTAGTCATTTTGAGCGGGAGATCATCCTCTGGGGCGTGCGCTGGTATGTCGCATACCCGATCAGCTACCGCCAGCTCGAGGAGATGATGGAAGAACGAGGCGTCGAGGTCGACCATTCAAGTCTCAACCGCTGGGTGCTCAAGTACGTGCCGTTGCTGGACCAGGCCTTTCGGGCGCGCAAGCGTCAGGTGGGCGGCAGCTGGCGAATGGACGAGACCTACGTGCGGATCAGGGGTCAGTGGAAGTATCTGTATCGGGCCGTCGACAAGGCAGGGAACACAGTCGATTTCCTGCTGACTGCAAAGCGGGATCGCAAGGCAGCCTTGCGCTTCTTATGCAAGGCGATCGGCCAGCATGGCGTGCCGGCGAAGATTACCATCGACAAGAGTGGCGCAAACACCGCGGCGATCGAGAGCTATAATTCAGAGCGAGACGCCGAGATTGAGCTCCGGCAGGTCAAGTACCTCAACAACGTCGTTGAACAGGACCATCGAGCGGTCAAGCGTCAAGTGCGACCGATGATGGGGTTCAAGTCGTTCTGGTCGGCCGCCGTGACCCTGGCGGGCATTGAGCTCATGCACATGCTCCGCAAAGGTCAGTTGAAGGCCACGGGATGATTGCGTCCGGCGCAGCAGTTCTATTCGCGGGCAAGCTGATTTTTATCGAGGGCATAGGGCCCGCTCTTTTACGGCTCAGAATTCGCGACAGAACCCGACTTCGTGCGTATTGGCGTTGATGCCTATATGCAGCTTGCGCCAGCGTCGGCGTGAACGACTGCCATGCTTCGCATCCGGCCATTCGCCTTCGCCGTAGATTTTGAGACCGGTGCTGTCCACAACCAGGTGCAGCTGCTCTGTCCGATGGATGTCCTTTGCTCCGGATCCATACACGGCGCCGATCTGCTCCTCCGGCATGCTCTGGATGGTGATGGGAAGGGCGCCGCCGTAGCCGGCAACCGAAAACGAGGCGGGGCTGCCGTTGTAAGCCGCTGCGCTCGTCGTAATAGGCGTCGACAATTTCCAGCGAACCCTTGGCGAGGATGCCGGGGTTCTGGATTGCGATCACGACGCGGTTGACCAGCTTGCTGGGCGGCAACACGCGACCGTCAAAGTAGATAGTTTTGCCGCATCCTGCCAGCGCGACGGCAGCCGCCAAAGCTGCGCCGGCGCATATCCAAAGACTTCTCTTCTTCAAAATCCCAACCCTCGATCGATCTGCGCGGAACAGCCGCAACTTCGACAAATAAATGACGATATAGACACACGGATGGAAGGCCGATTAAGCCAGTGCCAGAACCGGTTTCCATGCCAGGCTATGACTCTCGAAGTATAACAAAGCGACCCCGTCCTCCGAGAGCCGTGGTCAGGCCCGCGTGCAGATGTGGCGGTTCGCCAGGGTTAGGCTCGGCAGCCCGCATGGAAACTCGTCCGCAGTGCCTGAAGCAGCGATTGCTTCGGCTGCGGAAAACGCGTGCTGAAGCCCGCTGGATTCCAACGGCCGATGGCGATGCGATAGCATGGCAACAGAATGACCCGCTTTGCCGAGATCTTTGCCGACCGCCCCGTGCTTGCCGACGGCGCCATGGGCACGGTGCTTTACGCTCGCGGCGTGCTCACGAATCCGCTGCTATGACGAACTGAACCTGTCGGATCCCAATTTGATCCTGCTCGTCCACGAAGAATACCTGCAGGCCGGCGCGGAGATTCTTGAAACCAACACATTCGGTGCGAACCGCTTTCGATTGTCGCGACACGGGTTGGGCGCGAAGGTGGAGGAAATCAATGCGGCGGGCGTGCGGCTGGCGCGCACAGCAGTGGAGCGCCTGAAAGAGAAGCAAGCCGGCGAGGCATGGGTGGCCGGCGCAGTGGGTCCGCTGGGCGTGCGCCTGGAGCCGCTGGGCAAGACCGGCCTGGACGAAGCGCGCGCCGCTTTTGCCGAGCAGATTGGTGTTCTGCGGCAAACGGCGTCGACCTGCTGATTGTGGAGACCATGCCAGCGCTGAATGAAGCGCGTGAGGCACTGGAAGCCGCGAAAGCGGTGGCCCCGGATCTTCCGGTGCTGGTGATGGTGACGGTCGACGATGAGGGCGAGTGCCTTGACGGGTCTTCGCCCGCGCAGGCGGCAGCACTGCTGACCGAGTGGGGAGCCGAGCCGATCGGAGTGAACTGCTCCACTGGCCCGGCCACAGTGCTGACAGCGATTGAGGCGATGCGCGCGGCAACGACTCTGCCTTTGGCCGCCATGCCCAACGCCGGCATGCCGCGAGCTGTGGAAGGCCGCAACATTTATCTGTGCTCGCCGGAGTACATGGCCAGCTTTGCGCGCAAGGCGATCGCTGCGGGAGCGCAGATGGTGGGCGGCTGTTGTGGCACGACACCGAATCACATCCGGGCCATGCGCGCGGCCATCCGCGCCATGGACGAGCAAACGCGAGTGGAAGTGCCGCCGGCGAGCCGACTTCCGATCACCCGGAGAACCTCGTCACCGCGATCGTGGCCGTGAAGATCGTTGATGCTCTTGAACCCGTTCAGGTCGAGGAAGATCAATGTCGGCCTGCGTCCCGATTCGAGCGACTCGTGCAGCTCGCGCATGAACGCCGTCCGATTGAGCAGCCCGGTGAGCCCGTCATGGGTGGCCTGGTAGGAGATCTGGCGCTCGGCCGCCTTGCGCCTGCTGATCTCACGGATGATGCTCACCGACCCCAGCACCGTGGCCTCATCATCGGCCAACATGGAGACGGAAGCCTCGACCACGAGCTCGCGGCCGTCAAGGGCCCGCTGGGTCAGCTCGCCGTGCCAGTGACCCTCCCGCGCCACGACGCCGGTGATCTCCTCGACGTCGGTATCTGCCGCCGGCATCGAACAGATCGAGTAGTTCGAGAAGCCCGCGGCCGAGGGCGTCCTCCGCGGCGATCCCGTACAGTTTTTGAGCGGCCGGATTGGCGAAGGTCACCCGTCCATGGGTGTCGGTGGCAACCACCGCATCGGACACGTGGTCGAGCAGTTGTCGGAGGTAGCGCTCCTCCTGGCTATAGGAGGACATCGTTCAGCCGCGTGGCCTCAGGGCACCGCCCGAATCTGAACTGTCAGCGCCCATGGATATCCCTCTCCCGTCTTTTTCGGGATACTCGCGAGGGTGGGCCGTCGACTGACAAACCCGTAGTGCGAGCCGATCCAAGCATGCAGGCTCCAGGTCTCCCAAGGCCCAACGATGTCTCAACAGCGCTCAAATTCTCGATGGCGCGGCCGTCCGGGGAGATCGCGACCGAGGCCGCCCTCACCAGCGGGCGGCGGCCACCAGGAGGCCGATGGTCTCCCCCACCATCCCCGCCGCGCCCAGGACGTCGCCGGTGTAGCCCCCGATGCGCCGGCCCGACAAGACCACCACGGCTCCGAACGCCGACCAAAGCGGAACCCACGGCCACCGGTCCGGCCGGCACCTTCCACGCCGCGGCCACGGCGGCTGCGGCGAGGACGACGACGGCCACCACGAGCACCGGGAGCGGTGCCCCCATGAACGCACCGGGCAAGCCGCCCTCGCGGTCGGGCGTAGGGCACCCGGTCCACCACGGCGGCCATGGCGGTGCGCGACACGCACCAGAGGGCGGCCACCAGCAAAGGCGCCGGACGCAGGGTGGCAAAGACGGCGAAGCGGCCGAGCAGGACGATCACGACCGCCCCCACCCCGAAGGCACCGACGGTCGGCTCCCGCATCACCTCGAGCCTGCGCTGCGGCTCAGGTGAGGCAGGAGGCCATCCGCCGTGTCGGCCAGCCCGTCGAGATGCAGCATCCCGGTCAGCGCCAGATCGGCCAGCACCACAATGAACGCAGCCACCGGTAACGGCCAGATCTTGGCGGTGGCCCACCACAGGCCACCCAGCGCCAGCCCGAGCAGGACGCCGACGAGCGGGAACCAGCGCAAGGCGCGTGGCGTCGGCTGGCGTGCTCCGGGGAACGGCGTGAGAAATGCGAGCGCGGCCCGCACGTCAGGGGGCGCGGTGCAAGGGGAGGGCGCGGCCGGCGACGATGAGCAGCACCTGGTCGGCGACCTCCGCCACGTCCTGGTTGATGGTGCCCAAGGCGTCGCGGAACTGTCGACCGGCCGATGAAGTTGGGTGCACCCCCAGGCCGACCTCCTCGGAGACGACGACAGTGGCGCCGTTGCGCTCGGTCAAGGCCCGGCAGAGGGTGGCGCTGTCCACGGTGCCACCCTCACCATTGAGGGCCACCCACGGCCCCAGCGAGTCGACGAGAAGGGAGCCCTCCAACGACCGCACGACGCCGGGCAGGTCCAGACCCGCCTCGACGGTGCGCCACTCGGCCGGACGACGTTGACGATGGCGCGCCACCCGGGCCGACAGATCCCGGTCGTCCCCCACCTGCATGGTCGCCACGTAGGTGATCGGCGGGGGGAGACGCCCCATCAACCGCTCCGCATAGGTCGACTTGCCGGAGCGGGCACCGCCCAGGACGAGCGTGATCATGGAGGCACCACTCCCTTCCTCGGAGGTTCGGGCCTGCGACGCTACCTGATCGGACAAACCATGGTGGCGGGCCCGGGACAGGGGGATCGGCGCACATCTCTCCTACCATGCGGGGGTGACGCCAGGACCGGGAGGGGACGACGGCCTGCGCGACATCACGCTCGAGGAGATCGAGGACGCCGTCGTCGACGGGGACAGCCCCATCTGCCACCGGGTACGGCGGTCTCGGCCCTGCGGCACCGCACCTTCCGCATCGTCTTCTTCGGCGCCTTCGCCTCCAACATCGGCACCTGGATGCAGAACGTCGTCCTGGGCGCGTACGCCTACGACATCACCCATTCGAGCACGTTCGTCGGCGTGATCATCTTCGCCCAGCTCGGTCCGGCCCTCGTTGCTGGCCCATGCTGGGCGGTCTGCTCGCCGACAAGGTCGACCGCAAGAAATTCCTGATCGTCCTCTCCGTCGAGCAACTCGTGTTCTCGCTGGGCCTGGCCTGGGTCGTGCGGTCCCCCTCGCCGTCGCACGTCCTGCTGGTCCTGATGGTGGTCATGGTGGGCGTGGGCAGCGCCATGTTCGGCCCGGCCTACTCGGCCATCCTCCCGGCGCTGGTGGGCCGGGAGGACCTGCCCGGCGCCATCTCGCTCAACTCGGCCCAGATGAACGCCTCGCGGGTCATCGGCCCCATCATCGGCAGGCGTGGCCTACCACTTCGTCGGCCCGGCCTGGGTCTTCGCCGGCAACGCGGCACCTACCTCTTCGTCGTCGCCGCCCTGATGGTGGTCACGCTGCCCGCCGCTGCCCCAGGGCCACGCCAGCACGGCGGGCCGCTGGCGCGAGCTGTGGGCGGGCATCACCACCGCCCGGGCCGACCGCGTCGTGGGGCGCTGCCTGGTCACCGTCTTCGTGTTCTCGCTGCTGGCCCTGGCCTTCATCGGCCAGATGCCGGTGGTGGCGGCACACAACCTGGGCATCAATCCCAAGTCGACCAACTACGGGCATCCTCTATGCCTGCTTCGGCACCGGCGCGCTCCTCGGCGCCATCTCCATCGGCACGGTCTTCGCCCGGACCTCCAAAGCCGATGATCGTGCGGGTCTGCCTCTTCGGCTACGCCCTGGCGCTCGACCGCCTTCGCCCTGTTACGCCAGGCCACTGCCGGCCTACTTCGTGGTGGCCCTGGTGGGCGCCTTCTACTTCGCCTTCATCACCGCCTTAACACCGCCCTGCAGGCCCGCCTCGACGACGCCGTGCGGGGCCGGGTCATGGCCCTGTGGATCATGGGCTTCGGCGGGACCGTGGCCCTGGGCAACCTCCTCGTCGGACCGGTGGTCTCCGCGGTAGGGATCACCGCCGTGCTGCTCTTCGGAGCCGGGGTCGCCCTGGTCCTCGTGCTGGTACGCCGACGTCCGGCCGCCCCTGCCGCAGGCCGGCGGGCTCGGGGTGGTCAGGTAGCGACCGGTATCTGCAGCTCGGTGACGTGACGGGTGGGGTCCTCGAAATGGAACTCGTGGTAGAGCTCGCGGCTGGGGCCGGCCATCCGGTAGCCACTGTCCTCGATCCAGCGCACCAAGGCCTCGAAGGCCGGTTCGATGCCTTCCATCGCTCCCCGGTGGATCACCGAGGCCACCTCGACGGCCGGAAGGTCGACCACCTGGACGGCCTCGGTCGAGGGGACGTCCTGGTCTCCGATGGCGAAGCCGGCATGGAGGACGACGCTGCCGTCGTCCCGCGGCCACTCGTAGTGGCCCACCGAGATGCCCGGCTTGGCGCCGGACCGGGTCAGGTGGTCGAGGACCTCGGGGAGGAGCCGGGCGAAGAGCGGGCCGAGATTCTCGCTTCCGTACCCGGGTGCGGTGCCCTCCGCTTCGGCCAGGCGGATGGGTTCGGCCTGCTTGATGACGACGTCGTGCAACTGCATGGTGGTGCTCCCTTCGAGCGCTCTGAGGTGGGCTTCGACACGGCGCAGGCGGGCCTGCTCCGCCTCCACGTTCTGCTCGATTTGGGCCCGACCCAGCCGCAACATCCCGCGCATCTGCTCGACGGGCACATCGTCGTCGAGCAAAGGACGGATCTGTTCCAGCGTGAACCCGAGGTCGCGCAGGGCCAGCAGGCGGTGGAGGCGACCCAGCGCGCCGACGTCGTAGAGCCGGTAGCCGGTCTGCGGGTCGACGTGGGTGGGCCTGAGCAGGCCGGTCTCGTCATAATGCCGGAGCATGCGGGGCGAGACCTGCCCCAGTCGTGCGAACTCACCGATGGTCAACATGACGCCTCTATTTCGACCGCATCACACGATGTGAAGGTCAAGAACTTTCCGGGATTTCTTGCCCGGGGTGTAGCCCACGGCGCCATCTCCTTGTAGAGTCAACATTGTTATGAATCTACAAGTAACTGCGGCGGCGCCCACGGCGATCAACGAGCTGAGCCGGCAGCCGGCGCATCGGCATCCTGCTCATCTGCTCCATGAGCCTCCTCATCGTGGGGCTCGACGTGACCATCGTCAACGTCGCCCTCCCCTCGATCGGGCGGGACTTCCACGCCCCGCTATCGGGCCTGCAGTGGACGGTGGACGCCTACACCCTGGTGCTGGCCAGCCTGCTCATGCTCTCCGGCTCGACCGCCGACCGCCTCGGGCGTCGGCGCACCTTCCTCATCGGGCTGGTGACCTTCGTCGGCCGGCTCGCTGCTGTGCAGCCTGGCACCCAACCTGACACTGCTCATCGTCTTCCGCATGGTCCAGGCCGTGGGCGGGTCGATGCTCAACCCCGTGGCCATGTCGATCATCACCAACACGTTCACCGATCCCCCGCGAGCGGGCCCAGGCCATCGGGGTCTGGGCCGCCGTGGTCGGGGTGTCCATGGCGCTGGGCCCGGTGTCGGGGGGGTGCTGGTGACCTCGGTCGGGTGGCGGTCGATCTTCTGGATCAACATCCCCATCGGCCTCGTCGGCGCTGATCCTGGCCCGTCCGCTACATCCCCGAGTCCAAGGCCCCCGTCGCCCGGAAGGTCGACGTCCCCGGGCAGGTGCTCGTGATCACCCTCCTGTCCTCGCTCACCTACGGCATCATCGAGGCCCCGAGTCGGGGCTGGTCGTCGCCGCTGATCCTGGGCGCCTTCGCCGTGGCCGCCGTGTCGCTGGTCGGCGCTCCTCGTCTGGGAGCACCGCGCCGGCCGAGCCCCTGATCGACCTGCGCTTCTTCCGGTCCGTTCCCTTCTCCTCGGCCGCGCGTCATCGCCGTCGCCGCCTTCGCCGCGCTCGGCGGGTTCCTCTTCCTCAACACGCTCTACCTGCAGGACGTGCGGGGGCTCTCCCCGCTCCAGGCCGGGCATCGACACCCTGCCCATGGCGGCCATGACCATGCTGTTCCCGCCGATCTCGGGTCGGATCGTCGGCCGGCGGGCGCGCGGATCCCGCTGGTCATCGCCGGCGTCGCCCTCGCTGCGTCGCTGCCTCATGCTGGTCAGGTCGAGCGCCACGACCCCGTTCTCCTGGCTGTTCACCGCCTACGTGGTCTTCGGTATCGGCTTCGGATTCGTCAACGCGCCCATCACCAATGCCGCCGTCTCGGGCATGCCCCGGGCCCAGGCCGGCGTGGCCGCGGCCATCGCCTCCACCTCGCGCCAGATCGGCGCCACGTTGGGGGTGGCCGTGGGGGTCGGTCACTAGCTGTCGGCTCGGTGCGGGCGGGGTGAACCACTCGACTTCGCCGTGGCCAGCCGGGCCGGGTGGTGGGTCCTGGCCGGATGCGGAGCCGTCGTCCTTGTGCTGGGCCTGGTGGCCACGTCGCAGTGGGCCCGGGACACCGCCCGGCGAACGGCGCGAGTCGATCAACCCCGAGTTCCTCGAAGGGCACGCAGCGATGAGCCGCCGAAGGCCGAGCCAGGCGCCGTCGGAGTCAACCAAGGCGGCGGCGCGACGAGGCCTGGCAGGCGATGGCCGAGCTGGTCTTGGACAACGAGCGGCGGCGGGAGGTCAGTGAGCAACCTCGGTCTGAGCTTCGGCCGCTCAAGGCGTTGCGACGCATCGCCGGCCGGCCGCATCCATGGGCGAGCTGGCCGCCCTCCTCGGCACGGATCCGCCCTACATGACGATTGTGGTGGACGATCTGGAGCGCCGGGCCTGGTCGAGCGCCAGCCCCATCCGACCGACCGCCGGGTCAAGCTGGTCGAGACGACCGCCCTGGGGAAGGAGGCGGCACGTCAGGCCCGGGCCATCATGAACCGCCCGCCCGCCGAGCTGGCGGCGCTGCCGGAGGCCGAACTGGCGGCTCTTTTGCGTGGGCTGCGGGCCATCCGGCACGATCCGGCGACGCCGGTGATCGGGCTGCCGGAGGATCGGATCCCCCCACCGAAGCGGTGAGGTCAGCCCCGGCGGGGGGCCCAGCGCCAGCGTCGCAGCGCCACCAGGACCCCGCCCAGGCCCCAGATGGCCATGACCAAGAGGTCGTGCCAGGCCCAGGGGTTGGCACCGGGGGGCAGGTTGAACGAGGCCACGTCGCCGTTGATGAGGTGGCGGACCGGGAAGTAGCCCGAGATATTGGCCAGGGTGCTACCCGGGCTTGATCGGGAAGTACAGCCCGGAGAAGGCCAGCAAGAGGAAGAACACGATGCTGATCATCGGGCCCGGCCGCATCGGCGTTGGGGACCAGGGTGCTCATCCCCATCCCCAGGGCGGTGAAGCTGAACATCCCGACCACGATGGTCAAGATGAAGGCCAGGCCGTGGGCCGGGAGGTAGTCACCGAAGCCGAGCGTCCCCACCGCCAGCAGGATGCCCACCTGCAGCAGGGCGACGAGCATGGTGCTGAGGAAGATGGCGCTCAGGAGCGACCAGGTGGGGACCGGGCTGAGCCGGAGCCGCTTGAGCAACCCCATCTCGCGCCGGTTCACCAGGGTCGAGGCCAAGACGGTGAAGCAGGCCGCCATGATGCCGTAGGCGATGAAACTGGCCAGGTAGTACTGGACCAGCTTGATGGCGCCGTAGCCCGAGCCGATCTTGGAGTTGCCCGGCGATGGAGCCGAGCAGGACCAAGAAGATGGTCGAGAACCCCAGGGTGAAGAAGGCGCCCAGCGGGTTGAGCCAGAAGCTCAGCTGCTCGTACCGGACCTGGCGGGCCACCAGCCGGAGATCGCTGAGGCCGTGGAACGACCCGGTGGTGGGAGTGGACGTACGGTGGGCGGCGTGGCGCTCGTCGTGCTCACTGACCGCCTCGGTCCCCGGCTCGGTGCATCCCTGGTCAGGTTGCAAGTAGACGTCTTCGAGGGTGACCCGGACCACCGACAGCCCGGTGAGCGCGTGGTCGTGCTCGAGCGCCCACCCGGTCAGCTCGTGGAGGAGCCGCAGCTCGTCGTCGGGTGCGGATCTCGACCAGCCCTTGTCGAGCGAGTCGACGGCGACCGGGAGATCCGACACGGCCGCCCCCTCGGGCAGCAGGAAGCGGATGGTCACCTCGCTCGAGTCACGGCCCCCGATGGAGGTGGGCGTGCCGGCGGCCACGATCTCCGCGTTGTTGAGCACGGCCACCCGGTCGGCCAGCGCCTCCACCTCGTCCATGTAGTGGGTGGTCAGCATCACGGTGGTGCCGAGGGAGGTCAGCTGGCGGATGAGGTCCCACGTGTCGCGCCGGCCCGACGGGTCGAGCCCGGTGGTCGGCTCGTCCAAAAAGAGCAGCTCGGGATTGCCGATGATGCCCAGGCCGACATCGAGCCGGCGTTGCTGCCCACCGGAGAGCGTCTTCACCCGCTCGTCCGCCTTCTCCTTGAGCCCGATCAGCTCGATCACCTCGGCGACGGGCCGCGGCGCGGGTAGTAGCCGGCGTTGCGGCTCAGCACCTGGCGCACCGAGTAGTACGGCTCGACGGCCAGCTCCTGCAGGACGACACCGATGCGGGTCCGCAGCCACCGTTGCGTGCTGCTGTTCGCCGGGTCGACGCCGAGCGTCTCCACCTCTCCCGCCGCTCCGATCCCGGAATCCCTCGAGGATCTCGATGGTGGTGGTCTTGCCGGCGCCGTTGGGCCCGAGCAGGGCGAAGACCTCGCCCCTCTCGACGTCGAAGGAGACGTCCCGCACCGCCTGTTTGTCGCCGTAGGACTTGGCCAGATGGCGCACGCTCACTGCGGGCACTCGGCGTCCCTCCCTGGGTTGTGGGTGTCTGGTGTCGCGTCGGTATCTGCGTGTGTGTCGGTGTCGCGTGTGGGTGTCGGTCCGGTCGTGGCGGCGAAGTAGGTCGGGGCGAGCCGGCGAGACAAAGCATATTGGTTGACGGGGTGACACCTCGGAACTCATCGGCGCACCTGTCCGCGGGATGGCTCGGGGAATGTTGTTCCGGTGGTTTCCGTGAGTCAGGTCCCCGGTAGTCAGGACGCAGGAATCTGGGCGTTCGCAATGACGGCCTGCAGTGCGGCAACGTGCCCTGTCGAAGGCTTGCTCTTCCCGCATCGGTCAATGCCACCCGAGCTCGCCGACGATGATTGGACAGTGTCCGCTCTATCCTGATGTATCCCGCCTCTTCGAGGGTCGTGAATTGCTTGGACAGCGCCGAATCCGACAAGGAAAGGCGATCGCGCACGAAAGAGAACTCCGCCCAATCCGTCGAGGCCAGGAGTCGCCACGATCGACGAGCCGCGTACTCGGATGAATGATCTCGTCAAAGCGGGGCTGTCACCTACGCTGCGTGCGCTCGGCCCGTCGACGGACCGCTGCCCATGAGAGCCGGACCCCCCACGAGGAGCAACGCGGCCACCACGACGCTGGCCCATGTTGCCGGGTGACGTGCCCGTCCGCATGAAGAAGAAGGGCAAGCACGACCGTCACGGCCACCATGACGACGAGCAGCCCGATGATCAGGAACGGTATGCGGCGGTCCACCACATCGCCGCGCACGCTCAGCTGTGAGGACGCTCGACGACCCGAGAGCACCCGCGGGGCGATGGAGGCATGGGCCGCCCCGAATAGCACCGTTGCCGCGATGTCGACCCACGGCGGCGCATAAGTCGGCGATGACGCCGAGCGCCACCCAACCGGCGGCAAGGGCGAGCCAGTACCACGCGCGGCACGTCGATTTCCGCGATGACCTGTCTGCGGCGCTGGTCGATCGAACCGAGGGCGAACTGGCTTCCGCGTCATCGATGGGGATACTCATGCGGACGACCTCACTTTCCTAGTTGGAAAGTCTGTACTTTCCTGTTGGAAAGTCAAGAGGGGGCGACGGGAACGTCTCGGTCGAGGCCGCCCTCCCGCAATGACGGGCACCTGGTGGGCCATCCGGAACCCAGATCACCGGGCTGCCGCTTTCTCTGAGGGGCGTGCGACGTCCTTTGGCAATGCCGACGAACTCCTCTCCCAGGGTCAAGGCGGCCGTGGGTGCTTTCGACGTTTCGTTTGAGACTGGGCAGAGCGGTCCTAGCGGTTCTCCGTCAGGTTCTCGAACGGTCACGCGGGACGAACCCGAGGGACCTGGGATCGGCTAGGTGGGGGGCTTGCGCCGTGGCCTCCCGGAGGATCGCCTCAGGACAGGGTTCGTTGCACGAGGACCAAATCCAGCCAGCGACCGAACTTGAAGCCGACTTCGTGTATCCGGGCCACTTCGACGAAGCCGTGTCGTTCGTGGAAGCGGATGGAGCCGCCATTCTCGCCGTCGATGGCGCCGATCATGACGTGCAGGCCCGCCGTGGTGGCCCGTTCGACGAGCGCCTCGAGCAGCGTGCCGCCGACGCCTGCTCCTCGGTGGCGCCGCGTCGATGTGAATCGTGTGCTCCACGGTGAAGCGGTAGCCCGGCCACTTGGTGGCATCGTGGAACTCGATGTAGGAAGCAAAACCGATGACGCAGCCATCGGTCTCGGCGACGAGGACGGGGTTGTCGGCGGGACGCGTTGCCTTCGATACCACTCGAGGCGGGTCGCCACAGACTCGTGCTCCTCGGTCCAGGCCACAGTCGTGTTCGACACGGTGGCGTTGTAGAGCGCGCTGACCGCGGCGGCGTCGTCCTCGTCGGCGTCGCGGATCCGCACCGGACTCTGGTCAGCAGCCGTCCAGCCGGCCTGGCGTGGAAGGTTCGCCGCTCATCGGGCGGCGGCCTTGGACGCCGGGGGCATCGTCTCGGACTCGGCTGAAAATGTCGGGTCTGCCTCCACAATCTTGTCCAAGAGGTCACGCAACTGTTGGAGCTCGGCCCGAGTCAAAGCCCCGAAGGACGCCGGCGGCACCGAAAGGACCGACTGGATCTCCTCGGCCAGCTCCCTTCCCTTCTCCGTCAGAACGGCCATCTTGACCCGGCGGTCGATCCGACCCGGTTCCGCGGGTCGCCAACCCACGGTCGGCCAGATCGTCGACCAGCACGGTGATGTAGGACGGATCGCAGCCGATGCTCCGTGCCATCTCCCCCATGGAGACGCCGTCACTCCGCGACAGCCGCATCAAGGTCTTGATCACGCCGGGAAGCAACTCCGTCTGCGCCACGATCGCCGCCATCTTCTCGATGTGCTCGCCTTCAAAGCGATCCGGCGAAGACGGTCGAATGCCTCTTCGGCCAACCCCATGCCCTCTAGTCTCCCACAAACTCTTTGACAGATCCATATCTTTGAGTATTATGAAGTATTCGCTCGAGAGGAACCGTCTTGCCACGTCGTACATCCA
>CAVTEC010000065.1:0-138976 GCA_963733475.1 uncultured Alphaproteobacteria bacterium | reverse complement strand
CATCAGGTGACGAGCACGTATCCGAGCCATTGTCAGGCCGGCACGCAGTGATCCTGGTTGCCATCGGCCTCAGCATCGTCGCAATCGTTTACGGTGCCGGCAATCTGCACTGGGGCAATCCGCAACTTGCCGCATTCTATATCGCGCTGGCGGCGCTGATCGCCCTACTCGGCGGCATGAGCGCGGAGCACGCCGCGGAATCCTTTGTCGATGGCATGAAGGGAATGATGCTCGCGGCGCTACTCGTCGGGCTGGCCGGCGCCGTCGAGGTCGTGTTGCGCAATGCGCTGGTGCTGGACACCATCATCAATGATCTGTCCGCGTTGGCGCAGCATGGTTCGGCAATCCTCGTCGCACAGACATTGGTGGGTATCGAGATCGTCCTCGACGTGCTGATCCCCTCGACCAGCGCCAAGGCGGCGATTTCCATGCCGATCCTGTGGCCGATCGCGCAACTCAACGGTCTGAACGGGCAGACAACCGTGCTGGCCTATTTGATTGGCAACGGCCTCACCAACATGGTCACCCCGACTTCAGGCATGCTGTTGGCCTATCTGAGCACGGGACGCGTGCCTTACGCGACGTGGATGCGCTTCATCCTGCCGCTTTGGCTGACATTGTTGGTGCTGTCACTGATTGCAGCCGCGGTTGCGGTGCTCATTGGATATTGATCGCGCATGAACCGCGCGTAACCGGATTTCAGGGGCACGAAAGATAGCTTCCCATAAGCTTCCCGCATCACAACAAGCGGGCATACAGCGCGCGCAAACAGGGAAGGCAAACGGCCATGACACGCATGAGCCGCCGTTCGATTTTGGGCACAAGTCTGGGCCTGGTGGCCGCCGGTGCACTCAGTAAGCCATATGTCGCCAATGCCCAGGCCAAGACAGCCACCGTCTGGGTGAACCAGGGCTTCATCCCGCAGGAAGACGAAGCGTTCAAGAAGTTGGCCAAGGATTACATGAAGGAGAGCGGCAATAAGCTCGACTACTCCATTATGCCGTTCATGGCGCAAAATCAGAAGACGATATCTGCTTTGACAAGCGGCGATGTGCCAGACCTGATCTTTATGGACGCGCCGGCGACAATCCTGCCGCAGAATGCGTGGAACAACAAACTCGTCGATATGACGGACGTAGTGGCGCCGTTTGAGCCGCAACTCACGGATACGGCAAAGGCATGTTCCACGTTTTTCAACAAGACTACGCAAAAGCGCAGCTATTACCTGGCTCCGATCAAGCAAGGATGCATTCCGTTCCATATCTGGGGAAGCCTAGTGAAGGAGGCTGGTCTTAACCTGGCGGAAGCACCAAAGACCTGGGACGCATTCTGGGATTTCTTCAAGCCGGCGCAGAAGATTTTGCGCGGCACAGGCATGCGCAAGATCTATGCGTTGGGTCTCCAGATAACGACAGTCGGACCGAACGACGGCAATGGCCTGTTCCAGGCATTCCTGATCGCCAATGGTGGACAGAACATCGTCACTGCCGATGGCAAGCTGCATACCGATGAACCGCCGATCCGCGAGGCCGCAATCAAGTCGGTGACCTATCTCACCAATGCGTACAAGGGAGGCTTCATTCCACCGGAGGCACTGAGTTGGAACGACGCCGATGACAACAACGCATTCCATGAGAAGGTGATCGTGGTGGACTTCGACGGCACGCTTTCCACCGAGCTCGCGATGATCGATGACCAGCAGGATTACCACAACGTAGTGACGATGGGACTGACGCTCGGCAACGATGGCAAGCCGATCCCGGCTCAGGTGAATGCCGGCGGTGGCTATATCCCGCAAGGCTCGAAGAACGTCGAGGTCGCCAAGGACCTGATGAAATACTGGATGCAGCCGAAAGTCATGGACGAGAACCTGAAGGCCGGCCTTGGACGCTGGGTGCCGGCTAACGCGCAGATCGTAAAGAGCGATCCGTTCTGGCTGAAATCATCTGATCCACATCGCGCACCCTATGTGCATGAAGCGGCGCTGGGGCCGACAATTCCGGTTTATGAGGGCTATTCGCCGGCATGGGGCCAGGTAAGCGCCGAACAGCTTTGGGGGCAGGCGCATGCCGACGTTATCAAGAACGGCATGACGCCAACGGCGGCGGTCGACAAGGCATTCAAGCGGGCGGAGCAGATTTTCGCCAGATATACCATGGGGTAGCGCCTGCCGAGTTACGCCCGCGACGTAGCAACTTTGGCGCGCTTCGCCTCGTCCGAGGCGCGCCACAGGTACCATGCGGCGATCGAGCGATACGGTGCCCAGATCTGGCCGATTTCCGCCAAAATCTTGGGCTTTGGCTGCTCTTCCAAGCCATACAGATGCCGATAGCCGTCGCGCACACCAAAATCGTCCACCGGCAGCACGTCGGGGCGGCCGAGGGTGGAGATCAGCAGCATTTCCACCGTCCACCGCCCGACGCCGCGAATCGAAGTGAGCCGCTCGATCAGTTCGTCATCGGTTAGCCGCGCCGAACCGCGCCGCGTGGGCACGGTGCCATCCAGCGTCGCGGCACAGATCGCCCGCATTGCGCCGATCTTGGACCCGGAGAAACCGCAGGCCCGCAGCGTCTCGTCGGGACAATCCAGCACCCATTCAGGCGCCGGGAAACCGCGGTTGGGAGACAAGCACTCGAAGCGCGCCAGGATTGCTTGGGCTGCACGACCGTGCAGTTGCTGATGCGCGATGGCGCGCATAAGTGCTTCGTAGGGACTACGGCGGCGCTGGATGTCAAGCTTCGGCGGACCCACGCGCTGGATCAACGCAGCAAATTTCTTCTCGCGCTGGAGATGTTGCAGTGCTTCTTCAGTCATGCACGCGGTTATCGCTAGGTCGTTGTTTTGCCGCAACCGTGACTTGCATCCACCCCCTCGTTTGGCAGTAGGATACTGACCAATATGCAACAGCAGCGCACCTGGCTACCGGAGGACGACGAAGAGGAGGCAGCCGACAGGCAGACGGCTAGCCTGGCCGGCGTGGCCGTCACACTCGTGCTGCTGATCGTCGGGCTGTTCCTGATCCATCAGCTCCAGGCCAAGGCGGCAGTCGAGGATTGCTTCATGTCCGGGCGGTCCAACTGCGATCTCGTGGTCACGCGCGCGTTCTGAACCCCGATTGACGCGCAAGGCGTCTCTGTCCAGCGTGCAGCGGGATAGGACGCGGGGCGAATATGCGAATTGCCGAAATGGACTGGCGCATGGTGGAGGATTGGACCCGCCACGATGATCGCTGTGCGCTGCCACTGGGCAGCACGGAACAACATGCCGAACTGTCCTTGGCGACCGATGCGATTCTTGCCGAACGAGTTGCGGCCGAAGCTGCCGAACCACTGGGCGTGCCGGTGTTCCCTGCCCTGCCCTTCGGCCTGACGCCGTATTTCACCGCATTCCCCGGTACCGTCACACTGCGCGTTGCCACTTACGCGGCGCTGCTGCGCGACGTGCTGGACAGCCTGAAGCATGCAGGCTTCCGGCGCGTCCTGCTGGTCAACGGCCATGGCGGCAATGCGCCAGCCGGATCGATCGCGCAGGAATGGATGATGGACAATCCGGACGCGCACGTGCGCTACCACGAATGGTGGCGCGCGCCGCTGACGGCTGCGGCGATCCGGGCGATCGATCCGGTCGCGAGCCACGCAAGCTGGATGGAGAACTTTCCCTGGACCCGGCTGGCGAACCGCGCGCATCGGGAGGGCATCAAGCGGATGATCGACACCGATCGGCTGCGCATTTTGCCGCCATTCGAGGTACGCACACTGATCGACGACGGAAATTTCGGTGGGCGCTACCAGCGCGACGATTCAGACATGCTCGAGTTGTGGGATGTCGCGGTTCGGGAGACGCGCGCACTGCTGGAGAGCTGGTGATGGCCGACGGAATCCTGATCTGGGGCGCCGGCGCCATTGGCGGCTCGGTCGGAGCGTGGCTGAAGCGTGCCGGGCACGACGTGACGTTCGTTGACGTGGTGCCAGAACATGTCGCGGCGATCCGGACGGATGGTCTGCGCATGACCGGGCCGGTGGAGGAATTCACGGTGCAGGTGCCGGCAGTGGTGCCGGACGAGGTCGAAGGGGTTTGGCAGCGCATCTTCCTGGCAGTGAAGGCGCATCATACCGAGGCGGCGACGCGCGCTCTCACGCCGCATCTGGCGCAGAATGGCTTCGTGCTATCGTTGCAGAACGGCCTGAATGAGCTGGTCATCGAGCGAATCATTGGCCGCGACCGCACGATCGGCGCATTCATCAATTTCGGTGCGGACTGGATCGCGCCGGGCGAAATATTGTTCGGCGGCCGCGGCGCCGTTGTGTTGGGCGAGCTGGATGGCAGCATAACGCCGCGGCTGGAAGCGCTGCATGCCGTCATGCGGGACTTCGAACCCGATGCAATCACTACCGGGGACATCTGGTCGTACCTGTGGGGCAAGCTGGGCTATGGGGCGATGCTGTTCGCCCAGGGGCTGGGACAATTGGGCATCGCGGACTGCCTTGCGCGGCCGGAATTGCTGGGGTTGTGGCGCCGGCTTGGGGAAGAGGCGATTGCCGTGGCGCAAGCCGAGGGCGTGCAGCCGCGTGGCTTCAATGGCTACGATGTCGAGGCATTCAAACCCGGGGCCAGCGAGGATGCTGCGCGGGCGAGCGTCGCCGCGATGGTTGCGTTCAATGCGACAAGCGCAAAGACCCATTCTGGTATCTGGCGCGATCTTGCGGTGAGGAAGCGGCGCACCGAGGTGGATGTGCAAATCGCACCCATCGCCGAGATCGGTGCACGGCACGGCATCGAGTGCCGCGTTACTCGCAAGTTGGTGGACATGATCCACGACGTGGAAGAAGGACGCCGACAGATGGTTGACGACAATCTGCTTGAACTGGCTCGGGTGAATTGAGGGGCGTTGCATGATCTCGGTTGAGGAAGCCCGCGAACGCATCCTGGCGGCACTGCGCCCGACGTCCTCGGAGATCGTGGCGCTTGCCAATGCCTGGGGCCGCGTGACCGCCGTCCCGGTGCTCGCGCGCCTCACGCAACCGCCGGCTGATGTCTCGGCGATGGACGGCTACGCGCTGCGCGCCGCTGATGGCACGCTGGGCGCCGCGTTGCATGTGATTGGGAGCGCCCCGGCGGGACATCCCTTCGAGGGCGGCGTTGGCCCTGGCCACGCCGTGCGCCTGTTCACCGGCAGCGTGATACCGGCGGGCGCTGATGCCATCCTCTTGCAAGAAGATGCCACCGCCAGCGGCACCGAAGTCCGGGTGAACGAGGCAGTAACTGCTGGTCGTCACATTCGTCGCGCCGGCCAGGATTTTGCCGCTGGCGATGCGGTGGTGCCGGCTGGACGGCTCCTGACCGCGCGGGACATCGGGCTGGCTGCGGCGGCCAATCACCCGTGGTTGACCGTGCATCGCCGTCCGCGTGTTGCCATTCTCGCCACCGGCGACGAGATCGCCATGCCGGGTGAGCCAATCCCGCCTGGCGGCATCGTCAGTTCCAATTCGCATGCGCTGGCAGCCTTGGTCCGGGCAGCGGGCGGGGAACCTGTTGTGCTGCCGGTCGCGGCCGATACCCGCGAGGCTGTCGCCGCCGTCGCCGATGCGGTCCATGGCATGGACATGCTGGTGACCACTGGCGGCGCCTCTGTGGGCGACCATGACCTTGTGATTGAAAGCCTGAAAAGCCGCGGGCTGGAGTTGGATTTCTGGCAGATCGCCATGCGGCCAGGCAAGCCGCTGCTGTATGGCAAGCTTGGCCCGGTAGCCGTGCTCGGTCTGCCGGGTAATCCGGTCTCGGCGCTGGTCTGCTCGATCCTGTTCCTGCTGCCGGCACTCAGCCGCCTATCCGGACTGCCAGCCGGGCCTCCACCGACCGTTCAGGCGATCGCCGGCGCACCGCTCAAGCCGAATGACCACAGAGCGGACCACCTGCGGTCCACGATCGCCGTCAATTCGCGGGGCCGCATCGTCGCGACGCCGTTCCCGGTGCAGGATTCGGCCATGCTGCGGCGCCTGGCGCATGCCGATGCCCTGATTTTGCGGGCGCCAAACGCCCCTGCCCTGCCCGAAGGTGGGGAAATTACCGTCATCCGCCTCGATTCACTCGGAATTTGATCTGGTCCGTTCAGGAATTCTTGACGGCGCGGCGCGAACCTATCTAGAACATCGGCAGTTGCCGATTTGTTCCGACGCGCTTCCCGGCGCGCAGAGGGGAAAGAACGCCCGCATGTTGACTCGCAAGCAGTACGAACTGCTGATGTATATCGAAGGTCACCTCAAGGAGACCGGTTTCTCACCGAGCTTCGAAGAGATGAAGGACGCGCTGAAGCTGAAGTCCAAATCCGGTATCCATCGGCTGATTTCCGCCTTGGAGGAGCGCGGCTTCCTGGCGCGGCGGCGGCATCGCGCGCGGGCCTTGGAAGTGTTGCGACTGCCCGAGAACTCGGCGCCGCGAGGCAACGGCGAGGTTCATGCGGAGGAACCGGCACAGACGTTTTCACCGACGGTCATCAAAGGCGACTTCACGCCGAAAATCGCGGGCGTTCAGCCGGCAAACGATGCCGAGGCGATTCATATACCTTTGTATGGTCGCATAGCTGCGGGCCTGCCGATCGAGGCTTTGCAGGATCCCACCAATTCCATTCCGATGCCGGTCGCGATGCTGGGCAATGGCGAGCATTACGCTCTGGAAGTTGCCGGCAACTCGATGGTTGAGGCCGGCATCCTTGACGGCGACACGGTGATCATCCGCAAGAGCGACACGGCAGATACCGGACAGATCGTCGTCGCTTTGGTGGACGACGCGGAGGTGACACTGAAGCGGCTGCGTCGGCGTGGTAATTCGATCGCGCTTGAGCCATGCAATGTGCGGCACGAAACGCGCATTTTTCCGGCCGATCGCGTGAAGGTGCAGGGCAAGCTGGTTGGGTTGCTGCGGCGCTACTGAACTGGCGATCCGGCTGCTGCGTCTATCTGGGCAGGTGGCAGCGTCGGCGCGGGATGTGGCCGTGGCGTCGGCATCGGAGGCACCCAAGGTCGCTCGCCGCGATAAGCTCGATCCGTCAGCACGCGTGCCCTTTGAGCATCCAGCCAGATCGCGGTCGCGCCATATCGCCAAACGGTGAAGCGGTCCACCAGTGCGGGCCAAGGGCGGGGACAGAGCCGGCGGGCCGGCTCCGCGGAGACGATGACGGACGTCTCCGCACAGCCGGTCAGGGTGCGTCGCTCCTCTTACCAGCATCGCTGCCTTGGCCTGACGGATCGGACGCAGCAGGCAGGTGTCCGCGCCGCAGGAGACCGCGCCGTCGGCCGTATCCCCGTGCTTTGGCAAATCCTGCGCCGGACCTGCTGCCCAATATTGCAACCAGGATTCGCGGGTGAATTTCGAAGCACCAGATTCATGCTGAATATACACAATGGGTCCGACGCGTAGTCCGATCAGACGGGCATCGGCCGATACCAGCAGGTCAGGAGGCCGTGCCAACAGAGGCGTCAACAGGCCAAGAGCGATCACCGGAATAGCGACAAGTCTGAGGTGACTCCGCCAAAGTCCAAGCCACGCTATCCCGAGTCCGGTGAGAGCCAATCCCCACGGCGGCATATGCGGCACGTCGAGTGTCGCTGCTGGCAGCGCGGCTGTGGTGCGCGCCACGTACAGGATTGCCGAAACGCCCCATCCCATCGGGATGAATGCCAGCCAGTCGATCCCGAACGGCATGAGCAGCAATCCGATCAATCCGGCCGGCATCGCCCACAGCGCCGCAAGCGGCACCGCGATCATGTTTGCCAAGATGAAGTAAAGCTGGATGCGGCCGAAGTGATAGGCGCCAAACGGCATCGATGCGATGCCGGCGAGCGCACTGGTGAGCGCCAGCGCTGCAAGCTGCGAGGTGAACCGCCGCCGCCATGAGCCATCACCGTTCAGCGCCCGGAGCGCGGGCCGCAGCGCCTGGTAACCAGCGATAAGCGCCAACACAGCGGAGAAGCTCATCTGGAATGAAACGCCAGGTACCTGCTCCGGCTCCAGCAGCATCAGCACGCAGGCCGCGAGCGCGAGACCACGCAATGATACCGCCTGTCGTCCGGCGAGCACCGCGATCGTGTATAAGCACGCCATGGCGAAGCTGCGTACGATCGGCACATGCATGCCAGTGAGGACCATGTAGCCGCCACCCACGAGCAGTGCCGCGAGCGCGGCCAATTTCTTCGTCGGCCAATGCAGGCTGGCATATTCCGAGGCGGCAAAGCCGAGGCGGGCAAACGCCAACGCCCAGCCCATGACGATGCCGATATGCAATCCGGCGACGGCCAGCAGATGGGCCAACCCGGACGCCCGGAACGCGTCGTGGTCGGGCGGTGGAATCCCGGTGGTGATGCCGGTCAACAAGGTGATCGAGATCGCACCTGCTGGACCCGGCACGACAGCAGTAATGTGACGCGCGATTGTCTCTCGCAGTCGTTGGACAATCCGCTGCATCGCGGGGGCAGGCGGTCGGGTCAAAAGCTGCACCGGTCCGAGCGCATAGCCCGAGCCACCCCAGCCACTGAACCAGGCGTCTCGTTGCATATCCCAGGCGCCCGGATAGGCCGGAGGCTCCGGTGGCCGCAGTAGTGCGCGAACGCTGACCGCGTCGCCGGCGGCCACATCCTGTCGATCATCCTTACGGAGACGCAGTCGTATCCATCGTTCGAGCGGCGGTCCGTCATCGAGACGTGCCGCTTCCATCACGATGCGCCGGCCTTCCGGCAACGCCTCGACGGTGCGAACGATACCCACCGCGATGGTTGCGTGTGTTGGCAGCGTGGCCCTGGGGGGAGCCCGGGCCGCCGTGAATTGGGCGACGGTGAAGCCGATGGCAGCGGCCGCCATGACGAGCGATACAGCCCTGGGCGTTGGCCGCGTCCGCAGGCAGATCGCGGTGCAAACCACTGGTATTGCGACCGCGGCACCCACCCACAGCGGCGGTTCGAAGCGCAGCGCGAAGTAGAACAGAATGCCTGCGCCCATGAACACCGGCAGCCAAAGGGCGAAACGGCCTTGCTCAGCAGTCCGCCAGGCATCCAGCCAGAGGATGAACTTCTGCCGCATACGTAGGAGGTTATCCGGGTCGCCTCTACAGCCGGTGAATGCGCGTGCTAGATCATATGCATGACCGTACGCGTTCGCTTCGCCCCCAGCCCCACTGGCCCGCTGCATATCGGCAGCGCCCGGACGGCGCTGTTCAACTACCTGTTCGCCCGCCATCACAGCGGCGAATTTTTGCTCCGCATCGAGGATACGGACCGCGAACGCAGTACCGAGGCCTCAACGCGCGGCATCCTGGAGAGTCTGGATTGGCTCGATCTGCCACGCGACGGCGAGACGGTGTTCCAGTCAACGCGGCTGGCGCGCCACGTTGAGGTGGCGCAAGCACTGCTGGCTTCCGGTCACGCTTATTACTGCTTCTGCACCCCCGAAGAGCTGGAACATGAGCGCGAGCGAGCCCGCGCGGAAGGCAGGGTGTGGCGCTACGACGGCCGCTGGCGGGATCGGGATCCGGCGACAGCGCCGCCCGGCGTGAAGCCGGTGATCCGGCTGAAAGCGCCACGCGAGGGCGACACCGTGGTGCACGACCTTGTCCAGGGCGCGGTCCGGGTGGCGAACGCCGAGTTGGACGACATGATCATCCTGCGTAGCGACGGCGTGCCGGTTTACAACCACTCAGTCGTGGTGGACGACCACGACATGGGGATCACGCATGTGATCCGTGGCGACGACCACCTGACCAATACGTTCCGGCAGGTGCAGATCTATCAGGCACTCGGCTGGGACCTGCCGCGCTTCGCTCACCTGCCACTGATCCATGGACCTGACGGCACCAAGCTGTCGAAGCGGCATGGCGCCCAGTTCGTCATGGAGTTCGATCAACAGGGCTATCTTCCGGAAGCCCTGTGCAATTACCTGCTTCGACTGGGCTGGGGGCACGGGGATGTCGAGGTGCTGGACCGGGATGAGTTGATCCGGCTGTTCGACATGGATGGGGTTGGGCGCGCCCCGGGCCGGATGGATTACGCCAAGCTGAATTATTTGAACGGTGTCTACATCCGGCACGCCGACGATGAGCGGCTGACGAGAGAAGTCCTCAGGCGGCTTGCGCACAGAACCGACCTGTCTCTCGGCGCCAAAGCAGCGGAGCGGATCAAGGCGCTGATGCCGGCGTTGAAAGAGCGCGCCAAGACGCTGCTGGAACTCGCTGATGCAGCGGCGTTTTTGGCGCGGCCGCTACCGTTGCCGCTGGAACCGAAGGCCGAGGCGCTGCTGACCCCAGAGGCGCGTCTGATGCTGCGGGACGTGGCCGAGGCGCTCAGAAAGACCAATTTCTCGCCCCCTGCGATCGACGCCGCCCTGCGAGCATTTGCCGACGGCACCGGGCGGAAGTTGGGTCAGGTCGCGCAGCCACTGCGCGCGGCTCTGACCGGTAGCACTGCCAGTCCTGGCATTGACCTGACGCTGGCGGCGCTGGGCAAGGAGGAAGCATTGGCTCGACTGCATGCTGTGAGCTGATCGCGCAAAGAAACTGCGTAAGTTTGATCTGGATCAATGTGGCGGACCACTTGGTGAGGCATTTTGCTCCTTGTGAGGTTGGCGGGGTTGACCCGCCCTCTCCTCTCTCTTGGACTCCTCCCCATACCCTTGGCGGCACCCACAGGTGCCGCCTTTTTTCTTTTATATACGGATATTTGCGAATGTTTTTTCGCGCGCGGTTCACCGAAAATGAACCATCGCCGGAGATAATCGGCCGACGGTCAGATAGCGGGATTCAGTCATGCGCGCAGATCACCACAATTCTCATGAGGACAAAGCCAGCGGCGTCGTCACGGTCCTGCTTGGGGTCGCGGCAATCGCACTGGCAGGCATGGTTGGCACCATCAGCCTGATCCGCGTCGTTGGCGATCTAGGCCCGACGGTTGGCGACATAGTCACTTTTGATTCCCGGGAGCCGATGTCACACGAGATGCGGGCTCGGGTCTCGGCGATCCCCGCCGCAAATCTTCCTGGTGTCGCCTGTGTACTGGACGTGCAAACCATGCATGCGGGTGGTGGCAGCGTGATCGTCGAGTTGCGGCAATCGCTGACTGACTCCGGCATCCGCGTTCACTGGCAGGGCGCACGAAGTGCTTCGGATGGCACCGATTGCGGCACTTCGGCCGATCTCCTGCTGGACTCCGAAGATTTGGAGACTTTGGCAATTGCGGCAGGTGGTTTCGGTACCTCCGCGTCCAAGCATGCCCATGGAGCACTATGGGGGCTGGCTTCGGCTGAACCCTGAGACGTCCAGCATGTTGACGGCCTTGGTCAGTATCTGCGACCAAGGGTCGTGTCGTACCGGAAAAAGCATCTTCTGGCGATCGAGGGCCTTTATCCACCCGAGATCGGGCATTTGCTCGACCTTGCGGAGAGCTATGTTCTGCTCAACCGCTCGGGGAAGACCCAGCGCGATCTCCTGCGCGGCCGAACCCTGATCAATCTGTTCTTCGAGGACTCGACGCGCACCCGCACCAGCTTCGAACTGGCCGGCAAGCGGCTCGGCGCCGATGTGATCAACATGTCGGTGTCCACGTCCTCGGTGAACAAGGGCGAGACCCTGCTGGACACCGCGGCGACCCTGAACGCGATGCACTGCGACCTGCTGGTGGTGCGGCACGATCAATCAGGCGCGCCCAACCTGCTGGCACAGAAGGTTGATGCCGCGGTGATCAACGCCGGCGACGGCACGCACGAGCACCCAACGCAGGCTTTGTTGGACGCGCTGACCATCAAGCGGCGGAAGGGACGGCTGGAAGGGCTGGTCGTCGCGATCTGCGGTGATGTGCTGCACTCACGGGTGGCGCGGTCCAACATCCACCTGTTGACCACGATGGGCAGCCGGGTCCGCGTGATTGGCCCGCCGACGCTGATGCCAACCGAAGCGGAACGCCTGGGTGTCGAAGTATTCCACGATATGGAACGAGGGCTGGCCGGCGCCGACATCGTCATGATGCTGCGATTGCAGCGCGAGCGTATGCAGCGTGGCCTGGTGCCGAGCGCGCGCGAGTATTTCCGCTTCTTTGGGCTGGATGCGGCGAAGCTGGCGGTGGCGAAGCCGGATGCGTTGGTGATGCACCCAGGACCGATGAATTGCGGCGTCGAGATCGATAGCGAAGTGGCTGACGATCCGCAGCGAAGCGTCATCAAGGAACAGGTTGAGATGGGGGTCGCCGTGCGTATGGCAGTACTGGATACGCTGTCGCGCGGTCACGGTCGGAATGAACTCTGACACCCGCACAGCAATCCCCTCCCCCGCCGTGCGGGGGAGGGTTCGGGAGAGGGTGCCTCCGACTGACACCCTGTTCACCTCTGTCCGCCTTCTGGACCCCGCATCAGGCCTCGACCAACACGGCGACCTTCTGGTCCGTGACGGGCTGATTGCCGATTTCGGTCCCGGTCTTGGCCGGCCGGACAGCGTCACCGTTGTGTCAGAGGAGGGCGCCATTCTGTGCCCCGGGCTCGTGGACATGCGCGCGGCACTTGGCGAACCGGGCTTTGAGTATCGCGAGACGATCGCCTCCGCCGCGGATGCTGCCGCGGCGGGCGGCATCACAACGCTTGCCGCACTGCCTGACACGCAGCCGGCCATTGACGAACCCGCACTGGTTCGCCTGCTTCGCGCGCGCGGCGAGGAGACAGGGAGCCTGACGATCCTGCCATATGGCGCCGTCACCACCGGATGCCGCGGGGATGAATTCGCCGAACTAGGGCTGCTACGCGAGGCCGGAGCCGTCGCATTCACCGACGGAAGCCGCGCGATCGGCCCGGCTCGGCTGATGCGCCTGGCGCTGTTGTACGCACGCGGCTTCGGCGCGATGATCGTGCAGCACCCGGAGGAGCCGTCGCTGGCGCAAGGCGGCGCCGCGACCGAGGGTGAACTGGCCACGCGGCTAGGCCTTCCGGGTATCCCGGCCGCTGCCGAGGCCATCCTGGTCGCCCGCGACATTCGCCTGGCGGCGCTGACTGGCGGAACGCTGCACTTCGCGCATGTGTCCACGGCGGAGTCCCTTTCACTCATCCGCCGGGCCAAGGCAGATGGGATCGCGGTGACCTGCGATACCGCGCCGCCCTACTTCGATCTGAACGAGACTGCGATTGGCGACTTCCGCACCTACGCGAAGCTATCTCCGCCGCTGCGCAAGGACGAGGACCGGCAGGCCGTCGCCGCCGCCCTCGCTGACGGGACGATCGATGCGATTGCCTCGGACCATCAACCGCGCGACGCGGACGACAAGCGCCAGCCATTCGCGCAGGCGACACCCGGCGGGACGGGACTGGCGACCCTGCTCAGCGTGACACTGGCGCAGGTCCACGGCGGCGCACTTGGGCTGATGGCGGCGATTGATTTGTTGAGTGCGCGGCCCGCCCGGTTGCTTGGCATCGAAGCGGGTCGGCTGGCCAAAGGGCAGCCAGCCGATCTCTGTCTGTTTCACCCAGACCGGATCTGGCAGGTCATTGCCGGGGAGCTGCGTGGGAAAGCGCAAAACACGCCGTTCGACGGCCGCGCGCTGGAAGGCCTGGTTCTTGGGACGTGGAAGAACGGGCGGCGCGTGTTCGGCGCGTGACACTGGCGAGGTGGCGACGAACGGCTTCCAACTCCGGACCACACACGATGAGTGGGGCACAGCCAAAGGCCGCCCACATGTGGTCGCGGACAGATTGGCGTCTCCCGAGCAACCGCATCGCTTCAAAATCCGTGCGATCGCCCAGATAGGATTTGTCGGCAGTCCTTCGGCGAGGATCAGGTCGTGGCGCGGCAGCTCGACGTGGAAATAGGTGACCTCATCGACTTCCATCTGCGCAATCGAGGGCTGGTCTCATCAAATGAATCAGGAATGCTAACCCGACCAGTCGGCATAATCGCCGGTGTTGTCAAAGCCATTGAGATCAGTCGTGCCACCGTCGATAGAGAAGCATGCAGGCTCCGAGCCAGTTGCCAGCGTGGCAGGGGCGGCGGATGACATATTGGCATCGAGTTCGTTGACGAGCTGCGTGTACGTCAGAGTGTCGGTCTGCACCGGACCACCCAACCCTTGTCGACTTGCTGGGCCGCATAGTCGACAGCCATGAAGAATGCAGACGGCGCTGCTGTGGTGCTGGATCCGAAGACCAGATTGTGTCCACGGCCGCCCTCCGGAATGATGCAATTTATCATCGGAGCGACACGAACCAATAGTACGAACTCGGTCAAGTACGTCGATCTGGGATCGCTCTGGCGCGCGATATAGTCGCGGGTCTATAACGCCATCATGTTGCGCTGGGTCATCATCACGCTGGCGGTGCTAATCGGTTCGGCTGCCGCGCCGACATGTACATTGCTGGTCGAGCGGGCCGGTCACCCGGCGCGAGAGCTGTCGCTCGCGCAGATCGCGGCATTGAAGTGGTTCACCCAGCAAGCGCCGATAGAGCACGCCGGCCGTACCCTGGACAGGTCCGCTGCTGTGGGATGTGCTGGTCGACGCCGGTGCGGTCGACCCGGCCAAGCCGGCCGAGGCGGTGCATCTCGGTGTACGGGTCGTTGGTGCCGATGGTTGGACGGCGGTGTTCGGTCTTGCCGAACTGTCAGCGGAGTTCGCGGGCAAGCCCATTCAGCTTGCCGAACAGATGGACGGCGCGCCAATACAAAGACAGGGGCTACGTCTGGTCGTGCCCAATGAGCACCGCGGCGGCCGTTCGGTGCGCGACGTGGTCCGTATCGACATCCAGTGAGAGCGAAGGAGACCAAGATGAAACTCAGTGCACGCAATCAACTCAAGGGCCGCATAGTCGGTGTGACGCGCGGCGCGACGACCAGCCATGTGAGGATCGACATCGGTGGTCCCATTGTCACCGCCTCGATCACCAACGAAGCGGTGGACGAACTGAAACTTGCTGCCGGACAGGACGCATACGTGGTGATCAAGGCCTCCGACGTGATGGTCGCGATCGACTGACGTGGTCCGCGAAAGCGAGATCCGCCGCGGCGAGGGTGCGGTAACACCGCCACCGCCGACGGACGCTGGCTTGGTGTTCATCGGACGGATCTACACACCCTGGACATCGCGCATGGAGGCGCCGCGGCAGGGACGCGCCGACGGCCCGATATGCCGGATCCAGGTGTTCGATCCTTGGGTGCCGGCGCTCGATTGCCTGGAAAACTATCCGCGCATCGAAGTGCTGTACTGGTTACACATGTCCCGGCGCGATCTCGTCATGCAAAGCCCGCGCAATGATGGGGCGGTGCGCGGCACATTCTCCTTGCGTACACCGGCGCGGCCAAATCCGATCGGGACATCGATTGCGGAACTGGTGCGGATCGAAGGCGCAACACTGTTCGTGCGCGGCCTCGATTGCCTGGATGGCACGCCTCTGCTGGACCTTAAGCCGGACCGCGCCGGCTTCACGCCACTAGCGCCGCCACAGCCGGGGGATTTCCAAGTCGGCGGGAACCAGTGAACATGGACGGATGGATCTGCGCGACGCCATCGCATTACCGGCCACGCTCGTATTCATTGCCGGGGGATTTTACTGGATCGTCGCGGACCGCCTCCGCTCGATCCGCGCACGCGCCAGATTGGAGATCCGTCCGGCGAGGCCGAGCCGGTGGCAACAGCTATCGCCAGCGCAAAGAACCTTGCGGCGCGCGCTCGGCATATTTCTGGGAATTGGCGTGGCCGTGGTGCTGCAAGTGATCGCCCAGGAAATCATCGGCGCGGTGTATCACTGAGAAACGCCGACCGGCTGCCAGCGTCATTGTGAGCGAAGCGAGGCAATCTCGGCCTTGCGCGCCTTGATCACTGCGATCGTGGCGTCACCCAGCATCGCCAATGAGCCGCTCAACAATGACGCAATCGCGCCACTCGCCGTCCAACTTGCCGTGCCGTCGATAGACGCCGACTTCTCGAAATCCCATGCGGGCCATCAGTGCACGGCTGGGCGCGTTTTCAGGGAAAATGCGTGACACCAGCTTCCAGAGACCGGCCTTTGCCGCCGCATCGATCAGAGCGGCCATGGCGACGCGTCCAGCATGTCCGCCACGGCGCGCCCGCGCGACATAGACCGAATACTCAGCGATGCCCGCGTAGCACTCTCGCTCGCGATAGCTGGAGGTAGAGGCGAAGGCGACCACAGCCCCGGCGTCATCCTCCACCACGACAATCGGGTGCCGTCCGTCGAACCACCTTGCGATTTGTTCAGGCGTGCGCGGCGCGGTCTCGAACGTTGCGACCCGATCGGCAATCCCTTCGTTGTAGATCGCCGCAATGGCCGCCGCGTCGTCAATGCGCGCAGCGCGAGCCTTGAGGTTCATGCCGCGTGTTGCCCCCGTTCATACCACGTGCGCGAGCGGCGGACGATGTGGACCACGGACAGCATGACCGGCACTTCGACCAACACGCCAACGACGGTCGCGAGCGCTGCGCCGGATTGAAGGCCGAACAGCACAATCGCGGTGGCCACGGCCAACTCGAAGAAATTGCTGGCGCCGATCAGCGCGGACGGCCCGGCCACGCACCATTCGACGCCAAGCGCCCGGTTTAGCCAATAGGCAATACCGGCATTGAGATAGACCTGGATCACGATCGGCACAGCGAGCAACACGATCACCGTCGGCTGACGGATGATCTGTTCGCCCTGCAAGCCGAACAGCAACACGAGCGTCAGCAGCAGCGCCGACAGGGAGAGTGGGGCAAGAGCGTGCAGTGTACGAGCGAGAGCCGGTGCGCCACCATGTGACAACCGCGCGCGCCGCCAGAGTTGCGCCATGATCACCGGCACGACGATGTAGAGCACGACGGAAAGAAACAGCGTGTCCCACGGCACGGTGATCGCCGACAGGCCGAGCAAGCAGACCGACGATCGGCGCGAAGGCAAACACCATGATCGTGTCGTTGAGCGCGACCTGGCTCAGCGTGAAATGCGGCTCGCCGTCGACGAGGTTGGACCAGACAAACACCATGGCCGTGCAGGGAGCCGCGGCTAGCAGGATGAGACCCGCGATATAGCTGCTTATCTGATCCGCCGGCAGGTACGGGCGGAGAAGATGAGCGATGAAGATCCAGGCCAGCAGCGCCATGGAGAAAGGCTTGATCAGCCAGTTGATGCCGACCGTGGTGGCGATGCCGCGCCAATGCTGCCCCACCTCGCGCAAGGCGGTGGGATCGATCTTCAGCAGCATGGGAATGATCATCAGCCAGACCAGCGCGGCAACCGGCAGATTGACCTGCGCGACGGTCGCCTCGCCGAGCGCGTGAAAGACCCCCGGCACAAACTGGCCAAGGATCACACCTGCGATGATGCAAAGCGCGACCCAGACTGTAAGGAAGCGCTCGAAGATGCCCATGCTCGGCTTCGGGGCCGAGATTTCAGCGCCAGCGACACTCGATCCACTCAACATGCGCGATCTTTTTCGGCGGCACCATGCATTGTGCTTATTCGCAACAGCCTGTTGAGCAGCACCCGGCTTCATCCGCGCGTGGTTTGCGCGCCTCGATGATTGCGGAAGCGACGTGGTTCTCGATGCCTTGGCCGGGCGCCCAGCTTGCCACCATGTCCCGGCTCTCAGGCTTTACTTCGATACTGACGCCGACAAAGCCGATCTCGACCAGCCACTGCCTTATCTGGTCCGCCGGCGCGGCACCCGCGACACAGCCGCACAGCAGTGCACGATCAGACGCCAATTCAGCCGGCAAGGGTGCGATGTTCACCACGTCGGAAATCACCAGCCGCCCACCTGGCTTCAGCACGCGAAACGCCTCGCGAAACACTTGTGCCTTGTCGGGCACAAGATTGATGACGCAGTTCGACAGGATCACATCGCCAGTGTTGTCCGCAATTGGCAGATGTTCGAGCTCACCCAGGCGGAACTCGACATTGGCGGCGCCCACTTTCGCGGAATTGTCGCGCGCTTTGCTGAGCATTTCATACGTCATGTCCACGCCAATGACGTGGCCGAAAGGACCTACCTGACGCACGGCAAGCAGACAGTCGAATCCAGCTCCGCTGCCCAGATCGATTACGGTCTCGCCTGGCTGCATCGCCGCGATCGCCTGCGGATTGCCACACCCCAGACCAAGATTCGCTCCTTCGGGGACAGCAGCAAGTTGCTCGGCGGAATATCCCATACGCGCAGATTTGCTGTCCGCATCGGACGCACTACAGCACGATGACGCGGCAGGTGCGCAGCAATCTGAAACCGTACCGGCGGCGATGCTACCATAACGGGCGCGGACCATTTCCTTGACTTCGACGGCATCCATGGCTCGGTACTTTCGTGCGTTGCTGGTTCAGTAGGCTTGCGTTCAGGCGGAACGTTTGCGAGGGCGCTGCGACGCTGTGCCGATCTCTGGCTGGCAGAGCGGCACGCAGACGCCACGGCCGCAGCAATTCTCGGTCAGGAATCCAACCAGTCCATTCATCGCTGTGAAATCGGCGGCATAAATGAGCTGCCGGCTCAGCCGGCGTTGGGTCACAAGCCCGGCTCGATGCAGATGCTGGACGTGAAAAGTCAGCGACGACGGCGGGATGCCGAGGCGATCCGCGATGATACCGGCGGACAGACCCTCCGGCCCGCGTTCCACGAGCATCCGGTACAGCGCGAGGCGCGTCTCATGCGCCAGCGCCGAGAGCGCCTGCACCGCCTGATTGCTGTCCATTCATTTGTCTTCCGATATTTCGAATATCGTGGAAGGTACTGTATCGGAGAACGCCAGTCAATGACATTTCTGGGATCATCCAAATGGAGCGGTGGCCGCCTGCCGTGGCGGCAACCGATTTGACACCTAGCCCCTGGGGTGGCATGGGCGCCGGCTCCCAACTCGCCCACTCTACGAGGCCAATGGATGGCGAAGCCCGAACTCGGAACCAAGCGTGTCTGCGTTGCCTGCGGCGCGAGGTTCTATGACATGACCAAAGTTCCTGCGGTCTGCCCGAAATGCAGCACCGAACAGCCGCTCGACCAGCCGCGCCCGCGCCGCACCGGCGGCAATGTCGTCGAGGATCGCCGGCCAAAGAAGCCGGTCCCCGCGCCAGGCCTGGAGGAGGCGGACATTGAGGTCGAGGGCGTCGAGGAAGAGAGCGAGGAGGACCTGATCGAGGACGCGGCCGACCTGGAGGACGATGCGGACGCGATCGGTCCGGAAATCGAAGTGGAGCCCGACTCGGACGAGACAGAGCGGTAGGAGCTACCGCCAAATCCGCCAGAGCAGCGCCAAGGTGGCGTCGTAGGGGATGGCCGGAACTTCGCGCAGCCACCAGTAGCAGCGGCGCCACCGATGCGTCGCTGCCGGCACGATGGGCGGAACGGCGGCGCGTGCGCGGACACCCAGCAAGCGCAGCAAGACCAGACAGCGCGGCAGGTGGTACAGGCTGCTCGCCACAAACACCGGCGCATCCGCACGGTGTGCCCGCAGCAACGCGACTACGGACTGTGCGGACGACAATGTGTCGGTGCCGGTTTCTTCCAGCAGGATGTGTTCCTGCGGAACGCCACGCGCCTCCAACAGCGCGGCCATCACCGATGCTTCCGACGGGCCGTGCCGTCCTATCCCACCGGTCGGCACGAACCACGGACGTGCAAAGCGTTGCGCGAATGCGACGGCGGCCTCGGTGCGCAGGACCAGCGTTGTGCTGGGCCGGCCACCGGGGCGCACCGCGGCGCCGAAGATGACGATGATGGCGTCGGCGTTCAGACCCGCTTCACGTTCCAGAAGATGACGAAGCCCTCCGGCACACCGGTGATGTCCTTGCGATACGCAGTCGGCGATTGCGCCGAGCCCAACGGATAGAACGGCACCTGGTCGAAGGCCAAAGTCTGCATTTCGACGCCGATCTTCTTTTGCGCTGCAAGATCGGGGGCGTCGAACCAGGCGTCGCGAAGCAACTCCATCTTGGGATCATCGGGCCAACCAAACCAGGCGTTCTTGCCGTTACCGCGCAGCGGAAGATGACTTGCCGGCGTGAACCAGTCGAGGCCGGAGAAGCCGGTGCAGAACATGTTCCAACCGCCTTCTGCTGGTGGCTTGGTGAGTGCACGACGCTGCACCACGGTGCCCCAATCGGTGTTCTGGTAGTCCAGATTGATACCGACATTTTTCAGCATATCGGCTGCCACATCGCTGAGCGCTTTGAGCACCGGCTGGTCCGTGCCGACCATGAAGACGACCTTTTCGCCGTTGTAACCGGCGGCCTCCAGATCCTTCTTTACTTTGGCAGGGTCACGTTTGGACGTCAGCGCCTCCATGCCAGCGTTGCTGGCAAGCGGCGACAGAGGCGGGAAAAAGCCCACGGGCGCAGTCCATAGCGAAGGATCCTCGCCCATTGCCGCGATCATGTACTCCCGCTGGTCGATCGCACCCATCAGCGCGCGGCGTACGGCCGGTTTATCGAACGGGGGATAGAGATGGTTCGGCCGGAGCAGGTATGGCGTGCCGGTATGATCCGTCACCTCGACGGTGATGCCGTTCTTCTTCAGCAGCGGCAGCAAGTCGGCGGTTGGGTTCTCCCACCAATCCATCTCGCCCGCCTGTAACGCTGCCGCCTTGGTCGCGGGATCCGGTTGCACATGCCATTCGACGCGGTCGAAGTGCACAATCTTGGGGCCCGACGTGAAACTCGCCTCGCCGCTCGCACGTGGCTGATACTTGTCGAACTTCTCGTAAGCGAAGAAAGACCCCGGCACGCGCTCACTGGCTTTGAAGCGATATGGACCGCTGCCGATGACCTCGGTGAACGCCTTGAAGGGATCCGTGGCGGCGATGTGCTCCGGCATGATTGCGCACATGTTCGAAGCACCATGGCATAACGCATCCGGCAGGAGCGCAAACGGCGCCTTCAACCGGAACATGATGGTCTTATCGTCGGGAGCCGACAGTTCATCGGTGCGGGCCATCAGGGCCTGGCCGAATGCATCGCGGGCACCCCAGCGCTTGATCGAGGCGACGCAATCACGCGCCAGCACCTTGTCGCCACTGTGGAACAACAGACCGTCACGCAGCGTCAGCTTCCAGACCTTGCCGTCGCTCTCGATGGTGTGGCCGTCGATCATCTGTGGCGTGGCCTTGAAGCCGCCCTTTTGCCCAGCCTGCCCATACAGCGTGTCGAACACCATGAAGCCATGGTTCCGAGTGACGTAGGCGGTGGTCCAGATCGGATCGAGGATGGCAAGGTCCGATTGTGGGATGAATTTCAGCAGATTCTTGTCTGCCGCGCGCCCCACGGCGGGCATTGCCAGAGTTGCGGCGGAAGCCGCGAGGAAAGTGCGTCTACGCATGCGTTCAGTCTCCCGTTTGTTGTTGTCTCCTCCCCGACTTGCCGACGATGGTGGCGCGGGAGTATCGGCTTTGTCCAGGAGGACCCGCCATGAAGTCTCTATCCGAGGCCGCTGTTCAGCAATATCGCGAGCTTGGTTACTACGCGCCGGTGCCAGCGCTGTCTCGTGCGGAAGCGGCGGAGCTTCGCCGGGAGCTGGAGACGTTCGAGGCGACGGGAGACGGGATGCAAGGCCCAATCCGCCACAAGCCGCATTTGCTGTTCACCTGGCTGAACGATCTGATCCGTCACCCGCACATCCTCGACGCAGTCGAGGACGTTATTGGTCCCGATATTCTGTGCTGGGGGACGACGTTCTTCACCAAGGAGGCACGCAATCCCGGCTACGTGTCATGGCATCAGGACTCAACGTATTGGGGACTGGAGCCGCCCGACATCATTACGGCTTGGGTGGCGTTCACCGACAGCACCGCGGCGAACGGTGCGATGCGGGTGATCCCTGGCACGCACAAGCTGGACCAGGCGCCGCACCGCGATACGTTTGCCGCCGACAATCTGCTGTCGCGTGGACAGGAGATCATGGTGGAGGTGGACGAACGCGAGGCCGCGATGCTGGAGCTCGCGGCGGGTGAGATGTCGCTGCACCATGTTCGGCTGATCCACGGCTCAGACCCCAATCCATCCGATGATCGACGGATCGGATTCGCGATCCGGTATGTGCCGACGTATGTGCGGCAGGTCGCCGGCAGTGCCGATAGCGCGACGCTGGTGCGTGGTGTGGATCGCTTCGGGCACTTCGAGTTGGAGCCGCGTCCGGAAGCTGACATGTCACCTGAGGCGGTGGCGTATCACGCGATGACGACAGGGCGGTACTCACAGATTCTGATGCGGGGGACGGATCGGGAGATGCGGGCGTAAGGCGTCTGGCTTAACGTGTGCGCGCGACTGTTCAGGGTAATAGTCGTGCCTCGCCACCCACAGACTTTACCAAGCGAACTGCCTGTCGATCGAAGCTCACGAACGTTGCACCGCCAAGGCGTTGCCCGTCAAAAGCGATGACGCCATCGGCGAAGTCGCCGCCGGCCTTAATCGCAGCAAGACCTGCCTCAACCGCGGGCCGATCAGTGACGACAGAGTCACTGAGGGTCAGGCGCTCAATCGCCGAGACGATGTCATCGGTGGGATACTTGTAGCCGCGCGACAGAACCCACACGAATTCGCACAGTGTTGGCACGGTGATTGCCACAATCTCTGCTTCGCGCAACACCTGTTCTGCTACGCTCGATTGGTGCGGATCGTCCTCGACCGCCACGCGTATCAAGACGTTCGTATCGACCGTTACCTTCACCGCCTGCCTGCCCAACCTTCTGCCGCAGCTTCATTGATTTCCTCGACAGTGAGCGATGGGCCATCCGGCCTCTTAAGGCAGCCAAAGAAATCCTCGATCGTGCCGCGGGCTCTGGCCGCCCGAACTTCAGCGCGGCCTGAGGGAAGGAAATCGACAACGATCTTGTCGCCCGGCAGGATGCCGAGGTGATCCAGTAGTTCCTTACGTAGAGTGACCTGACCCTTTGCGGTAACCTTCAAGGTGGTTCCCATTACCTTCAACCACTGAGTGCAGGTCAGAAGTAAGGTGCCGGCACCTTACTTGCAAGCCAGGACCCACCAGGGCGCGCTCACCTCAGGTACTTCTGGCGCGCTGCCGGAGAGCTTTCATCTCCTCGAAGCGTTTCGTCACATCACGCATGATTGCCGCGATGCCGAGCATCTCGCCAGTCGCAGCGTGGAACGGCGTGATCGTGAATTCGATCGAGATGCGTGATCCATCCTTGCGCAGAGCGGGAACGGCAAGCAGATCACCGGCTCCGTAGCGCGTGGCGCCTGTCTGCATCGTCTTGCGATATCCGTCCCAATGTCGCTGCCGCAGGGATTGCGGGATGATGATGTCCAGCGATTGACCCAACGCTTCTGCCTCCGGGTACCCGAATATCCGTTCGGCGCCGGCGTTCCAGAAGCGGATCGCCCCGTGCGCATCGGCATAAACGACGGCATCAGATACTCCACGCAGCAGCGCGGTGGCAAAGCGATCAGCATCGAAGTCCATCGTCACTCGGCCGGTTCCAAGTGCAGCAGCGAGGACAGCCGTCGCCTGGGACGCACGAGGTCTGCGAGCGTTGTTCTATCCAGCACTGCAAGAAAAGCTGCCAATGCATCAGCGAGCACTCCTTGCAGAACGCAGCCAGGCTGGATCGCACAGACGTCGCCGGCGCCGAAGCAGGGCGCGACGGCAAAGTCTGGTTCGGTACGGCGCAGCACGGCGCCGATGTTGATGGTCCCGGCAGGGCGCCCAAGCCGCAGGCCGCCGCGTTGCCCTCGCACCGTCGCGACCTCTCCCGCCAGCGCTGCCTGGTGCACGACCTTCGTCAGGTGGTTGGCAGAGATGCCATATGCTTCGGCGATTTCGTCGATGGTGCAGAGTACATCAGGCCGCAACGCCAAGTAGATCAACGTGCGCAACGTATAGTCGCTGAACGTGGTCAGGCGCATGTGGTGGTTATCCTGGGTCTGTGGCGCAGATCCTGCGGCCAGGGCAGGCCCGGCTTGAAGAACATCGCAAGCTTCAGGCTCTCGGCGATGCGCCGGGCCTTGCGGCCAAATTGTTCGGAAATCTCTGGAATGAACAGCTCCGCGGCAGTTGTTTCGAACAAGTCGAGCCAATTGCCGAACATAGGCGGTTCGATTCCCACAACCTTGCGGTGAGTGCTGACCGGATCGCCCTTATAGCGGCCGCTGGTCAGCATGACGGACGACCAGAAGGTGTACATCTTCTCCAGATGTGCAGGCCAGGTGTCGTCGGCGATCGCGGATGCAAATATCGGCCCGAGCACAGGATCGCGTCGGACCTGCGCATAAAAGGCATCCACCTGCGACTTGATTGTGTCCTCGGTCACAACGTCATAACGCGGATACATGTGTCGCGCGGCCTCTCTTCAAAGGTGTATTTCGCGTGCAGCTTAATGTGCCACGCGACGGAAAGCAATATCCGTAATACACCTTTGAGTTAGGCAGCTTTGATGCGTGCCGTATCGTGCCCTGTGCCGTAGTACAGCGTGACGGTATGCGTTGCCTCGGCAAAGAACAGCCAGCGTTCGATGTACACTCCGAGTAAGGCCGCTAATGCAGCCACTCCCGCCAGCGCCTGACCCACCAACCCCCCAATGACGATATCAGCGATCAATAGGACGGCAGGCCCAACAAGCCCGATCGCCAGCGCGATCCACCGCAACCTCGCGGCATGCTTGCGCGCGATCACATAACCCATCTCGCGCAACAGGTAATTTTCCTCGGTGTGCGGCGCCTCGAGTGCTCGTACGCGACCTATCGAGCCGAGTCCGGTGGCGCTTTCCATTGTCGCAGCCGGCGAGGCAGTGTCGATGAAGCGCCAATACAACCATTTCGCCTCGGCAGCGGCTGCCACAAAGACGATACCGATGATCGCGGCCGGGATGCCGCCCCCTGCGGCTGCCAACCACACCGCCCCGGAAAACAGCGACAGCAAGACGAATACCGGCAGCACGTAGCCGTTGTGCCACTGGCGTATCGGCTTCAGCGTGGCGTAGATCATCGCCTGCGATGCCACCGTGGCCAGCCCGCACAAAGCCGCTATCAGCCCCAGCACCACGGTTGGTCCATCCCACCACCACGCCGCGGCAAAGCCCAGCGCCGGCAGATTGGTTAACAGCCCGAGGACGCCCTCGCGCGACAGCCACGAGCTGCGCCACTGCGATATCGCGCGCCAGGCACGCTCGGGATGGCCGAGATGGAAGGTGGACGCCAGCAATCCCGCCGCGGCCAGCGCCAATGCCACAAGCGTCGCGATGACACCGAACCAGTGCGTCTGCGGCAGCGCACCGAACGCATTCAGCACGCCCAGCCAGACCAGCATGCCATAGCCGGCGCCCGACGCTGTGGTCAGGAAGATGACGGAAAACGCCGGGTTCATCGCGACAACACCCGATCGATCCAGCGCAGTACGCCGGTGGCCTCACGCGGCGTTTCCGCCGGCGCTGCGACTGGCGGACGCCGCCGCGGCGGTAGATACTTGTTCACTGGCTTGTAGCCCATTTCCGGCATCAGATCGAAGCCGCCGCGCTCGGCGACTAGTTGCGACACCTCGCTGTTCGGATCACCGAGATCACCGAAATGCCGCGCCCTTGCCGGACACGCGGCGACGCAGGCTGGGACGCGCTCCTGCTCTGGTATATTCGTATTGTATATGCGATCGATGCAGAGCGTGCACTTCCGCATGACGCCCTGATCTTCGTCGAACTCGCGCGCACCATATGGGCACGCCCACGAGCATAGCTTGCAGCCAATACAGATATCGGCATTCACCAACACAATCCCGTCTTCCGCCCGCTTGTAGCTCGCGCCGGTGGGACAGACGGTGACGCAGGCTGGCTGCTCACAGTGCAGGCACGAGCGAGGGAAATGCACGGTGCGGCTGTCCGGTCCTTCGCCCGCTTCGTAGGTGTGGACGCGGTTCAGCCACACGCCGTCGGGATGGTCCTGATACGCGTTGAAATCGGTCAGCGGTGCGGAATAGCCGGACGTGTTCCACTCTTTGCAGTTCACCGCGCAGGCATGGCAGCCGACGCAGGTATCCAGGTCGATGACCAGACCGAGTTTTTTGGCGCCAGCCGGCGGGATGTCGGTCATCGGGCGCCTCCTATGTTATAGTGCAACGTGTGAGGTGCACGCGGGAGACCGGGCAGATGATGCAGCGCGGCCGGCCGCGGCTCGGTCTCCGCCGGCCCCGACGCCTTCTCCACGCGCACCCGCAGATCATACCACGCCGCCTGACCAGTGACCGGGTCGGAGTTCAGCTCACGTCCGCCAGCCAGAAACTCCGAGATCACCTGGTTCAGCAGGAATCCGCGCTCTGCTTCGGGCGCGTCATTTGTCAGCCCCCACGCACCACGCCGCTTGCCGATGGCATTCCAGGTCCACACGGTGTCAGGGTTCACGCCTTCCATCAGCCGCACCTGTCCCTTCACGCGGCCATTGCGGCTGATCACCCAGACCCAATCATCGTCCGCGATACCAAGTGCCGCCGCGGTCCGCCGATGCATATAGAGACGATTGTGGCTATAAATCTGCCGTAGCCACGCATTCTGTGAATGCCATGCGTGGTACATGGCCATGGGCCGCTGGGTCACCGCGTGCAGTGGATAGGCTACCTGGTCCGGCAGCGACTGCTCGAACGGCGGATACCAGATGGGCAACGGATCGAAGTATTTTCGCACGCGCTCGCGTTGCGCTTCCGGTGGCTGGTTTGGTCCATGCCCCTCGGCGGCGAGCCGGAACTTTTGCACCGGCTCGCTGTAAATCTGCAGCACGATCTGTGCCGTGCTGTCGATCAGACCGAGCCGCTTCGCATCTTCCAGGTAAGCGATGTTGGCGTGCTTGTAGTACAACGCCTCGGGCGGGTGATGGTAGGACCAGAAGCAGCCGTTCTCGACGTAGCGCTGCAACTGATCGGGATTGGCCGCGCCCACGCCAGCTGCTTTGCCATCCTCCCCGCGAAAGCCGGCCAACGGCCCGATGCCGGGCCTGCGCTCATGCCGCACGATGTAGTCCGCATAATCGCGGTATATGGCGCTGCCATCGTCCGTGACGAAGCCCGGAAGCTTCAGCCGTGCACCGAGTTCGATCATCACGTCCTGGAATGGGCGCACATCTCGATCCAGTGCGATAACCGGCTGGCGGATCGAATCAGCAGGCCCCTCCGGCGAGCCAATCGGCCGATCAAGGAGCGATACGCAATCCCAGCGTTCCAGATAAGTCGTGTCGGGTAAGATCAGGTCGGCATACGCGATCGTTTCCGAATAGAATGCGTCAGAATAGATCACGTGAGGAATGCGATACTGGCCGGTTGCCGGATCGCGATCCGCCAACATGCGCGACGTCTCGCCCGGATTCATCGACGAGTTCCATGCCATGTTCGCCATGTACATGAACAGTGTGTCAATCTTGTATGGATCGCCGGCATGCGCATTGGCGATCAGCGTATGCATCAGCCCATGCATCGCCATTGGCGCATCCCAGGTATACGCCTTGTCGATACGTATGGCGCTGCCGTCATCTTCCAGCAGCAGGTCCTCGGGTCCACGTGGATTGCCCAACGCCATGCCAGGCAGCATTGAGTTCGGCTTCGAGTCCTTACCGGTTGGCTGGGGGCCTGGCGGGATCGGGCGCGGGAACGGCGACTTGTAGCGCCACGAACCCGGTGTATCGACCGCGCCGAGCAGCATCTGCAACAGATGGATCGCGCGGCAGGTGTGGAAGCCGTTCGAATGTGCGGAAATACCACGCATCGCATGCATCGCCACTGGCCGGCCGAGCATCGTCTCGTGCCGGCGCCCGGATGTATCGGTCCACGGCTGGTCCAGCGTGATCGCCTGATCGAACGCGACATCGGCCAGTTCGCGGGCAATACGGCGGATGGTCGCGGCTGGAATACCACAGGTGTCCGCCACAACGTCGGGCGCGTAACGCCCGTCGAGGTACCTTTCAGCCAGCAGATGGAAGACCGGAAACGCGCGCCGGCCATCGGGCAGCGTCACCTCGCCAGCCGCCCGCTCCGCCAGGATCGGCTTGCCTTCGGCATCCCGCACGAACAAGCCGTCAGGACCGACCAGCCAACCCGCGTTGGTGTAGCGTGCGAGAAAATCCAGGTCGATCCGATCCATCGCCAGCAGCTCGTGCACCAGCGACAGAACGAACAACCCATCGGTGCCAGGCCTGATCCCGATCCACTCATCGGCGACCGCGGAGTAGCCAGTCTTGATCGGATTGACCGAGACGAATTTCGCGCCGCGCGCCTTCAACTTGGCGATGCCGAGCTTGATAGGATTGGAATCGTGATCCTCGGCGACGCCGAACATCAGGAGATACTTGGTCCGCTCCCAGTCAGGGTCGCCGAACTCCCAGAAACTGCCACCAACGGTGTACAGACCGCCGGCCGCCATGTTCACCGAGCAGAACCCACCATGTGCAGCGAAATTCGGCGTGCCGAACTGCTTCGCCCACCAGCCGGTGAAGGACTGGCTCTGATCGCGACCGGTGAACAGGGCGAGCTTGCGTGGTTCGGTGGAGCGGATTGCACTTAGCCACTCGGTGGCGAGGGCCAGCGCCTCGCCCCATTCGATCTCCTTGAAGTCGCCACTGCCGCGTTCGCCAGTACGCAACAGCGGCTTGCGGAGCCGTGCGGGCGAGTATTGGTTCATGATCCCGGCGGAGCCTTTGCCGCAGATCACGCCGTGATTCACCGGGTGGCGCGGATTGCCATCGATGTAGCGGATGCGGCCGTTCTTCAGGTGAACGCGGATACCGCAGCGGCAGGCACACATGTAGCAGGTGGTGTTTTTCACCTCGTCGGCGACAGGGGGCGAGGTGTCGACATTCTCCATCGGATGCGCAAAGCCGCGCGTCCGGGACGTTTGCACATTTGCCAAAACCAACTCCCTCCCGCTTCCAGGAGAGCAAAAGCACCCCTAGGCAGCGCAATCAAGAGAGCGGTGCTGCCAGCAGCAGCCGGTTGATCCGTTCAAGCACCTCGAACGTGGCTCGCCAGGCGCGCGCGAACGCCTCGGCGCTGGTGCCACGTTCGGCGAGCACCGAAGCAATCTCGCCGACGGTCCGGCGCCCATCGACCAACCGCAGGATGGCTGGCGCCAAAGCAGGCAGAGCGAGCGGCAAGCGAATCCCATCGAATGGTACCTGCAATCGTACCATCCGGCTGAATACTGTTCGCAAGGTGTGGTCCAGGGATTTCCCGCGTCACTGGCACTACGTGGGGCGCCACGAAGTCGGCACGTTGCTGTTGCTCCGTCTGGCGCATGCAGTACACGATGTGGGCGCTGACGTTGCCCGCCAGTGATTCGGCGAGAGCGGCGCGATCGATCGGCGATAGCGCATCCACCCTGGCACGCAGCCGCGGATCCGGCAGCAGCGGAACGGGATCATAGCGGGCCGGCTCGACCCAGCAGGTGACGGCCAATCCTTCGCTTGCCAGAAGCGAGTGCAGTTTATGCACGGTGAAGGCCCGATCGCGCGGGTTCAGCAGCAGATCGAACAGCCCCGCGTCGCCGCCATTGATGTGATCGTCCAGAAAATTGTTTCGCCGCAGCCATGCGGTTTCCGGCAAATGCCGCACGACGCGTTTCGCGACATCCAATCGCGCGGCGGGCGGCTCACCCGCCGGAGCCAGCAGGCGAAGCGCATCCTGCAGCATGTACACGCCAGTGCGGCCATGCGGCGCATACACCATCAGCCCGAGGCCGCCACCGCGCGCCAGCACCGACAACAGCGCGCGCAATCCTTCCGCTGGATCGGGCAAATGATGCAGCACGCCACAGCAATCGATGTAGTCGAACGGACCAAGTCCGGAGCCGGGCAGGTCCAGCAGCGAGCGTTGCTCCCAGACGATGTTGGCCAGCCCTCGCACGGCAGCACGTGCCTGAGCGATCTTCAGCGACGCAGCGGAACGGTCCAGCCAGGTCACGCTGCCCGGACGACCCTCGCGCGCCATATGCTGGGCCAGCATGATGGTCGCGTCGCCAGTGCCACCGCCGGCGATCAGGGCGCGCAGGGGCTGTGACGCGGGACGGCGAGCGCCGAACACCCAGTAGTCGATTTCCTTCAGGTGCCCGGGGCTGCCGACGATCATCCGCTTCGCCTCATCACGCGGATCGCGGCGGGGGTACGGGTAAGCCTCATATTGTTCGGCCAGCCTGGCGTCCGTTGCGTCGGTCATGCGCCCGGCATAGACCGCTGGCATGGTCGAGGCCAGATCGCGTGGCTATTTCGGTATTGGCGTGGAAGGCGTGTCGAAATCCGCCAATGTCGGCGCCCTGCTGCGAACCGGACATGCCTTTGGTACGGCATTCTGCTTTGTGGTGGGCGCGGGTTTTGACGCGCGCGAAGGGCGTCTTGCGGACACGCCCGATACGCCGAACCACGTCCCGCTGTGGCGCTTCGCCAACCTGGAGGCGCTCGCTTTACCGCAGGGTTGCGTGCTGGTCGGCGTGGAGTTGCTTGAGGACGCGGCTGATCTTCCGTCCTTTCGTCATCCCTTGAATGCCGCCTACGTGCTGGGACCGGAACGCTCGGGTTTGTCGCCTGCGATGCTGCAACGCTGTCAACATGTGGTTCGGATTCCAACTCGCTTCGCACTCAACCTGGCGGTCGCTGGCGCACTGGTCCTCTATGACCGGCTGATACAGCACGGCCGCTTTGCCGAGCGTCCGGTCGGTAGTCGTGGCGAGATCGGCGAGCAGCCGGACCGTTCCGGGCATGGCGCCCCACGCTTCCGTCGCAACATCCCGGACTGGCTGAAGACCTGAAACAGCGATCGTTCCCCGATCGTCATGGCCGGGCTTGATCCGGCCATCGCTTGCGTATGGGCACCTGTGTGTAGTTTAGAGCACTTTCAGGCAGACCAGAATCGATGGGTTAAGTGGCAAGCGAAACCCGGCAGCTTTCCAGTTACGTTGAAAATGCTCAAGGCCGGCCATGACGGGTGAAGGTGGCAAGTCCGGGTCCGATTATTGCGCCTTGAGGGTGATCCTGCCCACCACAGCGCCGCTGCGCGGATCGAGCAGCACTACGCGATCAGGGCCACCGCCCTGCAACTGGATCGCCAGCCGATCACCAGCCGGCACGATGGTCACGATGCGGGTTCCCGCAGGCTCATCCAACTGGGCCGATAATGCTGTCGCCGACACGGGTGCTGGCGCACCGCCCAGCCGATGGACGATAAGCACGATCAGCGCCGTCGTCGCGACGACGATGAGGATGCCCATCACGATGACGAGCACCTTCAGAAACCGCATATTCTCCCTCCATGGTTTCGTTCACCACCACGGCAGCACCTGAAGCGCGCGGGCGGCGGCTGGATCGTTTCCTGGCGGACGCCATCGGCACGCTGTCGCGGTCGCGTGTCAAGTCGCTGATCGAACAGGGCCAAGCGAAGCGCGATGGTCAGGTGCTGACCGAGCCCGCCGATCCGGTCCGCCCCGGCGCCATTTATCAACTTGATCTTCCGCTCCCTGCCCCCGCTACGCCGCGGCCCCAGGACATCCCATTTCCGATTCTCTACGAGGACGCCGATGTGATCGTTTTGGACAAGCCGGCGGGCTTGGTTGTGCATCCGGCACCGGGGAACCAGGAAGGCACCCTGGTGAACGCATTGCTTGCCCATTGCGGCGAACAGTTCACCGGGATCGGTGACGAGCGCCGCCCCGGCATCGTCCATCGCCTGGACAAGGACACCTCCGGCATCATGGTCGTCGCCAAGACCCAGCTTGCCAACAACGCCCTGACCGCGGCGTTCGCGGCACGCGATCTGGATCGCGCCTATCTGGCACTGGTCTGGGGCCTGCCAAGTCCACTGGAAGGCGACATCGAAGGAGACATCGGCCGCGACAAGCGAGACCGTAAGCGGATGGCGGTGGTGTCGAGGAATGGCAAGCCTGCGCTCACCCACTATCGCACGCTACGCACTTGGGGCACGGCGGTCGCCTTGCTCGAATGCCGCCTGGCGACAGGACGAACTCATCAGATTCGCGTGCACTTGGCGAGCAAAGGGCACCCGGTTGTCGGCGACCCGCTCTACCTGCGCCGCATCCCGGCGGCGGCCAAGACGCTGCCCGAACCGATTCGCCGGCGCCTGCTGGATTTCCCCCGCCAGGCGCTGCACGCGACGCGCCTTGGCTTTGCCCATCCGCGGACCCGCGCGCCGCTCATCTTTGCCACGGAACCTCCGCTGGATATGGCGGAAATCCTAGCCTCTCTGGACCGTGATCTGCGCCTGACGCAGGTCTGACATAGGTCAGATTCCTTGACAGGTACCTAATCCGGTCCTGTATATCACCGCTTGCCGATATGGACGGGTGTGTCCGCATCGGTGGGGACGTCCGGATACAAGACCGCCGCCAGTATGGGGCGGGTAGCCGGGACGTGATGATCCCGCCCCGCACCCAATGACTGGTTCAGTCAATCTTTAGTCGTAGTGTCGCGCCATATGTGGGCGAGCACAGCCACGACGAAAGGAGCCGTGCCTTGGCCTCTGCCGTCATCAACGTAGCACCCGAGGGCAACCTCTCGCGGTATCTCCAGGAGATCCGCAAATTCCCTATGCTGTCCCCTGAGGAAGAGCTCGCGCTCTCCAAGCGGTGGCGCGACCACCAGGATATGGAGGCGGCACACAAGCTTGTCACATCACATCTTAGGCTCGTGGCGAAGATCGCCATGGGTTATCGCGGCTACGGCCTGCCGGTCGGGGAACTGATCTCCGAGGGCAACGTCGGCATGATGCAGGCGGTGAAGCGATTCGATCCGGACCGCGGATTCCGTCTTGCCACGTATGCGATGTGGTGGATCCGCGCCGCGATCCAGGAATACATCCTGCACTCCTGGTCCCTGGTGAAGATGGGCACCACGGCGGCGCAGAAGAAGCTTTTCTTCAATCTGCGCCGGCTGAAGGGGCAGATGCAGGCGATCGACGATGGTGACCTGCAGCCCGAGCAGGTGGCGAAGATCGCCAAGATGCTCGACGTGCCTGAGCAGGACGTGGTCAGCATGAATCGCCGTTTGGCGGCGCCCGATCACAGCCTGAACGCGACCGTGCGCGCCGATAGCGAAGGCGAGTGGCAGGATTGGCTGGTCGATGAGACCGAAAGCCAGGAGAGCACCTACGCCGATCGCGAGGAGCTCAGCGGACGTAAGGCGCTGCTATCCAGCGCGCTGAAGACGCTGAACGAACGCGAGCGGCACATCCTGATCGAGCGCCGGTTGAAGGACAACCCGACGACCCTCGAGGACCTGTCGCAACAGTATGGCATCTCGCGTGAGCGCGTCCGGCAGATCGAGGTCCGCGCGTTCGAGAAGCTGCAGAAGGCTATGAAGGCGCAGATCGCCGAACGCCGGATGCAGTCGCAGGCGACCGTTGCTGCCCGCCAGGCGGCAGTCGGTCACTGATCGCCATCGGGGGCGTCCAGGCCCCAGTCTGAAATCAGCTTGGCGCGTTCGGCCCGCAACCGGACCGAGCGCGCCATGCCGATTGCATCCAGCACTGAGCGTATCGCGATTGGCAGAATTTGCGCGAGCAGCCATCCAGCGGCGGCGGCGGTCCAGGTGGTGGCCACGACATTCAAATTAGCCACCAGGTCTGCCGCAACCGCCATGGTGTGACCCGTGGTCCATAGGGTCTTCAGCGGCCCCACCGAGGCCGCCATGCTGAACAGCGCAACAGTACGACCGGTGGGTTTACCTGGTTCGCCGTCCAACGTCAGCGCGACGATCGCGGGCCCGCACCAGCAGAAGCGCCGTGGGCGTCGCCAATGTCGCCAAAGCTCCGCATAGCAGACCTTGGAGCCACACCAAGGATCGCTGGCGCGGCTGCGATGTCGCACCGTTGCCGCTCGAAGACCCCGCCGGACTATGCTTGGCCACAGCGCATCACCCCAGAGCCGCCGCGGCAAGTAACGTGGCGAGCGTGGCAAGGCCAAGCCCTGCCGCGATTTCCTGGCCCATACGAGCCGCCGCCGCAGAGCGTGCCGCCGCGCCATTCGTGATTTGGACCAGTTCAGCATCAACACGGCGCAATTCGGCGGCTGCCTCTTGCGCTTCGCGAGCATCGACGATGCGCCCGGCCGGGTCCTCCAGCACCGCGAGCATCGGAGCAAGATGCCCGGCGGGCGCTAACGCTGTCAGCCGCTCACTGACGGCAGTCCGCCTCTCGCGATTGCGCCAGGCAGCCAGTGCCGGAGCAGCTCTCGCAGCCAGCCAGGCCGCCAAAGCTGGTAACGGCGCCGTCCGCAATCTCGACTGCAATTGGGCAAGCAACCGCAGTTGAGCGAGGCAGCGCATTTCGTCCGATCGCTTCTCCTTTTCGGAGATCTCGCTATAAAGCCGCCGCTCCGAACGTGCGGATATGAATGCCGCTACATGTGCATCCACTGGTTCGGTCTGTCGCTGATCGACGCGACCGGCGGTTTCCTCGAGAGCTTCAAGCAGCTCGGTAAGTCGCGCCACCCAGTGGGATCCCAACAACGGACTGGCACACGGCATCAGCGGATTGAGTAGATAGGTCAGCCTCGCAATCCCACCCTCCTCACCACGCTGCTGTAGCCAGCCACGCTGTTGCCGCGCATCAATGCGGAGCACTGCGAAGTCGTAGCGATCAGAACGCAATGCTGCCCAATTCCCGGCCTCCTCACGCGCAACTATTTCCTGAAGCCGCATGGTGACGTCGGGGTCGGCCGCCATGGCGGCGGCTAGTGCCGGCCCGATTCCGTCGGGCCAGAGAGCAACGCCTCGCCAGCACAGCGGCGCAAGTGGATCGAGCACAGTGATCACCCGCATCAGCAATGTCGCTTCGGCATCAGCGTCCGCGGCTGCGTCTGTGTTGCGGTGGCGAACCAACTCTTCCACGTGAGCGGCAAGTTGCGCATCTCCAAGCGCGCGCCGCAGCCATTGTTCGACGCTGCCACTGCGCAGCGCGTTTATGCCCAATTCGGGTATAGTGGCCATCATGTAGGCGAGCGTGCGTGCGTCCCAGACGTCTTTCGCTGCTATGGCGATCGCATTCTGGGCCCGCCGTGGCGGTCGTGCCGCGACCCTGCGCCCACGCGCGCTGGCTGGATCAAGCAACAGGGTCGGTGTCGGCCGATGCTCTGGATCCTCTGCAAGCATTCCCTGGACGAGGTCGCCGATGATCGGCGGCAATCGCTCGTCGCTGGCCAAAGCAGTGTAGGTGCCAAGCTCCAGCTTGCGATGCAGTACCGCGGTATCATCGAGCTGACGGAGCGGAGTGCGGCCGACCGCCAGGCAAAGCAAGAGAACGCCGAGTGCGTAGACATCGTCAGCGATACTGCCGTCTCCGCGCCCAGTCGGCAGGCACATCGCCGAATAAGGGGGCTCGAACAAGGCGGGCTGGGCCATGGCTGGCGGCGCAGCCCAACAGACGCCAAGCACCACCGGCTGGCCAGGTGCGGTCTGGAAGACGTTATCGAGCCGGATATTGCGATGCGTGATGCCGCGCTCCTGGAGATGTTCGAGGACATGCGCAATCGGACGCAGCACACACTCGAGAAGTTCCAATTCGGACCAGGCGCCCGTCCGGGCCAGCAAATTTGGGCCCGGCGGCGCGGTGGCGACCGTATAGCAGGCGTCACCAGCGCTGCCGTAAGCGACTGGCGCCAATAAGCCGTCGATGGGCGTGGCCAGAGCCTGAATAACGCGCGACCTGGCCGAGAACTGCCGTTGCACCTGGATCGCGATCAGGTCGGTTCGACCACTGGCGCGATCTGCCGCTGCGAACGCCGGCAGGCCGCCGACGGGGGATGCCGGGCGCGCGCGGTCAACCTCATACTGTCCGGCGATCAGGTGGTCACTGATTTCGGACTGGTGGTGGGATGGCCATCTCACGGCCATCCTGCGCGGGAAAAGTTGAGGATCGGTGTGTGGCGGGATGCCCACGGAACAAAGGGGTGTCTCAACCTTTCGCTAACACCATTCCTGACACATCTGCAGGATGGGATGGGAAGTCGAAGTCCTGAACGACATTGTGGCTGCCGAAATTGCAGCGCTGCCGCCTGACATACAGGCCCGCTTCCTACGATTAGGCGAGCGTATCCGTCTCGTTGGCTTGGAGAGCGTTCACGAACCGCATGTCAAACACCTGGAAGGCAAACTCTGGGAGATGCGTCTGCTCCTGCACTCTGGACGATGACCAGACATCCACAAACGATCACCTCTCGCCAACTGCTGACGCAATAGGAGATCAGAATGAGGCACGTGATCATGACGAATTTTATTCCGTTGGTGATGGCCGCTGCTCAGCCAGCACTGGGGCGGGGTTACTGTGGCAAAAGCGCCGTGAACCTGTTCCGCACCGACAAAGGAGGCGCCGTTCTAGAAGTGATTGAAAAGGCCCGCAGTTTTGTGAGCGTGTGGCAATCTAAGACTTCTGTTGCCTCCCGCTTGCGATCAGATCACGTCGGGCACCGACGCTTCGCCGCGCACGCCTCCTCCGACGCCTCGCTCAAATCAACATTCGTGTACCGAAGATGACAAACGTACTTCCCGACGCAGCGTTTACCAAACGCCTGGCATCAATCGGTATCGAACCCTCTGCGTATATTCGACGTAACCGGGTAACCCTCGCGCAAGTACCATTTCTTCGTTTAGGATGCGCGCGACGAGAATGATGAAAAACAAAGGAAACAAAAGCAATGTCCACCACGATCCGAGCGCAAGGGGCGTACCAATGAAAAGAAACAAAGCGCCAAAGTACATCGGATGACGGACAAATCCGTATATGCCGGTTGAAATCACTTTGTGTCCCTCTTCGATACGGACGTTGGCGGCAGCGTAGGTATTCACTTTCGACACGAGATAAAAAATGTAGAAAGAGAACGCAACAAGCGCGTCGCCTATGACTGAGACTTGCCATGGCATTAACGACCAGCCGAAGCGGACATCAATCGCAGACAGCACGACGAGAGCGATACACGCGGCATAGAGCAAAGCCATCACGACTTTCTGCGTGAATTCGTTTTCGTGGGAGATGCCGGCTTCGGTGCGTCGTTTCAGTAATGCCGGATCGTGCTTCGCCAGATACACCGTGTAGGCAGCGGAGCAAACAACAGATACGGCCACATATGCCCACCCTTGCCAGAACCGGAACGTCCCCGCCGGAATAAAAATCAGCGCCAGCATAGCAAGCGCCCCGAGAACGGAAGACCGAACCAGTTGCTTGTGGAGCCGATTCATATTGCCAAAGAACCCAAAATAGAAGCAGAGTGCGAATAGGATGAAATGGACGATGGCACGCTGGCCGCTGATGTCGGGTGTTTCAATGGATATGGTTCCGACGTATGGCATCACCAGAGGGATTGAAGTACCTGTCAGCCATAAATACCAAAGTATCCCCGAGCTAACGAAGAAGGCTCCCGCAAGGAATTTGCGCACCTCGCTAAATTTGATCGCGACATAGAGAGCCGCGAGTGCGTAGAGAACAATGAAGATGACAAGCCACGCTGGTAATGTCGTAACCAGCCACACCGGTAATATGCTAAACACTGCCTCTGATCCTATCCGGCGGCGAGTTGTGCCAGTGCCCGATGTACTTCCACCATTGCCATTGTATCGCGCTGACAATAGGCGAACAGCGCGGCGCGGATTCCTTCGATTTCTTCGCGCTCAGATACTGTGCCGGATGCCAACTGCAAAAACACTGCTGACGCTGCGGCACCATCGGCAATGCCTTCAAGATCGCTATAGCCAAAGCCAGGGCAGAGGGCGGGAGCAACAGACTTTATAGAGTTGCTGAAGAAGAACTTGGGGAGATAGACCGCACCGCGCACGATCGGCAGCAGGTCCGCCAAACGAGCAATGATTGCGCGGAGAGAAATAGCGAGATCAGGAAACGCTCGGATCAATTCGTTCAGCCGTGTCTTTTCATAGGGCGAATACACGACAATCGGGCCGTCGAAGGCATCGAGAGCTTCGATCAGGGTCTCAGCAAACTGGCGTCTAGGATCGACGTCCCCAAAAGCGAGGAATTCCCCGTGATGCAGTACTCCATCTCCCGTTACCGCGTGCAGTGACCATTGGAACGGTATGGTTTGATAGGGTCGCGTGCCTTCGTAGAGTGGAATGGGAGGCATCATGGCCTCGAAATCGAGATAGCACGCGGGCGGACCGTAGCCGGCAAGCAGATGTATGAGATCGGGTGAAATGTACGGCTGGCCGCTGGCGGTTGCGTCTCTGATGATCGCCTGCTTCCACGTCAGTGGAAATTCGGCCGGTATGGCGGAGATCGCCTCGATGCCGAGCGCCTTGAGTTCGCTTGCGCGGGCCTGCGACAGACGGGGCAGATAGGTGATCCAGTCGTCAGGCTTATCCGCCGTGCATCGGTCCTTGAATTCGCAGGTGTATGGCGAGTCACACTGGCTTCCTGGTTCGACGTCAGGCAGATCGGTCATGGCCAAGCAATCGCGCATGGGGGGAAGATGGGCAGGTAGATCGACTAGCCTCTCGGCAACTGCTTCGCCGATATCCTGGCGTGCGAAGAAGTCTTCCCAGCAGATACCGTCCACCCCTCGCACGTAGGCGGTGTTTACATACAGAAGCTCGATCGAGGAAACAGCGATGCCAGCGCCCCGGAGCACATAGGCTTGCAGGGCGATATCGTCGAGATAGTGATCCTTCAGGCCGGCGCTGCTCTTTACCTCGCGTAGGCCCCAGGCGCCGGGCGCGAGACGTTCCATCACGTCCACTCGGATGCGAATGCCGTCATACTCGAAGGCAGCCTCGAAGATTGCCGGAACGTGCTCATCGGCCATCAAAGCCGCCGTGCGGGCGACCGCCTCAACGTCCTGCCACGGCACTTCAGTGACCAGGACGCCACCGGGAAACAGCAGGTGCGCCTTGGTGCCGATCTCGTGCCCAATGTCCAGCGGAGAGCCGGAGGCGGGTTCCTCGTAGGGCATCGGTTCGTGGACGACCAGCCAAAGCCGGCGGAGACATTGTAGACCAGCCATATAGCGTGACTTGGTAAGGTACTGACTGGCCAAGGGGGTCTCCTGGATACCACCTTCGTAATGGTGCGACCGTCCCGCCGCCGCAATAGAAAAGTGCCGGTCCGGCGTTTGGCCACGTCCAGTTTTGACGCAGATACCCGGTATTTTTGAGAGACGACAGATGACAAGCTACCATTACCCAACTAGATTAGGCGAACCAATGAAAACCTGACCCGCGCTCCTTTGACGGCATGAACCAGTCCACACCCGGAATCCGTCCGGTGGCTGGCCTGTGCTGTTCACGGAGGAGATCACGATGTTTCAGGTTCAGGTTCCCGTCATTATCGTTCCGTCCACCGAGGCCCGTGCAGCCCTTGGCGTTCAACTTCGCCCTGGCGCGCTTGGCGAGAGATCGCGCGTCGCGGCAAGGGCATCGAGATGGCACACTTCCAGATCGTCCATACTGGTGTGACGCTGGCGGTGTGCTCGCGCCTCCGCCACGACGGGTTCGTCGAGATTGAGCTTGGCATCGGTGATCCGAGGCAGGCCGCGCGAGTCATCCCGGCCGCGCAGTTGGAGCGGGCTGAGACGCAGGCCCGCAGTCGTCAGTCTGCGCGTCGTTAATGAGGGACGGTCGGGGGCGGCTTCGCTGTTCCCGACCGGCAACCTGCCGGTGGTCCTGATGCAAGGTCATTGTGATGATCAGTAAAACAGCCAAAGCGAATGTGGTGAGGTACGCACCGGCTGAACGTTTGCTGCGCCTCGCCCGTCACTTGGCGGCGACCCGCACCGGCTTGACGCTCGATGAAATGGCAACCGAGCTTGGTGTTGGCCGGCGGACGGCCGAACGGCTGCGCGATTCTCTGCTGGCCATGTTCCCGCAGATGGATGCCTGGGACGATGAGGAGCGGATGCGGCGCTGGCGGCTGCCAGGGAGTGCGTTGGTCGGCATCGTTGATGTGCGCCCCGCAGCGGTCGCGGCGATCGAAACGTCGGCCCGTGAGTGCGAGGTTCGGGGCAACGCCGACCGTGCGGGATTGCTACGAGAGGCTTCCACTACGTTACGGGCAATGATGCGACCAGACGCCCTGCGTCGCGCGGAACCAGATATTGCTGCGTTGATGGAAGCTGAGGGCGTCGCCATGCGGCCTGGGCCTCGTCAGGTGGTGGCGGCAGGCGTATTGCCGACGTTGCGCCGGGCGATCCTTGGCTTGCAGTTCGTGGTGGTTCGCTACACCGGACCTGACGCGACGGAGCCGGCGACGCGGATACTGTGCCCGTATGGGATTCTGTATGGCGGGCGCGGTTGGCTGGTCGCGCACGTTGATGGGCTGCCAGAAATGCGGTTGTGGCGGTTGGATCGGATTGTTTCGGCAGATCTGCTCGATCGTGGATTCGAGCGGCGGGAGGACTTCGATCTGAAGGCATACGCGGCACAGTCTTTCGGGGTATTCTAGGAGGAAGCAATCGACGTGGTGTTGCGCTTTGAACACGAGCCAGTGGACGATGCGGCAGGGTGGGTGTTCCATCCATCGCAGAGGGTAAAGCGCGAGGCGGACGGTTCGCTGATCGTGCAATTTCGTGCCGGAGGTGTGCAGGAAATGTGCTGGCACCTGTTTGCGTGGGGGACAGCCGTTACCATCGTGGCACCGGACTCTCTCCGCAGGGCGATGATCGAAATGACGATCACTATGGCACGGCACCATGCCGAATTTGGAATGGCCGGGACCAATGCCGGCCGCGCTTCCCTTGACTGAATAACTTCCTCTGAGGAAGAAACCGCTCCAGCGCCACTCGTCAGATCGCGGTGGCAGTATCTGCCAACGACATGCGCCTGACTTCGCTGACGAGGCTGGCTGCTTAGGTGAACCGAGAAGCACGGGATCGACCAGTGCAGGAGATCGTCAGGATAGCGGATCGGCCCGACCTTGTGGCCACGGTTGCCGACTGGCTGTGGCATGAGTGGTGGCGAGACGATGGCTACACACTTGAGCAGACCCGCGATGCCGTTGCCAGATCGGTGTCCCCATCCGGGCCGCCACAAAGCTTTGTGCTGATCGTTGATGGCAAGTCGGTCGGAACCGCGAGTCTGGTCGCTCACGACCTAGACGAGCGGCCTGATTTGACGCCTTGGCTAGCTGGCGCGTTCGTCGTCCCAGAGGCCCGTGGCCAACGACATGTCATGCACCTGATCCGAGCGGTCGAGACTGCCTGCCGAGATGCCGGGATCGGTACCGTGTGCCTTACACCGCCGGTGCCGAACGCGTATACGCGCGGGCTGGGTGGCAAACCGTGGAAGCCATCCAGCGTCAAGGCAGGCACCCGGTCACGCTGATGCGTCGTGATCTCACTTCTCACGTTCGATCAGGCACCGCAATGCCGTGACAGCGGCCGGCATGATGGACTGATCACCCTGCCTTGGCTTAGATCGCCCGCTCGGGTGTCTCATCAGATTTACCAGTCAAAATTCGCAGTACCGTTTGTAAACTATTTTGAAACCAGGATTGCGCTTTGCTCCATCTGCCGATCCTCCTCACATGCAAACAGCAACACACAAACGTCCAGCGCGACCGCCAACACCTAATGAACGCGCCGTGTTGGCTAAATGGCGTACGGCAGCAGGGGACATCGCGCTTGCCTATATAAGCAGTCGGCAAAGTGATGATCTTGCCCTGAAGCACCGGATCACCGTAATCAGTGAAGTTGGCGGAGAGATGTCGCATCTCGTGTTTGCGCCCGCCGGTCGCGATATCTGGATCGTGTTGGCGAAAGGTCAGAGAACGAGGCTTCGTCGGCATAAGACACTTCGGGCTGCGCTGAACTCGATCCGGCTGGTTCTCGTGGACGTTGAACCGGTTGGCTCGCCCGAGCAAATCATACAGGAATAGCCAGATGCGAGCGATGCGATCAATCCGACGACGTAGAGCACCATCACGGCAGCAGTGATCCAGCCGACTATCATCGACCAGTTCGCCATAAATGTTCGAGGCTGAGTGCCGCACACCGCGCCAGATTCAGCTTGCCAATGCGTTCTGCCGCTATCTTGAAATGGCGGAGCGGCTCAGCGTCTAAGCTGCGCTACGCGAATGCCGATGCGATCATCACTTACCGAAGCAACTGATGCAGCTTCGATTATCATGACGCTCAACACCTCCGGTGCAACATCGTCTGCTGAGACGGTCACTCTGCTGATGATGGAGGAAGCGATGGAGGCAAAGAAGAAGTTAGCCGATCAGTTGCAATAAGGTAAGACTGACCCCAGCCATGTGCCGCACAATCCCTTTCCGCTGACCCATGATAGGATAATTGTGACGATGATTATGGCCATAAGAATTGTGACAGGCAGAGCAAGAGCTAACACGATACGAGTCAAGGGCAGTCCTCCTATTGTTCAGCGAGAGCAACGCCAGTCCTTCAATCGCCGGTTCTCTCGAACCGGCGTGAATGACGATGGCCTCGACGGGGGCATCTGAAATCATCATTGCGACCCATACATAGCACTATCCAACACGCCATGGGGTCAACACGAAATTCGCCGTAGCCAAGTCAGCTACAGCCGCTACAGCGGGCCGCCGCGCGCGTCGTCGCGTGGTCCATCGTGGACGGTTCTGCCGCGACGAGGGGATCAGTTGCGCCAGAGGCCGCGCCAAGCGGCCGAGATTGGATGCATTGCCGCGTGGTATGACGCGGCGAGAATTCTACATATCGTGGCGGTGTGGTCGCGATGTCGCTCGGTTGGAAACCTTGTATCAATCAGCTACCGCGCAGGCTGAGGATGTAGGTAGCAAGGTCATCTACTTCTGCTCTGCTGAGGTGCAGGTCCGGCATCCTCGCATGCGGCGTCTGCAAGAAGGCGCGCAGCGATAGCACAGTCGTGGATTTCATTCCGGCAACAGCAGAAAAAGTGGGTGCGCCGTTGCTAGTTGCACTCGCAGACGAAGGGCCAATTATATGGCAGGAACTGCACCAAGTTTCCGCAATGTGCCGTCCTTCGCGAGCATCACCCAGTTCCTGGGCGGCCGATTGATACGCCCAGGTGCTCACTAGAGTGATGACGAGCAACGCGGTTATGGGCCTTGCGTGCGACAACTTCTTCCCCCAATTCCACCCTACCGGCGCGGCGTTTGGAGCGCCCGGCAGACGCCTCACATTCGCAAACTAACCCTTCTACCTCAAGCGGTGATGACAACGCACCAAAGCGAGTGCTCTGTCCAGTTCCTTGCAATTTTTGCCCGTGACAGCAGAGACTGTGCTATATCTGAACGATGCGGTGGGCAAGTCAGATCATAGCATTGCAATCTAAGCAATCCTTCTTCGGTGGCTTGTCGCACTTATGCTTTTTGGGACTACACTGGCGATCCGCCTGACGCTGGGGAGCTTCTACGGCGGGATTCCGTCCCTAGCCTTTTACCGACCAAGCATCTCGACCAGTTCATCGGAGTCCGGATTCCCTCGGTCATCTTCTGCACGATGAAAGAGTTGTTGTTGCACAACGGCCGACAGTCGGCGTTGGAGCGCGAGGTAGATGAACAATGCGGGCCTAATTGTCCCTGGATAGCGAGACAGCAAGATGGTGGCACCGCACCGATCATAGTGCGCAAGCATTGCCCGCCGCTGCAACCACAATTCCCAGCCTTCGGGCGAGGGAATATACCGAATCGGCATGCACAAGATGGGCAAGGTGCCAGTGGCTACGTCCACGGGGCTTCCATGCTTGCGCAGAATGCAGATTGCGGCAAAGAGGCTGGGCAAGGTCAGACCCGCCAGTGCCATTCTTGTATTCTCGTCGCTCTCGGCCTGCCAGAGCGTCACAAACCGCTTCAGGAGGCTTGCGGCTTGTGCGGCAGAGGTTTGCAGTGATGGTAGGTCGGGTCGCCACTGGTCAAGAATTGGGTGGACTGCGATTGGTCGGTAGAGCACTTCGCCTCGTGATATGGCCGCTTCAGCCCTGCGGCACATTAGGGCAGTTCTGTGCGCCGGAGCGATGGCGATCGACTCGACCGCTTTGAGATCGTCATGTTCCTGAACAAGCATTTCGAGTTCGCACGCGGATGTCTCGGCACAGGACATGATCGCGAGCCGCTCATTGTCGCTCAACCTGATCGTGATCCCTTCAGTGCAAAATCCGCACATCACCGAGCGCGTCGATTTGCGCCGCCCAGCATGCCTTCACGCTCGGCTTGGCCGACTGCGCCGATCACCGCGAGCATAAGGCGGCCGGTTGCCGTGCCAGTATCGAGGGGCTGCGCACCGGACATCGACAACACCCTGAAACTGACCTTCTTTGCTTCCAGACGAGCCAGGGTGTTCAGGAGGTCGGCACCCCTCTGGAAACCCGATCGAGCTTCGTGCAGACGAACTGATCCGCTTCGCGGACATAATCGAGGGCCGCCTCAAGCTGCTCGCGTTCGGCCACGGACGAGACCTGTTCACTGAAAATCCTTTCGCACCCGGTGGCTCGAAGCTCCCGCACCTGAGCTTCCAATCCGGCGACCTGGGACAGCGATGACGTGCGTGCATACCCCACCTGCATGGCCAAATCTGTCCCACATGAATTTATGTCGTAATGATAACACGGTTCCGAGAATTGTCGAGCAATCCGTGTGAGACAGATTAGCCCTGGCTCAATAGGGGTTGCCCCAACGGACGGCGGCTTATTTGAGACAATGAGACAGTACGGTGCCCGTCAGATTTTCAGGCTGTTGCCGACGCACCAGTGATCACACGTCGTCGGGGCGCAGGGTGAGTGGCCGAGACGGCATTGCCGTGCATTATATGCGGCTGTCGTCAGCAGGCGCGTCGTTGTGGTGCGGGCCTTCAGCAAGAAGACGCAGACAACGCCACGGTCTGAAATCGATCTCGCACTGCGTCGTGCCAAGGAGGTGCTGTGACGATCGCGTTTGAAGAATTCAAGGGGCGGCTGCTGGCGGACCCGGCGGTGAAGGACGCATACGACGCACTGGCGCCGGAGTTCGAGATTTCGACCGAGCTCCTGAAAGCGCGGCTGCGCGCCGGGTTATCTCAAGCGGAGCTGGCAAGCCGAATGGGCACTCGCGCGTCGGTCGTTGCGCGGCTGGAAAGCGGCAAGACCATGCCGAGTACCAAGACCCTCATCGGTATGCGCAGGCCGCCGGGAGCCGCTTTCAGATTAAACTCACCGCGGCGTAGTTAACCCTCGAACGGATCCCGCATAAGGATCGTGTCGTCGCGCTCCGGGCTGGTGGATAACAGCGTCACGGGAGCTTCCACCAATTCCTCGATGCGGCGGACATACTTGATCGCCTGGGCTGGCAGGTCGGCCCAGGAGCGGGCGCCTCGGGTCGAGCCGGTCCAGCCCTCCACTGTTTCGTATTGCGGCTCCGCCGCCGCTTGGGCGCCCGGCGCGGCAGGCAGGTGCCGATAGTGCTCGCCCCCAATCCGGTATCCGGTGCAGATGCGCAGCTCCGGCAGCCCATCGAGCACGTCCAGCTTGGTCAGCGCCAAGCCGTTGATGCCAGCCACCTTTACCGCCTGACGCACCAGCACGGCATCGAACCAACCACAACGGCGACGGCGGCCGGTGTTGGTACCGTATTCATGGCCCCGATCGCCGAGGAGTTGGCCCGTAGCGTCATGCAACTCGGTGGGGAATGGGCCAGAGCCGACACGGGTGCTGTAAGCCTTGGCAATCCCAAGCACGAAGCCCACCGCTGCTGGCCCAATGCCGGCACCGGCTGCTGCCGTTGCGGCAACGGTATTGCTGGAGGTGACGTACGGATAGGTGCCGTGGTCCACGTCCAGCATGACCGCCTGAGCGCCTTCGAACAGGATGCGCCGACCGGCGCGGCGCGCCTCATCCAGCCGCTCCCAGACCGGTTCGGAGAAGGGCAATATCTTGGGCGCCAGTTCAAGCAGCCGATCCAGTACGGCCTGCTTGGAAAATGTCTCCGCACCAAGGCCTTGCAGCAGAGTATTGTGATGCAGCAGTAGCTCGTCCAGCTTGTCGGCGAGCGTTTGTGGCTCTGCCAGATCAGCCACGCGGATGGCACGCCGTGCCGCCTTGTCCTCATAGGCCGGACCGATACCGCGGCCCGTGGTGCCAATCTTGCGGTCGCCACGCGCCGCTTCGCGTGCCCGGTCCAGCGCGGAGTGCATTGGCAGGATAAGTGTGGCGTTCTCGGCGATACGCAGCGAAGATGGTGTTACTTCAAGGCCTTGCGTCCGGACCTTCTCGATTTCGGCGAGCAGCGCTTCAGGGTCCACCACCACGCCATTGCCGATGACGCCGAGCTTGCCGCGTACCATGCCTGAGGGCAGCAGCGCCAACCGGTAGGTCTCGTTGCCGACCACCAGCGTATGACCGGCATTATGGCCGCCCTGGAAGCGCACCACGATGTCGGCCCGGCTGGCGAGCCAATCGACGACCTTGCCCTTGCCCTCATCGCCCCACTGGGCACCGATCACCGCGACATTTGCCATAGGTCAGGCTCCAGGGGTCAGCGGAACGGCCTCGCCGTTGCGCAGAATGTGCGAGCATAGCAGGCGACGCGCCTCGGCTATCGGGTCAACGCCAATCTCCAGTCCAGCGATCGTGGCGTAGCCGAGCCGCCGCAAACGCGCAGCTTCATCCGCATCGGCGCCGGCAGGGACGTACAGCCTTTGCCGCTCGGTGCGGGTTGACGCGGCACGTAGAATTGCGTCCGGGAACAGGGTCAGGCCGGTCGCTGGTTCCGAGTCGCCGCAGATATACCGGCCGCCGCGCCCCAATTCCTCGTGGCGGCCAGGCGCGTAGATCGTCACCGAAATGCCGGTCTCATAGCGAAAGCCGCGGAATTCCACTGGATCGATAGTCAGCCGCAACGTCGGAGCGCGGTCGCGGATTGCGGCCACAGCCTCGGCCAATCTATCGGCCAGATCGCGGGCCGCCGGAGGCAGGGCAGCGGCTTGCAAAGCCTGCAATGCCCGGTCCGCCGGGCCAGCCGCCTCCAATAAGTCGGTCAACGTGGCGGCAAGCCGGCCGCCATGGCGCGTAACAGATGCTGCATCCTTGCGATCCAAAGCGCGCGAGAGTGGGGCGCGAGTGGTCCCCCCGACCGCAGCATCCTCCAGAAGCAGCGGCACCAGGGTGGGCAGGGTCAGGTCGAAGCTGGTCCGGGTTAACCCCACCGATGCCAGTGCCTCCGCCCCCACCAGCACGATCTCCGCGTCGGCCGCTGGATGATCGCAGCCGATCAGTTCGATGCCTGCCTGGGTGATCTGCCGATCCGGCGCGAGCTGGGTGCCGCGCACGCGCAAACACTGGCCGGCATAGGACAAGCGCAGCGGGCGTGGCAGATGAGCCAGCCGCGTCGTGGCAATCCGCGCCACCTGGGGAGTGGTATCGGCGCGCAATCCCATCATGCGCTGGCTGATCGGGTCCATCAGCCGGAATGTCTGCTCGGCAACCGCGGCACCGGAGCCCGCGAGCAGGCTATCCTCGAATTCCAGCAGCGGCGGCTTGACCCTCTGGTAGCCGTGCGAGGCGAACACCTCCATCAGTGCCTCAACCGAGGCCGCTTCGGTTTCCGCGTCCCCGGGTAACAGGTCCCGCAGGCCGGCAGGCAGCAGTGCCCGATTGTTCGGTTCATGGTCGCTCATCGCGAGAGGTCAGGTAACAGGGATCGCGGGGGAGCGGAACTGGGCGGCATTTACCGGAAGTTATGCCGGAACGGGGAAACTCGGCGCTGGCACGCCATGTTGTTCAATTCCGCCGAATTCGTCCTGGGCTTCCTGCCACTTTCAGTGGCAGGATTTTTATCGTAGGCCGCCTCGGCGGGACCCGATGGGCCTTGTGCTGGCTGGTCGCCGTCAGCCTATTTTTCTACGGCTGGTGGAATCCGAAATTTGTCTTGTTGCTGATCGGATCGATCCTCAGCAACTACGCGTTCGCGCAGCGCATCTGCCAGACTGCATCGAAGCGGTGGCTCATTGCCGGCATAGCAGCCAATGTCGCTGTGCTTGGCTGGTTCAAATACGCCAACTTTTTCATCCATGACGTGCTGCGGTTGGATACCCCGGAACTGCAGATCTTTCTGCCGCTGGCAATCAGCTTCTTCACGTTCCAGCAGATCATGTACCTGGTCGAGAGCTCTCGAGGCCAGCGCAGCGATACTGGTCTGCTGCCCTATGTGGCATTCGTCGCGTTCTTTCCACATCTGATCGCGGGCCCGATCGTGCGGCCACGCGAGGTCATGCCGCAGCTTCTGTCGCCTGACCTTGCGAAGCCACGCATTGATCATCTCTGCGACGGCATGACGATTTTTCTGCTTGGACTGGCAAAGAAGCTGGTGTTGGCGGACTTGTTCGCGCGCTACGCCGACACGGGTTTCGCTGCTGCTGCCCAGCATGTGCCACTGACCTTCTTTGAGGCCTGGTACGCAGCGGCAGCCTATGCGCTGCAAATCTATTTCGACTTCTCCGGCTATTCCGACATGGCGATCGGTTTGGCACGCATGCTCAACGTGCGGTTCCCACTGAACTTTGCTTCGCCCTACCAGGCCGCAAACATCGCTGAGTTCTGGCGGTGCTGGCACATCACGCTGAGCCGCTTTCTGCGCGACCACGTCTATATTCCGCTGGGTGGTAATCGCCACGGATCGGTGCGACGAGACGCAAACTTGATGGCGACAATGCTGCTGGGCGGACTGTGGCATGGCGCCGCGTGGAATTTCGTCCTCTGGGGCGCGCTGCATGGACTGTACTTGCTGGTGCAGCGCTGGTTTCCCTGGAAGCTGCCCAGCTTCGCTACTCGTGCCTTCACCTTGTTGGCAGTCGTGATTGCGTGGGTGCCATTCCGAGCCAGCGGATTGCCTGCGACATTGGCGATGTTACGCGGCATGGCTGGCCGCAATGGCATAGCGTTGCCGCAGATGATCGTGCATGCGTTTCCACCACTCGCGGCCATTGCGACACCGGTGCCGCTGCTACCGTATCTCGGCGATGCGCACACCCTTAGCTTTCCCGAAGTGTCTGCCTGCCTGTTGGTTGGTTGGACGATCGTTCTGGCACTGCCCAGCGTAGACCAACTGTCGGAACGCGCGCGGGGCTGGGCGTTGACTTCGGGATTCGCGTTCACCGTGCAGGCGCTGTTCTTTGCGCCGCACGTCACGCCATTCCTGTATTTCCAGTTCTGATGCTTCGTGCCCCTGTCATTGCGAGCGAAGCGAAGCAATCCCGATCGAGATTGCTTCGCTTCGCTCGCAATGACATGGGGCGATTACTGATCGCGTGCATCGCATCGCTTCTGCTCTATGCAGTAGTCTTTGGCGTAATTTTCGACCGCCCATTGTCGCTTGGCTTCCTGCGGCATCAGATCGAAGCCAAGCTTGCGCGGGCTGCGACGATCACCGGTCCGAAGCTGGTGATCCTGGCTGGCTCCAATGCGCCCTATTCGCACCGCTGCGAGACAATCGAGCCAATCCTCGGCATGCCCTGCGTCAACGGCGGTGTCGCTGTCGGCGTCGGGCTCGATTACCTGTTCGCCCGTTGGAAGCCGCTGCTGTATAGCGGCGACATCCTCTATCTTCCAATGGAAGAAGAATAGTACGTGCGCACGCGCGTCGCGACCGATGTGGGGCCGGACGCCGCGATCATGTTCCGCCACGATTGGCTCACTCTCTTTTCTTTGCGCTCGGAGCGCTGGCTTGCCGCGCTGTTTTCGTTCGATCTGCGAGCTGCCGTGATGAGTCCAATCGAATCAGGGATGGTGGCCGCGCATTTTCACGATCCTCGGCCCGAGGCGACCGGCGCCACCAATGCCTGGGGTGACCATGTTGGCCATACCGCGCAACTGGCGCTGATCAACCGAGCGGTGCTGGCCACCGCTACTCCGCGCCATGTATCAGCGGCGCAGGTCTATACGGGGTACGGCAGCGCGCTGATCGCGGATTTCGTGCGCTGGGCGAGTGCCCATGGCGTTCGCGTCATTGGAGGTCTGCCTACGGAATTCGCGGATTGGCCAATGCCTGGTAAGACGTTAGAAGCGATCCGCGAGGTTTACATGGCAAATGGAGGTGAATTCCTCGAGTTGGCGAATCTCAGCCGCTACCCGCGGACCGCTTTCTTCGACTCTGTCGAGCACCTGAACGAGACTTGGCAGATCGAGCATTCGAAGCTGCTCGCCGCGCAGTTGCGATGGCTTCGCGGGCCCATTGCAACAGCTCATCAGGGCGGTCCAGCAAATCCTCCGGCACCACGTAATACGCCGACAGACTGACCTGCCGCTCGCCGCGTTGGTAGCTGAATGGCTCGCTGCCCGCCTGCTCGAAGCGCTCGCGCGTCGTGTCGTCAACGCGTAGGTACATCGCGTCGCGCACCAGGAGCCCGAACATGGCGCCACTGTGGAACAAACCCACGCCGCTGAACATCCGGCGCGGCATCGGCTCCAGTGGGCCGAGCAGGTCCATAATGAAGTCCTGATATTGCCGACTGACCGTCATTGCCTGAACAACCGCCTGCCAAGCCCATAAACGCTGATGGCCGACCAGATAATCTCGATGACAAAAGAGGGAAAATTCCATGCCTGGTAGAGCGAACTCAGGATCATCAGCGATCCCGCGAGATTGGCGGCTGGATAACGCCAATCCTCGCCGCTCAGCCAATCCTGCTGATTGGCGAAATACGCGACGACGATGATCGCGACGCCGACCAGGCCCACCAACGTGAAAAGGTCCGCCATGCACCGCTCCGGATTGTCGCGCCGAACCCGGCGGCGCATGCTTCGGACCAGGATGATTGCACGAAAGGACCAGTAATGCCCCATACCGACTGGCGCTCCCGCGCGGCCACGACATTCCGCTGCGAGAAGCAGCCGGCCAGCGGCACCAAGGGCATGGTGGTCACCAATCATCCGCTGGCCTCGGCGGCGGGCGCGGAGATGCTGGCTGCTGGCGGCAATGCGATTGATGCGGCCATCGCCGCCTTCTTCACGCTCAGCGTGGTTGAACCGATGATGGTGGGCATCCTGGGCGGCGGCATGGCGCATATCCGCCTGGCCGACGGCCGTCACGTGGTGATCGACAATCAAAGCATGGCGCCCTTGGCGACTGGCCCGACCACCTACACGCCCGACCCGAATGCAGTTCCCGGCACGATGGATACGATCGGACGGAAGAATGCCGTGGGGCCCACTGCGGTCGCATCGCCGGGAAATCTGAAAGGTTGGTGTGAAGCCTTGGAGCGTTTCGGCACGTTTTCCTTGGCTGACGTGATGGAACCGGCGATCCGCCATGCCTCGCGCGGATTTCGCGTCACGCACTATTTGCATGAGTGCGTATCTGATAGCGCCGCGGACATGGCGCTCGATGCTGAAATCGCGCGGCTCTACTTGCCGGATGGTGCGCCGATCAAGCCGGGCGTGCGGCTGGTTACGGGCGACTACGCCGAGACACTGCGCAGCATTGCACGCGAGGGTCCGGACCTGCTCTATACGGGCCCACTCGGTGCGCACTACGCCGAGCATATGGCGAAATCCGGCGGCTACATCACGCACGACGACCTGATGGGCTATCGTACGATCGATCGCGATGCCCTGCGCGGCACGTACCGTGGATATGAGATCGTCGGACCGCCGCCGCCGTCATCGGGCCCGCTGCATATCATCCAGATGCTGAACATACTTGAGGGCTTCGACATTGGTGTGCTCGGCTTCGGTTCAGCCGACACGCTGCATTTGCTGGCGGAGGTGCTGAAGATTGCCTTTGCCGATCGCGCAGCGGCCACCGCCGATCCGGCTTTCGTCAAGGTGCCGGTGGAAAAGCTGCTGTCGAAGACCTACGCAGCGGAGCGTCGCGCACGGATCCGCATAGATCGCGCACAAGCCTGGACTGCGGAGGTGGCACCCGGCGAAGGCGCACATACCACGCATCTGACCGTGGCCGATGGCGTGGGCAATATCGTTGCCAGCACGCAGACCATCAACTCGCTGTTCGGTGCCCGCTATATCGTTCCAGGCACCGGGATGATCCCAAACAACTACATGTTTGTATTTACCCCGCATCCAGGACGGGCAAACTCGGTAGCGCCAGGCAAGCGCGTGACGTCGTCGATGTCACCGGTCATTGCGCTGCGCGACGGCAAACCACGGTTCGCCCTGGGTCTGCCAGGTGGGCTCCGCATCTTCCCGTCCGTAATGCAAGCGCTATCCAACCTGATCGATCACGGCATGAGTGTGCAGGAGGCCGTGGAGGCGCCGCGCATCTGGACGCAAGGCTTCGGCTTGGAAGTTGAGAATTCGGTGCCCTCTGACGTGCTGACCGCATTGCGCGATCGTGGCCACGAGGTGCTGACCACGGGCAACGTCGCAGGTGGCATGAGTGCGATCCGGTTCGATGACGACGGTACGATGACCGGCGTTGCGTGCTGGCGAGCCGACGGCACCGCAATTGGTCTTGGCGGCGGCTATGCCCGCAATGGGGTCCGCTTCAGACCCGAGGCATCAGCCGCAGCGGCTTCGCCAACTCCCGATCCTGGGCGCGGAACCAAAGCCTGAGGGTAATGCGACGCGATACCAGTTTGCCGTCCTCCGCCTGCAACTGAACCAGATGCGAATCGTTGTTGTTGAAGCGGAATCCACCGCTGGCATCGGTCGAAGTGCGCGCTTTTTCGACCTGAGTGACAAAGTCGTGGGTGAACAGGATTACCGTTGCGCCGGCAACCGGGTGACCATCCGCATCGACTACGCGTCCGGCCAGCAGCCCGTGATCGTGCAGCGACACGTAGACATTCCACACCATGACGACCACCACAATCGTCAATGGTACCATGACGAAGCGGCTGAGCAGGATGCGCTTCATCCTTTCGTCGCTCCCGCCGTCAGTCCGCGCATGAAGGATGACTGCGCCATCAGGAACACCAGCAACCCAGGCGCCAGTACCATCACCACGAACGCGTACAATGCTGCTGTCGTGTCCTCCATGTAGGACAGAAAGCGCGCCAGCCCCAACGGCAACGTCTGCATGTTCGGATCACGCGTGATGATCAGCGGCCACAGGAAATTGTTCCATGACCAGATGAACGCGAGCACCACGTTGGTTGCGATCGCTGGAGTGGACAGGGGAAGAAGAACGCGTAGCAGGATGCGCAGATCACTCAGTCCATCGATCCTCGCCGCGTCGATCAACGACCGAGGCACCGCCTCGAACGCCGCCTTGAAAATGAATATGCAGACGATGGTTGACATCAGCGGCAGCGCCAACCCGAGATAGGAATTGAGCAGCCCCAGTTTCGCTGTGATCAGATAGGCGGGAATGATGGTCGCCTGAAATGGGATAAGCGCACACGACAACAGAAGCACAATGATCGCGCGCCGGCCCACGAACGGCAGCGTCAATGCGTAACCGGCGATCGCGTTCAGCACGATGTTTCCAGCTACTGCGATCAGCGACACGATGACGCTGTTCAGCAGATAACGTGGGAATGGGATCAGGTACCAGACGTCGACATAGTTGAAGAGCTGCGGCTTCACCGGCCAAAGATGTGGTGGATAGGCGTAGATGTTCTCGCCGGTGATCGAGGTCTTCACCACCCAGTAGAACGGCGCCAGCATGACCAAGGAGATCAGCACCAGCACGGCGTGTCGCAGCCACAGTAGAACTCGCGCACGCTGCATCACTCGATGGCTCCCGCGTTCCCGCCGGCTGCGCGATGCGCCAGCCAGGCCAGCGCCATCAGCAGCACGAACTGCGCGACAGTCAGTGCCGCCGCGTAGTCGAACCGCGTCTCGCCAAAGGCCTCCTTGTAGATATAGGTGATCAGCAACTCGGTCGCATGCCCTGGGCCGCCATTGGTCATGACATAGACAAGATCGAAGGCGGCGAACGAATTGAGAATGGCAATCACCGCACACAGGAACAGCGAAGGTCGCAGCATTGGCAGCGTGATTCGCAGGAACCGCGCCCAGGCCGGCGCGCCATCGACCCTCGCCGCCTCATACAGATGCGTCGGGATGCTTTGCAGCCCCGTCAGCAGCACGATCATGAAGAATCCCAACACTTGCCACGTGTTGGCGATGATCGTGCTTGGCAGCGCCCAGGCAAACGAATTGAGGAATGCGATCGGCTGATGGATGATACCCAGCCCTCGGAGCACGTAATTTATCAGCCCGCCACGCTCGTTGTACATCCAGTGCCAGATGATCGCGACCGCTACCGTCATCAGCGGATACGACAGAAAGACAATGGTGCGGTAGACTGAGGCTCCCTTGAGGTCGCTGTTCACCAGCAACGCGATACCCAGCGCGATCGCCACGCCGATCGCCTGCGATGACATGAAGATCAGCGTGTTCCAGAGCGCCTGCCAGAACACATCGTCGTCGTTCAGCATCTCGTCGTAATTGTCCCACCCAACCCAGGTCGGCGGATGCAGCGGCGACCACGCCTGGAACGACAACACGACGTTCCAGACCAGCGGCAGGATCCGGTAGAGCAGGAAGATCAACAGCGACGGCGTGAGGAAGCAGGCGACCAGCCCCGCCTGCCGTGCCCGCCGTGTGCGGAGCCAGCCGGTCATGCCCGCCGTAGCGCGCGGTCCACCTTGCGGCTCGCCTCGGCCAATGCAGTCTTCGCATCCTTGCGTCCCAGGAGCGCGTTCTGGAGCTCGGGATAGAAGGCGTCTTTCACCCGGCTGTCATTCGGCAGTGGCCAGTTGCCGCAGAGCTTGTCGGTATGCTCCACCTGAGTCTGCAGCACGGCATGCGCCAGCGGCTCTTCCTTCGCAGCTGGGCGATCAGTGCGTTATCCACATCTGTGAAGGCAGTGAGGATGCGGCGGCTATTGGCCATCTCCTCCACCTGCTTGCGCGCCGTGCAGAACTCCACGAAGGCCCAAGCGAGATCGGGGTTTTTCGTGCCCTTGGAGATCGCGTAACCATGCAGCGACGGCACTGACCAGTTGCCGGGGAGTTCGCCGATCCCCAGCGTATCCTGGTTGATCCAAGCCCCCTGCCCTTTCAAGAAGAAATACGCCGACGAATGGGCATTCAGCATGCCGACCTTACCCGAGGCGAAAGCGCCCAGCGGTTCCACCCAGCGCCCGGTCCATGAGATCTTGTTGATACCCGTGCCCGCGGTCGACTTCGCCAGCTTCTCTGTCACTCGACCATCTCCGGGGTATCGAACGCCATCTTCTTCATATCGGGCGACAGCAGTTCGATATTGTTCAGGCGGAACAGCGCCCAGTACAGCCAATCGAAGTTCAGCGTGAGGAAGCCGGTCTGGTCTTCGGTGCTGCCGATCTTGTCCGCGTGGCTCAACAATTCGTCGAAGCTGTTCGCCGGGCCGGCAAGACTCGCCTTCTGGAACAAGGTCTTGTTGTAGAACAGCAGCGACTTGGCGATGTAGAACGGCACCAGCCAGTTCTTGCCCTCCCACACCCAGTTGTTGAGATAGTCCGCTTGAACCGCGCCTTCACGTCGGCATGCGCGGTCAGGTAAGGCGTCAGGTCGAGCAACGCACCCTGCGCCGCATATTCGATGCCGATGCCGCCTTGCAGATCCACCACATCCGGCGGCGTCCCCGCGGCAAGCTGCGTTTCGTAGAACGGCGGAACATCCGGGCCCTTCTTGTCGAGCCATTCGATTTCGACGCCTGGATGTTCGGCTTGGAATTCGGCGAACCATTTCTTGAACATGCCCAGCCTGATCCACGATGTTCCACGACAGAAACGTGAGCTTCTTGCTGGTCTGTCCGATGGCGGGGCTCGCCAATGCTGCTGCCGCCGTACCAGCCAGGAATGTCCGCCGATTCATGCTTTGTCCTCCCTTTTGTCAGCCGTTTGCCGCTGCTTCGATCGAACAGGTGGATGCGTTGCGGATCGATCGCCAACGTGACTGCCTCGCCCGCGTGGCGCACGCTACGGGGTGGCAGCCGGCAGGCGATCTCGCCTCCTGGCACCTGCATCGCAACCAACGTATCCGGACCCAGCGGTTCGACGGTCAGCGCTGTCCCATGCAGGCATCTTTCCGCTACTGCTATGCCTTGCGGCACATAGGTCAGATCCTCAGGCCGGACGCCGCACCACACCTCACCCGCGCCGCGATGTGGCACTGGCAGCGCCGTGCCATCCTCCAGCACCACCTGCGCGCCACTCCAACTGCGCCGGCAGCAGGTTCATTGCCGGCGCGCCCATGAAGCCTGCGACGAACGCCGAGGCCGGCATCTCATACACGTCCTCCGGCGTGCCCACCTGCTCGATGCGTCCATGGTTCAGCACCACGATACGGTCGGCCAAGGTCATCGCCTCCACCTGGTCGTGCGTGACATAGACAGTCGTCGTCGGCACGCGCATCCGCAGCTTGCGCAGTTCGGTGCGCATCTGCACGCGCAGCTTGGCATCCAGGTTGGACAGCGGTTCATCGAACAGGAACAATTTCGGATCACGGACGATCGCCCGGCCCATCGCAACGCGCTGCCGTTGCCCACCGGAGAGTTGTCGTGGCGTCCGTTCCAGCAGCGCCTCGATCTCCAGCAGCCGCGCTGCAGCCGTCACACGCTGCCGGATCTCCGACTTCGTTACGCCACGATAGCGCAGTGCAAAGTCCATGTTCTGCGCAACTGTCATGTGCGGATACAGCGCGTAATCCTGAAACACCATGGCGATGTCGCGATCCTTGGGCTCGCGCTCATTCACCACCGCACCATCGATCACGATGTCACCGGAGGTTGACGTCTCCAGCCCTGCAATAATGCGTAGGATGGTGCTTTTGCCGCAGCCGCTCGGCCCAACCAGCACGACGAATTCGTGCTCGCCGACGTCCAGGTCGACGTCCTTGATCGCGTCAACCGCGCCGAAGCGCTTGCTCAGCCCGCGCAGGGACAAGGTTGCCAAATGAAGTTCCTCCCGACCCGGATTCTACACTGCATCCACATGCGCGGCCATACGGAGCGCGGTATCGACACCCGATCCATGCAACGTCAGTATACCGCCGAAAATGGAGGAAACATCGTGTCACCACGCATTCGCACCGAAGTTCTGTCGGTGTTGGCGGTTGCCGCATGCCTGATCCAACCCGCTGCCGCGCAGCAACAGATCGTCGTCAGCAACTACGGGATTGCCGCGAACGGCATGCCCTACGCCATTGCGATGAAGAAGGGCTATTTCCAGCAGGAAGGCGCGAATGTCAGCGGCATCCTTTCATCGTCTGGCGGCGGCACTACGGTACGCAACTTGATGGAAGGCAATCTGCCGTATGGCGAAATCGATCTTGCCGGCACCGTTCTTGCCATCCAGCAAGGCGCGACGCTGAAGATCATCAGCGATAATGTGCTGACGGTGGCAGAGTTCGTCTGGGCAGTTCGCCCCGATTCACCGATCAAGACCCTGAAGGACTTCAAGGGCCAGAAGATCGGCTACACCAATCCGCGCTCGACCAGCCAAGCCCTTGACGTGCTGCTGTTGCAGAGCGCCGGCATGACACCGCAGGACGCGCAACTGACGCGCGTCGGCGGCTTCGGCGAGCAGATCGTCGCGCTGAACCTCGGTTCGATCGATGTCGCGACGCTGGCGGACCCAGTGTGGTCGCAGAACATCTCGAAGCTACGGCCGATTGTGCGCGCCGCCGACGTACTGCCGCCGCTGTGCAACGTCGTCGGCGTGGCGACGGAAAAAGCCATTGCCACACAAGGAGATTTCCTGCGCGCAGTGCTGCGTGGACGCCGCAAGGCAGTCGAGTACATGTATTCGAATCCCGACGATGCCGCGGCCATCGTGGCTGACGTCTATCATCTGGACATCGCGGTGGCGCGCCATGCCATTGGCGACCTGATCGCGAAAAGCGCCTCCCACATGCCCTATTGGGGCGCGGGTAAGTTCGATTTCGACGGCATGGACCGGATGATCGCGGCACAGAAGATCGTCGGCGCGCTGACTGGTGACGTGGACTGGAAGAAGATCGTCGATACGCAATTCCTGCCAGACGATCAGAAACCGCGCTGAGGATCGGCTTGGCGCATCGCCTTGATCGATTCCTCGCGCAGCAGCTCCCACAGCCGCGCGGTAATGGCCCCGAACTCCGGAAGCCCGGCGATCCGGCTGTCGCGATCGCGCGGCCAATTCGTCTCGATGATCTCGATGAAGCAGCCTGGGCGCGCCGACATGACCCCGACCCGCTGTGACAGCATGGCCGCCTCGTCGAGCGAGTGGGTGATCAACAGGATGGTCGCGCCGGTCTGCCGCCACAGACGCAGGAGTTCGTCACCCATCAGCAGCCGGGTCTGCTCATCGAGCGCGCCAAATGGTTCGTCCAGCAGGATCATGCGCGGCTGCAGCACCAAGGTCCGAGCAATGCACACGCGCTGGCGCATGCCACCTGAGAGGCGCGCCGGATACGCATCGGCAAAGCCGGTCAGACCAGTGAACGCAAGAGCTTGTTGCGTACGGCTTTCGATTTCCTTCGGGTCCAGCCCGAGATGACGCAGGCCAAATGCGATATTCCTGCGCACTGTCAGCCAAGGGAAACTGGCATCTTCCTGAAATACGACGCCGATACCGTCGGGCACCTGGCCGACGATCGGTTGGCTTTCGAATGTGATGCTGCCTTCGGTGCATGGCACGAGCCCCGCCAGGAGTTCCAGCAGCGTGGACTTGCCGCAGCCGGATGGGCCGACCACGGAGAAGAACTCACCGCGCGGAAGCTGCAAATCGATTGGACCGAGCGCGTGCAGGTCCACGCCCCCCGCCGCCGCCGCGGCGAAGCGCTTCGTTACGCCAACCAGGGATACGTGCGGCGGTGACGGATCAGGGGGGGTAGTGCTATGGCTCACGTCAGCAACGACAATGGCATAACAGCCTCGGGGGGACAAATGAGACGCTGGCTGATGCGACTGCTGCCACTGGCATTCATTGCGCTCGCGACACCGGCGTCAGCAGAGCAGATCGAGGTCGGCAACTACGCGGTATCGGCCAACGGCATGCCCTATGCCGTGGCGATGGCCAAAGGCTATTTCGCCAAGGAAGGCGCCGACGTCACCGGCATCCTGTCATCGAACGGCGGTGGCACGTCCATGCGGAATATGCTGGAGGGCGGCGTGGCCTATGGGGAGATCAATCCGACCGCAGTCGTAACGGCGATCCGCCAGGGCGCGGACCTGAAGATCATCAGCGACAATGTGCTGACTGTCGGAGAGTTCGTGTGGGCGACAAAGCTGGATTCGCCGATCAAGACGCTCGCGGATCTGAAAGGCCGGAAGATCGGCTACACGAACCCGCGCTCTACAAGCCAGGCATTAGCGATCCTTCTCGTCCAGGCGGGCGGCCTGCAACCGAGCGATGCGCAGATCGTCCGCGCGGGAGGCTTTGGCGAAGGCGTCACGGCACTAAACCTGGGCGCGCTCGATGTCGCGCCGATCCCAGAGCCGCTTTGGTCGAAGTATCAAGGGCAATACCGCTTGCTGGCTCGGGCCACCGACGTTCTTCCAGCGCTCGACAACGTGGTAGGCGTTACCACTGGCAAGGCGGCCGCCACGCGCGGCGACTTCCTGCGGGCGATCCTGCGTGCCCGGCGTGAGGCCGTCGACTTCATGTATGCGCATCCGGACGAAGCCGGCGACATTGTCGCCGTAGTGTACCATCTGGATCCCCAGGTCGCCCGCAGTGCAGTACACAACCTGACAGCACCACAGGGCAAGACAGGTCTACGCTATTGGGGGCCTGGCGATTTTCATATCGATGGCATGAACCGTATGATCGAGGCACAGAAACTGGTTGGCGCCATTAGTGGCGATGTGGACTGGCCCAAGGTCATCGACACCAACTTCCTGCCTGATGACCTGAAGCCGAAGCAATGAAACGGGCTGCTTGGGTCCGGGCGGCTCTGATCGCCGCAGTGGTGCTGCTGGTCGAGCTGCTATGCCGCGTCGGCGTGATCGACAATCTGACCATGCCACCACCAAGTGTGATCGTGCGGGATCTGATTATCTTGCTGGCATCCGGCAAGATGAATGATGCCATGCTGAAGACGCTATGGAACGTCGTCGCAGCATGCGGTTTGGCGGTCGTCACCGGGATCATCCTGGGTGTGGCCATTCACGGCAGGCGTGCCTTGCGTCAGGGTCTGGACCCACTGTTCGCGACCTATTATGCGGTGCCGGTTTTCGCATTCTATCCGCTGCTTATTGTACTGTTTGGCCTTGGCGATGCACCGCAAATCCTCATTGGTTTCATGCTTGCGGTGGTCGCGGTCATTATGAACACCCTGACAGGGCTCGATCGGGTATCACGCGTGCTGTTGAAAACGGGGCGCATCCATCGGCTCGGCCCGATCGATACAGCGCTGCATATCACCCTGCCCAGCGCCACCCCGTATCTGCTGACCGGCGTGCGGCTTGCGGTTGCCTACGCCTTCATCGGCGTGATTGGCGCTGAGTTCATCATGTCCAACACGGGCGTCGGTTACGAGATCAGCTTCGCCTACAACAACTTTGATAACGCGACGATGTATCCACTGATTCTGCTCATCGTGCTGATCTCGATCGTGGTCAATGCCGCCTTGTCGCATTGGGAGAACTCGCTCATGCAAAAGCGAGGCTATCGCTGATGCAGCGTGTCCTGCGGTCCCATAACGGCCTGATCCTTATCTTCGGCTTGCTGATCGTCTGGCAAATCCTGTTTGAAATCGCCGGCGAGGACGCGTTGGCTCCGCCGATCGCCACCATAGACTACCTGGCGCAACTGCTTGGCACCGCGGATTTCTGGGCGAACGTAGCCGCTACGGGAACCGCATTCCTGTTGGCACTCGCCATTTCCCTCGTGCTGGGTCTGCTGATCGGGCTCGTGCTGGGGTTGCACCGCTTCTCCGGCGAGGTAGCTGAACCGGCGCTGGTGTCGTTCTACTCCATACCAAAAATCACGCTCTATCCGATCGTGCTGCTCGCCTTCGGCATTGGCATGCCGGCGAAGGTCGCATTCGGTGCGATCCACGGCATCGTGCCAATGGCAATCTTCACCATGACCGCCGTGCGCACCATCAAGCCCGTGCTGCTAAAGACAGCGCGTGTCATGCGCCTGCCACAATGGACCGTAGCTCGTGCCATCATCATTCCAAGCGCGCTGCCAGAAATCTTCACCGGCATCCGGGTCAGCTTCTCGCTCACGCTGATTGGCACGCTGATCGGCGAGATGTTCGGTTCGCAACGCGGTCTTGGCTATTTGCTGATGACCGCAATCGGTTTGCAGAATGTCCGCATGATCATGGCAGTGACATTGCTGTTGGTGATGTTTGCTGCGACCGTCAGTGTGGTGCTGCTGGCAATCGATCGCCGGTTGCATCGCGAGACGGGATAGCGGCTACGGCTTCAGCACATCCAGGGCGTTCGGCAGATCCTCGCGCGTCGGCAGTTGCCCGGTCTCCCAGCCGCCGCCAAGCGCTTCGAGCAGAGCAACGCTGGCGACCAACCTGCTTTGCTGAACCGCTAGCTGCGTCTGTTGATCCGTCAGCAATAACGTCTGTTCCGTGATGACGCTCGTATAGGCGACCGTGCCAGAACGGTACTGATTGAATGTCACATCCACCGCGCGTTGCGCTGCTGCAACCGCGACGTCCTCGGCGTGCTTCTGCTGTTCCAGAATGCGGAGGGATGCCAGCTCGTCCTCAACTTGCTGGAGCGCTGTCAGGACCACCTGACGGTAATTCGCGACACTTTGGTCGTACGTTGCACGCGCCGCTGCCACCGCAGCAGTGCGCGCACCGCCATTGAATAGCGTCTCACTTGCAGCAGCGCCGAGCGACCAGGTGCGATTGGCGACCGTGAACAGTTGCGACAATGGGCTGCCGATAAAGGAACCCAGCGTCGACAGGCTGATATCCGGATAGAATGCTGCTATCTGCACCCCAATGAGCGCGTTCTCTTCCTGCATCTGCCGTTCCGCGGCGGCGATGTCCGGGCGGCGCTGCAACAAGGTGGATGGTAGACCGGGCGGCAAGACTGGCACTGCGGACGTCAGCGCGCCTACCGGTATTGTCAGTTCAGCGGGTGGATGACCTGTCAATACGGCAATGGCGTGTTCGAATAGCGCTCGCTGGACGCCCACTCCGACAAGCTGCGCACGAGCACTTTCCAGTTGTGCTTGTGCCGTGACGACATCGGCCGCGGACACGGTGCCAGCGGCGTGCTGATTCTGCACGATATCCAATGCGCGCTGATAGTAGGCGACTGTCTGCTGCAACAGTGCCTGTAGCGAATCCTCAGCGCGCAGGTTGAAGTAGTCCGTAGCCAAGGTTGCCTGCGCGGACAGCCTGGCATTGTCCAGATCGGCCGCGTTCACCTGAGCGCCAGCAATCTGGCTCTCCACCTGGCGCCGGATGCGCCCCCAAACATCCAGGTCCCAGGTGATGGAGCCTTCAACGCTGTACTGCGTCCGGGGTGCACTTCCGCCACGAAGGCTCCCTGTCGAGGTGCCCGATAATGCGCCCGAACTGCTTTGCCCGCTCCCGCTGAAACCTGAGCTCCGTGTGACGCTCGCATTGAGCCCAGCGACGGGAAACAGATTTGCCTGGGCTTCCTGCACCAAGGCAACCGCATTGCGATACTGCGCCTCGAATTGCTTGATGGTCTGGTTGGAGACATCGACCTGAAGCTCCAACATATCGAGCTCAGGATCATGGTAAATCGACCACCAGTTGCCGCGATCCGCCGCATCCTGTGGCTGCGCAATGGTCCAGCCTCGCAATTCCTTATATGTAACGGAAACTGGCGCATCAGGCTTCTGGTAGTCCGGACCGACCGTACATGCTGACAGTATGAGTGGCAGTAGTAGCCAACGAAGCCTCATTCGGCGGGCTCCGAGGCCGCGGCAATGCCAGGGAAAGCCCTCCGCCAGCGTCGCCGCATGGCATGCCGGAACCGGTCGAGATACAGGTACAGAACTGGTGTGGTGTACAGCGTCAGCATCTGGCTCACGATCAAGCCGCCTACGATCGATATTCCGAGCGGGCGTCTGATCTCACCGCCGTTGCCAAAACTCAACGCCAACGGCAGGGCGCCCAGTAGCGCTGCAAAGGTGGTCATCATGATCGGGCGGAAGCGCAACACCGACGCCTCGAAGATCGAATCGCGCGGCGACAGGTTACGCGACCGCTCCGCATCAAGGGCAAAGTCGATCATCATGATCGCATTCTTTTTGACGATCCCAATGAGCAGAATGACTCCAATCAAAGCGATGATGCTGAACTCGGTGCCGAACAGCAGCAAAGCAATCACAGCGCCCACACCAGCGGACGGCAGCGTCGACAGGATGGTAATCGGGTGGATCGTGCTCTCATACAGAATACCGAGCACAATGTAGACCGCGATCAGCGCGGTGACGACGAGCACAAGCTCATTCGCGAGGAACAACTGGAACGTCTGTGCGGTACCTTGGAAACTGCCATGAATGCTGGCCGGCATGTGAATATCGCGCACGGCCTGATCGATGGCTTGGCTGGCGTCGCTCAATGACTTGCCGGGCGCCAGATTGAACGAGATCGTCGTTGCGACGAACTGATTCTGGTGGTTCACAGCCAGCGGGGTCGTGCCAGGCGCGTAGGAAGCGAAAGCAGCGAGCGGGATCATCGTCTCCTTCGCGGTGGACACCGCTGGAGCCGACGAAGCGCTTCCATTGCCGACAGTCGCCAGCGAGTTGGTGGCAGCATTACGCGCCGAACTTTGCGCGACTGTCGCCGCGGTTGCCGCGGTTGCATTATTGGCGGCGACAGTGCCGACAACAGCATTGGTCGTCTCGGTCCCGCTGGCGCTTCCGCCCGTGGTACTGACGTAGATATCCCTCAGTGTTTCAGGACTCTGCCAATAACGCGGGGCAACCTCCATGATCACGTGGTACTGGTTGAGCGCGCTATAGATCGTCGAGACCTGACGCTGACCGAACGCATCATACAGCGTATTATCGATCTGGCTGGCGGTGATCCCCAGTCGGCTTGCCGTCGCGCGATCGATGGTGAGGTCAGTCTCCAGCCCCTTTTGCTGCTGATCGCTGTTCACGTCACGCAGCACGGGGCTCTTCTGAAGTGCATCCTGCAGCTTGTTTCCCCAATCGTAGAGCAAGTGCGAATCATCGCCCTCGAGGGTGTATTGATAAGCAGCATTACTCTGGCGGCCACCTGTCCGGAAGTCCTGAACCGGCTGAAGATACAGCCTGGCACCGGGGACCACGGAAAGTTCGCGGCGCAGTCTCGTCATGATTGAGTCCATGCTGCCGCGTTGGGAGATTGATTTAAGGGCGACAAAAACCTGGCCGGTGTTGGACTGTCCGCCAGCTCCGCCGCTACCCTGGCCCGTGAAGCCGACGACATTTGCGACTGCCGGGTCATTCCGCACAATTGTCACCATCTGATCCAGCTTCTGCTGCATCGCCTGGAACGATGTGCTCTGATCCGCCTGCATACTGCCCGTAAGGCGCCCAGTATCCTCTTCAGGGAACAGACCCTTCGGGACAAGTATATATAACCAGATGTTCAGCCCGATGGTGATGATCCAGACGAGCATGACCAGACGACCGTGGCGCAACGCCCAGTCCAGACTATGGCGGTAGAAGCCCAGCGCGCGATCAAAAAGCGTACGCCGCTGCGGATCGCGCGGGGGCATCGGGCGCAGGAACAGGGCGCATAGCATGGGAATCGTGGTCAGCGCGATACAGAGCGAGACCATGATGGCCAGTGACAGCGTCAGGGCAAATTCCCGGAAGAAGCGCCCGATGATAGTCCCCATCAACAGGATCGGTATGAACACCGCGATCAGCGATAGGCTGATGGATATGACAGTGAATCCGACCTCGCGCGCGCCCAGCAGAGCCGCCTGAAGGCGAGGCATGCCGGCTTCCAGATGACGCGAAATGTTCTCCAGCACGACTATTGCGTCGTCGACCACGAACCCGGTTGAGACCGTCAGCGCCATCAGCGACAGGATATCCAGGCTGAACCCAAGCAAGTACATCGTAAAGAACGTGCCAATGATGGAAACAGGCACTGCGATCGACGGAATCAAAGTGGCGCGCCAATTGCGTAGAAACGCATACACCACCAGCGTGACCAGGATCACCGCAATGACAAGCGTGGTTTCTGTGTCATGCAGTGAGGCTCGTATCGTCGTGCTGCGATCATTGGCGATGCTGACATTGATGTCGCTCGGCATTGCCGCTTCCAGTTGAGGAAGCGCCTCCTTCACCGCATCCACCGCATCGATGATATTGGCCCCGGGCTGGCGGAACACGATCACCAGCACGGCCGGCACGCCGTTGGCCACGCCCAGGTTGCGTACGTTCTCAACTGAATCCTGCACGTCGGCCACGTCCGACAGCTTCACCGGTGCCCCATTGCGGTAGGCGATGATCAGCGGCTTGTAGTCAGCGGCCAGAGTTCGCCTGGTCGTTTGTGTAAAGCTGATAATGCTGATTGGCGACCTCGATGGACCCCTTCGGACTGTGCGCGTTCGCCGAGGCCAATGCCGCACGGACGTCCTCCAGACCGATACCATACTTGAACAGCGCCTGTGGATTTAGCTCCACGCGCACGGCGGGCAGAGCTGCACCGCCAATGATCACCTGGCCGATGCCGTCGATCTGCGACAGTCGCTGCTGCAGCACGTTGCTCGCGGCATCGTACATCTGGCCACGCGTCATGGTCTTGGAGGTCAGCGCCAGGATCAGTATCGGCGCATCGGCCGGATTGAATTTGCGATAGGTCGGATTGCTGCGCAGCGATGTCGGCAAGTCGGCCCGTGCGGCGACGATGCCAGCCTGCACATCACGCGCCGCGCCATCGATGTCGCGATCCAGACCGAACTGGAGCACCACCCGCGCCTGGCCGACAGAGCTGCTGGAAGTCATCTCGGTAACGTCGGCAATCTGGCCAAGATGGCGTTCCAACGGGCTGGCGACACTTGTCGCCACGGTGTCCGGGCTGGCACCCGGCAAGCTTGCGTTCACCACGATTGTCGGAATGTCCACTTGTGGCAGTGGGGAGACCGGCAGTTGGAAAAAGGCAAAGATCCCTGCCAGGGTGATGCCGATCGTGAGCAGCGTCGTTGCAACAGGCCGGGCGATAAAGGGTGCCGAGATGTTCATGGGGGGGCGGTGTCACCAGCCAACCGTTGCTCCGGCTTACGGCCAGCAAAGCGCACGGCAAGCCGATCGAACATGAGGTAGATGACCGGCGTGGTGAACAGTGTCAGGACCTGGCTGACCAGCAAACCGCCCACAATGGCCACGCCGAGAGGACGGCGCAGTTCGGAACCGGTACCGGAACCCAACATCAATGGCAGCGCACCCAGCAACGCGGCCATCGTCGTCATCATGATGGGACGAAATCGCAGCAACGCAGCTTGATGAATCGCGACGCGCGGCGACTTGCCTTCCTCACGTTCGGCCACCAGCGCGAAGTCGATCATCATGATGGCATTCTTCTTGACGATGCCAATGAGCAGAATGATACCGATGATCGAGATCACATCGATCTCGTAGCCGCCGATCAGCAGGGCGATCAGCGCACCAGCACCGGCCGATGGCAGCGTGGAGAGAATAGTCAGCGGATGGATGAAGCTCTCATACAGCACGCCAAGCACGATGTAGACTGTACCAATGGCAGCCAGAACCAGCATGAGCTCGTTTGACAGCGAGGACTCCAAAGCGGCGGCCGCACCTTGGAACGCAAGCTGGAAGCTCTCCGGCAATTTGATGTCCTTCTGGGCTTGGCGAATATCAGCAACGGCTGCACCGAGCGACGCTCCGGGCGGCGTGTCGAAGGAAATAGTGGTGGCGGGAAACTGCGCGAGATGATCGATCGCAAGCGGTCCGGCCTGTTGCTCGATATGCACGATCGCCGACAGCGGCACCTGTCCGGTCGCCGAAGCCGATGACGGCAGCCGGATCGAATTGAGCGCTGCGAGCGATTTCTGAAGGTCGGGGTCAGCCTCCATGATGACACGGTACTGGTTGGACTGCGTGTATATCGTGGAGATGATGCGCTGGCCGAACATGTCGTACAGGGCATTGTCCACTGTCGCCGGTGTAATGCCGAACCGTGATGCCGTGGCACGATCGATCACCAGATTGATCGTCAGCCCTTGCTGTTCCAGGTCAGCAGCGACGTTGGTGAGATTCGGTGACTGCTCCAGGCGTTGCAGAAGCTTTGGCACCCATTCCTGGAACATGTTGGCGTTGGGGTTCTCCAGCACGAACTGGTACTGCGTTCGGCTGATCGACGAATCCACCGTCAAATCCTGCACCGGCTGCAGATATAGCGTCACGCCGGCAATGTTCGCGGTCTCCTGCTGAATGCGCCGAGCGATCTGCGTGGCATTCAAACTGCGGTCGTCCTTGGGCTTCAGATTGATCAGGAACCGGCCGGTATTGAGCGTCAGGTTCTGTCCGTCCACGCCAATGAACGAGCTGAGACTGACAACGTCGGGATCTTTCAGGATAGCATCGCCGAGGTCCTGCTGATGCTGCGCCATCGCATCGAATGACGAACTCTGCGCCGTCACCGATATGCCTTGAATAATCCCGGTATCCTGAACCGGGAAAAACCCTTTGGGCACGATGATATACAGCCACACCGTCAGTACACAACGTGACCAATGCGACCAACAAAGTCAGCGGCTGGTGATCCAGTACGACGTTCAGCGCCCGATCATAGCTGATCGATCACCCAGTTGAACGCATGCTCCGCGCCGCAGATCGAAGCGATTGCGCTCGGCGTCCGGCCGATGCCGGATCAGCCGCGCGCACATCATCGGCACCAGCGTCAGCGCCACGATCGCCGAAATGACGATGGTCACCGACAGCGTGATGGCGAACTCGTGGAACAGCCGCCCCACGACGTCGCCCATGAACAGCAGCGGGATCAGCACGGCGATCAGCGACACGGTCAGCGAGATGATGGTGAAGCCGATCTGCTCGGCGCCTTTCAGTGCGGCCTGCAATGGATTTCGCCCATCTCCGACGTAGCGCGAGATGTTCTCGATCATCACGATCGCATCGTCCACGACGAAACCGGTGGAGATGGTCAGCGCCATCAGCGACAGATTGTCCAAGCTGAAGCCGAGCAGGTACATGATGGCCAGCGTGCCAACCAAGGACAGCGGCACCGACAGGCTTGGAATAATCGTGGCCGGCAGGTTCCGCAGGAACACGAAGATCACCAGCACGACCAGCACGACTGCGAGTCCCAGCTCGAACTCCACATCCGTGACCGATGCGCGGATCGTGGTCGTACGATCGGTCAGCACGGCGACATCGACCGCCGAGGGCAGCGTTGCCCGCATCTGCGGCAGCAACTTCTTTATGTTGTCCACCACCTGAATGACGTTGGCACCCGGCTGACGCTGCACATTCAGGATCACGGCCGGCGTCCGGTTCGCCCATGCTCCTAGCTTGGTGTTTTCTGCGCCCTCCACCACCGTCGCGACATCGGTGAGCCGCACCGGGGCGCCGTTCTTGTAAGCGATGACCAGATTGCCGTAGTCCTGCGGACTGCTGATCTGATCGTTGGCGTTGATCGTCGTCGCTTGCTGCGGGCCGTCGAAGCTTCCCTTCGGGGTGTTGACGTTCGCGTTCCCCAGCGTTGTGCGCAGATCGTCAATATTCAGCCCATAGGCAGCAAGCGCGCGAGGATTGACCTGAATGCGCACCGCAGGGCGCTGACCGCCACTGATGCTGACCAGGCCGACACCAGGCTGCTGCGAGATCTTCTGCGCCAAGCGTGTGTCGGCGTAATCCTCGACCTGGGTCAACGGCAGCGTCTTGGAGGTCAGAGCCAGTGTCAGGATTGGCGCGTCCGCCGGATTGACCTTGGCGTAAATCGGCGGCGCCGGCAGATCGGACGGCAACAGGTTGCCCGCTGCGTTGATGGCCGCCTGGACTTCCTGCTCGGCGATATCCAGGCTCAGGTCGAGGCTGAACTGCAGGGTGATGACAGATGCGCCGGCCGAACTGACCGACGACATCTGGTTCAGCCCGGGCATCTCGCCAAACTGCCGTTCCAACGGCGACGTGACCGACGAAGCCATCACATCGGGGCTCGCACCCGGGTAGAAGGTCTGCACCTGAATGGTGGGATAATCGACCTCCGGCAGGGCCGATACCGGCAGAAACCCGTACGCCACAATCCCGACGAGCATGATCGCGGCCATCAGCAACCAGGTGCCGACGGGACGCAGAATGAAAAGACGCGACGGGCTCATGCTGTAGCCGCGGTCGCGCTCACTGCTGCTGCTTGCCGTGTTGGTGCTGCGCCGGGGCCGGCTGGCCCGCCTGCGCATTCTGATTGGGCGGCGGCGGTATGGTCACCTTCTGCCCATCGCGCAGCCGATCGGTGCCATCTGTGACGACGCGTTCACCCGCTGATAACCCGGTGACAACCTGTGTCATCTTGCCATCCGTCGGCCCCAGCTTAACAGAGCGGACGGACACGGTATTATTTTGGTTGATCACGTAAACGTAAGTGCCTGGCGCACCGAGCTGCACGGCAGGAACCGGGACACTGACAACGTTGTGTAGCGTATCGACCAACAGGCGCGCATTGACGAACTGGTTGGGGAACAGGCTCTCATCGTTGTTGGGGAAAGTGGCACGCATATTCACCGTGCCGGTCGTCGTGTTGATCTGGTTGTCAACGTTGGTCAGGGTGCCGGTGGCGAGCAACGTATTATTGGACCGATCGTATGCCTGCACCTGCAATGTCGCGCCGGCGTGCAGTTGTTTCATGACGGCGGGCAGGTTGTCCTCGGTTACCGAGAAGATCACCGATATCGGCTGCTCCTGCGTGAGTACCACAAGGCCGTTGGCGTCGCTGGTCTGCACATAGTTGCCAGGGTCGATCTGACGCAGTCCAACCCGGCCCGTGACGGGCGCGATGATGTGGCAATAGGCCAGGTTAAGGTTGGCACTGTCGATCTGCCCTTGGTCAATCTTCACGGCACCCTGGTACTGCGCGACGAGGAACTTCTGGTCGTCGGCCTGCTGCTGCGAAATCGAGTTCTGCCGGGCCAGCGTCTGATAACGCTTCAGATCGGTCTGTGCCTGTTCCAGCAATGCCTGGTCGCGCGCCAGGGTGCCTTGCGCCTGCTCCAATGCGACCTGGTAAGGGCGCGGGTCGATCTGCGCGAGGAAATCGCCGACTTTCACCTGTTGGCCTTCCTGGAAGCCGACCGAGGTGAGCTGGCCGTTGATCTGCGTTTTGACGGTCACGTTCGCCAGCGGCGTGACGGTGCCAAGCTCGTTCAGGATGATGGGAATGTCGCCAGTGCCGATGGTCGCGGCGCCGACAGGCTGCGGCGGACCTTCGCCGGCGCGCCCCTGCTCGCCACGAGTTGCAGTCTGCGTCGCGTTGTGGGAATGCCAATACCAGCCGACCCCGGCGCCAATCAGCAAAAGCAGCCCCAGCCAGAGCCCCCAACGCGTCCGAGGACGCTGAACGACGCTCGGCCCGCGCGACAGGGGCGCTTCCGCAGTATCGACGTCCGGCCGATCGACGCGCTCATCCATGGGTAAGGTGTAGGCTCCAGTCCCCAGACATGACGGATGTTCCGTGATGATTGCCGCGAAAATTAGGCGGAGGGCTAGCGATTTCTCAATCCCCACACCCCGTATGTTACGAAAATCATCCCTCCGTTACGTCCCGGAGAACTACTGCCGGACCTCAGTGGGGCCAGATTGCTTCACAGTTGGTTGTTCAGATAAACTTTACGGCTGAAAGACCGGAATGTGCGCCGCCACGACCTGGGCGCGGCGGACCAGTCCGCGATCCAATCTCGCAAAACGCTGGGCCATGCTGCTGGAGGCCAAATGCAGCGAGTTGGCAGACGGTAAAGGCTGCGAAGTACGCATTCCGTCTCCAGCAACACGGTCTTCGGAATGAAGACCGACTCGGTCGCAAAAATCCGTCGGGCACGTTGAAACTGAACAGGATCGTCTTCGGTGAGCAGCCGAACAACGACGTTGGTATCGACCGCGATCACGGCGGTGCCTCAGTTCCGCTGTAATGGCCTCATCCATTTCGGCAACGGTTCGCCCTGGCACGGTCACACGGTGACAACCAGAAAGGTCTTCCAGACGGCTCTGTGCAACAGCCTTCACGGGCCGGAGCAGGACGCCAACTCCCATCAGCTCAACAAAAAACTCTGTGCCAACGTCGCAATGATGCGCATCCCGCACCAACTTGGGCAGAATGATCTGACCTTTGATGACAGGCGTACCGTCTGCATGAACCATGGAGTAAGACCGGGTGCGACCACCGTCAAAAGATGCGCCTACCCTGTCGCGGCCACGTTAACCACGTAGTCCGCCAATGCCAGCGATGCCGTCAGACCAGGGCTCTCAATGCCGAACAGATGGATCAGGCCCGGTACACCATGCGTCTGCGGACCCTGCACGACAAAGTCCTGCGCCGCCGCACCGGGTGGCACAATTTTCGGCCGGATGCCGGCATAGCCCGGCTGGATCGCACCATCCCGTAGGTCGGGCCAATACTTGCGCACCGCCGCATAGAAGCTGTCGGCGCGCGCCGGATCGACGGTATAGTCAATCGTATCGATCCACTGCACGTCCGGCCCAAACCGGGCCTGGCCACCGAGATCGATCGTCAGATGCACACCGAGCCCACCCGGCACTGGCACCGGATAGATCAGCCGCGAGAACGGCGAACGACCCAGCAGACTGAAGTAATTGCCCTTCGCGTAATAGGCGGTCGGAATGCGCTCACGCGGCATGCCAAGAATACGTCCGGCGAATCCGGGTGCATGCAACCCAGTCGAGTTGACCAGCAGGCGACACCGCAGAGACATTGGATCCACGCCGCCGACATCGATCTCGATGCCACCTTGCACGGCGCGCCCACCGGTAACTGGACTGAAGAACACTGGCACAGCACCGGCATTTTCCGCATCACCTTGCAATGCCAACATAAAAGCATGGCTATCGATGACGCCGGTAACCGGCGAGAACAAGGCGTTGGTGCAGCGCAGGTTCGGTTCCATAGTAACAGCCTCGGCGGCACTCAGCACGCGCATGCCATCGACGCCATTCACCTCGGCGCGGCGCTTGATGCCGGCAAGCATTGCGTCCTCTTCGGCGTTGGTAGCAACGATCAGCTTGCCGCAATTCAGGTGCGGCACGCCCTTTTCGGCACAATACGCATATAGCGCCTTGCGGCCCGCCACGCAGAACCGCGCCATGAAGCTGCCGGCAGGATAATAGATGCCGGCGTGAATCACTTCGCTGTTGCGTGACGAGGTCTCCGTGCCAATACCCTCGGCCGCCTCAAGTATGATTACCTCGCGGCCGGCGAGGGCCAGCGCACGAGCTACCGCCAAACCCACCACACCGGCCCCAACGACAACGCAATCGACTTCTTCCAAACCGTGCTCCTACGGCAGCGCAAATTTGAGGATTGATAAGACGGCAATCAGCCAGACCGCACCAGGAATTTGCCCAATCTGTCCGGCCGCTGCTTTCACCACAACATAGACAACAAAGCCAAGGCCGATACCGGTGGCAATGGAAAACGTGAATGGAATGCCCACTGCAACAATAACGCCAGGCACGTATTCAGTAGCATCATCCCAGGCGATGTCGCGCAACGCGCGCGCCATCAGGCAGGCGACAAAGACCAGCGCCGGCGTAGTGGCGAAACCAGGAATTGCCGTCGCGATTGGAGCGAAAAACAGCGTCAACAGAAACAGCCCCGCGACGGTGACTGCCGTGAGGCCTGTCCGTCCACCTGCTTGAATTCCAGCAGCACTTTCGATGTAGCTGGTCGTCGTGCTGGTGCCCAGCAGAGAACCGATGATCGCTCCACCGCTATCCGCTAGAAGTGCCTCGCGCAGTCTCGGAACAGTGCCGTCTGGCCGCATCAATCCCGCACGGTGAGTGGTGGCAATCAGCGTTCCCGCATTGTCCAGTACATCGACCAGGAGGAACGTCAATACGACGGTGGTGACGCCCAGCGACGCTGCCCCGCGGATATCAAGCTGCAGGAACGTCGGCAACAACGATGGCGGTGTCGAGATCACACCACGCAATTCTGTCAAACCGAATGGGATCCCGAGTAGCGCTGTTACCAAGATGCCGATCAGGATGGCACCTCGCACGCCACGTGCTGAAAGCCCGGCCATGATAAGAAAGCCAAGACATGCCAGCAGAGTTGGCACCTTGGCCAGATCACCCAGAGTCACCAATGTCACCGGGTTGCCCGCAACCACGCCCATCTCGTGCAGCCCAATCAGCCCGAGGAACAGGCCGATACCGGCGCCGATGCCAAGCTTCAGCGAGATCGGGATCGCGTTGATCAGCCATTCGCGGATGCGTAGCACGCTGATGATCAAGAACAGCACGCCGGACAGGAACACGGCGCCGAGCGCGACCTGCCAGGACACAATCAGCCCCTTCACCACAGTGAACGCGAAGTAGGCGTTCAGCCCCATGCCAGGTGCCAGAGCCAACGGCAGATCGGCCATCACACCCATCATCGCGGAGCCAATAGCGGCCGCGATGCAGGTGGCGACAAATGCAGCACCATGATCCACGCCCGCCGCGGCGAGGATCGACGGGTTCACCACCACGATATAAGCCATGGTCAAATACGTGGTGAGGCCAGCTAGCAGTTCACCTTGAACAGATACACCGTGTTCCTGGAGATTGAAGACGCGCATCAGCCGCCAGGTGTACCTTGCGTATTCACATACAGCGCATAAAGCCCATGGCTCGCAGCCATGAACAACCGATTACGCCAACGCCCGCCGAAGCAAAGGTTGGCACAGCGTTCAGGCAATGCGATGTGCCCGATCGGCTCGGCTGCCGAATTGAATATCCGGACGCCGTCCAGACTGGAATCTCCCATGCCCCACCCGCACCACAGATTGCCATCGGTATCGACGCGGAAACCATCCGGCGTGCCAGGGCCAGCATCGAGGAACGCCTTGCTGGCACCAAGTTTCTCGCCGTTCACGTCAAATACGCGAAGTTTGCGTGACGGCATCGCGCGGGATTCGACCACATACAGCTTCGACTCATCCGGCGAGAAGGCGAGGCCATTCGGTCCTTGCACATCGTCAGCAACCACTGTGACAGCACCGGTGTGCCCGTCGACGCGATAGACATTCGCAGGGAGCTCCTGCTCCAGCCTCTCGCCTTCGTAGTAGCCAAGCAGCCCAAACGGCGGATCCGTGAACCAGATCGAGCCGTCCGACTTCACCACCACATCGTTCGGCGAATTCAGCCTCTTGCCTTGATAGTTGTCCGCCAGCACCGTGATCGCGCCGTCGTAGTCGGTGCGCACCACGCGCCGGCCACGATGCTCGCAGGTGACCAACCGCCCTTGCCGATCGCGCGTGTTGCCGTTGGCGTTGTTGGAGGACTTGCGATAGACGCTGACCGCGCCGGTTTCTTCTTCCCATTTCAGGATGCGGTCGTTGGGAATGTCGCTCCACAGCACGTAGCGACCATCGCCGAAATACACCGGCCCTTCCGACCAGCGGCATCCCGTCGCCAGACGCTCCACGGAAGCCAGCGGCAAGCGATACTTGTTGAAACTCGTATCAAGGACCTGCACGGCGGGGTCAGGATAGCGCTCGCTTGGCTCCCACATGGTCCGGTTTCCTCCGTTGTTGTTGACAATGACGCGGGTGCGAGACGCCTATCGCAACCCGGCGCGATGCAGATGCGGCGCCAAACGCCAAGTCAAAGCCAGCAGCAGCATGCGATAGTCGCTCAGAAGCGACCACAGCGGATGGCCGAACGTCTCGGGCCTATTGTGCTCGACGGCGAAATGCGCGGTCCAGGCGAAGGTATAGCCAATCAGCGGCGCCGCAATCAGCCAGCGCCAATCGAGCACACCGAGTGCCAATGCGACGACCGCGCACCCACTGCCAACGTAGTGCAAGAGGCGCGTGTTTACCGAACTGTGCGCTCGCAGATAACGGAGCCAGAATTCGTCATACGTCACATGCGCCCCGCATCGACCACCCACAATTGCGCGGTGCACATCCGGCTGTCGTCAGAGGCCAACCAGAGCACCATCCGGGTAACGTCGGCCGGCGCCAGTTTTTCCTTCAGGCATTGCACCTGCATCAGGTTCTGCTCGCCCTCGGGCGTCATCCACAGCGTGAGCTGACGCTCCGTCATGATCCAGCCTGGGATTACAGTGTTCACGCGCACCTTGTCCGGACCAAGGTCACGCGCCATGCCTCGCGTCAGCCCCTCAACCGCCGCTTTCGCCGTGGTGTAGGCTGGCATACCGCCTTGCAGCGAATGCCAGCTTACCGAGCCGAAATTGATGATCGAGCCGCCGCCGGCCGCACGCATCATCGGTGCGACGGCCTGGATGGCGAAGAACTGGTGCCGCAAATTGGTTGCAATCCGCTCGTCCCAGTATTCGACAGTGACATCCTCGAACTTGTGTCGCTGGTCGTTCGCGGCGTTGTTGACGAGCACGGTAATCGGGCCCAATCGGCGCCCGACTTCTGTGATGGCTGAACGCAGCGCCTCGATGTTCTTCAGATCGCAATGCTGATAGAAAGGCGGTGCGTGACCTGCCGCTTCTATCTTGCCTATCAGATCACGCGCCGCGCCGTCCGCGATATCGACGAACGCCACCTTCGAACCCTGGGCGGCGAATTGCGTGACGTGCTCGGCGCCGATCCCACTTGCGCCACCGGTGATGAACACCACGCGGTCGCGCAAGCTGGGATAGATGGCGAACTGGCCGGTCACGCCTTCGGCTCCACGTGGCCGCCGAAGCCGAAGCGCATCGCTGACAGGACCTTCTCAGCGTAGGTGTGCTCCTGCCGCGAGCGGAACCGCACGAACAGCGACGTGGCCAGCACCTCGGCAGGCACAGCCTCCTCAATCGCCGCTTCGACGGTCCATCGACCTTCACCGGAATCCTCCACGTTGCCAGAGAACGTGTCGAGTTTCGGATCCTTCGCCATTGCTTCTGCGGTCAGGTCGAGCAGCCAGGACGACACGACACTGCCGCGCCGCCATACCTCCGCGATATCGGCCATCTTCAGCTCGTAGCGTTCGTCCGGTGGCAACTTGTCGGACACCTTGTTGCGCAGGATGTCGAAGCCTTCCGCCACCGCCTGCATCATGCCGTATTCAATGCCATTGTGGATCATCTTCACGAAGTGACCGGCACCGACTGGCCCGGCATGGATGTAGCCGCGTTCGGCGCGCGGATCATGCCCCTCGCGATGGGGTGTGCGCTCGATCGTCCCCAAGCCCGGCGCCAGCGTGGCGAAGATCGGGTCCAGATGCTCCACGGCTGCGGTCTCGCCGCCAATCATCAGGCAATAGCCACGCTCCAGACCCCACACACCGCCCGACGTACCACAATCGACATAGTGGATACGCTTCGCTGCCAGCGTTTTCGCACGCCGGATATCATCCTTGTAGAATGTGTTGCCACCATCAATGACGATGTCATCCGGGTCCAGCAGTTCGCCAAGCTGGGCGATCGTCTGTTCGGTAATGCGTCCGGCCGGCAGCATTACCCAGACCGCACGCGGCTTCTGCAACGCCTTCACCACGTCTTGCAGCGAGCCAACGCCCTGCGCGCCCTCTTTTCCCAGTTCCTGCACCGTCGAAGCATTTGCATCCCAAACGACGCACGAATGCCCTGCCTTCATCAGACGCCGCGAGATGTTCGCACCCATGCGTCCAAGTCCGATCACGCCGATCTGCATCGTCATTCCTCCATAGTTGAGCCGTGCCACCAGCGCCCGCCAAGGACAATGCCTCGGCACGTAATTTTCTGCTCTGCCTGGAGCTTTTCGCCCAGAACATCCTGGAACACGAACCGGCCCGTCTCCAGCGTTAGCACAGTCGCATCTCCTAGTAGCCCGGGACGCAATGTGCCGCGATCCGGCAAGCTTACGGCGCGCGCGGGATTGATCGTGGTGGCACGGATCACTTCGACCAGAGGCACGCCAAGCGCCAGGAACTTCGACATCGTCGTCAGCAGATCATAGGCCGGTCCTTCGATCGACATCGCATGAACGTCGGATGAAATAACATCCGGCAGGAAACTGTTCCTCAACATCGCCATTGCGGTCTCGTAGCCGAACGAGCCGCCGCCGTGTCCGATGTCGAAGATCACGCCCCGCTCGCGCGCGGCCAGCACGTCCTCGCGCACCGCACCGCCTGGCGCGACTGGTGTGTTCGGGAAGGGGCGAAAACAATGTGTCAGGATGTCGCCCTTGCGCATCCGCGGCATCACATCAGAACGATACGGGGGTGGCGCATCCAGATGCGTCATGAGCGGCAGGCCGGCATGTTCTGCGACTTCCAGCGCCATCTCCATCGGCGCGATGCCCGACGCACCGGATGCCGTGCTGCCGACACGCACCTTAATGCCGACGATCAGATCCGACTGCTCCTTCGCAACCGCCAGACACACGCGCGGATTCAGCAATGCCAGGTCACGACATTCGCCCACCATCACCTCCCGCGAAAAGGCAAAGATGCCGGCAAATGAGATGTTGAGGAACGGAAGTATCCGCACTTCCGACTGTTCTATGACGTGACGGCGGAAGCCGTTCAGATTGCCTGGCCCGGCGGAGCCCGCATCGATCAGCGTGGTGAGCCCGCTCGACTTGGCATAAGCATCCGGGTCAACGCCGAGCGAGGTTCCTCCCCAGTAAACGTGGGTGTGCAGGTCGATCAGGCCGGGCACAACGATCAGACCGCTGACATCGCGCGTCTGCTGACCGGCGCCGAGATCGGGACCAACTTCCGCAACCTTGCCGTCGGCGAATGCCACGTCCAGTGTGGCGTCCAGCCCTTGCGCCGGATCGATGATCCGGCCCCCCTTCAATACGAGATCGAACATGCCTGCCCCCTGTGGCCAACCCTGCCACAAAAAGGCAGTATGGCAAGCACGACCCACTCCGAGGCAGCACTATGAACGACGTCGCCGGCGGCCAAATGACCAACTCCCGCATCATTGCTGCCTACAGCGAGCGTACGCCCGCCTCGGATGAATTGGCCAAGGACGCCAACAATCTGTTCCCCAGCGGGATCACGCACGACGCGCGCAACGTCGATCCATACGGCGTGTTCATCGCGCACGCCCAAGGCCCCCACAAGTGGGATGTCGATGGCAACCGTTACATCGACTATTTCGGCGGCCACGGCGCCTTGCTGCTGGGTCATCGCAATCCTGTTGTTACGGAAGAAGTGCGCCAGGCGTTTGATGATGGCACGCAATTCGGCGCATCGCATCCGCGCGAAGTGCAGTGGGCGCACGCCATCCAACGTCTGGTTCCGTCGGCCGAGCGCATCCGCTTCACCTCGTCCGGCACGGAAGCGACGTTGATGGCGGTGCGACTTGCACGCGCGTTCACCGGGCGGCAGACGCTGATGCGGTTCAAGGGGCATTTCCATGGCTGGCATGACCAGATGGCCAGCGGCTACACGAACCACTTCGACGGATCGCCGACGCCGGGCGTGCTTCCTGGCGTGGCAGAGAAATCGATCCTGCTGAACCCCGGCGACATTGAAGGTGTGCGCGCTGCGTTCGCCAACAATCCTGACATCGCCGGCGTGATCTATGAGCCGACCGGTTCGTCCTTCGGCCAGGTGCCGCTCGGCGCCGAGTTCGCGCGCGAATTGCGGCGGATCACCGAACAATACGGTGCCATCCTGATTTTCGACGAGGTGGTCACCGGCTTCCGTGCCACGAAAGGTGGCGCACAGATGGCGTTTGGCGTTCGCCCAGACCTGTCGAGCTTCGCCAAGATCGTCGCGGGGGGTCTGCCCGGCGCATGCGTCACGGGACGCAAGGACATCCTTGATCTGCTGGACTTCAAGGTTGCCGAACGCACGGGCCGCGAGAAGATCTCGCATCCCGGCACGTTCAACGCCAATCCTGTTTCCGCAGCCGCCGGCACGGCAGCACTGACGATCATTGCCGAAACCGACGCATCAGATCGTGCGGCCGCCACCGCCGCAGCGTTGCGCCAGAGACTGAATGAGGTGCTCGCCGCCGAACATGTGCCCTGGGCGGTATATGGCACGTTTTCCGGATTCCATCTGTTCGTGAATCCGAGCGGGCTGGACATCAGGCCATATGACTTCGACCCCACGAAAATCCCGCTGGAGGACATGAAGAATCAGCCAAAGGCGCTGGTGAACAAGCTGCGTCTCGCCATGCTGGTCAACGGCGTCGATCTGAATCCGCGCGGCGGCGGGCTGCTATCGTGCACCCACACCGAGGACGACGTGGCCAACACCACCGGTGCGTTCCGCGAGGCCATCCGTATGCTGAAGCAGGAAGGCGAACTTCCGAACTGACCGGCATTCGCCTCCTGTCATTGCGAGCGTAGCGAAGCAATCTCGCTGGGACTGCGCCCGTCTACGCCGCCTCTGCCAACTGCCGCGGCAGATAGATCGCCGTGTGCGTCACCCGCGCCAAGGGCGTCCGCTCGTTCGCCAGCACCAACGTATCGACAACGACGAACTTGTGCCCCTTGTGCACATAGTTCTCCGTGACCCGCGCCCGCGCGCTCAGCGTATCGCCAACATGCGCGACCCCAAGGTTCTGCACGCTGCTGCCAACGTGCATCCAGGCCGGCAGCACCACATTGTGCGACAGCACCCAGTTGCAGCAGCGCAGTATTGTGCCTGGATGCACGATTCCTTCCCGCGCATACAGCGGATCGGTTTCGCGCGTATCGCTCAGATCCTGCGCATGATAATCCGCAGTGATTGTCAGCGAATTCATCCCGAGCCATCGTCCGACCGCGAGCGACTGCTCATCCGCCGCTGGGCGCGCATCATGCGCCGGTGGCGCTGCCGCTTGGAACTCGCTGACCGCCGGCGCCGCCACGGATACAGGCAATCCAGCCGAACCCGTCGCACACAGATCGCCGCCACTCTGTACGGTCAGCTTCAAACCGTCCGGAGATTCTTCGGCGGTGATCTCAGCAATATCGCCTTCATACACCGGCTTGCCGAACTTGCAGTCGCCGGTGCCGCGCTCCAACCAGGCGCGGCCCCAATGCGCAACCGGCAGGTGCGTCATGTAGGCATAGACATGCACACCACCCACCAGCCCGCCCGTGAAGCCAAAGCGCCGCGCGGTGGCATCATCGTGGATCTTGTTCTCCGACGCCTTCGCGGTGTTGTAGGCCGAGACGCGATATGGTTGCGGCGCCATCACGCGAGCGCCCAGATGCCAACCTCATGGCCCGGCACGAAGTTCCGGTTGTTCATATCCGGATTGCGATTTACGAAAGTCCGGTTGAACATCGGATGCCGCATGCTGCGTGTCTCGTGCTCGATCTGGAACAGCGACTTGTTCGTGTCCACATCGACGATATCGACGAAGCGATACTGGTGCTGATCGCTTTCCTCCGTGATCAACCCACGCTCAACCAGCTTCTGGTGCGGACCGGAGAAGTCCGCGAGCGTGATCTGAATGTGGTGCCCGTCATATTCGCCGTGTTTCGTGGAGCTCTCGCGATAGATCACCTTGCAGTCACCTGAGCAGCTCGCCCACGCATAGGGCCCGCGCTCATCATTTGCGACGCCGGCGATCCCATCGAGGATCTCGGTGTAGAACTGGGCGATCTTGTCCAGCTTGGTGCCAACTGGCACATCGAACTCGACATACGGCATGCCAAGGCGCAACGGCCCGAACTTTTCAGGCTCCGGACCATGCATGCGGATGCGATTGCCCCACGGGCACGTCGTCTCCACCACATTGCCCACCTGCTTGTAGCTGAACTTGGTGCCTTCCAGGAACTTCTTGGCATAGTCCAGCCGCTTCAGCAGCGCCTCGAGATCTGGCACCACCAGCCCTGTCGTGCCGCGTACCACCTGCGGCGTCTCTTTCGACGGCAGATGGAACTGACCGCGGCCCACATTGACCCACATGTTCTCGAGACCGGTCATCAGATACGGATCGCGCGTCAGCCCAAGCCCCATCAAATAGTAGGCGGTCGCCTTGCTCTGATCAGGCACCGTCACGTTGACATGGCCCAGCTCGACGATGTTACCGAGGTCCTCAACGGTGCGATCGAACTGCGGTTTGGTCATAACCGTATCGTTCATTTCCAGGGGTCCCCTCTGCCGAAGATTTGCCTTTCGATGCATGATACCGCCGGTGCGGCGCCGTCGGTCCATACGGGCGCCCATAGGAGGGGAAACGACCAATGGTGGCGGCTGGCAGCGGCGGCCTGCGAGGATTGCTGTCCTCGCCGAGCTTCATGCGCCTCTGGTCAATCGGCGGCTGCGTTAACGCGATGCGCTGGTTCGAGGTGCTGGCCGCCGCACTGTTCACCTTGGACATGACCGGGTCCGGCCTTGCCGTTGCGGTAGTGACCGCGGCACGCACGTTGCCGATGCTGTTCCTGGGGGCCTTTGCCGGCGTGATGGCGGAGGCGGTCGATCGCAAGCGCGTATTGGTAATCGGCCAGTTCATCACCGCCGCCGCATCGGCCACAGTGGCGAGTTCTTGGGGTTTTTGGCGTCGCGCAACCGTGGCATTTGGCGGCCGCCGGCCCTGGTCGCCGGCACGGTCTGGTCCACCGAGATGTCCACGCGCCGCCGCATGGTCGGCGAAAGCGTCCCACCCGCACTGGTGCCGCGGGCACTTGGCGCTCGACACGCTGACCAACTCGATCACGCGCATGATCGGACCGATCGATCGCGGGCACGCTGTATCAGTTCGGCGGCCTTGCCGGCGCCTTCTCCCTGTCCGCACTGGTGTATCTACTGGCAGCGCTGCTCGCATTGGGACTGCGTCACGAGCAGGAAGCCCGCCGCTTCATCCTGAGTCAGGTGCCACGCGACCTCGCCGAGGGGCTCGCCTTCGCACGCGGCCACGCAGTCATTGCCGGCGTGCTGATGGTGACGATCGCTATGAACCTGCTCGGCTTTCCCTATTCCGCGCTGATCGCGCCGATCGGCCGGCAGCATTTCATGGTGTCTCCCGCACTGGTCGGCATGATGGCCGCATCAGAGTCGTTCGGCGCATTCCTCGGTGGACTTTGGCTGACCAGCGGCGATCCTCCCGGTAAAGGCCGCATTCTGATGGTCGGCGGGTCGCTGCTGTTCCTGGTATGCGCCGCGCTGATGCCACTCGCGCCAATCTTCTCATTGGCATGCGCACTGCTGGTCATCGGTGGCTTCGGCTCCGCGGCCTTCGCCAACATGCAAACATCGTCTGATCATCACCTACGCCCCGCCGCACATTCGCTCGCGGCTTATGGGGCTGCTGACCGTCTGCATCGGCGCCGGACCTGTCGGCATCCTGCTCGTTGGCGCGCTGGCAAGCATCACTTGGGCCCATTGGGCGCCGTCGATGCAATCGAGCTGACCGGATTGGTGGCCGTCGCCGCCGCGGGCCTAATTTGGCGCCGCAAAGAACGCCAGCCGCCGCTGATCCGCCGCGCCGCATTCGGCGAAGAACGCTGACCACGATTTGGAACAAACCAGATACTGTGCCAAGCTTTCGGGAATAGCAGACAACGGGAGGATGACTTCGATGCCAGATGTCAGCGCGGAACTGCAATTTCTCTCCGGCGTGCGCGTTGTCGATTTCACCCAGTTCGAGGCAGGCCCTTCCTGCACCGAGGCCCTTGCCTGGCTCGGCGCCGAGGTGGTGAAGATCGAAAACCCCGGTATCGGCGATCCCGGCCGCCGCTTGCGCAAAGGCCATCCTGATGATGATCCGTTCTACTTTCAGGTGTTCAACGCGAACAAGAAGTCGATCACCGTCAACCTGAAATCGCCGCGCGGCTTGGAGCTGGTGAAGGACCTGCTGCGCAAGGCTGATGTCTGCGTGGAGAACATGGCGCCTGGCACGATCGAGCGCCTTGGCCTCGGCTACGATGTAGTGACGCGAATCAATCCCGGCATCATCTACTGCCAGGTAAAGGGCTTCGGCACCGGCAGTCCCTACGAAAAGAACCTCGCGTTCGACATGATTGCGCAGGCCACCGGCGGCACGATCAGCGTGACCGGCGAAAAGGGACGCATGCCGGTAAAGCCCGGCCTGTCGCTCGGCGATACCGGCACCGGCATGACGATGGCGATCACCATCCTTGGCGCGCTGTATCGCCGCGCCGCCACCGGCGAAGGCCATCGGCTTCAGGTCGCCATGCAGGACGCGATGCTGCACTACATGCGCACCAACTTCGCCACCCAGGCACGTAGCGGCAAGGCGGTGGAGCGCGACGGCACGCATTCCGGTGGCGGCAGCAATGCGCCGTCCGGCCTGTATCCCTGTGCACCAGGCGGTGCCAACGACTACGTCTGGATCATGACGAGCCGCGCTAACCCCGAGCACTGGGCACGTCTTTGCAAGGTGATGGGCCGCGAGGAGTTGATCAACGATCCGCGCTTCGCCACGCCGCGTGATCGCGTGAAGAATGACGCGCGAGCTTGATGCCATCATTCGCGAATGGACGCTATCACGCACCAAGCATGAAGCGATGGAGCAGGTCGGCAGTGCCGGCATTCCGGCCGGCGCGGTTTCGACACGATGGAGCTGATCAACGACAAGAACTTCGAAGAGCGCGGCATCATGCAGGTGATGCAGCATCCGTCGTATCAGCCGTTCAAGATGCCGGCGTGGCCGGTGCGCGTGGATGGCAAGCCGCCGCGGGTGAAAGCGTCCCCGATACTGGGGCAGCACACTGACGATGTGCTGACGACCTGGCTTGGATTGAGCGAATCCGACGTGACGGCGCTACACGGCGACGGTGTCGTGTAGCGCCATCACGCCGCTTTCGTTTTGCCGAACAGCCCACCAAGCTGCGCGAGCGCGGCGAGGTGGGTATCGGCGTCGCCGAAAAGCTTGTCGATCATCGTCATGCGCTTGAAGTAGTGGCCGACTTTGTACTCCATGGTCATGCCAATGCCGCCATGAAGCTGGATCGCCTCTTGCCCGACATGCTTGCCTGATCGGCCGATCTGGACCTTGGCTGCAGCAATCGCACGGCGGCGTTCGGTTGCATCATCGTCGGCCGCCATCACTGCCGCGAACATCGCCATGCTGCGTGCAGCTTCCAGGGCAACGAGCATGTCCACCGAGCGATGTTGCAGCACCTGAAACTGTCCGATCGGACGGCCGAACTGCTGACGCGTCTTCAAGTATTCCAGCGTTGTCTCATGCATTGCCTGCATCGTGCCGACAGCTTCGGCACACAAGGCAGCAATGGCTTCGTCCACCACGTGCTCGATCGCAGGCAGCGCGTTTCCGACATCCCCCATTGGTTCGCCCTCCGCACCGGACAGCGTCACCTCCGCGGCGCGTAGCCCATCCTGAGTGGGATATCCACGCCGCGATACGCCAGAAGCAGACGGATCAACCAGGAACAGACCAATACCCGTGCGATCGCGCCGATCACCCGCAACCCGCGCCGTGACCAACAGACGGTCGGCGCAATCGGCGTGCAAAACGACGCTTTTTGAGCCATCCAAAACCCACTTCGGCCCTTCCCGCTGCGCCTTCGTCGCTACGTCCGCGAGATCGTAGCGCGACTGCCGTTCCACATGCGCTAACGCGAGCTTCAGCTTGCCCTGCGTCACTTGCGGCAGAAGCACCTGCTGCTGGGCGGCGGAACCGGCCCGCCGGATCAGTCCACCGCCCAGAATGACGGTGGCGAAATAAGGCTCCAGCACGAGGCCGCGACCGAACGCCTCCATGACGATCATCGTCTCGACCGGGCCGCCGCCGAATCCGCCGTATGCTTCGGCGAAAGGCAAACCAAGCAGGCCCAACTCGGCGTACTGCTGCCAGACCGCTGCACTCCAACCGTCTGGCTCGGTCATGTACTTCTTGCGTTGCTCGAACTGATACTGATCGGCGATCAACCGATCGACGCTATCCTTCAGCAGACGTTGTTCGTCCGTGAGATCGAAGTCCATGGTCTTCCCCCGCCAGGCCCCAATGTCAGTGCAAGGCGAAGCAATCTCGCGCGGGATTGCTTCGCTTCGCTCGCAATGACAGGGGCGTCAAAGCCCCAATATCGCCTTCGCGATAATATTCCGCTGGATCTCGTTCGAACCGCCATAGATCGAGACCTTGCGGTAATTGAAGTACATCGGTGCGGCCTCAGTAGCATAGTCAGGACCAATCACTTCTTCATTGCGTCCGTCGAAGTCACGTTGATACGGCAGCACATACGGCCCCACGACATCCATCAGCAACTCTGTCAGTTGCTGCTGGATCACCGACCCCTTCAGCTTCAAGATGGACGACGCCGGGTTCTGCTTGCCCTTCTCGCGTTTGCGCTCATCCGCCACCACGCGAAGCTGCGTCATCTCCAACGCCTTCAGCTCGACCTCAACCGCGGCGAGCTTCTCGCGGAACCGAGGATCCTCAATCAGTGGCGTATCGCCGATGCGTTCCAGCGACGCCAGTTCCTTGATCCGCGCCACCTTCGCCTTCGATGCACCAACGCGCGCTATCCCTGTCCGCTCGTTGCCCAGAAGGAATTTCGCGTAATCCCACCCCTTGTTTTCCTGGCCGACCAGGTTTTCTGCCGGCACCTCAACGTTATCGAAGAACACCTCGTTCACCTCGCGTCCGCCATCGATCGTGACGATCGGCCGCACGGTGATGCCTGGCGTCTTCATATCCACCAGAATGAATGAAATACCCTCCTGCTTCTTCGCTGCCGTATCAGTGCGCACCAGACAAAATATCCAGTCGGCATACTGCGCCAGCGTGGTCCAGATCTTCTGGCCATTGATGATGTATTTGTCGCCCTTGCGTTCCGCACGCGTCCGCAGCGAGGCAAGATCGGACCCAGACCCAGGCTCAGAAAATCCCTGGCACCAGAAAATATCCGCATTCGCCGTCTTCGGCAGGAACTGCTGCTTCTGCTCATCATTGCCGAACTGCGCGATCACCGGCCCGACCATCGTGACATTGAAGCCGATCGGCGATGGCGCATGCGCTTGCTGCATCTCGTCCTGGTACATGTAGACCTGCACCGGCGACCAAGCCTGTCCGCCCCACTCCACCGGCCAATTCGGCGTCGCCCACCCGCGCGCGTTCAGGATGCGCTGCGAGGTGATCATGTCATCGCGCGTCAACCCCTCGCCTTCCGCCACCTTGTCGCGGATTGACTGCGGGATCTCGGTGCGGAAGAACCGCCGCGCTTCCTCGCGAAACGCAAGTTCTTCGTCGGTGAATGCCAGATCCATCGCTGCTGTCCTTTCACTCCGCCGCCGCGCGCTTCAATCGATCGGAGAATGTCTTGCGGAACTTCGCCACTTTCGGCGCGACCACGGCCTGGCAATAGCCGGTCCAAGGATTGCGTGCGAAGTAGTCGTGGTGTTCCGGCTCTGACTTATAGAATACCTGCAACGGCTCAACCTGGGTCACAATCGGTGCTGGCCAAACCTGGGCATCGGTGATCTCCTTGATCACCGCCAATGCGGTCTGCCGCTGTTCATCCGAATGGGTCAGAATGATGGACCGATACTGCGGACCCACGTCATGCCCCTGCCGATCCTTGGTCGTTGGATCATGGATGGTGAAGAACACGCGCAGCAGATCGGCGTAGGGCACTTCGGCCGGGTCGAACTTGATCTGCACCACCTCCGCATGTCCCGTCGTGCCGGTGCACACGGCTTTGTAGCTGGGATTGGCAACGTGGCCGCCGGCATAGCCGGACATCACGCTTTGCACGCCACGCAAATCCTTGTAGACGGCCTCCAGGCACCAGAAGCACCCACCGCCGAGGGTGGCGATTTCTTCGCTCATGCTGGTCGCTCCCTTGTCTCGTCGGGCCGCATCATAGCTGGGAATTCAGCGGCACCAAAACCAGGCACGGCCTACGCCGTATTGCGGCCACCGTAGCGGCGTACCCGCAGATCGGCTTGTTCCTTATGTGCGGCAAAATTCTCAATCGCGCACAGCCGCGAGCAGTACTCGCCAATCATCGCAGTCGCTTCGGGGCTGACCTCCTGGTAGGTCACCGTCTTCAGGAATTTCCCGACCCACAGCCCGCCCGTATAACGCGCAGCGCGTTTGGTCGGCAGAGTGTGGTTGGTGCCGATGACCTTGTCGCCATAAGCGACGTTGGTCTCCTTGCCCAGGAAGAGCGAGCCATAATTGGTCATCCGTTCCAGGAACCAACGAGGCTCGCGGGTCAGCACCTGCACATGTTCGGACGCGATGCGATCCGCCTCCGCCACCATCTCTTCATCGGTGTCGCACAGGATGATCTGCCCGTGATCGCGCCAAGCCACACCCGCAATGTCGGCGGTCACCAAACGCCCAAGTTGACGATCGATCTCCGCCGGCAGTTCATTGGCAATCTTCGCTGATGTGGTCAGGAGAATTGCTGGCGACGTCGGTCCGTGTTCCGCCTGTCCCAGCAGGTCGGTGGCGCACATTTCTGCATCCGCAGTGTCATCGGCCATGATCAGCGTCTCGGTCGGACCGGCCAGCAGATCGATGCCAACCCGCCCGAACAACTGCCGCTTTGCCTCAGCGACATAGGCGTTGCCTGGCCCCACAAGCATATCGACAGCAGGAATGCTGGAAGTGCCCAGGGCCATCGCGGCCACCGCCTGAACGCCACCAAGCAGATAGATTTCGTCCGCGCCACCGAGCGCCATCGCAGCGACAGTCGCAGCCGGCGGCACACCATTCAGTGGCGGCGTGCAGGCGGCAACACGCTTCACTCCAGCGACCTTCGCAGTCAGCACGCTCATATGCGCAGAGGCCACCATGGGATAGCGCCCACCGGGTACATAACAACCGACACTCGCGACCGGGATGTTGCTGATGGCCCAGGCGAATGCCCGGCAACGTCTCCACTTCCACGTCGCGCAACGCCGCCCGCTGCACCTCGGCAAAGCGACGGATCTGCGTCTGGGCGAACTTGATGTCGTCGATCACCTGCGAGGGCAGGCTATCCATCAACGCCTGGATTTCGTCTGCCGACAGCCGGAAATGCTTCGGCTCCCACTTGTCGAACTTCGCCGACAACTCGCGCACCGCCGCATCGCCACGCTGCATCACGTCGTCGAGAATGCCCTCGACTGTTTCGCGCACTTTGCGGTCGGCCTCGAATTTTTCTTCCTCGGTTGCGCCACGCTTCAGATAGCGGATCATTGCACAACGGGCCTCGCTCTATGTCGGCAGCAGCTCGTCCAGATGCCACTCCTCGGCAGACGCACCAGCCAAGGCCTGGATACGCTCCTCATCGGCACCGAGTTCCGCTGCACTGCCGGAATACACGATCTCGCCATTCTCCAGCACGAAGGCCTGATCGGCAATCTCGAGGGCCACACGCACATTCTGCTCGACCAACAGCACGGAAATTCCCTCGTCGCGCATCTGGGCGACGATGCGGAACACTTCCTTCACGATCAACGGCGCCAGCCCTTGCGATGGTTCGTCCAGAATCAGCAGTCGGGGGTTCAGCAGCAAGGCCCGTGCGATCGACAGCATTTCCTGCTCGCCGCCAGAAAGTTGGCGACCCCGGTTCTGCTTGCGCTCAGCCAGGCGCGGGAAAAGCTGATACATACGCTCGATCGTCCACGGACCGGGCCGCTCTATCGGCACTTGCAGGTTCTCGTCGACCGTCAGGTTGGCGAAGATGCGGCGGCCCTCCGGCACATATCCGACACCCGCCGCGGCGATGCGGTAAGTCGGCAGCCTGGTGGTTTCCTGGCCGAACACCCGAACGTGCCCGCTGCGCGGCGGCGTCAGCCCGACAAGGCTGCGCAAGGTCGTGGACTTGCCGGCGCCGTTGCGTCCAAGCAACGTGGTGATGCGGCCTTCGGCCACGGTCAGTCCGACATCATGCAGGATGTGGCTCTTGCCGTAGAAGGTGTTCAGGCCTTCGGCCTCCAGCGCGTTCATTCGGCCTTCCCCAGATACGCCGCCTGCACGTGCGGATCCTCGGCGATCTCCTGCGGCGTGCCATCGGCCAGCGTCTTGCCCTCGGCCAGCACCGTGATGCGATCGGCCAGGTTGAACACCACCCGCATGTCGTGCTCGATCAATACAATTGTATAGTTGCTGTCCTTGTGCAGCCGACGGATCAGCCCGGCGACACGATAGGTCTCCTGCTCGCCCATCCCCGCAGTCGGTTCATCCAGCAAAAGCAGGCGCGGTCGCAGCGCCAGCGCCATGGCGATCTCGGCGGCGCGCTGATCGCCATGCGACAATTCGCCGACCAGCCGATCCGCCTTGCCTTCAAGCCCGGTCACCGTCATCAGCTCGTCCACTTCGCGCATCACGCGCGTGGTCTCGGCACGACTGACCCACATGTGAAGGCGGAAGCCATCGGCGGATTCCTGTGCGATGCGCACGTTCTCGCGCACCGACAGTTCGGGAAAGATCTCGGTGATCTGGAACGTGCGCGCCATGCCGCTTGCAACCCGCGCCGCGACGGTCTGTTTGGTCACGACCTCGCCGTCGAACACGATGTCGCCCTTGGTCGGCGGGAAAAAGCCCGAGATCATGTTGAAGAATGTGGTCTTGCCGGCGCCGTTGGGACCGATGATGGCGCGCAGCTCGCCTTTCGCGACGGTCAGCGATACGTCCTGCACGGCGACAAGGTTTCCGAAGTGCTTCGATACGTTGCGGACCTCCAGCATCGCGCTCATGCCGCATCCCTCCGTTGCAGCATGCCCAGCAGGCCACGCGGGAAGAACAGCACGACCAGCACGAAGATCAGACCGACGAAACTCATCCAGTTAACCGTCATCGAGGAGATGTAGTCCTGCAGCACGACGAATACTGCCGCGCCAACCAGCGGCCCCCAGAACGCGCGCATGCCGCCCATCACCGCCATGATGACAATCTCGCCGGACAGCGAATAATGCATCGCCATCGGGTCGGCGAAGTTATTGAGCAGTGCGTAAAGCGAACCCGCCAGCGCGGTGAAGAAGCAGGAGACGGTGAATGACAGCCAGATGTGCCGTTCGATCGGTATACCGAGAAAACGCGCCCGTCGTTCGTTCTCCCGGATCGCCAGCAACGTGCGTCCGAACGGCGAAGCCAGCATGAAACCCTGCGCCGCGACGGCGAGCGCAAAGACGAACAGCAGGAAATAGTAGAACAACGTGCTGTTGTTGGTGATGTCGATCGTGGCAAAACCGAGGTGCAGCGGCTCGCGTTCGAAACCGCGCAATCCATCGTAGCCGCCGGTCAGGTCGTTCCAGGTATAGGCGATATAGAAGCCGATCTGCCCGAAGGCGACAGTCGCCATGGCGAAATACACGCCGCGACGGCGCACGATAAACAGGCCGACGATCGCGCCGGCGACGCCGCCGAGCAGAGTGCCCATCAGCATCGCCAGCGGTGTCGAAGCAGCAAGAAATTTGAGCGTCAGACCGGCACCGTAGGCACCGAGCCCGAAATACGCCGCATGGCCGAACGACATGACGCCGGTGAAGCCCAGCAGCAGGTTGAACGACATTGCGGCGAGGCCGAGCACCAGTACGCGCCCCGCCAACGCGGTATAACCGCCGAGCAGTGGCAGCCACAGCGGCACGGTCAGCAACGCCGCCCAGATGATGAGCAGCTTGGTCCAGCGCGAATCGAAGGTGCGACGGCCAAGCGCGATCGTGGCGGTGGTCGCGCTGTTCATGACAGGATGCCTTCCTCGCCCATCAGACCTCGTGGGCGCAAGATGAGCACCACGGCCATGATCATGTAGATCACCGCCTCACTGCCGGACGGCCAGAACACGGTGGTGAGTGCTGCGGCGAGTCCGATCAGCAGGCCGCCGATCAATGTGCCGGTCAGGCTGCCGACTCCGCCGACGATGATCGCGATGAAACTCGGCATCAGCAGATCGTCACCCATGTTGGGGTTCAGGCCGATCTGGCCACCGGCCAATACGCCCGCCAAACCTGCCAGCAGGCAGCCCAGACCGAAGTTGAAACTGCGAAGCATGCCAACGTTGACGCCGAGAGCGGAGACAGTTTCCAGGTCCAGCGTGCCGGCGCGAATGCGCACACCGACCCTTGTATAGCGCAGGAAGGCGAACAGCGCGGCGACCGCGATAACGACGACCGTCACATTGAAGATGCGGTACCAGGTTATGAAGAACAGATCGGCGCTGAGCGGTGCGGCCATCGCGTCGGGCACGCCGAGCGGCAAGCCGTTGGGCCCGAAGATATAACGGCAAACGTCCTGGATGATGAACGCAAGGCCGAATGTCAGCAGCAGGCTGTAAACCGGATCGCGGCTGTACACGCGACGGATCATCAGTCGCTCGATGATCAGGCCCAACACCGCGGTAATGATCGGTGACACCAGCAATGCGCCCCAGAACCCGATATACGGGGTCAGCACGAACGCGGTGTAGCCGCCCAGCGCGAGGAAGTTGCCGTGCGCGAAGTTGATGACGTTGCTCAGATTGAGGATCAGCGACAGGCCAAGCGCCATCAGCACATAGAACGCACCGATGATCAGGCCGTTGGTGACGTTGAACAGGACGACTTGCAGCATGTGCCGGCTTTCTGGCGGTTACTTCGGCTGGCGCGGCGTATTGCAGTGTATTAGGCAGCGGCTCCCTCCCCCATAATCGGGGGAGGGCGTTGCAATGCCAGTCTATACGGGCGGCGGCTGCATCTTGCAGCCGGTGTCTTCCACCGACCCCGCGGCCTGCTCGCCGGGCACCAGCGTTTCCACGGTGAACACGTTGTCCGGGTTGCCTTGCGGCGGATGCACCTGGCCGACGAAGATATTCGGCATAAGTTCATGATCGCCCTTGCGATAGCGGATGGCGCCGGGCTGCAGCGCCACGTCGGGTGGCAGTTCCATGTCCTCCATCGCCACCGCCAGCTTCGGGCCTTCCATCGACTTCGCCTTGTCGGCGGCAAGCCGCACGGAGTTCACCGCGACATAGCCGAACCAGTGACGTGCGGTCGGCGTCTTGCCCACCGACTTGCGGAATGCGGCGACGAAGGTTCCAACCTCCGGTACCTTCGGCTGGTCCCACCACCACTCCATGTCCCACCAGCCGGTCTGTGCATCCTTCGGCACCGACTTGATGCTCTCCAACTCGAATAGCGCGCCACCAAGGGCCATGTCCTTTTGCATGCCGAACTGCACGAACTGCTTCATGCAGTCGATCTGCGCCAGGCCGCCCATGTTGTTCAGCAGCACGTTCGGCTTGTAGGCCTTCGCCTTGATCAGCGTGGCCGAGAACTCGGTGTTGGCGATCGGCAGCATGTCGCCTTCGAACTCGCCGCCGGCCTTCTTCAGATTCTTGACGAACGCGTCCTGCAGCGTGTGGCCATAAGCGTAGTCCGGCGTGATGAAGAACCACCGCTTGCCGAATCGCTTGACCAGTTCGGGCGTGATCGCTCCGGCATCCATTGTGGTAGTATTGCAGACGCGGAACACGTTCCACTTGCAGTTGGTGCCGGTGATCGGATCGGTGTGACCGCCCGGCACGATGTGGAATACCTTCTTCTCAGCGGTAACCTGTGACATCGCATAGGCAATGCCGGAGTTCACGTCACCGAAGATCACGTCCACCTGGTCGCGGTCGATCAGCTTGCGGGTCTTCTGCACGCCAGTGCCCACGTCATTGGCGGAGTCTTCGACCAGCAGTTCGACCTGGCGTCCCAGGATGCCGTTCTTCTTGTTGATCTCCTCGACCGCGTATTTGGCACCTTCAACCTCAGTCTGTGCCAGCGCCGACAGGCTGCCGGTCAGTGGATCGACCATGCCGATCTTGATCGTCCCCTCGCCACGCGCCTTGATGATGAAGGGCGCGGATAATTGCATCGCGCCAAGCGTCGCTCCTGACAGGAGCAATGTACGACGACCAACGCCGGAGGCGGCTCTACTTTCCATACGACATCTCCCAGGCCAAGTGGGGCCACATTATTGCTCTCCGCCTGGCAACCCAGCCGGCGGCCCGGCGGGAGTTCTGACAATTTTTTCGTCCGGGTCAACCCTCCTGAGAGGAGTCACCCCCGCATGAAGATGTTTTAATCGAAACTAGTTGCATTATTCCGCCGTCCAACCGCCATCGACCACGATTGAGGTGCCCGTGATCATCGCAGCGGCGTCGGAGGCCAGGAATACCACAGCGCCCATCAGGTCCTCGACAGTGCCCAGGCGCCCCAGCTTGATCCGCCGCAGGACGTCCTCGTGGAAGGCCTTGTCGTTCCAGAAGGGGCGCGTCAGCGGCGTATCGATAAAGGTGGGAGCGATGGAATTGACCCGGATGTTGTACGGCGCCAGGTCGATGGCCATAGCTTTTGTCAAACCTTCAATGCCGTGCTTGCTCATGCAGTAGACGGTGCGGCGAGCTCCGCCGACGTGCCCCATCTGCGAGGAAATGTGGATGATAGAGCCGCCCCTGCCCGCCTCCACCATGCGGCGAGCCACCGCTTGCGCGACGAAGAACGCCGCGCGTTGGTTGAGCGTGGTGATGGCGTCGTAATCCTGTTCGGTCACATCAAGGAACAGCGCTGGTCGATTCGTGCCTGCATTGTTCACCAGGATGTCGAATGGCGGTTGAACAGCGATGGCTGACCGGACGGCTACGGCATCGGTGACATCAAGCTTCAGCGCTTTGGCGTTGCCGCCTTTTGCGCGGATCTCCGCGGCAGCCGCCTCGATCTCCGCAGTTGTGCGTGCTGCAAGCACGACATCCGCGCCCGCCTGTGCCAGGGCCGCTGCAGCGGCCAAGCCGATACCGGGGCCAGCCCCTGTCACCAGTGCGCGGCGAGCGTCAAGCCGCAACGATGGCGTGAGCGGCAGCGTCATTCGGCCCGCGAACTGATCCGCATTGTCGTCGTAGGTGCCGCTGAAGTCACCACCGACGTGCCAGCGTCGCCCGAGCGCGCCTTCTGGACAATTATATCAACCTTCAGGAGCTTTGCTCCATCGAGGGCATTGCCATAGATAGAGTATGTCCAGTCGGGGTCGCAGAACAGGGTAGTTTCGGTCTCCAAAAAGCCCGGCGTGTCGGCAATTTGGGGAGGAACATCAGTGACCGCTGACCAGAATGTATCTGAGTCCGTTCGATTGACTCCGAAGAGCACCCGACCAGGCTTATCGGTCGCGATTCTCATGCGCACCGTCCTTGGCCGATCACCAAGCCACATATAGTCGGTCGTCCACTGTCTATCCCGCTGGTCGACCGGCACGAACGCCGCCGGATGAGGATATAAGTCGGAGTTTCGGAATAGAGACCGCGTCCGTTGCAGCGCTTCTTCCAAGAACGCCTTCGTCTCTGTCAATCCGGAAAATGCGACCGCAGGACGATCCGTCGGGGCTTTTTTCATCTGGAGTACCGACCGAACTGTGCGGATAGCAGCCAGTAAGCGTTTGGACCTGGAGAAGCAGGTGAAACAACGAATGCCGGAGAAAACCATCATCCGGGGTAATCCACGCCATTACGTTCACAGGCTTCGGGGTATTCAGCAGGTTTGGCGTAACCGTGCAGTCAACGATGGGCTCATACGCCATACCCGATTCTTGCAGCAACCATTGCAGACCTTCATGGTCAAACCGGTAGTTGCCTGGAGCTTCGACAGTGCGACCATAAGAAATGTCAGTTGTCATTACATAAACGCCACCCGGCTTCAGGTACCTCGCTTAACCTCCGACAGATGGCATCGAAAATCGTGCCAACTACCGATGTGCTCAACCGCCGAACTACTGTAGGCAAAATCGAAGCTGTTGTCTTCGAATTCGATCTGACGCATGTCCATGTTTTTGGCGGAGATCCGATCCACGCGCGTTGAAAAAGGTGGGGCGCCTCGAATGAATGCATCGATGTCAACAGTGCGTGCATCCGCCCAGATCGCATCCTGCGTATAAAGATCGGTGGCCCAGACATGCTTTACATGGTTGGCAATCGCATAGATCAGCGATTCCCGGCCGGTACCGAGTGATAGGCCGGAGGCGTCTGCATGCAATACACCCGCCTCCCTCAACAGGTTGAACTTCATCGCAAATTCCCACTGTTTGCTATGAAGCCGCGGCACCTCGCGTAGTTCGGACGTGATTGTCGGGCCGAGCGCGGTGCCGAACCAATCAGCCGCATCACAAACTTTCATCATCGTTGAGCGCAACGCTTACCGCTTTCTATCCTGTCCCGGCGTCGTCGAAGCAGCGCAAAGCGGCGGATCTGAGGCCGCCTTTTAGCTCCCAGGGTGGTGGCGTGCCGCCATCGCTTCCGTGAAGCTGCTACCCTGCCCTGTCATCGTCCAGTCTCCCTGCGCGCAAGCACGTGCGTCCTGTATGAATATTTCAACGTGGCGTAGCTTCGCGCCATCAAGAGCGAAGCCATAAAACGAATACAACCAGTCACGATTGCAACTCACCATCGTCTCGACCTCAACAAAGCCATTGGTCGGCACGATTTGCGTCGGGATATCGATGACTGCGGCCCAATAAGAGTCGGTGTGCGATCGGTTGACACCGAAACTAACGCGTCCCGGGCCATCGGTCGCGATTCGAAGCCGCGCATATCTATGGCGCTCGCCCAGCCACATGTAAGCTGTCGCGTAACGGCCTTCTTGCTCCTCAAGCGGAACAGTTGCATGGGGGTGAGGATACAAGTCCGAATTCTGGAAAGCGGCTTGTGTCAGCGGCACTGTTTCCTCAAAGAATGCCTTGGTTTCTGCCAATCCCGGAAAGCTGACTGGTGGCCTTTCAGTCGGCGCCTTCCGCATCATCAAAATTACGGAACTGTGCGGATATCGACCGTGCAACATCTGCGCGTGGAGAAACTGCCCGAACAAATCATGCCGGATCTGACCATTATCCGGCGTGATCCATGTCATCGGATCTTCGGGGATCGGTATGTTGATGTAGTTTCGCTCGATCCTGCAGTCGATGATCGGCTCATAGTCCATACCGGATTCCTGCAGCCACCACTGCAGGCCCTCGTCGGTGAATTTCCAATTTCCTTGGACCTGCACGGGTACGCCGTAGGAAATGTCAGTTGTCATGACATAGACGCCGCCAGGCTTCAGGACCCGTTTCACTTCGGCAAGGTGCTGACGAAAATCGTCCCAGCCGCCGATATGCTCGACGGCCGAACTGCTGTAGGCGAAGTCAAAGCTCTCATCCTCGAACTCAACCTGCCGCATATCCATATTCTTGACCGAGATACGATCGACGTGAGTCGGGATCAGCGGATTACCCCGCACGAACTCATTGATGTCAGTCGTGCGAGCAGTCGCCCAATCAGTATCATTGGTATAGATATCGGTCGCCCAGACATGCCCAACATGATTGGCGAGTGAGTAAATCAGCAGTTCCCGTCCGGTTCCGAAGGATATGCCAGATGAGGCCTCGTGTAGCACACCCGCCTTCCGCAGCAGGTTGAACTTCATCGCGAACTCCCATTGCTTGCGGTGCAGCCGTGGCACCTCGCGCAGTTCGTTCGTAATGGTCGTGCTCAGCTCCGGCTTGAACCAGTCAGCCGCGTCACAGACTTTCATCATTGCGGATCGCGCACCTTCATCGTGGTCGGTCGATGATCACTTAGTAGGCAAGTGTACCCGACCTCGCCGGCACGAGCAAAGCCCATCGGCTCCATCTCAGACGCATGAGGGACGCGAGGTGGACCTTGTCTGCAGGCACCGTTCGCCCTCTTGGATCTCGCCGATCCAAGAGGGAACTTGGCAGCGCAGAGACTAGGTTACCGTGATGTGGCCAGTGAGCTGGCTGACGTTCGTATTCACAAAGGTGATCGTCGTGCCGTCGCTCAGACTGAGCACCGCATTACTGCCTGAGGTGACAGGCGTCGGATTTGGATCGGTCGCTTTATATCCAGCCAACAGCACAGTGTCGATGCTGGTAAACCCGGTGACGAAGTCGCTAGGCGCGTTGCCATTGATAACCGCCTTGTCGAACTCGAACACGTTCGCATTGGCAGTGGCGAAACGAGCGAACGTGTCGGAACCGACGCCAGCGCTAAACGTGTCGGCGCCCTGGCCACCCTGGATCGACACCGCGCTGCCAAGAACAGTGCCGCCGGACATGCTATCGTGCGTCTGCGAATTCAGATCGTTGAGCGTTTCGTTGCCTGCACCCGCAGTATAGAACATCGAAGCGGCGGCAGACGCCCCCTGGCCATATTCGACGAACCCACCGGCCCCGCCGAACAATGTCGCACCGCTGGCTCCGCCGAAGATCGTGGAGCTGCCTGCGCCAGCAAGGAACGTAAGCGCACCGGTTCCATCCACGACAAACAGGTTCGTCGAACCGCCTGCGGAGATCTGGCTGATACCCGCACCAAGACCAACGGTGTCATCGCCGGTGCCCGACGTGACCAGGTTGATGAAGCCAGAACCACCAAACACCGAATTGAGACCCGAGCCACCGAGCGAAACGGCCGCGGCGACCCCTGCGTTCAGACCAATGTCGTCGCCTCCACCGCCCTGCACGTTGATATTCATCAGGCCAGGGCCACCGAGGATGGTCTCGTTGCTGCCAGTGACGAACAAGCTTGTAACGTTGGCCCCGCCGCTCGCTTCGTTATTGGAACCGGACAGGGTAGCCGTGATGACGCCCAATGCGCCCGCGCCACCAAAGATTGTGTTATTGGTGCCGGCCACAACAGCAGCCATCGCGCCCAAACCAGCGAAGACGCCGCCGCCGCTGCCGTTCATCGTGACAGCCACGGCACCGTTCACTACCGACGATGCGCCGACCTCGTCGCCCGTCCCGTTGTCCACCACGCTCGTGCCGCCGAAGCCGCCAAGCACCGTGTTGTTCGAGGACCCGCCGTCCAGCGTAACGGACCCGGATGCACCCAAACCGATAGCGGCATCGGTAGCAGTAGGACTCGTGACGGCCGTGAATAGACCCGACGTGCCGGCGAAGATCGTCTGGTCCCCACCCCCTAGCGTTATTGCCGAGAAGCCGCTGACGAGGCCCACCTTCGTGCCGTTGCCTGTTGCGGAGATCGACGAGATACCATTACCGCCGAAGATGACGTTACTCGCGCCGCTCGACGAAATCACGTTGGCGCCTGAGCTGCCGGTAATCGTGTCACTGTTGCCCGTCGCAACGATTGTATCGTTGCCGAATGAATTGACAACGTTGGCGGAGCCCGTCGTCGATAGAAGGTTATCGCCCGTGCCGCCAACGATTGTATCACTGAGACCGGCCGCCTGGATCGTGTCGTTACCGTTGTTGCCGGTCGCCGTAGCACCAGTGTCCGCACTCGTCAGGATCAGCGTGTCATTGCCGCCAGCCGTGGACGCGTTCACGTCACCCACCACGACCGAGCCCGGATCGATAATCGTCATATTCCCTGAACCGCCAAGCACACTGAGGCCAGGGGAGCCATGGATCGTTACCGGTGTCGAGGAATCATAAACGACGACATACTGCGCGCTACCTGCGGACGGGATAGTTACCTGCCCCCCGGTGACACTGCCCAGCAGCAACTCGTTTACCGCACCGGCGGTCGTTACTGGAGCCGGGATTGAACCGCTGCCGCTGACCGACACGACCGACAGACTGCCCGAACTGTTGGCTGCCGCCAGCAAACCCGCGATCTGCTTTGCGATGGTGGAATTGTTTGAATTGTTATATGTGGCCGAAACGCTAAAGGTCGAACCGCCCGGGCCTGGGACTGTTACCGAAGCCATCTTTTTCTCCGCCTCTGCTCAATCGCGAGCCCAGCCACCGGGCTGGACGAATTATGGACGGCCGCCATTTTTTTGCAACCCATTTCTATTCCGTGAATAATTCTTAGAATCAGGTCTGGCGGCCGCAAACCGCTACACAACTTCTAACTAGCACAGCATGGCTCGGCCGCAAAACATTTCGTGAGACCGGCATTGAAATTGTTCGGCAAACCAAGGCGACCGCGCAACTCTCCGCGCGCACTGTTTGTCCTGCGAAATGCGAGTTTCACGAGCGGGTTAACGCCCGCAGAAACTCTTTTGAAATCTCTGCTCGTGCGAACCGATTATCGTGCGGTCAGCGTGACGAAAGCATCAATACGCCAGCACATGAAGCTGAGATTAACGAGGCTCTAACGCAAGGGAGGGGCGGCGTGTTCGTTACTTTTCCCCAGCAGACGTCAATACGATGACGACAGGAACAATCCCGGAACGAACGGCTGCTCCCTGGTGCCGCCAAGATTGCGATTTGCCCGGACCTCAGGCACCGGAACCAGACCAGCGACGCATCCGATTTGGCAAAAAAGGCGCGCCGGACACACGTTGGGATGGGCGAACCAACCTTGCCCCTCTACCAGAAATTGTAGAAAGACAAAATTCGCTCCTCCACCGAATTCTATCTGGCTCTGAAGTCTGGCAACCGGCGCTCGGCCATCGCCTTCACACCCTCCCGGAAGTCGTCAGTGTTGCGCAACCAGTCCTGCTCCTGGTACTCGCGCTCGGTCGCTGCCGCCACCGCCTCAGCCAAGCCACGGCGCAACGTCTCGCGAGTCGACACTATCGCCAGCGGCGCGGACTGACCGATCTCAGTCGCCAACTCGGTCGCCCGATGCCGTACTTCCTCCTGCGGAACGCAGTAGTCTGCCAGTCCGATGGACAGCGCCTGCTCGCCAGTGATTCGTCGTCCCGTGTACATCAGCAGCGAGGCCTGCTGCCCCCCGATCAACCGCGGCAGGGTAGCGGTCAGCCCAAATCCGGGATGGAACCCAAGCCGGGTGAAATTCACCGAGAAGCGCGCCTCAGGGCAGGTCACCCGGAAATCTGCCATGACAGCCAATCCGACGCCTGCACCTACCGCCGCGCCGTGGACCGCCGCCACGATCGGCTTGCCCGTCCGCCACAGCCTTTGTGCTTCCTTATATAGATGCCGCCCGCGTTTGGTGCCGCGCGCAACCCCGTCAGGTCCGCGGCTGCCAAAATCAGCGCCGGCGCAGAAATGTTTGCCTTCCGCGCAAAGCACGATCGCGCGGACCTCCGGCATGCGATCGTATGCTTCCAGCGCGTCGGCAATCTCGGCCACCATGTCGGTGTCGACGAAGTTATTGGGCCCTCGCCGGACTTCGATCGTGGCGATCAGTACCGATTTCGGCCACGCCGATATGCTCGTAACTTGCCATGGTTCCTGCCCTCGCTCTTTCGCAAATTGACACCGCATGCGAGCTTACCCGTCAGTAGGATCGGAGGAAATGGCCGCCAATGTTCGAACTCTCCGAAGAACATCGCATGCTGCAGGACCTGGTCGCGAAGTTCATCGACCGCGACGTCATGCCGCTGGAAAAGGCGGTCCTCGCCCGGGAGATGTCAGGGCAGAAATCCGCCCTCACCGCCGACGAGGAAGCAACGCTGCTCGGCAAGTGCCGCGAACTTGGCCTGTGGGGCCTCGACGTGCCGGAAGAGTTCGGTGGCGCCAATCTACCGGCAGTCGCGCTGATCGGTGTTTATGAGGAGCAAGGCCGCACCTGCGTTCCGTTCACTTTCCCGCCCGACAGCCCAAACCTGCACATGCTTATGGCGGTCGCCAGCCCGGAGCAGCGTCATAAATACCTGGAGCCCTACGCACGCGGCGAAGCGCATTCCGCCATCGCGATCTCCGAACCGGGCGCCGGAGGTGATCCTGCCGGCATGATCACCCGGGCCGTAAGGGACGGCGACGATTGGGTGATCAACGGCAGAAAAATCTGGGTCAGTCGCGTTCCGCAGGCCGACTTCGTCATCGTCATGGCACGCACGGGCGAAGGAAAACGCCAGGAAGGCGTCACTGCCTTTATCGTCGAACGTGGCACCAAGGGTTTCAACATCGAGCGCGAAATCCCGATGCTTGGGGGCCAGCGCACCTATGAATTGACCTTCGACGATTGCCGCATTCCCGCCAGCCAGTTGCTCGGCCAGGAAGGCAAAGGCTTCGCGCCCATGCAGTTGCGCCTGACAGTACGCCGCTTGCAGATGGGCGCATGGTGTATCGGCATGACACGCCGCGCGCTCGACATGATGATGGAGCACGCCAAGCAGCGGGTGACGTTCGGCCAGCGCCTGGCGGATCGGCAGGCGATTCAGTGGTGGATCGCCGAGGCTGCGATCAAGATCCACGCCTGCCGCCTGATGGTGTACGATGCGGCCACAAAGTCCGATGCCGGCAAGGACGTTCGGACCGAGGCATCGATGGTGAAGCTCTACGGCACCGAGATGGCGACCGAAACGATCGACCACGCGATGCAGACATTCGGCGCCATGGGTGTAGCGAAAGAACTACCCTTGCAGCTTATGGCACAGAAGGTCCGCACGATGCGCGTCTACGAAGGTCCTTCAGAAGTGCACCGCATGGTTATCGCTCGCCGGCTCTTGCAGGATCGGAGATAGCAGATGGGCCTTCTCGACAACAAAGTCGCCATCGTCACCGGCGCGAGCCGCGGCATTGGCCAGGCGATCGCCGAGCTATTCGCCGAGGAAGGCGCAAAAGTCGTCTGCGCTGCGCGCACATTCAACGAGGGCGATCATCCTTTCCTGGAAGGGACGCTGATGCGCACGGTCGAGTTGATCCGCGCCAAAGGAGGCGAGGCGAAAGCCCTTACCGCTGACGTGTCGAAGGAGGACGATTGCGCCGCGCTCGCGCAATCGGCGCGCGACTATGGACCGATCGATATCCTGGTGAACAACGCCGCGCTCAGTTACTTCCAACCGATCACGGAAATGCAGACCAACCGCTGGGTTCGTGCCTTTGCGGTGGACGTACATGGGCCATTCATGCTGGCGAAGGAAATACTGAAGGACATGATCCCGCGGCGCAGCGGGGCGATCATCAATATCAGTTCCGGTGCGGCGATCGGCCCTGGTCGCGGCCCATACGCCGACAAGACCGTGCGAGGCGGAACCATGTACGGTGCCGTGAAGGCGGCACTCGAGCGGTTCACCCAGGGTCTGGCGCAGGAAGTCGCGCAGTACCGAGGGCATCACGGTCGCGGCTGTCTCGCCATCGCGCGTGGTGCCAACGCCGGGCACCGTCTACCACAAGCTCGTCACCGGCATGGACGACCCAAAGGGGGAGCCGCCGATCATGATGGCGCGCGCGGCTCTGCTGCTTGCGAGCGAACCCGCCGGACGCGTTAACGGCCGGGTCACTTACAGTCAGCAGATCCTGAAAGAGTTCGGCTGGATCGAGCATGCTGTCGGCCGCGGCGTGGACACCCCCGGTTCCGGCTACTCACAGATCTGAGCGATAGTACCACTTCTCGCTGACCGCGACCCATTTGCTCTAATTGTCATGGCCAGGTCCGATCCCCGGGACAAGCCCCATGGCGCCAACGTAAGGGCGACGGCGTCCAAATGGTCGTCATGGCCGGGCGTGTCCCGGCGACCCGTAACGGCACAAACGTTCGATCGCGGGCGCATCGAGTTGGAGCCTATGGGCAGTTGGCCGCACCTACCAGCAACTTGCCGCCACGGGTGGCCGGGTCAAAGCCCTGACATGACGACAGGGCGACGGATGAGTTAGGATCAGTGAGCTTTGGTACAAGCTATCCCGCGCCACGCGTCAGTGCCGGTCCATGATTCGCCAAATTCAGTGCCGAATTGATCAGCGCCAGATGAGAGAACGCCTGCGGAAAGTTCCCCAATTGCCGCTTCTCGCGCGGATCGTACTCCTCGGCCAGGAGGCCCACATCGTTGGTCAGCCCCAACAAGCGCTCGAACAGTGCAGACGCCTCATCCCGGCGTCCTTGCAATACCAGATTGTCCACCATCCAGAAGCTGCAAGCGAGAAAGACCCCCTCCCCCGCAGGCAATCCATCAACACCTTCATGCGTCAGATAGCGCATCACCAGTCCGTCGATGGTCAGCTCCCTTTGGATCGCCTCGACCGTTCCTTTGATGCGAGCGTCCTCCGGTGGAAGAAACCCGATCAGCGGCAACAGCAGCAAGCTCGCGTCAAGCTCGTCGCCGCCATAGTACTGCACGAAGCTGTTCTTGGCTGACGAAAAGCCATTTTGGCATACAGAGTCGTGGATTTGCTGCCGCAACTTCCGCCATTGATCGAGCGGGCCCGGTAGCTTGAACTTCTCCGCTCCACGGATCGCACGGTCGATCGCCACCCAGGCCATCGCCTTGGAAAAAGTGAAATGCCGTGGACCGCCCCGCACCTCCCAGATGCTCTCGTCCGGTTCGCTCCACTCCTTGGCGAGATGCGTCACAAGCTGCCGCTGGATCTCCCAACTTGTTCCCGGCCGGGTCAGCCCCAGGTCCAGCTCCTGGTAGAGTGCATCCATCAGCTCGCCATACACGTCGAGCTGCAACTGCGCGCTGGCCGCATTGCCCACACGCACCGGCTTTGCCCCATCGTAGCCGCTCAGCCACGGCACTTCCCATTCCATCAGCCAACGCTCGCCGGCCAAGCCGTACAGCGTCTGCACCTGGGATGGCGTGCCGGCAATGCTCCGCCGGAGCCAGGCACCCCAGGCCTGCGCCTCCTCGCGATAACCTGCATGCATCAAAGCCAGCAGCGTGAACGTGGCGTCGCGCAGCCAGCAAAAGCGGTAGTCCCAATTGCGCTCGCCGCCGGGCATTTCCGGCAACGACGTGGTAGGCGCAGCGACAATCCCGCCCGTCGGATGATAGGTCAGCGCCTTCAACGTCAGCAGTGACCGCAGCACGGTGTCGCGCCACTCGCCCTGGTACAAGCAGCGCGACGACCAGGACACCCATCCAGCCTCAACCTCATCAAGCGCCGTGTCGGCCTTCGGCGTTTCTGGATCCGGCAAGTGCGACTGACCGTGTGACAGGACGAACGGGACACGTTGCCCTGCTGTGACGCTGAATTCCGCGACCGTCGTCAACTTCTCGCCGCGCAGCCTGGCGCCACTATGCAGCACGACGACGTCGGGGCCTGCGATGGCTCGGAAGCCAGTCCTGCGTTGCAAACGCGTCACCCACGGCACCGCGGAGCCGTAGCCAAACCGGAGTGCCAAATCGAGGCGCATCGGCACTTCGCCGCTTCTTCCCTCGACGATACGCACCAGCGAAGATCCGCCATTTGCCGCGGTCATGAAATCGATCAGCGCGACGCTGCCGTTCTGGGTCTCGAAGATCGTTTCGAGGATCATTGTGCCAGGCCGATAATGACGGCTAATCCGTGTTGGCGGTTCGGACGGCGCAATCCGCCAACGGCCATTGTCTGGCGTGCCTACCAACGCGGCGAAGCAGGCGGGACTGTCGAAGCGCGGCCAGCACAACCAATCGATGGAGCCCTCGCGGCTGACCAGCGCCGCACTATGGCAGTCGCCGATCAGGGCATAATCCTCGATCCGCGGCACGCGCTGGATCGCCTGTCCGCTTGGTGGCGGAGTGTGCCTGTCGTCTGCGGCCTGCTCGGGGGGGCTCGCGCCAGCGACGCCCGACATCAGGTGGCGCGGCCCCAGACGCGGCCTTCCGATGTCGTGCAATAACAGGCAGCGCCAACAGCAACCGGATGCTCCATGGGACAGAGTGATGGACCCGCCACACAGGACTGGCTCGACGGCGAATACTGCGCTGGCGGGTTATAGTTCCCCGGCGGTTGATACGGAGGAGGCGCGTAGGAGGCCGGCGGCGGGTAGTATCCCGATGGTGGCGGGTAATACGCTGGCGGAGGCGGATAGTAGGCCGGCGGCGGATAATAGACTGGAGCAGGAACGAAAAGCGGAAAACCAAATCCGATCCAGATGCGCGCATCGGCCGGCCGGGACAGCCCGACAACGCCGAGCACAACGCCTGCCGTCGCCGCCAGAACAAGTGGGCGGCGGATATGGTCGATCAGTCGCTTGATCATGCTTCGTCTCCTAACCAGACATTGTTGCTGCAATGTGACCCCGCAAGTGCTGGTGCCCTGTCGCCCGCGGCGCTCACGGAGCGGTGTGCCGCGCTTGACTTTCGAGCATTTAATCCTGATACCGCCCGCCATGCGCGCAGCGTATCGCGCCCTGACGCCGAATCGTGCGCCAGTATGAGGCAGCGACTGGATCACACTTGAACGATACCACCACCGCCCCGGCGGAACCGACTGAACACGCGCCGATCGAAATTTCCCAGCCGATCAGCGAAGAACCTGCACGCCCGACATTTGGCGATCTCGGCCTTTCCGAAGCAGTTCTGCGCGCCATCGCCGAGATGGGCTATCGGTACCCCACGCCGATCCAGGAGCAGGCAATCCCCGTCGTCCTGATGGGCCGCGACGTACTCGGCGCTGCGCAAACCGGCACTGGGAAGACCGCCAGCTTCACGTTGCCGATGCTGGACATCCTGACCGGCTCGCGGGCACGTGCGCGGATGCCGCGCAGCCTGATCCTGGAGCCGACGCGCGAGCTTGCGTTGCAGGTGGCGGAAAACTTCATCCAGTACGGCAAATATCTGAAGCTGAACCACGCGCTGGTCATCGGTGGCGAGAGCATGACCGATCAGCGCGACGTGCTGATGCGAGGCGTGGATGTGCTGATCGCCACGCCAGGCCGCCTGATCGACATGTTCGAACGCGGCTCCATCCTGCTGAGCGATGTGAAGATCCTGGTGATCGACGAAGCCGATCGCATGCTCGACATGGGCTTCATTCCGGACGTCGAGCGGATCGTGTCCTTGCTACCGCGTACGCGCCAGACACTGTTTTTCAGCGCAACGCTGTTTCCGGAAATTCGCCGCCTGGCGGATGCGTTTCTATCCAGTCCGCGCGAGATCTCCGTGTCGCGTCCGGCATCGGTCGCGACGACGATAACCGAAGGCCTGGCGCTTGTCGCGGAACATGACAAGCGCGAGGCGCTGCGTCGCATGATCCGCACCCAGAAGGTGCAGAACGCTTTGATCTTCTGTAATCGCAAGCGCGACGTGGACATCCTGCACAAGTCACTGACCCGTCATAAGTTCAGCGTTGGCGCGTTGCATGGCGACATGGCGCAAACAGTGCGCTTTTCCACGCTCGAAAAGTTCAAGGCGAACGAGCTGCAGTTGCTGGTGTGCAGCGACGTGGCCGCACGCGGCCTCGACATTGGCGGATTGTCCCATGTGTTCAACTTCGATGTGCCGCACCACGCCGAGGACTACGTTCATCGCATCGGGCGTACTGGTCGCGCTGGTCTGGCAGGCCACGCCTTCACGATTGCCTCGCCGGAGGATCGTGCCGCGGTTGAAGCGATAGAGAAACTGATCGGCCATCCCATTCCGCCTTTCACAGTCGAAGGGCTGGATCCGGTGGCATGGGCAGAAGACGACGGTCGGAAACGTCGTGGTCGCGGTCGCGCTCCAGCCCGCAAAAAGGCTGCTGCGCCGCCCCAGCCTCAAACCCCCGCTCCCGCGAAGCGCGAGAGGACCAGCGGGGAAAGGGTGCCGCCGCCAAAACGCACCCCGTCGCCACCGCCGCCACCGCCGCCACGCCGCGGAGATGATCTCGGCGCCCCCGTCACCGGCTTCGGCGGCGACGTGCCCGCATTCATGCTGCTGCGCCCACGCTCGCCAGCGAAGGAGGAGGCGTGAGCCACTTCAAGCCCTTCCAATGGGACGACGCGCTTCGCCTCGACCAGCAACTGACCGAGGACGAACGCGCCATTCGTGACGCGGCACACGAATACTGCCAGGAGAAGCTCTTCCCGCGCGTCCTGGAAGCCAACCGTCACGAAACATTCCATCGCGAGATCATGAACGAGATGGGCGAGATGGGCTTCCTCGGCGCGACACTCGAGGGCTACGGCTGCGCCGGCGTGAACTACGTCAGCTATGGCCTCATCGCGCGCGAGGTGGAGCGCGTGGATTCGGGCTACCGTTCCGCTTTTTCGGTGCAGTCGTCGCTGGTGATGTATCCGATCTGGGACTTTGGCTCAGATGCCCAGAAGGAAAAGTATCTGCCGAAACTACGCAGCGGCGAATTGGTGGGCTGCTTTGGCCTGACCGAGCCTGACGCCGGCTCCGACCCCGCCTCGATGCGCACGCGCGCGAAGAAGGTGGATGGTGGCTATGTGCTGAACGGGTCCAAGACCTGGATCACCAACTCGGCCATCGCCGATGTGTTCGTTGTCTGGGCGAAGGATGATGCCGGCGACATCCGTGGCTTCATCCTGGAAAAAGGTATGAAGGGCCTGAGCGCACCGAAGATCGAGGGCAAGTTTTCGCTCCGCGCCTCCGTCACCGGCATGATCATGATGGACAACGTCGCTGTCCCCGAGGACGCGATGCTACCCAAGGTCAAAGGCCTGCGCGGTCCATTTTCCTGCCTGAACAACGCGCGCTACGGCATCGCCTGGGGTGCATTGGGCGCCGCCGAGTTCTGCTGGCATGCCGCGCGCGATTACACCATGCAGCGGATCATGTTCGGCCGCCCGCTCGCCGCGACGCAGCTCATCCAGAAGAAGCTGGTGGACATGCAGACTGAGATCACACTCGGCTTGCAATCGGTCTTGCGGCTCGGCCGCCTGATCGATGAAGACAACGCGTCGCCAGAGATGATCAGCCTGTTGAAGCGTAACAATTGCGGTAAGGCGCTCGACATCGCCCGCATTGCGCGTGACATGCACGGCGGCAACGGCGTGTCCGACGAGTACCACGTGATCCGCCACGTCATGAACCTGGAAGCGGTGAACACCTACGAGGGCACCCACGACGTGCACGCCCTGATTCTGGGCCGCGCCCAAACCGGCATCTCAGCATTCGGATAGAGGGACACGAATCCGTCCTTCCACCTGCCCTTGCAGGAGGAGGCCAGGGGGCGGGGGCCTGCCCTCACTTCGGTTCTTGCGGTGGCTGCACCCTGCAGCACCTGGATGACGCAAGCTACATCACCCGCAAATCCGACCTGCTGACCGCCGCGCTTCACCGCGCCGGCTTCAACGATATCGAACTCCAACCAATTTCCCGGACCGGCCCAGGCGAGCGCCGTCGCATGGACCTCGCCGCTCGTCGTAACCGCGACAGCATTTCGCTCGGGCTGCACCGCGAACGCAGCACAGAGGTGGTGAACTTCACCACCTGCCTCGTGCTGCATCCAATCCTTGTCGCACTCTTCGCTCCCCTGCATGACCTCTTGCGCCGACTTCAATGCTTTCGCCGCGAGGCCTCGGTCATAGCCAACTTGCTGTCTTCCGGCCCTGATCTTCTGCTCCGTACAGATGCGTCGCTGACCCTGCCCGATCGCCTCGCGATGTCCGAATTCGCCCGCACCCATTTACTGCCACGCATCTCATGGGCGCGCGCAAACGGCGCACCAGAGCCGATCGCCGTTCTCCGCCCACCAACCACCACAATATCCGGCGTGTCGATCACGCCGCCGCCAGGCGCGTTCCTGCAAGCATCGCCATCGGGCGAAGCAGCCATCATCGACGCAGTGCTGGCGGCACTTCCCCGCAAAGGCCGTGTAGCCGAACTCTATGCCGGCTGCGGAAGCCTTACATTTGCGCTGGCACGCCAAATGCGCGTTGCAGCATGGGAGGGCGATGCAGCATCAGCCAGCGCCCTGCGCAGCGCCGCAAACCACGCGAACCTCGCAGGACGCATAGAAGTGACACACCGCGATCTGGCGCGCCAGCCACTGCAGTCCAAAGAACTGTCGGCATTTTCCGCCGTCGTCCTGGATCCACCCTTTGCCGGCGCAGCCCAGCAAATCGTCCAGATCGCAGCGGCAAAAATCCCTGTTGTCATCTACGTCAGTTGCAACCCCACGACCCTGGCACGAGACGCACGGACACTGCGCCAGGTCGGATATCGATTATCCGCTGCGCGACCGATCGATCAATTCCTATGGTCGAGCGAGTTGGAATGCGTCTGCACTTTTGCTTTCAATTAGGGCGAAATCGGCCAGACTATGGTCGTGTCATTGCGAGCGAAGCGAAGCAATCGATGATGCACCAGTTGTCTATTTCCCCGAGGTCGGCTTGAGAATCTTGCCCTCGGCGGGCAGTCGATAATGCGCACTGGCAAAGCCCGCGACCGAGTCATACGACTCGATCTGCCGATGATCAGGATAAAACCGATACCAGTACGGTATCGTCGTTGACGGACAGTAGTGCGTCACGCACGAAAGCCGGCTTGTCTCTTCCGGCAGCGTGCGCGGATGGCTACGATGGACGAGATCCGCCGCCCAGAAGAACACGTCGCCCTTCTTCGCCAAGAAGCGCTCATAGGCCAACCCGCGGCTCTTGCACGTCTCATCCAGCGCTTGCGCACACGCCGCATAATCATCCTCCGCCGCATTGAACCGCTTCGTGCCATTCTTGAACAGATAATGCGGTAGCTTATGGCTCCGGTCGTAATACGCCAGCTCGCCGCTGCCTTCGACCACATCCTCCAGCGCGATCCACGTCGCGGCCAGCAGCATCGGGTCCTCGACTGCTACCACTGATGTATCCTGATGTACCTGATGCTGATTGCTGCGTTGGAACAGCAATTGCTGAAATGCGATCGGCCGGGCCTCGAACACCATGGATAGGAACCGCACGATGCGCGGATGCATGCAGACGCGACGCGACGACTCGAAATTGACGTAAAGATCGAACAGACTTTCGAACTGATCTGGCTGCTTGCCTGATAACTTCAATTCGCTCCGGCCGTGACGATGGTCGGTAGTGACGAACCTGCCGGGGTGTTTGTGCACGGAACGGATGTCCTGCACGAACCGGTCGATCAGCGTCTCGTCGATCGCGCTGGGCCATATCAGCCAACCATGGTCGATGAAATGCGCGAGGTCGTCACGCTCTGTCACGGCGAACTCGCCATTGGCAAATTTCCGATCGAGGCGCGCCAGTGCGTCGTCACTATCCGTCCAGAGCGTTCTTAGTGTCTCCGCGGATTGCGACATGTTCCCTCCTACGGATCAAGGGAGCGGAATTTATCTTCCAACAGCCGCGAAGTCCACGAACACCACTCAATGGGACCGTCGTAATGGGCGATTGCCAATCAGACCGGCCAGTGCCTCCGGATTGCGTATGGTCAGTTCACGCTGGGGAGACGGAATCTCTATGCCGTTTTGCTGGAATAAATCCCACAGCCGCAGCATCACCTCGCTGCGCACATTTGCCGTCCCATTCGCGGGATCGCTGATCCAAAATCGCAGCTCCAAATTGATTGTGCTGTCGCCAAACTCCACCAGCAGACAGCTCGGCGCCGGCTCATTCAGCACGCGCGGTACATCGCGCGCCGCTAGCAACGCAAGACGGATGGCCTGATGCGGATCGGACTGGTAGGAAGTCCCGACTTTCACATGCTGCCGGATAAGATCGTTTGAGAATGACCAATTGGTGACGCGTTGCGTGATCAGGTCCTCGTTGGGGATCAGATATTCCTTGCCATCGCGCGTCTGCACCGAGGCATAACGCGCATTCAGTGCTATGACGGAGCCGTAGGTATTCTCGATCTCGATCACGTCGCCCGGCTTGATCGAGCGATCGAGCAGCAGAATGACGCCGCTAACCAGATTCGATACGACCTTCTGCAAGCCAAACCCGACACCAACGCCAATCGCACCGGAGAACACCGCGAAAGCTGTGAGGTCGATGCCGATCGAGCCAAGCGCCAGCACCACGGCAAGCGTCAGCAATGTCAGCCGCACCAATTTCGACGCCAGCACCTGCACCGCGGGTGTCAGAGGCGTGAATACGCGCAGCCGCTGTTCCACCAAACGCGACAGTGCATTCGCGATCCAGATGAATATCGCCAGGGTGACGGCGCCCTTCAGCACCAACAGCACACTCAGCCTGAAATTGCCGATCGGCACGGCCATCGTGTCGAGAAGTTGCACGACCGGATTGATCAGCCCTGCGATGTTGAGCGCCGCGATGAGCCAGGCGAGAATTGCAACGGCATGTGCCAGCCGTTCGTCTCGTACCAGCATGGAGCTGATGCGGATCAGCACCCACACCAGCACAAGGCTTTCGGTCAGCCGCAGCAGATCAGCACGATGTCCAGTGCCGTTGAACGCCACACGCGCGAACCAAAGCAGCAGCAACAGGAAGGTCCACCGCGCGACGCGCGACAGAACGACCGTCACCGAATGCAGCGGCCCCGCTGCGAGCGGCGTGGCGAGGCTCAGGATCCCTCGCTCCAGCAGAGGCGCCACAAAGCGCATCGCCAGCAGCAGCACGATCACGCAGACGATCTGCGCCAGAAACGCCGGAACCAGCACATAGCGGTGCAGCCAGTCGATGCTCTGCTGGAGAACGTCCTGCCAGTCGATCGGGATCAGTGCCTGCACGCCCCGATAGCGAAGCGGCAACGTGGCGGGATCACGGCACCAACTTCACAGTCGTGTCAGACCTGCGAGTTCTCGCCGCGGATTGGACCGCCGGCACCGCCACTCGTCGCATCCTCGCTCACTACTGAGTTTATCTTGAGCGTCGGCATCTGCGCGTCGCGCTATATTGCCGCGGCCAGGCTTCGGCGTATCCGTACATCAGGCAGGCGGGTATGCCTGGAACCAGCCTTTCCCTTGCACCTTGGCGATCTTCCGTGCGTTCCAGGCAAACAAGCAATAACACAAATTACGCGGATAGAAGGGTAAGCCACGGATTACGCGGAGAAATGTTATTGCGCTACGCGCCGCAGGATAGAACGCTTGCGCGAAGCGCCATGATCTTCTTCCCGTGTAGATCCGTGGCTTACCCTTCTGACCGTGCAATCGGTGGTTATACTTACCTTGCCGCGCCGCCACCGCTCCGTCCATTCAAGCAATCACCCCGTCACTCTCGTAACGCCATATTGACGACCGGCGACCCGCTTTGCCAAGGCGGCGTGACTACACGTGGAAGCTCTCGCCGCACCCGCACCGCCCCTTCTCATTCGGGTTGGTGAACGTGAACCCCGAGGCAAGCGCCTTCGTCTCGTAATCCATCACCGTCCCGATCAGGAACAGCGAGGCCTTACGGTCCACCAGCACTGTCAGCCCCTTGTCGTGCACGACCTCATCGCCCGGTCCCGGCTCATCCGTCCAGGTCATGTCATACGACAGGCCTGAACACCCCTTCGTCTTCACCCCGATGCGCAGCAGTTTCCCCTGCTCGCCCTTCTCATAGAGCGAGCGCAGGCGTTCGGCCGCGGCATCAGTCATCGTCATCAGCGGAGGCAGGGCGCGCGTCTTACGTGGTGCTGTTGTCGTGCTCATGGCGTCACTCGGTCAGTACATGTTCAGTTGCAAACGGGCTTCGTCGCTCATCCGACTCGGGTCCCACGGCGGATCCCACACGGTCTCCACGTCGCAGGACGCCACGCCAGGTACCGTCATCACGGCGTCGTGCACCTGCTGCGGCAATTCCTGTGCCGAGGGGCAAGCCGGCGCGGTCAGCGTCATCTCCACTTTCACCGCGTTGTCGTCCTTGATCTCAACCACATAGATCAGCCCGAGCTCATAGATATTCACCGGGATTTCGGGATCGTACACATCGCAGATCGCCGCGATGATCTTATCTTCCGTCGGCCTCGGCGCGGTTTCGCCGTCAGGTGTCCAGGCGGTGTGGCTCGATGCTTCACTCACTGCTCGCCTCCTTGCCTCCTTCGAGCGCCGCCGCCAGAGCGTGCCAAGCCAACGTCGCGCACTTCACCCGCGACGGGTATTCGTGCACGCCCGCCAGAGGCTCCAGCCGTTCCATCGGCTCTGCCAGCGCGGCATCGCAATGCGGGCAGCTTCCGGTGCGCGCCATTTCGCGGAACGCGTCGAACAGTGCGCGCGTATCCGCCTTGCTGCGCCCGATCACCGTCTCCGCCATCAGGTCGGCCGAGGCCACGCTGATCGCGCACCCCCGCGCCTGGAACCCCGCATCACCGATCGTCCCATCCGGTGCATACTTCACCCACACCTCGATGCGATCGCCGCACATCGGGTTGTCGCCCTTGGCCGACGCATCAAAGCTCTCCGGCTTATGCGCATGCCGAGGCCGCCGCCCATGATCCAGGATCACCTCCTGGTACAAGTCCCGCAGATCATCAAACGAATCAGTCATGCCAAATCCTCCCCTGCCCTTGCGGGAGGGGGAGGGGGAGGGGGCCACCGTCGTTCGCATCGTCACTTGAAGAACTCCCTCACCCGCTCCAGCGAATCCGCCAGGAAATCGATCTCCTCGCGCGTCGTATACACAGCGAAGCTCGCCCGCGCGGTGCTGTCCAGCCCGAACCTATGCATCAACGGTTCCGCGCAGTGATGCCCAGCACGCACCGCGATCCCCTGCCGATCCAGCAGCGTCGCCACATCATGCGCGTGTGCCCGATCCACCGTGAACGACACGACGCCGCCGCGATCCTGCGCCCGCCCAAGAATGTGCACACCCTCGATCGCCCCGATCCGCGCCAGAGCATGATCCACCAGCGCCGTCTCATGTGCCGCGATCGCCTCATACCCAATCGACTGCACGTAATCGATCGCCGCCTTCAGTCCGATCCCTTCCAGGATTGGCGGCGTCCCCGCCTCAAACTTGTGCGGCACCGACGCCCACGTCGACCGCTCGTACGTCACCGACGAGATCATCTCCCCGCCCCCCAGGAACGGCGGCATCCTGTCCAGCAGCTCGCGCCGCCCCCATAGCACGCCAATCCCCGTCGGCCCGTACAGCTTGTGTCCGGTGAACGCATAGAAATCGCAGTCCAGCGCCTGCACATCGACGCGTCGATGCACCACAGCCTGCGCCCCATCGAACAGCACCTTGGCGCCATACGCATGAGCCATCTGCACGATGCGTTCCGCCGGCGTATACGTCCCCAGCACGTTGGACATGTGCGTCATCGACACCAGCCCAACCTTGCCGTCCGCCAGCACCGCCTCGAACCCCGCCATATCCAATTCGCCGGCATCAGTGATCGGCGCGACCCGCAGCTCGACCCCCCGCTCATCGCGCAGCAACTGCCACGGAATGATATTGGAGTGGTGCTCCATCCCAGAGATCACCACCGCCTGCCCTGGCTTCAGCACGCCACGCCCATAACTATGCGCTATCAAATTCAACAACTCAGTGACGTTCCGCGTGAACACCACCTCATGCCGATCGCGCGCGTTCAGCAGCGCCGCCACCGCGTCACGTGCCGCCTCATAGGCATCGGTCGTGCGCTCGCTCATCCAGTGCAGCCCGCGATGCACGTTGGCGTATTGCGTCTCCATCGCCTCGCGCATCGCGTCGATCACCACGCGAGGTTTTTGGGCCGACGCCGCGCTGTCCAGAAACACCAGCGGCTTCCCGCGCACCTTCTGCGTCAGGATCGGGAAATCCTCACGAATGCGCGCGACGTCCAGCAGCACAGGCCGTGTCGTGACGTTCATGCTGCCTGCCTCTCCCACCATCCTTCGACCGCTCGATCCAGTACGCCACGCGCCGTCTCATCCGCCACCGTGTCCAGCGCCTCAGCCAGAAACGCGCGCACCAGCATCGAACGAGCCTCGGCATCCGGAATGCCGCGACTCCTCAGATAGAACAACTGCTCCGCATCCAGTTCGCCGACCGTCGCACCATGGCTGCACTTCACGTCGTCGGCGAAGATCTCTAGCTCCGGCTTGGTATCGATCTCCGCATCCGGCGACAGCAGCAGCGCCTGGTTCATCTGGTAACCATCCGTCTTCTGCGCTACCCGAGCGACTTCGATGCGCCCCTGGAACACCCCCTGCGAACGCCCCGCCAGCACGTGCTTCACCGTCTGCCGCGAACTGCATGCCGGCGCATCATGCTGCACCACCGTCGTAAAATCGGCATGCTGCATGCCGCTCAGCAACTGAGCGCCGTTCAGATGTGCGGTGCCCTTCGGCCCAATGAAACGCACATGCGCCTCGGTCCGCACGAGGCGGCCACCGAGGTTCAGCGCAAAGCTGTCATAAGTCCCTTCTCCGGCAATCTCGGCATAGAGTGTCGCCAGATGGAACGCCGCCGTCGCCTCGTTCTGCAGCCGCACATGCGTCAGCAGCGCATCCTCGGCCACACTCACTTCAGTGACCGGGTTGTGTAGATACACGCCATCACCCAGCGACAGCTCCAGCAGGGTCATCCGAGCCCCCTGCCCCATCCGGATCGCATGCCGAGGATGAAACGCCGCACGATCCGTGCCCACGCTGACCAGCAGCACCAGCCCCGCATCGACACCATCCGGCACCGACAACGCAGCGCCGTCTTCCGCCAGCATCGTATTCAGTGCCACCAGCGGTTCACGATCCGGCCGCGCCAGGCTGCCAAACGTCTCGAACCGAGCGAACTCGATTGCTGCCGGCAGGTGGGACAACTCCTCCTGGAACACCCCGTCCACGAACACAATCCGAGGCGCCTCGATATGCGGCAAGTGCCGTCCATCAAAGGCCCGCGAAACCTGCTGAAACGAAGCATCCGCAACCGGCCGCAGGCTGGTGTATTTCCAGGCCTCCTCGCGCCGTCCGGCCGCCGCGCCAGGCAATCCCGCACGCCGAAACGCCTCCGCCGCCGCGTCCCTGACGCACACATCCCCAGGCAGCCCGTCGCGCATCGCCTCATACCGCGCCAGAAATCCTGCCACACCAGTTTGGATCGCAGCAGTCACGACAAAACCCCACTACCGTCATCCGCGGCCGGCATCGCAAAGGATTCAGCACGGAGGAACGGAGAACCACGGAGAACCACGGAGAAAGAATAATTGGCGCGTAGCGCCATAAAAAACCTCCGTGCCGCTCCGTGGTCCTCGCTCTTCCTCCGTGTTGAAATCTTCCCACTCACCACGGCACCGATCTGAAAGCAGCGCGCACTCATGCCGGCGCCGCCACCATCCCGGCGTATCCCTTGGCCTCCAGCTCATGCGCCAGTTCCGGCCCGCCGGACCGCACGATCCGCCCGCCAGTCAGCACATGCACCCGATCCGGCACGATATAGTCCAGCAGCCGCTGATAATGCGTGATCACCAGCGCGGAAAAGTCCGGCCCCCGCAGCGCATTCACCCCATCAGCCACAATCTTCAGCGCGTCGATGTCCAGCCCGCTATCCGTCTCATCCAGGATCGCCAGCCGAGGCCGCAGGATCGCCATCTGCAGCACCTCGTTCCGCTTCTTCTCCCCACCGGAGAAACCCACGTTGACGTTCCGCCGCAGCATGTCCTCCGGCATCGCCAGCCGTTTCGTCTCGGCCCGCGCCAGCTTCAGGAACTGCACCGCATCCAGCTCGCTCTCCCCGCGCCCACGCCGCTGCGCATTGAGCGCCGTGCGCAGAAAATTCGCATTCCCCACGCCCGGCAATTCCACCGGATACTGAAATGCCAGGAACAGCCCAGCAGCCGCCCGCTGCTCTGGCGCCATCTCCAGCAGATCCTGCCCTTCGAACGTCGCCATGCCAGACGTAACGGTATAATCCTCCCGCCCCGACAGCACGTAAGCCAACGTCGACTTGCCGGACCCATTAGGCCCCATGATCGCGTGCACCTCCCCTTGAGGCACCGTCAGATCGATGCCCTTCAGGATCGGCTTATCCTCGATGGCGGCGGAAAGGCCGCGAATTTCCAACATGAATCCGTCCCTCTAACCCACAGAGCCTTCCAGACTTACCGCCAGCAGCTTCTGCGCCTCGACGGCGAACTCCATCGGCAGCTCCTTCAGCACTTCCTTGCAGAACCCGTTGACGATCAGGTTCACCGCGTCCTCCTCGGACAACCCACGCTGCCGACAGTAAAAAAGCTGATCGTCCGCGATCTTGGACGTTGTCGCCTCGTGTTCCACTTTCGCCGTCGGATTGCGGCTTTCGATATACGGCACGGTATGCGCCCCGCACTGATCGCCGATCAGCAGTGAATCGCACTGCGTGAAGTTGCGCGCCCCAGAAGCCCGAGGCAGCATCCGCACCAGCCCGCGATACGTATTGTTCGACCGCCCGGCGCTGATGCCCTTGGAAATGATGGTGCTCTTCGTCCGCTTGCCGATATGGATCATCTTGGTGCCGGTATCGGCCTGCTGCCGGTTGTTCGTCACCGCGACCGAGTAGAACTCGCCGACGCTGTCATCGCCTTGCAGCACACAGGAGGGATATTTCCAGGTGATCGCCGAACCCGTCTCCACCTGCGTCCAGGAGATCTTGCTCCGCGCCCCACGGCACGCGCCGCGCTTGGTGACGAAGTTGTAGATACCGCCCCGTCCTTCCGCGTCGCCCGGATACCAGTTCTGCACCGTGGAATACTTGATCTGCGCATCATCATGCGCGACCAGCTCCACCACCGCCGCATGCAACTGATTCTCATCGCGCATCGGTGCTGTGCAGCCTTCCAGATAGCTCACATACGCGCCCGCATCCGCGATGATCAGCGTGCGCTCGAACTGCCCCGTGCTCTTCGCATTGATGCGGAAATACGTCGAAAGCTCCATCGGGCAGCGCACGCCCTTCGGCACATAGACGAAGCTGCCATCAGTGAACACCGCCGAGTTCAGCGCGGCGAAGAAATTGTCCGAAACCGGCACCACCGAGCCGATATATTGCTGCACCAGCTCCGGATAATCCCGCACCGCCTCGCTGATCGGGCAGAAGATCACGCCTGCCTTCTTCAACGTCTCGCGGAACGTCGTCGCCACCGAGACGCTGTCGAACACCGCGTCCACCGCGATCTGCGAGCCGCCCTCGATGGATCCCGGATCGACGCCCGCCAGAATCGCCCGCTCCTTCAGCGGGATGCCCAGCTTCTCGTACGTCTTCAGCAGCTCGGGATCGACCTCGTCCAGGCTCTTCGGCCCCACCTTCTTCTTCGGCGCCGCATAGTAGTGCAGGTCCTGGTAATCGATCGGCGCATGCTCCACCCGCGCCCAGTGCGGCTCGGTCATCTGCAGCCAGGCGGCATACGCCTTCAGCCGCCACTCCAGCAGCCACTCGGGCTCTTCCTTGCGCGAGGAAATCAGCCGGATGATGTCCTCATTCAGCCCCTTGGGCGCGAGGTCCATCTCGATATCGGTCTCAAATCCCCACTTGTAACCGGACTGGGTGACAGACTCGACCGTGCTAAGCGTTTGCGTCGCAGCAGACATTCAATCGTCCTATTCGGCGGCAGGAAGGGAAAGACGGGGAGGAATGCGGAAGGCGCGCGGGATAGAGGCTTCCTGCATGTCGGCCAACGTGATGTTCAGCAGGGCCTGCTGGATTGCGTCGTTCACAGGATCCCAGCGCCCACGCATCGGACATAGACCCTGCGATTCACACTCTGTGGCGGAGCCATCCACGCAGGCGGTCAGCGCAATCGGGCCATCCACAACAGCGATCACATCAGCCACCGGGATGGCCGACAGCGCCCGCATCAGCCGGTAGCCGCCCCGCGCACCGCGCTGCGATGCTACCAAGCCGCCGGCAGCCAGCGTTTTCAGCACCTTGGCCACCGTCGGCTCCGGTATGCCGGTGGTCGCCGCGATCCCAGGTGAGGTCTGGACCCCCTCCACACGCGACAACCGCACCAGCACCACAACCGCATAGTCGGTCAGCTTCGATAGCCTGAGCATGGCCCGCGAAACCCCTTGCAAACTAGCATTCAGCTAATCGGACCCAATTGGTCCTGATTGTCGGGAGATGGAGTATCCGAACGTTACCGTCAAGGGGGCTTAGAGCATCGCGCCGTCGAACATGACCAGGTCGCCCAGGTAACTGTGACGACTGAATTGACAATCAAATTGACAGTTAATTGTTGACAGCAGTAGGGTCATCGACTTGTCGAACGGGAATTTCAGATGAATGACGCTTGGCAGGCGGCGGCGGCCCGCCATCGCTTTTCGGCGCTCATGGACGCGGCTGTCGATGGCCGACCGCAAGTGATCCGCCGCAGAGATGGTCGAGAGGTCGTTGTCGTATCCAAAGAGTACTACGAACAAACGAAACCAAATCTAAAATCGGTCCTGCTTTCTCTCCGCTTTGGTGAGAGGGGGGACACCTTTGAAAAGGCATTGGAAATTGCGCGATCAAACGTTGGTTCCAGTTTGACCCCTTCTAACTTCAGCCCGGAGACGGGAAGTGACGACAGTTCTAGACACGGACGTTCTAAGTGAGCTGAGGCTACCCAACCCCGATCCTAGCGTGAGTGCTTGGTTTGCTGCCCAGCCGCAGGCAGATTTAGCAATTGCATCCCTCACTGTCGCGGAGATCGAGCATGGGATCGCATTGGTCTCCCCGCAGAACGGCAACTTAGCCACACAACTCGCGACGTGGCTTGACGCCATTCTCGCAACACAGCGGGTATTGCCGCTTGATGGAGCCGCTGGCCGTCTTCTTGGACGCCTGCACGCAGTCCCCGCATTGCGCCATCTCGCCACAACATCACCCCAGGCTCGGAAACCGCGCTTCGCTGGCGACTTGGCGATTGCTGCAACCGTGGTCAGCCATAACGGCTCAGTTGCCACGCGTAATATCGCCGACTTTGGCCTGATCGCCATACATTGTCCCGGCCTCATCGGCATAAATCCGTGGACCGGCCAGACATTCTGATAGGGCTTGTCGCGCTGGCTACCCGCCAGTAGGACATGCCTGACGACGTTAGGAGGACAGAATGGCAGGCATGATGGAAGGCAAGGTCGCGGTAGTGACCGGCTCGGGCGGCGGCATTGGCCGCGAGATCGCAATCGCCATGGCCGCTGCCGGCGCAAAAGTCATTGTCGCCGATATTGGCGCCTCTCTCTCAGGCGAAGGCGGTTCCGCCACGCCGGCGCAGCAGACCAAGCAGCTCATCGAGCAGAAAGGCGGCGCGGCCGAGGTCTGCACCGAATCCGTCGCCGAATGGGGCTCCGCACAGAAGATCGTCCAGTCCGCGCTGGACCACTACGGCCGCATCGACGCCGTGGTAAACAACGCCGGCATCCTGCGCGACGTCATCTTTCACAAGATGACGCCCGAGGACTGGCTTGCCGTCATCGCCGTCCACCTCAACGGCAGCTTTTTCGTCTCACGCGCCGCCGCCGAGCACTACCGCAAGCAGGAGAGTGGCACCTACGTCCACATCAGCAGCACTTCCGGCCTGATCGGCAATTTCGGCCAGGCCAATTACTCTGCCGCAAAGCTCGGCATCACTGCGCTCTCGAAGTCGATCGCACTGGACATGAAGCGCTACAATGTGCGCTCCAACTGCATTGCGCCGTTCGCCTGGAGCCGCATGACGCAATCCATCCCCGCTGCCACGCCTGAGCAACAGGCGCGCCTGGCCAAGATCCAGCAGATGACGCCGGACAAGAATGCGCCGATGGCGGTGTACCTCTCCTCCGACGCGGCAAAGGACGTAACCGGCCAGGTGTTCGGCACACGCATGCACGAGCTCATCCTGTTCAGCTCGCCGCGCCCGATCCGCATCGTGCATCGCGCCGAGGGCTGGACCCCCGAGAGCATCGCCGAACATGCGGCCCCCGCGCTGAAAGCTGGCTTCATGCCGCTCGACCGCTCCGGTGAAGTCTTCGACTGGGACGCGCTATAATGAAAAACTCCTCTCCGCCCCCTTTTGGGGGCGGAGAGGCAGGGTGAGGTGGGGGAATGCACTACCCCGATGTCGCCATTTGCGCCCCGGTCACCGTTCCCTACGTCCGTCATTCGGAAAAATCCGCCGCCTGGTGGCTCGGCACCGCCCTCCGCAAACTCCTCGAAACATCCGGCCTCGCCAAACGTCAGATCGACGGCCTCTGCCTCTCCAGCTTCACGCTCGCGCCCGATGGCCCCGCACCATTCGTCCAGCACGTCGGCTTGTCACCACGTTTCCTGGAATACCTGCCCTACGGCGGCGCCTGCGGTGTGATCGCACTTCGCCGCGCCGCACGTGCCGTTCAGTGCGGTGACGCGGAAGTTGTTGCCTGCATTGCCGGCGATACCAATGGTCCGACCTCCTTCCACGATCTGGTCGCGCAGTTCAGCACATTCTCGCGCGACTACGTCTGGCCCTATGGTGCTGGTGGTCCAAATCAGAGTTTCGCGCTGCTCACCGAGCACGCCATGCGCCGCACCGGAGCCACCCGCGCCGAGTTCGGCAAGCTATGCGTCGCACAACGCCAATGGGCCCAGCTTAATCCGCTTGCCCTGCTACGCAACGAACTGACCACGGATGCCTATCTGAACGCTCGCCCTATCGCGTCGCCGTTGCACCTGTTCGATTGCGTCATGCCGTGTGCGGGTGCTGACGGTTTCCTTGTCATGCAGCGTGCCCGCGCTGAATTGCTCGGACTTCCAAGTGCGCGCATCCTCGCCACGACCGAGCGGCACAATGCCTTCTTGGACGATCCTATCCAATGGCGCGGCGGTTGGGCGATAGACGCGGACACGCTCTGGCAACAGGCGGGCATCGGACCCGATGCCATCGATGTGCTGCAAACCTATGACGACTACCCGGTAATCTCGATGCTCCAATTCGAGGATCTCGGCCTCTGCGCGAAAGACGCCGGTGCCGACTTCATCCGCGCCAACGAGTTCGGTCCCGGCGGCAACCGCCCCCACAACACGAGTGGTGGCCAGCTATCCGGTGGCCAGGCAGGTGCAGCTGGCGGCTTCCTCGGCCTGGTCGAGGCGCTGCGCCAACTGACCGGCCAGGCAGAAGGTCGCCAGGTGCCAAATGCGCGTCACGCCTTGGTCAGCGGCTTCGGCATGATCAACTACGATCGCGGCCTCTGCACCTCAGCAGCGGTGCTGGCAGCATGATGCGATTACAGCGCTGCACGTCATGCGGCCGGGCGCAGTATCCGCCGCGCGAATTATGCGTCTTCTGTCTTGCGGACACGATAGAGTGGGAAACAGACTCAGGCGCCGGCCGCGTATTGGCACTCACCGAACTGCACCACAGCCACGAGCCTTCGTTCCGCACCAGGCTACCATTGCGCACCGGCCTTGTTCGGCTCACCGCGGGTCCCACTGCCGTCTGCTTTCTCGACGACGGATGCCATCCTGGAGCATCGGTCCACATCACTGCGACCACGGACGACGCCGGCCGCACCATCCTTTCCGCAACCAGCGAGGCTACTGCCGAAGCCCCGCTTCCCGCAGCAGGGGCAGCACCGTCTCAATGAAATATGGCAGTTCGTCCTTGAAGTTCACGAACGACACGGTGGTCCCGGCAAATCCCACTTCGCACATCCGAACCATTTCCTCAGCGATCTTCCGCGGCGTCCCGATCAGTGGGTAGGTCCCCGCCCCACCGACGAACCGCTTACGATGGAGCCGGTAAGCCTCGGGATCATGTGAGGACGAAAACTTCTCCTTCGCCCCCATGTAAAAATCTACCGCGACAGTATCCTCCATCTTCACCGCGTAATGCTCGTAATAGTCCTCGGCCTCTGCCTGCGTCGGCCGGCATACGACATGGCACGTCGTATAGACACCGACTTCCCGCCCAACGGCTCGCGCACGCGTCGCCATGTCGGCAATGTGCGGTCGCCCGCCTTCGATATCGACAAACGTGGTGAACAGGAAGTCCGCTGTCCTTGCCGCGAATTCTCTTCCCACCGGCGAGAATGCCGCGTTCAACGTGACTGGCCGCGGCCGCTGCAGCGGCATCGGCTGTCCTGACACCTTCTTCAACTGATAGAACTTGCCCTCGTAATCGAACGGTGGTCCGCCAGCGAAGATCCCCTCCATGATCTCGGCCCATTCCAAGCCCTGCGCGTACCGGTCCTCAATCATCGTCAGCCCGAACAGATCGAATTCCTGCGGACTCCAGCCGCACACGATATTCAGTCCGGCCCTCCCACCCGACGCATGATCCACCGTCGCCAGTGCCTTGGCGGCGAACACCGGATGCACCATCGGCACATGCACGGTAGAGAACAATGCGATCCTCTGCGTCACCCCGGCCAGCGCCGCCGCATAAGTCAGTGTCTCAAAGCTCCACTCACGGCTGTTCGTCTCGCCGCCAAATCCCTTCCAGCGCGCGATCGGCAGGAAAAACTCAATCCCGGCGCGGTCGGCCATCTGCGCGACTTCCACGACCTCGTCCCAACGGGCAGGCCACCGCTCGGGCACGCGCGTAAGCGTCAGTCCGCCATCCGCATTCGCCGAGAAAACCCCCAGCTTGAAGCGGTTGGGGCCGTGCATCGGGTGGATCATTCATGCGCCTCCTTGCCGCGCGCTAGATAATGCAGGTATGAACGAACAGCCCGTCAAGCACGGAGATGCGATGAGGATCGTTTGCATCGGCGGCGGCCCCGCCGGGCTGTATTTCGCGATTCTGATGAAGCTGCGCGATCCCGCGCACCGCGTCACCGTGATCGAGCGCAATCGCTCCCACGACACGTTTGGTTGGGGCGTCGTCTTCTCCGATGAGACGCTGCGCAATCTGAAGGGCGGCGATCCGATCACGGAACAGCGCATCAGCGATAGCTTCGCTCACTGGGACGATATCGACATTCACTTCAAGGAGCGGACCATCCGCTCCGGCGGTCACGGGTTTTGCGGCATCGAGCGCAGGAATTTGCTGAACATCCTCCAGGAACGCGCGGCCGGTCTGGGGGTTGAGCTGATATTCGGCCGCGAGGTCACCGACACGGACGAATTTGCCGACGCCGACATCATTGTCGCTGCCGACGGCATAAACAGCGGCATTCGCACACGCTACGCTGATCACTTTTGCCCCTCGATCGACGTACGCGCCAACCGCTTCGCCTGGCTCGGCACGCACAAGTTGTTCGAAGCCTTCACGTTCATCTTCGTCGAAACGGAATGGGGCTGGTTCCAGGCGCACGCCTATCGCTTCAACGCTGATACCTCAACATTCATCGTCGAAACGCGCGACTCCACCTGGCGGGCATCCGGCCTGGACCGAATGGACGTCGCGGAGTCCGTGGCATTCTGCGAGCGTCTGTTCGCCCCCTGGCTGGATGGCAACCCACTGCTGACCAACATGCGCCATCTGCGCGGCTCGCAATTCATCAATTTCCAACGCATCTCCAACGAGACCTGGACGCGTGGCAACCTGGTGCTGATGGGTGACGCCGCGCATACGGCCCACTTCTCCATCGGTTCCGGCACCAAGCTTGCGCTGGAGGACGCCATCGGCCTCGCCCAGTGCATCGAACGCCATACCAATGACATTCCCGCAGCACTCGCCACCTATGAAGCGGAACGGCGCATCGAGGTGCTGAAATTGCAGTCGGCCGCTCGCAATTCCATGGAGTGGTTCGAGAACGTCCCGCGCTACACACATCTTGAACCGGAGCAATTCGCGTACAGCCTGCTGACCCGCAGCCAGCGCATCAGCCACGAGAATCTTCGCCTGCGCGATCGCGCTTGGCTGGAGAGCATGGAAAATTGGCTCGCTGCGCACGCTGATGCCCCTGCGGCAAACCATCCGATCCCGCCGATGTTCCTGCCCTTCAGGCTGCGCGACATGCATCTATCCAACCGCATCGTCGTTTCGCCGATGGCGACCTATAGCGCGCATGACGGCATGCCGAACGACTTCCATCTCGTACATCTCGGCGCGCGAGCGCTCGGCGGCGCCAGCCTGATCTTCACCGAGATGACCTGCGTCACGCCGCAAGGCCGCATCACGCCTGGATGTACTGGCATCTATACAGATGACCAGATGCAAGCCTGGAAGCGCATAGTCGCTTTCGTGCACGCGCAGTCCAGAGCAAAATTCTGCCTTCAACTTGGCCATTCCGGATTGAAAGGCTCGACCAGGCTCGGCTGGGAAGGCATGGATGAACCATTGGGTGCGGACAATTGGGAACTGATCGCGCCAAGTCCTGTTGCGTGGACTCCGCGCAACCAGATCCCGCGCGCTATGACACACTCCGACATGGATGCAGTGCGCGACGCCTTCGTCCAAGCCACGCAACGCGCCGAACAGGCGGGGTTCGACATGGTCGAGCTGCATGCCGCGCACGGCTATCTTCTCTCTTCTTTCATCTCGCCGCTGACCAATCGCCGCACCGACGAATACGGCGGCGACCTGGCGAACCGTCTGCGCTATCCGCTCGAAGTTTTCGCCGCTATGCGTGCGGTGTGGCCCGCGCACAAACCGATGTCGGTACGAATTTCGGCCACCGACTGGGTTGAAGGTGGGATCACCGCACAGGATTCCGTGGCCATCGCCCAGGCATTCAAGCAGGCCGGCGCTGACCTGATCGACGTGTCCGCCGGCCAGACATCCGTCGAGGCGAAGCCGGTCTATGGCCGCATGTTCCAGACCCCGTTTTCCGACCGTATTCGCAACGAGGTCGCGATTGCGACCATGGCTGTCGGCAACATCACCGAACCTGACCACCTGAACTCGATCATCGCGGCAGGCCGCGCCGACCTGTGCGCGCTCGCCCGGCCACATCTTGCCGATCCACACTTTGCCCTGCACGCCGCGGCTGGTCTCGGTTACAGCGAGCAGGCCTGGCCAAAGCAGTATCTGGCCGGTAAGGCGCAACTCGAGCGCACCGTGAAACGCGACAACGACGTGGCCATCGTGATATGATGCAACCGCACCGGGCACTGATTACTGGCGGCGCCAAGGGCATCGGCCTGGCAATCGCACGGCGGTTGGCTCAGGACGGCATTGGCCTCGCCCTGCTCGGCCGCGATGAAGCCGCGCTGCTGGTTGCATCACGTGAACTTGACGCAGCCTATATAGCTGCTGATGTAACGAACGTAACGGCTTTGACGAAGGCGATTCGCGACACTGGCCCATGCGACATTCTGGTCAACAATGCCGGTGCCGCAGCGTCGCAGCCGTTTCTGAAATGCACGGCGGACGATTGGGCACAGATGCTGGCAGTCAATCTCACTTCGACCTTTACCGCCTGCCAGGCAATCCTGCCGCACATGCTCGCTGGCGGCTGGGGCCGTATCGTCAACATCGCCAGTACTGCGGGCGTGAAAGGCTATGCCTATACGGCCGCCTATACCAGTGCCAAGCACGGGGTCATTGGTCTGACCAGATCTCTCGCCGCCGAGCTGGCGCAGACCGCGATCACGGTGAACGCGGTGTGCCCAGGCTTCACCGATACGGACCTGGTACGCCGGGCCAGCCACAACATCGCACAACAGACCGGCCGTAGCGAAGAAGACGCCGTCGCAATGCTGGCACGCTACAATCCGCAAGGCCGTTTGGTTCGCCCCGAGGAAGTCGCCGAGGCCGTCGCATTCCTATGCACCGACGCCGCTTCGGCGGTGACCGGCCAATCAATCGTCGTTGCCGGAGGCGAAGTGACATGACCCGGCGGATACTTGAACCGGCCGAATGGCCGCGCCCATCGGGCTACAGCAACGGGATCGTCGCCACCGGCCAGACCATATTTATCGCCGGACAGATTGGCTGGAACGCAGCCACAAGCCGCCTCGCCGATGGCATGGCAGCGCAGGTCGAACTCGCACTGCGCAACATCATCACCATCATTGCTGAAGCCGGCGCGCAGCCAACCGACATCGTTCGCATGACCTGGTTCGTCACCGACATGGAGCAATACCGCCGCGATACCAAAGCAATCGGCCACGCGTATCGCAGCGTCATGGGCAAGCACTTCCCCACCATGTCGGTCATCGGTGTCGCCAGTCTGGTCGAGCGGGATGCCCTGGTGGAAATCGAAGCCACCGCCGTGATCAGCGGAGGATGACAGAGTGACAGACTCCGCCGCCCTCGACAGTTTCGCCCGAGACAATCTGCCGCCGCGCGATCAATGGCCTGATCTGCCACTCGGCAACCTCACCTACCCCGACCGGCTAAATTGCGTCACGCCGCTGCTGGACGACCACGTGGCCGCCGGCGATGGTGCACGCGCTTGCGTCAGATCGCCTACGGAAATCTGGAGCTATGCTGACCTTCTCTCACGCGTGAACCGCATCGCAAATGCGCTGGTTCATCAGCTTGGCATGATCCCTGGCAATCGCGTGCTGTTGCGCGCGCCAAATACACCGATGATGGTCGCTGCCTATTTCGCGGTGATCAAGGCCGGCGGCATCGCTGTCGCTACCATGCCGCTGCTTCGCGCACGCGAACTCGGCGCCATCATCGACAAGTCCCGCATCAACCTCGCACTTTGCGACCATCGCCTGCTCGACGAACTGCATGCCTTACAGAAGACACGCGACAGTTTCCGTGTCATCCCGTGGGGCGGCACTGGCTCGGACGATCTCCTGGCCATGATGGCAGCACGAGTCTGGACGATTTCGCTCCCTGCCCTACTCGCGCCGATGATGTCTGCCTGATCGCCTTCACCTCGGGCACGACCGGTGAACCCAAAGGCACCATGCATTTCCACCGCGATATGCTGGCGACCTGCGACACCTATGGCGCACATGTTCTGCGCGCGCGGCCGGACGACATATTCATTGGCAGCGCTCCGATTGCCTTCACATTCGGTCTCGGCGCGGCGGTCCTGTTCCCGCTCCGCATTGGCGCCAGCACCATTCTGCTGGAACAGGCTTCGCCCGATCAGCTTCTCCATGCGATCCAGACGATCTCGACCGACCGTGTGCTTTACTGCCCCGACCGCCTATCGAGCGATGCTTGGCAAGATCCAGCCGGGCGATGTTGCCAGCCTGCGCATTTGCGTCTCCGCCGGCGAAACGCTGCCGAAGCCCACCTGGGACGCCTGGTTCGCGGCCACAGGGCTCAAGATCCTCGACGGCATCGGCTCCACCGAAATGCTGCACATCTTCATCGGCTCCCCTATGGACAAAATCAGGCCAGGGGCTACCGGCATTCCCGTGCCCGGTTACGAAGCGAAGCTGATCAATGGCGATGGCCAGGACCTCCCGCGTGGTTCAACCGGCAGGCTTGCCGTGCGCGGCCCCACAGGTTGCCGCTATCTAGCCGACGCGCGGCAGACTCAGTACGTGCAGAACGGCTGGAACATCACCGGCGACACTTACCACCAGGACAAAGACGGCTATTTCTGGTTCCAGGCCCGCTCCGATGACATGATTGTATCGTCCGGCTACAACATCTCGGGACCCGAAGTCGAAGTGGCGTTGCTGATGCATCCCGCTGTTGCCGAATGTGGCGTGGTCGCCGCGCCCGACGCGGATCGCGGCATGATCGCCAAAGCCTATGTCGTATTGCGCGATGCCTCCTCGGCCAGCGCGGATATGGTGCGCATCCTGCAAGATCACGTAAAAGCCGAGATCGCGCCTTATAAATATCCCCGCGCAATTGAATTCGTATCGGCGTTGCCACGCACCGGCACTGGCAAACTGCAACGCTTCGTGCTTCGTCAGCAGGCTGTTGGCGCCACCATTTCGAGGGAACCTCATGACCGAAACCATGAATGGTGCGGAAGCGCTGCTCGAACTGTTCCGGACGCAAGGCACTGACTACATCTTCTGCTCGCCGATCGCGGCGTGGGCGCCGTTGTGGGAAGCGCTCGCCAAGCGCAAGGCGACGCGCAACATAGAAACGCCGAAATACTTCAATTGCCGCCACGAGATTCTCGCGGTCGGCTTGGCATCCGGGTACTATAAGGCGACGGGACGCGCCCAGGCTGTACTGCTGCCCACTGGTCTTGGCGTGTTGAACGGGTCGATGGCGGTGCGCTCCGCCTTCCACGAGCACGTCCCGATGGTGATCGTTTCCCCCGATACGCTGACCCACGGTGCGGTTCCCTCGCTCGATCCCGGCCCGGAGTGGCCGACATTGCTGGTCGATCTCGCCGGCCCCGTGCGCAATGGCGAGACGGTCACGAAATGGGCCAAGGAGGTGAAGACCGGTACAGACCTCGCACCCGACGTGCGCCGCGCCTGGTACTTCGCTGAGTCAGTTCCACGCGGACCTACGCTCCTCAGCGTGCCATTCGACATCCTGATGAGCGATGTCGAGCCGCCGCATGGCGACAAGATGAAGGCCGCGTCGCTGGTGGCCTCCGCTGACAGCATGCAAGAAGTGGCCGACGTCCTGCTTCACAGCAGGTCGCCCCTTATCGTGACGGAGCATGGAGCACGCACGCCGCGGGATCAGGCGGCGCTGGTGTCCATCGCGGAACGTATTGGCGCACCGGTGTTCGAATACTGGATGCCGTTGTACGTGAACTTCCCCCGCGCGCATCCTCTCTATGCGATCGACCCAATCGAAATCCATCTGAAGGACGCCGATTGCATCCTCATCGTCGGCGCCCATGGCCCCTGGCATCCGCAGGAAACCAAACTGCCCGACGACTGTACTGTCATTCAAATCGAGGAAGATCCACTTCGCCCGCGTGCCCCTTATTGGTCGCTACAGACCGACTACGCCATCGCCGGCGACATAGGTGCGAACCTTGCGCAACTCGCCGCCCTGCTGACGACGCTTACACCGTCAGCCGATGAAGCAAGCCGGATTGCCGCCCGCACGAAGCACTGGCATGCGCATAATGCCGCCAATCAGGCGAACGCAGCCGAGGAACGCGAAGCCGCCAAAGGTGGCGACCACATCCAGGCGGCTTACCTGTTCGACACGTTGCACAAGCTGTTGCCCGATCGCTCGGTGATCGTCGATGAGATCATCGCGCAGGTCCCGCCGATGATCCAACATACGTTCCGCGACCGTGACATCGGCCACATCCGCGGCTGGGCGGGCGCTCTTGGCACCGGCATACCGAACGCGCTCGGCGTCAAGCTGGCCAGACCGAACGACCTGATCGTCTGCGTCATCGGCGACGGCGCGTTCAACTACAACCCAGTGCCCGCCTGCCTCGGCCTCGCGCAGCAATATAACGTGCCAATCATGATCATCATCTGCAACAACGAGGGCTATGCGTCGCAGGAGTGGAACCTGTTCAAGTATTTCCCCTCTGGCTACGCGCTGCGCGAGAAAGACCCCTACGGCAAGGTCATTGAGCCAACACCCGACTATGCGGCGCTGGCGCCGGCATTTGGTGCCCACGGCGAATGCGTCACCGAACCCGGCAAGCTTGAGCAGGCGCTCCGCGATGGTATCGCGGCAGTGCAACGCGGCCAGCTTGCACTATTGGATGTTCGCCTGCGCCCATGATCAACGGAGTGGCGGCAAATAAGCGCCTGTCGTGACTGACCGCAGCGGATCAAACGCTGCCAGGTCAAGCGCAGTCTCTTGCCCGAGCGCCGCGTCCGCCAGCAGGCGCCCGGCGAAAGGCCCGATTGTCAGCCCCGCCGCGCCAAGCCCGTTGCCGATCAGCAATCCCTCCACGCCACGGACAAAACCGAGCATAGGCCTGATCCCTGGCCCCACAGGCCGGAACCCAACACGCGTCTCCACAATCGTAGATGCACCGAGCCCTGGGGCGACGTGCAGCGCCTCAAGCAAGATTTCTGCCTGGCCAGCAGCCGTCACGCGGTAATCGAAGCCGACGCCGCTCTCACGCGTCGCTCCGACCACCACGCGCCCGTCGTCGAACGGCACCAGATAATGGCTGCCTGGCGGCAAGATAACCGGCCAATTACGCGTCTCTGCCCCAGACAGCCGCAGATGCACGATCTGCCCGCGTTGCGGTTCGATCGGCAGCGGCACACCAGCGGGCTGCAACAGCTCCGCTCCCCACGCACCGGCGGCGACAACCACCCGATCGGCGCTGATCTGTTCGTCACCCAGCCTGACGCCACAAAAGCGCTCCCCAGTAACCCACAATTCGGCATGCCCACATCGCACTGTCGCGCCGAAATGCTGGGCCGCGGACATCAGCCCAGACGCCATGCGACGCCCATCGACCCGCGCGCAACCAGCAACCAGCACCGCCCCAAAATCATCCCGCAACGGTGGAAACAGCGCTGCTGTATCACGTGCCGACAACAGGCTTATCTCGCCCATCTCCGGCGTCTCGATCTGCCGCTGTCGCAAGATGCGCTGATAAGCGGACAGCTCCGATGCGTCATGGGAAACCACCAGCGCCCCAACTTGCCGGTAACCCAGATCAGTCTCACCAACGCCTGCCAGCGCCGCGGTCAGTTCGCGGTAATAGCGCCCGCCTTCGCAATAAAGCCGATAGAACGCCGCATCTTCCGCGCCTGACACCCACGGACAGATGATGCCGGCCCCAGCCGCGGTTGCGCGACCTTCATGTGCGGCATCGACCACCGTCACGCGGGCCCCGGCGCGCGCCAGGTGATACGCCGTGCTCGCGCCCAAAATGCCCGCACCAACAACAATGATATGCAGGACAACTCCCTTCGCTGGCATGATCCAGAGCAGGTTCGCGGGTATGATCTCAGCCCTCACGACAAGGGCACCCCGGTGTGACGCCACCATCCCACGCTTTGCCGTGATGTCAATAGCTGTGTCAGACTCACGCCAACGTGGAGGAACGCATGACACCCGCAGAATTGGGCAAGGTCGATGTACTGGTCATCGGTGCCGGTAACGCCGCCGCGAACGCCGCACTATCAGCCCATGAAGCAGGCGCGACGGTCGCCCTGATCGAAACGGCACCGCAAGAGGCGCGTGGTGGCAATTCCGCCTTCACCGGCGGCGCGTTCCGCTTCAAATACTCCAGCATCGAAGACCTGCTGCGCATCGCGCCCGATATTGCCGATCTCGACCTCTCGACAATCGATTTCGGCAGCTACACCGAAGCACAATACTTCGATGATATGGGCCGCCTCACCGAATATCGCTGCGACCCCGACCTCACCGAAGTGCTGATCGGCAACAGCTTCGAAGCCGGTGTATGGCTGCGCAGCCATGGCGTGCGCTTCCAGCCGGCGCTGGGCCGCCAGGCGTTCAAGGTTGATGGCAAGTTCAAGTTCTGGGGCGGTCTCGCATGCCATATCCTTGGTGGGGGCCAGCATCTTGTCGCAGCGTTGCACGCGCGTCTGGAGCAACTGCGCATCCCAGTGGTCTACGACACCACGGCCATAGGGTTCCTCCACGGCGATTTACGCATTGAGGGAGTCCGCGTGCGTCATCACTTCCGTCAATACGATCTTCGTTCTGATGCAGTCGTCCTCGCCTGCGGCGGATTCGAGTTCAATGCCGAAATGCGCGCGCGCTATCTCGGCCCCAATTGGGACCTCGCGAAGGTGCGCGGCACCAAATACAACACTGGCATCGGGCATCGCATGGCGATCGACGTCGGCGCCGCTGTTGCGGGCCACTGGTCGGGTGCGCACGCCGTGCAATGGGACATGAACGCCCCGCCCTACGGTGATCTCACCGTCGGCGACCGATTCCAAAAGCACAACTATCCGTTCGGCGTCCTGGTCAACGCGCGCGGCGAGCGGTTCCTCGACGAAGGCCTCGACTTCCACAGCTATACCTACGCCAAATACGGCCATGAGGTGATGAAACAGCCGGGTCTGTTCGCCTGGCAGATCTTCGACCAGAAGATTGTGCACCTGCTGCGCGAGGAATACCGCATCGCCCGCATCACCAGGGAGCAGGCCAACACATTGGAAGAGCTGGCGTCGAAGCTAACCGGTGTCGATCCGAACACGCTGATCGATACCCTGAACAAGTACAACGCCGCACCTCGTCCCGACGTGCCATTCAATCCCAACATTCACGATGGGCTACGCACAGTCGGCCTGCTGATCGACAAGACCAACTGGGCACAGCGTCTCGATGCGCCGCCGTTCCACGCCTATGGCGTGACCGCCGGGGTCACCTTCACCTTCGGTGGTCTTAAAACAACGACGGCAGCCGAGGTTGTAGATACGTCAGGCGCACCGCTCCCCGGTCTCTATGCCGCTGGCGAGATCCTGGGAGGGTTGTACTACCACAACTATGGCAGCGGCACGGGGCTGGTTGCCGGCGTCGTGTTTGGCCGCATCGCCGGCGTCAATGCGGCAAAATTCGCCAGCGGTGCGACCCTGACATAAAAAGCGGGGCCACCCGCCAGGATGGCCCCACCGTGTTCAAAGAGTGACGCGATCAGCGGCTCCCGCCGGCGCCGCCGCTGCCGCCGCCAGTGCCGCCGCCAGCGCTTGCGCCGCCCCCAGCACTGCCGCCACTGCCGCCGCCGCTCGGCGACATCGCCGACGGGTTCGCGGCATCAGGCGTCGTCGGGGTGTTCACCGAGTTGCCATATTGAGTGCTGGTAGAGCCGTTCATTCCGTAGGTGTTCGTGCCAGGCTGCGCCGAACCCGTTGCCGGCTTCGACAGCATCTGGTTCTGTCCACCGGCGCGGAGCTGAGTTTGCGTGGTGTTCTGGCTACCGAGGCTGCCGCCCGCGGCAAAGCTTGCGCCCGCCATACCGGTCGCCAGCGCGGTCGCCAGCCCAAGCATTCGTAAGGTCCTCGTCATCCACCGTTCTCCTTTGATGGTCGTTTGCGAGACCTGCAAACGCAATTATCCCGCTGCGTGTTCCGCACCTCACGGAAATTGGATCACACGCAGAATGTTATTGCGCTTCGATTACGCTGACATGCGCTGCGACGATCCGCCATCCTTCCGGCATACGCACCCAGGTTTGCATCTGCCGGCCGGTCTTGCCGGGCAGCGAATCGCGCTCGAATAGCGTCGACGCGGTCGCGAAATCGCGGCCATAGGTTGTGAGCACTGTGCGCGATAGCCGTCGTGCCAAGCCGATCGGTGATCGAGCGGCACGAAACGCCGCGATCTCTGTGCTCCCGTATAGATTTTCGCCAATACCGTATCGGATGGTGCGATCGTCGCACCAGAACAGTTCGCTCAATTTCGCGACGTCGTTGCTGACAAGCGCTCCCTCGTAGCGTTCGAACGCCGCAGTGACCTCGGCCAGCACTTCCGGCAGATTGACCTCCATGCGCTCACTCCACTGGTCGTGGCGCATGCACGATGCCGCGCCTCTCCATGTCGTGAGATCCAAATGGCCGGCTCCCATGTGCACGATCGGCGGCCAGAGCTACCTGAGCAGCCTCAATCGGCGTCACGCCGCCTCCCGCACATGATCGGCATGCAGCATCAGTCCCAGCCTTCGCCGTATCGCATTGAAATCCGGCGACGCGACATCGCGCGGCCGCTCCAACGTAATGCGCTCTTCCGCGACGATCCGCCCCGGCCCTGGCGACATCACCACGACACGATCCGCCAGGTAGATCGCCTCCTCCAACGAGTGCGTCACGAACACCACCGACAATTCGTTCGCCCGCCAGATCGCCAGCAATTCCTCCTGCAGCCGCTCGCGCGTCATCGCGTCCAACGCGCCGAACGGCTCATCCATCAGCGCCAGATGCGCGTCATTCGCCAGCACACGACCGATCGCCACGCGCTGCTTCATGCCGCCCGACAACTGATGCGGATATACGTCGGCGAACCGCTCCAGCCCCATCATCGCAACGAAGCGCTCGGCGATCTGCGCCACCTCGGCCTTTGGCTTGCCGCGAGCCGCTGGACCGAACGCAATGTTGCCGCGCACAGTCAGCCAGGGAAACAACCCATAGTCCTGGAACACCATGCCGCGGTCCGGCCCAGGCCCGGCCACTGGCTTGCCGCGCATGACGATCTCGCCTTCGGTCACGCGTCTCGAAACCCGCGATCATCCGCAACAACGTCGATTTGCCGCAACCCGAGGCGCCGATCAGACAGATGAACTCGCCAGGCTCTATCACAAAGTTTGCCTTGCGCAGCGCCTCGATGCCGCCAGGATAACGCTTCGACGCGTTGATCACGCGCAGCAGAGGCTCAGCCATGCAACGGGCTCCACGCCAATAACCGCCGCCCCAGCGCTTGCACCGCCAGATCTGACAAGAAGCCTGCCAACCCAATTACCACCATGCCGCAGATTACGATCTCGGTGCACGACAACTGCCGCGCGTCCATGATCATCGCACCCAGGCCGGTCTGCACGCCGGTCATCTCGCCCACCACGATGACCACCCAGGCGAATCCCAACCCAAGCCGCAGGCCGGTGAATATGCCCGGCAGCGAGGCGGGCAGCACCACCTTTGGAAACAGCCGTGCCGGCGACACGCCCAGCATCTGCGCCGCCTCGAATAGCCGAGGCTCCACGCTGCGGACCGCGAAGACCGTGTTGACCAGGATCGGATAGAACGCGCCTAGCGCCACCAGGAAGAACGCCGACCGTGGCCCCAATCCGAAGATGATCATTGACAGCGGCAGCCAGGCCGTGACCGGGATCGGGCGCAGCAATTGCAACGTTGGTTCCAGCAAGTTGCGCACGATCGACAGGCGCCCGATCAGCATGCCCAGCGGCAAGGCAACCGCCGCCGCCAGCAGGAATGCGCCATAGACCCGGCTGACTGACGCGATCAGGTCAGGCAACAGCATCTGGCTGAACGCATCATCATAGATGCCGCCGAACGCCAGATCCCACAGCGCCACTGCCACCACAGGCGGTGGCGGTATCAGCCCATCTGGCCGCCCCGCTGTTGCCAACCACCACAGCGCGACCAGCAGCATTGGCACGATAAGCGCCAATCCTTGCCGGCCCCACCCCGTTGTCATTACGAGCCGGAGGCGAAGCAATCTCTCGCCTGGTGCGTACTCGGCCCGGGATTGCTTCGCTTCGCTCGCAATGACGGTGGTGATATCGGAGCTCATGCCGGCTGCGACAGCTCGTCGGAAAACTTCGTATCCATGAACGTCGCGAAATCAGGCACAGCACGGATCTGCTTCAGCTCCAGCATATGGTCCGCATACGACTTCGCCGCTGCTATCATCTGCGGCGTCATCCGCCAGTTCAGCTCGACGTTGCTGACCGAGATCTCCACCGCCTCCTTCTTCATCCCCAGCTTGCTCACCGTCATCGCTGCCATCTCGGCTGGATGCGCCATCGCGTATTCGCTCGCCTGCTTCTGCAGTTTCAGCACCAGCTTCGCCAGATCCGGCTTCTCCACCGCAGTATCGCGATGCGTCGCCATGATCATGTTCAGGCTGCCCATCGGGGTGGAATACGGATACTCGACGATCTTGCCGACGCCAGTCGCCAACGACAGTCCAGGCCCTGGTTCCGCGCCGACATAGGCATCGACATCGCCGCGCGCCAGCGCTGCCGGCATCTCGCTGAACGACACGCGCACCGGACTCGACGTCCTTGATGGACATGCCTTCCATGTGCAGGCGCTCCAGGATGAACACCTCCTGGGTCGATCCTGGCCAAATGGCCACGCGCTTGCCCTTCAGGTCCTTCAGCGAGGCGATCGGAACTGTCCTTCCTCGCCACCACCGCCATGCCTTTGTTGCACTCGGAACCGAACACCACGACCGGTTCATGCGCCGCGGCCCCCAATATCGCCGCGGCGATCCCGAACGTGCCGAAATCCACCGATTTCGTGACCACAGCCGACTTCCCATCCGTCGGGCTTTCGAACGGGATGATCTCCACGCGGTACCCCGCCGGCAGGAACTGCTCATAGAAATATGGCGTGATCGAATGGATCAGCTTCAGCGCGCCGATCCGGATCGTGATGGTATCCGCGGCGGCAATGCGTCCACGCAGCACGACCGGCGTGGAGAGCGTAGCAGCGATCAAGCGACGTCGGGTAACCCCCATGAACGGCTCTCCTCTTCACGTGTCATTCCGCTGGCGTCTCTTCCGCCAGCACTTCGCATCTCCGGCACTTCGGCGGCCGCCGGGTATTTGCTCAGTCCCAGCGCAGATCAGCGCGATCAGCATGTAGCCCAGCGCCACCGGCGCGGAATTGGCGAACGCCAGCGACGTTCCATTGATGAAGCCGAAGAACGCCAGCACTGCCGCCGCCACGGCATACAACGCAGCACGGTCGAATTTCCGGTCGATGATGAATGCGGCGATCGCGCCCAGCATCAGCCCGGCCAGCGTTCCGCCACCACCGAACAACTGCAGCCCGTGATAGATCACGCCGTTGCCCTGCCAGCTTATCCAGACCGACCTTCGCGGCGTTCGTGCCCGCGGCGGCCAGCGCGCCATCGATCTGGCTTTGCGCCCAGGAGGCGATGTTCGGCAGCATCGCCAGGATCACCGCCGGCGCATGCGCGCGCCGGTGTCGTCTCGAACGCCTGCGCGCCGATCACCAGGCCGATATACAGAAGTATAGGCAGGATGGAGACCAGCGGCACCACCGCCAGCAGCAACGCCGTCAGGCCCAGGAAGCACACCAGCGCGATCACCACTCCGGTCGCCAGCGAGTAGCCGACGCGCCCGCCGACCGACTTCCAGCCGGGATGGCCGATATAGACCGCGGGCGGGAACGGCGACCCCAGCACCGCCCCGGCCAGCGCGCCGATGCCGTCCGCCAGCAGCACCTTGCGCAGATCGAAATTGTCACCGGCAGCCGAGGCGCTTTCGACGTTGTTCATCCCCTCGGTGAAATTGTAGACGCCGAGCGGCACCGCGACGACCAGCAGCGGCCCGATATCCGACAGTCCCGGCCAGGAAATCGCCCGACGGTATCGGCAAGTGCAGGCCGAACTTGCCCAACGCCAGACCAACCGCATGCGGGTCCATCACCTGGCTGATGCCGGTGAACGTCACGATCCACGCCAGCACGGTCCCGACCAGCACCGCGGCCAATCCGCCCGGCAGACCCCACGGCAGCCGCACCCGCGCGCACCAGCTCACCAGGATGATCGCCCAGCGAGATGAACGCCAGCCACGGCACCTGCCAGCTCAGCGCCGCCGGCCGCATCGAGATGAACGCGATCGAAATTCCCGCCAGCGCACCCAGCATCGCCGCGCGCGGTGTATATTTGCGTATCGTCGGACCGACGAACGCGCCCAGCAGGATGATGATGCCGATGATGAACGCCCAGGCCAATCCGGCCTGCCAGGCCAGGATCGGGTCATTCGTCTTCAGGTATGTCGGCAGCATCACCAGGAAGACGACGATGAACATGTGCGGGACGCTTGGCCCATAGGGCAGCGCGGTGACATCGTCCCTGCCCTCGCGTTTCGCCAAGCTGCCAGGCCAGATACGCATAGAACAGATTGCCGATCGGCAAGCGCGATGCCCAGCGCCGGCAGCACGCGGCCGAACACGATGCCGTCCGGCAAATTGCACCACGCCGAGGCACAAGCCGGTCAGCACGATGACGTTCAACGCGACGTTGGTGAACAGCCCGAAGAAGCCGTTCCAATCACCTGGCACCCACCAGGATGGAGCCATCACCCGTCCGCTCATCGTGTTCTCCTGCTCATGCCAGTGCGTCGAGCAACGCGGTCGACGGCGCAACCCAGCCGAAGATGCCGCCCTGCGCCTTGATCATCGCGATCCCGGCCTTCTGGAATTCGGGGAAGTACGAGCCGGTGCAGTCCTCCAGCACCAGGCAGTCAAATCCACGGTCGTTTGCTTCGCGCACCGTGGTGTTGACGCACACCTCGGTGGTAACCCCGCAGACAATGAGTTGTGCGATGCCGCGCCCTCGCAGCATCGCTTCCAGGTCCGTTGCGAAGAAGGCGCCCTTGCCCGGCTTATCCACGACCGGCTCTCCGGGAGCCGGCGCAAGTTCCGGAATGATGTCGTGCCCCGCCTCGCCGCGAACGAGAATTCGGCCCATCGGGCCCGGATCGCCGATGCAGGTCGTAAATCGCCCGCGCACCCGCTTCGCCGGCGCCAGATCCGAAAGGTCAGGGCGGTGGCCCTCCCTTGTATGGACCACCATCATGCCCGCCTCGCGGCATGCGCGCAGCACCCGCTCCGTCGGGCCTATCGCGGACCGCAACAGCGAAACGTCATTGCCCAGCGCTGCGCCGAACCCGCCCGGCTCCAGGAAGTCGCGCTGCATGTCGATGATCACCAGCGCTGCCGTGGAGGGCTGGAATGTGAACTCATACGGTTCTGCGGTGACGCTCTGCATGCACGCTTCCTGAGCAGACAGCCTGAGAAGGGGGCAGCGCAGGCGCTATTGCACGGCAGTTGCAGTAGCTACGGGCAGCGCAGCCCCTTTCGTTTCCAGAAAGCAGCAAGATCAGGGCCAATTGGACGCGGTCAATCTCGGCTGCCAGTGCTTCGCCCGGCATCAGCCTCGGGTCGGTGCAGGACCGCTCGATCAGCCGCGTGGCAGGGCGGCCAGGAGGGTAGATCCGGAGCGGGGGAGGCCAGAAATGAAGTGAATGCCGTGCTGCATGGGAATTCAGTCAATCACATAGCGGGTCTGAGCGCAGCGAAACCCATCGAATTCCGGCTTGTCCGGAGGCTACCTAAGCCACACTGATCGTCGGCGGATTCCGTAGCGTCTGCAGAATCACGCAATACCGCTCTGTCGTCTAAATCATCCTCTCCAGCTTCGCTGCGTCGGCATCGCAGTCCACTTCAAATTTCAACGTAATATCAGTCAGCCCCACCGGCACGGTGCGATCGATCCCGAGCGTCCCGCGCGCATCCCAACTGCCCTCCGCAATAACCTTGCCCTCGCGTATCGTCACGCCCATCGCCGTCGAACAGGTACGGCGCCGGTCCACGCCACTCGATCACCTCGCCGGTGAAGGTCCACTCCATGCCCCCATCATCGGAGATGCGCCCATGCGCCGGGGATGGGGCTCCAGGCCGGAGGTGTATCAGTCTCACGTCACGACGC
>CAVTEC010000064.1:0-13447 GCA_963733475.1 uncultured Alphaproteobacteria bacterium | reverse complement strand
TCTAAGCGTCATGGCCGACCCCCGAGCCGGCCATCAGCCTCAACGGCGCGGTGAAATCGCTGGCGGGCAGCCGCCTTATTCCGCATCATTCGGTCAGAAGGCGGCGACCGCCATAAGCTCCCGTATATTCCGCTCGATTTCGAGTGGTGGAATGCCGAACATTGCCGCAATTTGTTGAATATGAGCCAGCATATCGCTGGATAGCGGACGGTTCTTACGTGGACTTCGGATCCCGCAGAGCTTCATCAGTGTGATCTCGTCGATACCGCGCTGGTTGCCTGGCGTTCCAATTTGTCCTTGCGTTCGCGACTTTTCGTATCCCGCTCCATGAGAGCGATTTTCTCCAGGGCCTAGCAGGACCATACGCACATACGACAGTTTGAGGCCAATTGCTCGGGCGCGATTGAACAAGTGGTCCACGTCATAGCCGCCGGGCATTACCTTGATATCGTAGTGCCGGGCGAGAAACGCCTCGTATTTTGTTTTGTAGCCATCGTCATCTGGGTCCAGCCACAGAAACCTGTAGTTCAGGATTGGACAGTGCTGCACGAACCCCTTGCTGATGTCGCTTCCCGGAAACGGGTCGATGGAGAGTGGGTATTTCGCGCGAAGCGCACTGGGCGTGCTGGTCAAGTCCGATATGGCCGATACCGCAACATAGGGCGGGACCTGTATAATGCCGGACGGAATGAGATATTCGCCCAGCAGAGCGTCGCGCTCCAGGCATCGCACATCGTTCAGAGCCATTCCCATTGCCGACTCCTTTCACGACCCGTCCAGCGCCATGGATGACCCCGGACGGGAAAGCGGAGCCCCCTCATGCGAGGATGGTACAATTTGTAGGGTTGCCACTGTATCGTCAGATGCCAAGCCATCGCAGTGAACAGGATCACCACCGCGGACCGCTCGGACCAACGGGCGACGCACGCTTGCCGAGAGTTCCGCAGCCGGAAATCCACCGGACTGCGCTGTAGGTACTAGTCGCCCGCGTCATTGAACCTGACGGCAGTTTGTGACTTACTCGCAACGTCGTCAACGTTGCCAGGATTTGGGACATGTCAGAGGTCGTCGTGAAGAAGTATGTGGTTCGGCTGGACGCGGAGGAACGCGCGCGGCTGGAAGCGCTTATCGGCAAGGGCAAACATTCGGCCAGCGCGATCCTCAGGGCACGCATCTTGCTCAAGGCAGACATTTCCGAGGTCGGCGAAGCCTGGAGCGACGGCCGTATCGTGAAGGCCCTCGACACCAGCCTCGCGACCGTCCACAGGGTTCGCCAGTGTCTGGTTGAGGAGGGGCTCGACGTAGCGCTCGCCCGTAAGCCCCGCGCGAGACCGTCGATCCTGCGGATCTTCGACGGCGAAAAGGAAGCCAGACTGATCACGCTGGCCTGCTCCAAGCCTCCGGCCGGGCACGCGAAATGGTCGCTGCGCCTGCTGGAACAGCAGGTCGTGGAACTGGGGATCGTCGCCAAGGCCAGTGACAACACGATCGGGCGGACGCTAAAAAAAACCTTCTCAAACCGCACCTGAAGCAACGGTGGGTCATTCCGCCGTCGGCCAACGCGGCGTTCGTGGCCGCGATGGAAGAGGTGCTGGAGGTTTACACGAGGCCGCGTGATACAGCCCGGCCCTTGGTTTGTCTTGACGAGACCTCGAAACAACTGATCCGGGAAACTCGCGCGCCGTTGCCGATGAAGCGTGGTCAGCCGAGGCGCGTCGATTATGAGGTACCGAACGCAACGGCACCGCCAATCTGTTCATGCTGTTCGCGCCGCTGGAAGGTTGGCGGCATGTCGAGGTGACGGATCGCCATGCCGCCGCCGATTATGCCGCCATGCTTCGCGACCTGTCGGACCGATATTTCCCCTCAGCAAACAAGATCGTTCTGGTGCAGGACAATCTCAGCACCCATACCGCGGCGTCGCTGTACGCCGCCTTCGCACCGGCCGAGGCGCGCCGTCTCGCCGAGCGGTTCGAGTGGCACTACACGCCGAAGCACGGCAGTTGGCTGAACATGGCGGAGTCAGAACTCGGCGTTCTGTCATCGCAATGTCTGGATCGACGGATCGAGGACAAAGGCAGCCTTGTCGAGGAAGTCGCCGCCTGGCGTGAACATCGAAACAAACATCACGCCAAGGCCAACTGGCAGTTCACCAATGAGCATGCCCGGATAAAACTCAGACGACTTTACCCGTCACTTTGAATGACTCGGGCGACTAGTCCCCGCGATCGGAAGAGCGTGAGTCATCCTGACGAAGCAATCTCGGCGAGATCGCCCAATTCTTTCGAGATTGCTTCGTCGCTTCGCTCCTCGCAATGACAGTCTTCGACGTATCGTCCTTCAATGATTCCGGGTACTGGAGCATTTTCGACACGACTGGAAACCCATCGATTCTGGTCTGCCTGAACTTGTTCTAGCTCGCCACGCGCATGGTCGGGAGATTTTCTGGCACCGTCAGTTTGCAGCCGACTGTGGTGTGCACTTCATCCAGCGTGATGCCTGGGGCGATCTCGCGAATGCGGAAGCCGTCGCCGATGGGCTCGAACAGGCCGCAGTTGGTGGCAACCAGCTTCACCACTCCGCGCGCCGTTACCGGCAGCGCGCATTGCGCGATGAGGCGTGGGGCGCCGGTGCGCGTCGTCTGCTCCATGATGATGAACACGCGCTGGGCGCAGGCGGCGAGGTCCATCGCGCCGCCGATGCCGCCGCCTTTCTGGCCGGTTATTTTCCAGTTGGCGAAGTCGCCGTTGCAGGCAACCTCGTAGGCACCCATCACGGTGACATCGATGTGCCCGCCGCGGATGATCGCGAAACAGTCAGCGTGGTGGACGACGGCGGCGCCGGGCTTCAGCGTGACGTTCTGGCCGCCGGCGTTGACGAGGTTCAGGTCTTCCTCGCCGGCCGGTGCGATGGGGCCGTAGCCGATGACGCCATTCTCGGAATGATAGGTGATGTCGCGATCGCCGATATCGGTGTTCGAGCACATCGTGGGAATGCCGACGCCGAGGTTGACGATCCAGCCATCCTGGAACTCGAAGGCGATGCGATCTGCCATCTGCTGGCGGGTGAGGCCTTTCTGGGTTCCGCTCATCGACGGCGCTCCTGACGGCGGGTTGGCCATAGTCCATCCGGTGGTGGCGGCACTTTCACCACGCGATGCACGAAGATGCCGGGCGTGTGGACGTTGTCTGGATCGATCGCGCCGGCGGGCAGGATGTCTTCGTCCACCTCGGCGATGGTGACGTGTGCAGCGGTTGCCATGACGGGGCAGAAGTTGCGCTGCGAGCGATGGAACTGGAGGTTGCCGAACGTGTCGGCGCGGGTGGCGCGGACGAAGGCGTAGTCGAGCGGCAGGGCGTATTCCAGCAGGTATTCGCGGCCGTCGATGACGCGGGTTTCGCGGCCTTGGGCGAGCTCGGTGCCTACAGCGGTGGGGGTGTAGAAGGCAGGGATGCCGGCGCCGGCGGCACGGAGGCGTTCGGCGAGCGTGCCTTGCGGAACGAGCTCGGCTTCGACCTCGCCGGCTTCGTAGTATTTGGTGAAGGGGAGCACGTCGGTGGGACGCGTCGCGGCGGTGAAGGCGCAGATCACCTTCTTCACCTGACCGTTCTCCACCAGCATTCCCATGTCGGGCATCCGTGGCTGCTGCGCGCCGCCCGTGGTGTTGCCGACGAGAGTAAGTCGTTTGGCGCCGTGCTCCAGGAGGGCACGGACCAGGTTGAATGGTGTGCCCGGCATGGCGAAGCCGCCGAAGGCGATGGTGGAACCGTCGGGAATGTCCGCCACGGCTTCCCGGAACGTGGCCACCTGCTTGGATTTCTGCGGCATTTCCCCCCGCGGCGTTGTCGTAAGGGGATGGAGGGGCAGGGCTACTTACAAGTCAAGCGGTGATAGCGTGGCTGGTGTTGCCAACTGACATCACCACTCAAGCACATACCAGTCACTGATTGCGAGGCTACCCGCCGCCGTTCTGGTCGGGCAGAGCAAACGAACGTCTTGTCAGGTTCTGCGAAAGGAAGGCCAGGAGGCCGCTATGGTTGCTCGCAAGTTGCCGCGATTTGGATGTGGCTGCTAATTCGGCGACGTTACGGCCAGCGCCTTTCAGCGTGTGGCGACGCATCGCCAGGTAACTGCGGGGCGGCAATGGATTGATTGACAGCGCAATTTGCTGGCCGGTGGCTGAGGCATCGCGCATTGCCTCCTGCGACGGAAGCCTGACTGTCAACCCGGCACTGTCCCAGGTATCCGGATCAGGCAATGTCGGCTCGGTTGAGAACTGAACGGGCGGCAGGGAAATGTGTATCACCGGCGCCACAGTGTTTACCTCGGCGACGACGGACGCAGCGACGGGGGCGTTAGATACCTGAGAGGAATGGTCGTTCAAGCCCAACCACAGGAGGACCAGCGCCGGCAGGCAGAACAGTCCGGAAAGCAATACGCGCCACATCTGTCATGGTCCCACGGCAATCGCAATTCGATGCTAAGTTGTAGCGGCTGGCAGCAACGCAGTCACCAGCAAGACGCGCAGATCTTGCGTGGCGACCTGCTTGGAACTCTACGCCGTTTTTTCCTATCACAGTCCAGTATCTGCGGCGCGGTCCGTGTTTAAACACGTCGTTCCGCCGGCGGCACCGGTCCCGCCGCACGCTCGCGATTGCCAGCGGTCCGGCTTGGGGATCATGATCGGCGGAGCAGGCCAGGAATTGGGAGGGCCGTCCATGACACATGCGCCGCAGCTTCGCCCGCTGGGCGAGACGCTGGGAACAGAAGTGCTCGACCTCGATCTGTCCAAGCCATTGGATGAGGTGACTTTTGCCTGGGTCGCGCGGGCGTTCGCTGAACATCCAGTGTTGGTGTTTCGCGATCAGGACCTTGGTGCCGCCGCGCTCGCGGATTTCGGCCGACGCTTCGGCGCACTGCGCATGCACGCGCTGATCAAGTACCGCCACGCGGAATGTCCAGAGGTGTCGTGGCTCACCAATGTCGAGGAGGATGGGAAGGTTGACTGGTATGGCGTGAAGCGCGCCACCGACTGGCACACCGACTTCGACCTATGAGGCGGAATTGCCGTTGCTCGCGATCCTGCATGCGAAGCAAGTGCCGTCGGCGAAGGGCGGCACGATGTTCGCCGACATGCGCGCTGCATATGACGCGTTGCCGGACGCGCGCAAGCAGCAGGTTGAAGGGCTGACCGCCTTGCACGGGCGCAGCATTGGTCCTGCCGGAGAGAAACTTTATGGCGCCGACAAGGGCATCACCGAGAAGCTGCCGGAGAATGTACGCTGGCCCGCGGTGACGCGGCATCCGAGTACCGGGCGGCAGGTGTTGTTTGTCAACCCGATGCACACCTATGGCTTTGTTGGAATGTCGCAGGACGAGGCGTGGCCTCTGATCGAGGAACTCGCGGAGCACGCGACGCAGGAGCGGTTCGTGTATTATCACGACTGGCGCGTCGGCGACGTGCTGATGTGGGATGAGCGCGCCACGATGCATCGCGGCGCGGGCGATTACCGGCCGGAGGAACCGCGCGTCATGCTGCGGACAATCGTGTATCCGGCGTAGCATTTGGCCTGATTGGACCCGGCGGCACCCTCACCCGGCGCGTTGCGCCGACCTCTCCCACGCTGCGCGCGGGCGAGGTGGTTGCCAAAGCTAAACGCGCCGCAAGTCTAACGTCCGGGGATGTTCCCGCGAACGTGCCAGTTTGGGTTCCGGCATTGCACCAGAGGTGTGGCCGATGGGGAAGAAGCGGGAGCGTCGGCGCGCCTCGGCTTCGTTGGCGTTCACAGGGAAGCGTTCGTAGCTGAGGCCGCCGGGGTGCGAGACGTGGTGAGTTAGGCCGCCGAAGCTTCGTCCGGTCCAACGATCGTAGATGTCGAATATCAGCGGCGTGTGGGCTGGGATCGTCGGATGCAGCGCGCTCGACGGCTGCCATGCCTTGAAGCGCACGCCGCCGACCCATTCGCCTTCGCGATCCGTCGGCGTGATGGGCACTGCATGGCCGTTGCACGCCAGCACGAAGCGCTCATCCACCCAGCCGGAGACACGCGCCTGCACGCGCTCCGTTGAGCTATCGACGTAGCGCACTGCACCGGCGATGCCGGGCTCCTCGCCGAGCACGTGCCACGGCTCCAGCGCATGACGCAGCTCCAACGTTATGTCGCGCGTGGTGACCTCGCCGATACGCGGGAAACGGAATTCCAGGTGCGGCGCGAACCACGTTGGATCGAACTTGAAGCCATGCGCACCTAAATCTTCCAGCACGTCGGCAAAATCCTGCTCGACGTAGTGCGGCAGCATGAAGTCGTCGTGGATGCGCGTACCCCAACGAATCAGGCGGCGTTCGTACGGCTGCTCCCAGAACGCGGCGACAGAGGCACGCATCAGCAGAAGCTGCACCGCCGACATGCGCGCGTGCGGAGGCATCTCCAAAGCGCGAAATTCGACCAGGCCTAGCCGGCCGGAGCTGGTTTCTGGTGCATACAGTTTGTCGATGCAGAACTCGGTGCGATGTGTGTTGCCGGTCATGTCGGCGAGCAGATTGCGAAACAGCCGATCGACCAGCCAGGGCGCGGCTTCGCGATGCGGCGCGATTTGCGCGAAGGCCGTCTCCAGTTCCGCCAAACTATCCTGGCGTGCCTCGTCCACACGTGGATGCTGGCTGGACGGGCCGATGAACAGGCCGCTGAACAGGTAGGAAAGGCTGGGATGATTGTGCCAGAAGCCGAGCAGGGACTTCAGCAGGTCGGGGCGGCGCAGGATCGGGCTGTCGGCGGGTTCGGCGGCGCCCATCACCACGTGATTGCCGCCACCGGTGCCGGTGTGGCGGCCATCCAACATGAATTTTTCCGTGGCCAAGCCGATCTGGCGGGCTTCCTCGTAGAGTGTCTCGCCGCGTTGCACGAGTTCGGGCCATGAGTGCGATGGATGCACGTTGACTTCGATCACGCCGGGATCGGGCGTGATGGAGAAATGCTTCAGCCGAGGATCGCGCGGCGGCAGATAGCCTTCCAGCACGACCTTATGGCCAAAGTCCGTTATAGTGTCCTCGACCGCAGCGAGAAGCGCCAGCCAATCCTCCGCATCGTAAAGCGGTGGGAAGAATACGTGGATGACGCCATGACGCGGTTCGACGGTCAGCGCGGTGCGCACAAGGTCCGGCTCGCCGCGACCGACGACGGGGAGTTCCTGCGGCACGGGACGGAACCCCTCGGCACCGGCCCCCATGTTGTCCGAGGCGACGATGCGGAAAGCTTGCCGCGATTGCAGAGGACCGCGTGGTGCGAACGGATCCGGCTCGCTTTCCTGCTCGATCGCCTCTTCGTCCGCCCACGGCAGGCTTTGCAATGGCAGGCGATGGCCAATGGGCGAGTCACCCGGCACCAGGAACAGGGTGTTGCCGCGCAACATCCACTTGCCGCTTTGCCAGATGCGCACGCTGTCACGCAGCGCGCGACGGAGCGGCAGCACGCTGCCGACGGGCGCTTCCAATCCTTGGCCGAACACACGCGCCAACCGCTCGCGCTCCAGTGGATCGCCGAGCTTCGAGTCCGCGGCCAGTACGTTGGCGGGCAGCCGATGTTCGCGCCAGAGGTAATAGTGGATGTCCTCGTAGGCCGGCTGCACCAGCGATGGATCGACCTGTAGCCGCTCGGCGAGCGCGGCGCAGAAACGCGCGGCATCGGCGGCGGTGGCGCCTTCGTTGTCGTCGTCTTCCGCGAACAGGGCTGGATCGCGCCAGATCGGCTCGCCGTCAGCGCGCCAGTGCGAATACAATGCCCAGCGCGGAAGCTGCTCGCCCGGATAATGCTTGCCGAACACGTTCTGCAACGCGGCACCCGGCGACCACAGCGGCTGCAAGCGACGCATAAGCTGGCTGGCGAGACGCTGCTTGGTCGGGCCGAGCGCATCGGTGGTCCATTCCGGCGCCTCGAAATCGATGGCGGAGACGAAGGTCGGCTCGCCACCCATCGTCAGCCGAATGTCGCCGCGCAGCAGCGAGCGATCCACCGCGGCGCCCATCGCCAGGATGTCCTGCCACTGCGCCTCGGTGTAGGGCTTGGTGACGCGCGGGGTCTCGCGCACGCGCGTCAGCTTCATGTCGAAGCCGAACTCGGTTTCGCACGGCTCGACCAGACCGCTGATCGGGGCCGCCGATTGTGGATCTGGCGTGGCGGCCAGTGGGATATGGCCCTCGCCGGCGAGCAAGCCAGACGTAGGATCGAGGCCGATCCAGCCAGCACCAGGCAGGTAGACCTCCGCCCAGGCGTGCAGGTCGGTGAAGTCGGCGCTTGGACCCTCTGGCCCGTGGAGCGGCTTCACGTCGGCCACGAGCTGGATCAGGTAGCCGGATACGAAGCGCGCCGCAAAGCCAAGGTGCCGCAATAGTTGCACCAGCAACCATGCAGAATCGCGGCATGAGCCTTGGCCGGCCGCCAGCGTCTCCTCCGGCGTCCAGACACCAGGCTCCATGCGCACCACGTAGCTGACGCGTTGCTGCACCATGCGGTTGAGCTCGACCAGCACATCGACCGTGCGCTGCTCGCCGCGTGGCGCTTCATCGAACAGCGCCTGCAAACGCGGTCCCATCGGCATCAAACGGCGGAATGGCGCGAGTTCCTGCTCCAGCACGGCGTCGTAGCTGAACGGCCAGGTCTCGGCCTCGGGTTCCAGGAAGAAGTCGAACGGATTGATCGTCGTCATGTCCACGACGAGATCGACCGTCACGTCGAAATGCGTCACCCGCTCCGGGAAGACGACGCGGGCGAGATGGTTGCCCTGCGGATCCTGCTGCCAGTTGAGGAAATGCGGCTTAGGCGCGATCGCGAGCGCGTAGGACAGCACCGCGTTGCGGGTGTGCGGCGCGGGGCGCAGACGGATGGTCTGCGCGCCGAGCGCAATGGGGCGTTCGTAGCGATACTCGGTGTGGTGCGTGAGTGCGACCGCGATCGACATCGGCTGGTTGCCATCCGGCGTGGTGGGAGATGTTTCATTGTGAGGCGAATTGTGCGGCGCAGCAAGCGGCTGCCACCGTCTCATCCCCGTCAGAGCGCGAGCGCCAGGTCCTCCCAGGGACCGCGGATGAAGCTTTCGACCTGGGCGCGCCCATCGTCCGACCAAAGCACTCTAAGCACCTTCATGCCGTGCCACACCTCCAGGCCGTAAGCTAGATCCAGCGTGGCGCGCTGCCGTTCCACGGCGTGGCGATAACCCGGCGAGGATGCTTCTCCCGGTTGCAGCTCATTGAACGGTGTCCAGTGATGCACAATCCAAGGAGGCCGTTCGAAGCTGATCATCCGCACAAGGCCGCGTTGCACTTCGAGCGCGCCGTCTCGACGAACCAGCGGAAGAAGGTGGTCTCGGATCACGAGCGCACGGTCGTCGCTGGATGCCACAAGTTCCAGGCTCATGTATTGGTCGCCCGAGCTCTGTATACACCGCTGTAAAGTTCACACATTGCCCCGCCCACGTTATCGGCGCTTATCCAGCAATTGCTTCTTCTGCCCAAACGCGAAAACCCGACAATGTGCCGGGACCGAAGATGTGTGTCAGAGGAACATCGGCCGCGTCACGGCCGTACGCGATCAGGATCCGCCCCGTCCGAGGGGCATTGTTCCGGGGGTCGAAGGTATGCCATCGGCCGCCGAGATAGACCTCCATCCACGCGGCAAAATCCATCGGCGCATACGGTGGAGGAATGCCGACATCCGTGATGTAACCGGTGCAGTAGCGCGTTGGGATGTTCAGGCAGCGACAGAAGGTCACCGCCAGATGCGCAAAGTCACGGCAGACACCGCGGCGCTCGGTATATGCTTCGAATGCGGTTCTGGTGGCCCGCGAGTGCTCATAGCCAAACGTCAGGTGGTTGTGCACGAAGTCGCAGACAGCCTGCACCCGAGGCCAGCCAAGCGGTGTATGTCCGAAGAGGCGCCAGGCTTCGTCGGACAGACGATCGGTCTCGCAGTAGCGGCTGCCGAGCAGGAACAGCAGGGTTTCCGTCGGCAAGTGCTGGACCTCGTGCTGGAGAGCATTCTGGTCGATCGGATCGGGCGCGCCGGCGTCGCGCACAACCGCATCAGTCCCGAGGCTGAACTCTCCCGCGGGCGCGACAAGGCGGCTGCACCAGTTTCCGAAGCTGTCGCGATAACCCTCCACGGGAACGGCAGGCGTCGTGACCAGGCGATCCGGATATTCCAGATCGGAGAAGCGCGAGAAGTGCGCGTTCAGCATCACGATCATCGGCGTGCTCTGTGGCAGCGAGAAATTGAGCTGACATCCGATGCGGATACGTAACACGAGCGTCCTCAGACCGGAGACGTGATCTGGCAGCAGCTGGCTTCGTGCTCAGCCAGCAGACCTGCACCCAGTCCGGTCAAACTGAATATCGTACCCGCCGGTCGACGGTGCCTGGCGACGTCCCCTGGTTCGTCATCCCACTGCACCAGATTGGCTCGAATCAGTGGCCCTACCATGCTGGCATCCAGATGCGCGTCAGCGCGGCAGGTGCCTCCTTGGCGGAGATCGGTGAGAAACCTCAGTTGCCGTGTGGTTGGCTGCATTGGTCAAGTGTGCTCCCGGCTGTCACGCCTTCTCTTTGGATCGGGAATACGGGCGCTTCCTCGGCCGTGACTTCGGCCGATATCCGCGCCAGTACATCTTCGAGCCCACGTGCCGACGTTGTGTTCACTCCTCGGCCGCACGGCGCAGTGCTTCGCGCCGCAACAGCCGGGAAGTCTTTGCGTCGAACGCCGGATCAGGTGCGTCCGGCTCGACCATCTCAGAAGTCCATCACCCATGCCGCCCATGCCACCCATGCCGCCGCCTGGCGGGCCACCGCTGGCCGCTCGCTTTTCCGGCCGCTCAGCCACCATCGCCTCGGTGGTGACCATCAATGAACCGACCGACGCCGCGTTCTGCAGCGCAGACCGCACGACCTTGGTGGGGTCGATGATGCCGGCCTTCACGAGGTCCTTGAATTCTCCGTCCGCGTCGAACCCCAGTTGTCCTGGGACTTGTCGAGGGTCTACCCGGATCACCGCACCATCCTCGCCGGCGTTTTCGGCGATCTGGCGCAGTGGCATTTGCACCGCCTTGCGCACGATCTCGATGCCGACGCGCTGGTCGTCATTTTCGGCATTCAGCTTGGCAAGGACCGTGGACGCGCGGGCCAGCGCGACACCGCCACCCGGCACGATACCTTCCTCGACGGCCGCCCGTGTCGCGTGCAGGGCATCATCGACGCGGTCCTTCCGCTCTTTCACCTCGATCTCGGTCGATCCACCGACACGAATGATCGCAACGCCGCCGGCCAGTTTGGCCAGACGTTCCTGCAGCTTCTCCTTGTCGTAGTCCGAGGTGGTCTCCAGCCACCTGCGCCCGGATCTGGTTACAGCGCGCGGTGATATCCTGCTTCTTGCCGGAACCATCGACGATGGTGGTGTTGTCCTTGTCGATCAGCACCCGCTTCGCCTTGCCGAGCATTGCGAGCGTGACGTTCTCCAGCTTGATGCCGAGGTCCTCGCTGATCACCTGGCCGCCAGTGAGGACCGCGATATAGTCGAGCATCGCCTTGCGGCGATCGCCGAAGCCGGGCGCCTTGACGGCGGCGACCTTCAGTCCACCGCGCAGCTTATTCCCCACCAGCGTCGCGAGCGCTTCGCCCTCGACATCTTCGGCTACGACGAGCAGCGGTCGGCCCGACTGGGCCACGGCCTCGAGCAACGGCAACATGACCTGCAATCCGGAGAGCTTCTTCCGTGGATCAGGATATAAGGCTGTCGAGCTCGACGGTCATTTTGTCGGCGTTGGTGATGAAATCCGGCGACATGTAGCCGCGGTCGAACTGCATGCCCTCGACAACATCGAGTTCCGTCAGCATGCCCTTGGCTTCTTCGACGGTGATGACACCTTCGTTGGACTTTCTGCATGGCCGCGGCGATCATTTCGCCAATCTCTGTCTCGCCGTTGGCAGAGATCGTGCCGACCTGGGCTGTCTCGGCCTGGGTGGTGATCTTCTTGCTGCGCTTCTTCAGTTCCTCCACCAACGCGACAACCGCCTTGTCGACACCGCGCTTCACGTCCATCGGGTTTATGCCGGCGGACACCGCCTTGCCGCCTTCGCTGACGATGGCGCGCGCCAGGACGATGCGGTGGTGGTGCCGTCACCCGCGATGTCGTTGGTCTTGGAGGCGACCTCGCGCACCATCTGCGCGCCCATGTTCTCGAACTTGTCGGAGAGTTCGATTTCCCTGGCGACCGTCACGCCATCCTTGGTGATGCGCGGCGCGCCATAGCTTTTGTCGAGGATCACGTTGCGACCCTTCGGGCCGAGCGTAACCTTCACCGCCGCGGCAAGTACATCGACACCACGCAGCATCCGCTGACGGGCGTCGTCGCCGAATCTAACGTCTTTTGCAGCCATTTACCTGATCCTTCCTGAAATCGTTGATGGGCCGAATTACGCGGCCTTCTTCTTCGCGACGGGGCTGCCTTCGATGATGCCCATGATGTCGGACTCCTTCATGATCAGGAGTTCCTCGCCGTCGAGCTTCACCTCGGTGCCCGACCACTTGCCGAACAGGATGCGATCACCCGCCTTCACCTCGAGGGCGACGACGTGGCCTTGCTCGTTACGGGCACCGGGACCGGCGGCGACGACTTCGCCCTCCATCGGTTTTTCCTGGGCGGTGTCGGGGATGATGATGCCACCGGCGGATTTTTCCTCCGCGTTGAGGCGGCGAATCACCACGCGATCGTGGAGCGGTCTGAATTTCATTGGCTGATGACTATCCTGGTGCCAGCGCTTAAACGCTGGTCGGCTTGCCCGGTACCTCGCCGGCACGTAGCAGGTGCAAGCCTTTTAGCACTCTGGTCCTGGGAGTGCCAGAGACTTGGGGCGGCGGTTGGAGGTATTCAAGCTGCCAAGCCAATTCCCCTGGGAAGCTGATGGGTTTCGCTTCCACCTCAACCCATCCTACGAATGGCATAGCACCGTCGGTCTGGCGCCGTAGGATGTGGTTGAGCGCAGTGAAACCCATCGTCGCTTCCGGTTTGCCTCAATGCGCTCTAGCTGACGAAACTCGCGGATGCTATCGCCACCGCTCCGCTGGGTGGACGGAAATGGCCCGTCTGGTGATTGTTTCCAATCGTGTGCCAGTGCCCGGCCAACGCGGCCAGGCGGCCGGGGGGCTGGCTGTGGCGCTGCACAACGCCGCGCACCAACGCGATTGCCTGTGGTTTGGCTGGTCCGGGACTGTCACGCACAGTGAGGCGCAGCTTGCGCCACACACCGCGCAATCCGGCCGCATCGCGTTCGCCACGATCGACCTGGCGCACGCGGTCTACCAGGGTTACTACCGCGGCTTCGCCAACGGCATGCTGTGGCCGCTATTGCACAGCCGCGTGGGTCTCTCCGAGTTCCGCCGCAGCGAGTTCGCTGCGTACCTGG
>CAVTEC010000063.1:0-88160 GCA_963733475.1 uncultured Alphaproteobacteria bacterium | reverse complement strand
AGGCAAGCAAGCGGTAACACAGATTACACGGATAGAAGGGTAAGGCACGGATTACGCGGAGAAGTATTATTGCGCTACGCGCCGTAGGATAGAACGCCTGCGCGAAGCGCCATAATCTTCTTCCCGTGTAAATCCGTGGCTTATCCTTCTATCAGCGCAGTCGGTGGTTATACTTGCCTTGCTGCGCCGCGAAGCCACCGATCCGTCCATTCAAGCGATCACCCTGCCTCCGGGTGGAGCCTTGCTTGACGCGTCCGCGTACCGCGCCTAGTTTGACGACCGCAGGTTACCTGCCCTCGTGATTTGTCCGGCCGGATTGCGGCGAGGTGAAACAAGCGCGCTAAAGAGGCCAGCGTAGTCAGTTACGCTGCCAAGCTGCTCCACGGTCGGGCCAACGTTTGTAAGGGCCCTGACAGATGACCACCCGAGCCAAACAACTTCGCCCCGCCACCCGCCTGGTGCATGGCGGTGTGCAACGCAGCCACCATGGCGAAACCGCCGAGGCGCTGTATCTGACCTCCGGCTATGTCTATGACGACGCCGAGCAGGCCGAGGCGACATTCGCCGGCACCGTTCGAGCATTATCAGTATTCGCGCTTTGCCAACCCGACGCTGACGCATGCTGGAGCAGCGGCTTTGCCTGATCGAGGGCGCCGAGGACTGCCGCACCACGGCGACCGGCATGGCGGCGGTGAACGCCGCGTTGCTGGCGCATCTGAAGGCCGGTGATCGTGTCGTCGCGTCGCGCGCGCTGTTCGGCTCCTGCCACTGGATCGTCTCCACCCTGCTGCCGAAATTCGGCATCGAGACCGAGTTCGTCGATGGCGCGGACCTGGCACAGTGGCGCGCCGCGCTGTCGCGCCCGGCCCAGCTTGTGCTGCTGGAAACGCCGTCCAACCCGATGCTGGAACTGGTCGACCTGCGCGGCGGTTGCCGAGCTGGCGCATGCGGCCGGGGCGATCGTCGTGGTGGACAATGTGTTCGCCACGCCGTTGCTGCAGCAGCCGCTGAAGCTGGGCGCCGATGTCGTGGTGTATTCCTGCACCAAGCATATCGACGGGCAGGGACGCGTGCTGGGCGGGGCGGTGCTCGGCAGCAAGAAATGGATCAACGACGTGTTGCAACCATTCATTCGTAATACCGGCCCGGCGCTGTCGCCGTTCAACGCATGGGTCTTGCTGAAGGGCATGGAGACGCTGGCGCTGCGGGTCGATGCGGCTTGTCGCAGCGCCGCGTGCGATCGCCGATTTCCTGCGCCGGCGCGAAGTGGCGGCGCGTCTGGTACCCGACGCGGGCCGATCATCCACAGCAGGCACTGGCGGCGAAGCAGATGACCGGCGGGCGGCACCGTGGTTACGTTTGAGGTGGCAGGCGGCAAGGCAGGCGGCTTCAGCGTGATGAACGCGTTCCAGCTGATCGCTGTGTCGAACAATCTCGGCGATTCGAAATCGCTCGCGACCCATCCGGCGACGACCACGCATATGCGCATCGGCGCCGAGGAACGTGCGAAGCTCGATATCACCGACGGAGTGATCCGGCTGTCGGTCGGCCTGGAGGATATGGAGGACCTGAAAGACGATCTGTCGAGGGCGCTGGGAACGATCGGCAATGTCAGGGCCGAGGCGGCGGAGTAGCGGCACTGCCTCACCTTCACGCGTCATGGCCGGCCTGGGCTGGCCATGCCGATGGCGTCTAGGCCCGGATGAGCAAGCAGCGCCATTGCATCGGTGTAGCGCGCGGTGATGCCGTAGCGATCGCCGATGAGTTCGAGGCGATTGGGCTTGATATCGTATATCGCTTTGACGGGGACGGGCACGCGCACGAGCTGCGGCAACAGCATTTCACTCGCGTGATTGCCGCAGCCGATCCAACCGATGCGGATCATGATCGGGCCACGTAATCGGCCATGCGTCGCTGTCCTTTCCTGACGCCGGTTCCTCTTGTCGTCTGCGCACGGTGGCGTCAACAGCGGAACACGATCTGGGAAATCGACATGCGCAAGGCTACGGGCTACACTACGCGATGATAAGGAGGTTTCGCCATCGAGGCTTGAAGCGCCTCTTTGAGCGCGGTGACAGGGCTCAGGTCCGACCAGACATGCTCACGAAGGTCGAAAACGTGTCGGCAGTGCTTGATCGTGCAATCGGTCCGGATGACATGGATCTGCCGGGCTTTCGCCTGCATCAACTCAGAGGCGACCTACGTGGGTTCTGGTCGGTGACCGTCAGTGCTAATTGGCGAATCATATGGCGTTTCGAGGCGACGGACGTCATCGATGTGGATTTGATCGACTACCATTAGGAGGTCTGGTTGTGCCTATGAAGAATCCACCGCATCCGGGTCGGATCGTTCGGCAGGAGTGCCTCGAACCTTTGGGGCTGAGTGTGACGGACGCGGCAAAGGCATTGGGCGTCTCGCGCAACGCCCTTTCAGAATTGGTGAACGAGCGGCGTGGTATTTCACCTGAAATGGCCATCCGGCTTGCAAAGGCTTTCGGCAGCTCAGCCACGGTTTGGGCCGGGCTACAACTCGACTACGACATGGCACAGGCGATGAAGCACGCCGATCGGATCAAGGTGCGGCGAGTGCTAGGAGCGGCGGGTGCAGCCGAATAGCACTTTGCGCGTGAGGCATTCGATAGGCGTAGACGGGGAGGCCGGATCGCTGGACTTCGGCTGGTGTTGAACGCCAGTGGAAGAGTTGGAGGTGAAGTGATGGATAAGACGTCGTCGTTCGACGCAGCGTGTTATCTGACTTCGCCAGAATCGCAGGCGGAACTACTGGAAGACGCTTTCGCGAGTGGGGACGCTGGTTATGTGGAACACGCGCTTGGCGTGATCGCGAAGGCGCGCGCTATGACTGCTGCAGCGCCTGGTAGGGGACCTCGGCCCAATCCCACTTCTCATGATTAGCCTCGAAGTCGGCGATATCTCGCTCCGTGAAAGGGACATCGGGTAGTCCCCGAACACGAGCGACGAAACCGCTGTCGATCACCACTTGGCGGAACGTTCGGCCGTCATGGAGGACGACGCTTACTACGGTGTAGCCCATCCCGGTCTCGGGCAAAGCATTTGCCTTCTCCGACCATTTGGCGGAGAGCGAAAAGGCGCCTGGTCGCAAATTGTGCAGAGGAGGGAGCATGACAAAGACGTGGGTGCCGGGCCTGCGCCGGCCATGACACGTGAAGAAAGGGGCGGTCCGAAGACCGCCCCTTGACCAATCAGAAGTCCATGTCGCCCATGCCGCCGCCACCCGGCGGCATCGGCGGGCCCTTCTTCTCCGGCTTCTCGGCGACCATCGCCTCGGTGGTCACCAGCAGGCCGGCGACCGAAGCCGCGTCCTGCAGCGCTGTGCGCACCACCTTGGTCGGGTCGATGATGCCGGCCTTCACCAGGTCCTTGAACTCGCCGGTCTGCGCGTCAAAGCCCCAGTTGTACTCGTCCTTGTCCAGCACCTTGCCGGCGATCACCGCACCGTCCTCGCCGGCGTTCTCGGCGATCTGGCGCAGCGGCGTCTGGATCGCCTTGCGCACGATCTCGATGCCGAACCGCTGATCGTCGTTGTCGGCCTTCAGCTTCGCCAGGATCAGCGACGCACGCGCCAGCGCGACGCCGCCGCCCGGGACGATGCCTTCCTCGACCGCCGCGCGGGTCGCGTGCAGCGCTGTCGTCCACGCGGTCCTTGCGCTCCTTCACCTCGACCTCGGTGGCGCCGCCGACGCGGATCACCGCGACGCCGCCGGCCAGCTTCGCCAGACGCTCCTGCAGCTTCTCGCGGTCGTAGTCGCGAGGTGGTCTCCTCGACCTGCGCGCGGATCTGGTTGCAGCGGCCGATGATGTCGGCCTTCTTGCCGGCGCCTTCGACGATCGTGGTGTTCTCCTTCTCGATGAGCACCCTCTTCGCCTTGCCGAGCATCGTTCAGCTTGACGTTCTCGAGCTTGATGCCGAGGTCCTCGCTGATCACCTGGCCGCCGGTGAGGATCGCGATGTCCTCGAGCATCGCCTTGCGGCGATCGCCGAAGCCGGGCGCCTTCACCGCCGCGACCTTCAGGCCGCCGCGCAGCTTGTTCACCACCAGCGTCGCGAGCGCCTCGCCCTCGACGTCCTCGGCGATGATCAGCAGCGGACGGCCGGACTGCACGATGCTCTCCAGCAGCGGCAGCATCGGCTGCAGGCCGGACAGCTTCTTCTCGTGGATCAGGATGTAGGGCTGATCCAGTTCGGCGATCATCTTCTCGGCGTTGGTGATGAAGTACGGCGAAACGTAGCCGCGGTCGAACTGCATGCCCTCGACGACGTCGAGCTCGGTCTGGATGCCCTTGGCTTCCTCGACCGTGATCACGCCCTCGTTGCCGACCTTCTGCATCGCTTCCGAGATCATCTTGCCGATCTCGGTCTCGCCGTTGGCGGCGATGGCGCCGACCTGAGCGGTCTCGGCCGGGGTGGTGATCTTCTTGGTCCGCTTCTTCAGCTCGTCGACGACGGCGGCCACGGCGCTTGTCGATGCCGCGCTTCAGGTCCATCGGGTTCATGCCCGCGGCCACCGCCTTGGCGCCCTCGCGCACGATCGCCTGGGCGAGCACCGTGGCGGTGGTGGTGCCGTCACCGGCGATGTCGTTGGTCTTGGTGGCGACCTCGCGCACCATCTGCGCGCCCATGTTCTCGAACTTGTCGGCCAGCTCGATTTCCTTGGCGACCGTCACGCCGTCCTTGGTGATGCGCGGGGCGCCGAAGCTCTTGTCGAGCACCACGTTGCGGCCCTTCGGGCCCAGCGTGACCTTCACTGCGTCGGCGAGGATGTCCACGCCGCGCAGCATGCGCTGACGGGCGTCACCGCCGAACCTTACGTCCTTGGCAGCCATGTTTCAGATTCCCTCGTGGTTTGCAGTCTGGGTTAAGCGGCCTTCCGCTTGGCGGCGGGCTGGCCCTCGATGATGCCCATGATGTCGGACTCCTTCATGATCAGGAGATCCTCGCCATCGAGCTTCACCTCGGTGCCGGACCACTTGCCGAACAGGATGCGGTCGCCTGCCTTGACGTCGAGCGGCACCAGCTTGCCGCTTTCGTCGCGGGCGCCGGGACCGGCGGCGACGATTTCGCCCTCCATCGGCTTTTCCTTGGCCGTGTCGGGGATGATGATGCCGCCCGCGGTCTTCTCTTCGGCTTCAAGCCGACGGACCACGACCCGGTCGTGCAGAGGACGGAACTTCATTCGGATCGCTCCTTGAGTGATCGCCAATGGGATGAACGGATTACGCCAACGTTTCCCCCGCAGCCTCTGAATGAGCACCGCATGGTTTTGTTAGCACTCCCCCCAGGGGAGTGCCAGCGATCTAGTCGCGTCGGCGTGTGGTGTCAAGCTGTCGGCAGCAATTCGGGAGGATGAGTGCTAATCGATTGAAATCATTGCGATTCACTCTTGCGCAAGCAACGTGTGCTCATGTCATGATGTTGTATCGAACACGGGGGGACAGCAGACGGAGTTCGGAATGAGCCTCGCGTTGCAACTGAAGGACTATCGGCTGACGACGGCGGAAATCCTGTACCACATGCCAGACCATCACGATATCCTGCAAAGCTATATCTGGCAGGACATGGATATCGCCCCCCGCTATCCGGTGTTGCAGAAGTTCCTGGACTTCTGGCAACGCGAATTGGACGGCAAGGTTCACTCGGTCCGCGTCACCTCTGTGAAGCTGATCAAGCCTGCGTCGGTACCGCAGCCCTGGGGCGTACCTGCGGCTGCACTGACGACTGCCGGTTCTGGTCGCCGCGTCGGCGGGCGGATTGGCCATGACGACAAGGGAGGCGCGTAAGTTTATATTGCGCCATGCCCTTCGACGTTCGCGACTTTGTGGGTTCCCCGCCTGACGATCGTGCGGCGAGCTATCGCAATCGCCGCGCGGTTGCCATCTGGCTGTTTGGCGTCGCGTTCATGGTGCTGGTGATGATTGTGCTGGGTGGCGTCACCCGGCTGACCGGCTCTGGGCTGTCCATTATGGAGTGGGACCCGATCATGGGCGCGCTCCCACCGCTGAACAATGCGGAGTGGGAGCGGCTGTACCACCTGTATCAGCAGATCCCGCAATACACGCTGGTCAACCAAGGTTTCGGCTTGGCTGGCTTCAAGCAAATCTTCTGGCTGGAATGGATCCACCGGCTCTGCGGCCGGCTGATCGGGCTCGCATTTCTGGCGCCACTGATCTGGTTCTGGGTCACCAATCGGATCGAGCGAAGGTTACGACCGTGGCTCGTGCTGCTGTTCGTTCTGGGTGGCCTGCAGGGCGCCGTCGGGTGGTTCATGGTCGCTTCGGGCTTTTTCCCCGAAACCACTGCCGTGTCCCCGTCGAGGCTGGTCATCCACCTGGCGCTGGCTTTGGTGCTTTATGTCGCACTGCTGTGGACCGGTCTGACCGTGCTGCGACCCAGCCCGGCCAAAGGGACAGGCGTCAAGCTCCTGCACCGGCTGGGGGGTATGTGTTGTACCCTGATCGGGCTGACAATATTGGCTGGTGGATTCGTTGCTGGCACGCACGCCGGGTTTGATTACAATACGTTCCCATTGATGGATGGCCAGCTCGTGCCGTCCGGCTATGACCAGCTCCAACCGTTCTGGCGCAACCTGACGGAGAATATTGAGGCAGTGCAGTTCGATCACCGGCTTCTGGCGACCCTGACGGTGATGGCCGTCTGCTGCACGCTTGCCGTGGGTCTCGCGACGCGTGTGTCTTCCGGCCCTCGGAATGCGGTGGTGGCACTGGGCGGCACAGCTTTGCTGCAGTATCTGCTTGGTGTCGGGTACACTGCTGTCTGTTGTGCAGATCGACCTGGCGGCGATGCATCAAACTGTCGCGGTGCTGCTACTGACCAGCGCTGTCGTGCTGTTGCACACAACCCGACCAGCTTGGGTCGCGAAACGCGAATGATTTCGTAATGACGGACGCAATCGACCCGCCGCCGCCGCTGACCGAAGCCGTGCTGGAAGCGATGCCGGTTGGGGTCGCGGTGGTCGATGCAGACAAGCGGCTGGTGCTGTTCAACGCTGCTTATTACAACTCGCTCGAGATGCCGCCGAACAGTTTTCCGCGCGGCACGCCGGTCGTGGATGCGTTGCGGATTTCGGCATATCGTGGCGTCTACGGTCCAGGCGATCCGGAAGACCAGGTCTCCACATTCCTGCAAACCGATCGATCACGGCCTGGGCGATTGCGCCGGCGGACCTTCAATGGCCGCAGCTTCGATGTGATCCAGGCGCCGCTGGCGGACGGCGGCTATGTCGTCTGTGCGGTGGAGACGACAGCTCTGGTCGCGGCGCGGAGCGCTGCGGAAACGGCATTGTCGCGGGTCAATTCGGCGCTCGCGACATTGCGGACGGGACTGGCGGCATTTGGTCCGGACGGCAAGCTGCTGTTTTCCAATGCCCGGTTTCTGGAGCTGTTCGGGCTTGCGACCGAACGTCCGCCCACGGGCACGGCGTTTTCCGACCTGCTCCATTTGTTAGCTGGTCGGGAGGAATTCGCGGCATTCGATGGTTCAGCGTTCATTGCCACGCAGCGTGCCCTCGATCGTTCGCAACCATCGGCGATGCGGCGTGTCCGTGCTGGCGGGCAGGTGATCGACATAGCGTCGGATCCGCTGCCGAATGGCGGCTGGACGATGGCCGTCAACGATATCAGTCCGCTGGCTGGCGCCGAGAACGAGGCTCGGCGACGCGCTGCCATGCTGCAATCGATTGTCGAAGCGATCCCGCACGGCATCTGCGTCTACAACGCTGATCGCCACGTCACGATGTTCAATCGCGCGTATACCGAAGTCATGACGGGAGCGCCGCTGCACATCGGTGATTCCCTGGCCGAGGTGATCCGCCAACGGGCTGCCGCCGGCGAATACGGCGCAGGCGATCCGGAGCAGATCTTCCTGCAGCAGATGGCATTCGATGTTACGCGTCCGCAGGCCCGGAAGCGGCGGCGGCCAAACGGTACCACGGTCGACGTCCGGACATCGACGCTGCCCGATGGTGGTTACATCAGTGTCGTCACCGACATTACCCCGCTTACGGAGGCAGAGGCCGAGGTCTCGCGGCGCGCGGAAGAACTGGCGGTGATGTTGTCCTGCATCCGTCACGGCGTGCTGCTCTGGAGCCCGGATAAGCGGCTGATGGCGAGCAACACGATGGCCTCGGAATTGCTGTCGCAGTCACCTGGGCAATTGGCGTCCGGCCAGACACTGGAACTGGTGCTTGCGAACATGCTGGCTCGCGGCGTGTTCGGCGACGGGCGAGGGGCTGCAGTGGAAGGCGAGGCTCTGTTCAGTGCCGATCGTTCGGCGCCCTATCAGCGGCAGCTTCTTTCGAGCAGCGGGAGAGTGCTGGACTTCCGCTCCGATCCGACACCGACGGGCGGCTGGGTCAGCACGTTCACCGATGTGACGGAGGCGCGCGCCGCCGAAGACGAACTGCGGCGCGCCAAGGAGGCAGCGGAGGCCGCGAACCAGGCGAAGTCGCGCTTTCTCGCGACGATGAGCCACGAATTGCGGACGCCACTGAACGCGGTGATTGGGTTTTCCGATGCTCTGCTGCACGAGGCGGATCATCCGTCGCGGGATCGCATCATCGAATATGCTGGTCAGATCAACGATGCGGGACGGCAGCTCCTTGGGTTGATCAACATCATCCTCGATGTGGCGAGGATCGAGTTGGGCCGGTTCGATTTCGCCTCGGACACGGTGGATGTAGCGCGGCTGATACGTGCGTCCATTCGGCAATCGGATGCGGCGGCCCAGGCGGCGGAAATCGCGCTTTTCGCGGACGTGCCCGATGATGTGCCGGCGATTCAGGGTGACGAAAGGCGCTTGCAGCAGGCATTGAATCATCTGCTGTCGAATGCGGTGAAGTTCACCGAAGCCGGCGGCCAAGTCACCGTCGGCGCGTCGCTCCAGCCCGACGGGCGATTGCTGTTGTTCGTCCGGGACACCGGGATTGGTATCCCGGAGCAGGACCTGGAACGTGTCTTCGAGCCTTTCACCCAGCTCGACGGGAGCCTGGCGCGACGCTTCCAGGGCGCCGGCCTCGGCCTGTACGTATCGCGCGCCTTGGTGTCCGGCCACGGTGGCGAGTTGACGCTGCGCAGCCTGCCTGGCACGGGAACGGCGGCTGAAATTCGGCTTCCCGCTGAACGGGTGATCGCTGCGCCGCAGCGGGCAGTTGCCACTGGTTAGCTGCGACCCCACTCTCCAATGACTGTGGTTGGGAAGGACTTGCCATGACGCCGCTTGCAGCGACCGATAAACTGTTTTTCGAGCGTGCCGATGCGGCACTCGATCGCGCCGCGGCCGAGGCGACGGTCGACCAGGCGTTGGCGCACAGCGATGATGGCGAACTGTACCTGGAGTACCCGTGAGAGCGAGCAGATCAGCCTGGAAGATGGGCGCATTCGCAGTGCCGGTTTTGACACGTCGCTTGGGTTTGGGCTTCGGGCGGTGGCAGGCGAAGCGACCGGCTACGCACATGCGGGAGAGATTTCTGAGCCGGCGCTGCGGCGTGCGGCAGAGAGCGTGGCGTCAGTAGCCGCGGGCCATTCAGGCGTGGCCGCGGAGCCGCCGAGGGCGACCAATGCCCGGCTTTATTCGGATGCCAACCCCTTGGGCGCGACGGAATTTCCGGCACGCACTGCGCTGTTGTCGGAGATCGATGCCTACGCGCGCGGCAAGGACCCGCGGGTGGTGCAGGTGATGGCCTCGATCGGCGGTGAGTGGCAGGCGGTGCAGATCATGCGCCGGGATGGCACGCGGGTGGCCGACTTGCGTCCACTGGTGCGGCTGAACGTTACCGTGGTGGTGGAGAAGGATGGCCGGCGCGAGACAGGCAGTTATGGCACGGGCGGGCGGTTTGCGTACGATCACGTGACCGCGCCGGACGTCTGGCGCGGCGCGGTGGATGAGGCGCTGCGTCAGGCGCTGGTCAACCTGGACAGCCAACCGGCCCCCGCTGGCGAAATGGAGGTGGTGCTTGGTGCCGGATGGCCCGGCATCCTGCTGCACGAAGCTATCGGCCATGGCCTGGAGGGTGACTTCAACCGCAAGAAGACGTCGGCGTTCGCCGGATTGCTGGGCACCCGGATTGCCGCCCCCGGCGTTACAGTGGTGGACGACGGCACGCTGCCGGATCGCCGGGGCAGCCTGACGGTGGACGATGAAGGCACACCGACGAACCGGACCGTGCTGATCGAGGATGGCGTGCTGGTTGGCTTCATGCAGGATCGGCTGAATGCGCGGCTGATGGGAATGCCTGCCACGGGCAATGGGCGCAGGCAGTCCTATGCCCATTCGCCAATGCCACGGATGACCAATACGGTGATGCTGTCCGGGCCGCATTCGCCGGACGAGATGATCCGGTCAGTGAAGCGCGGACTGTACGCGGTGAATTTCGGCGGCGGGCAGGTCGACATCACGTCGGGCAAGTTCGTGTTCTCGGCGAGTGAGGCCTACATGATCGAGGATGGCAAAGTGACCGTGCCGGTGAAAGGCGCCACCTTGATCGGCAACGGGCCCGACGCTTTGAAGAAGGTCACGATGATCGGCAACGACATGGCACTGGACCCGGGGATCGGGACTTGTGGCAAGAATGGCCAGGGTGTGCCGGTTGGCGTAGGGCAGCCAACGTTGAAGCTGAGCGGTTTAACGGTCGGCGGTACGGCGACCTGACGCGAACCGTAACTGCCCGGCTAAGTCCACCTGGCACTATTACAGTTTATTATCGTTAATTTCGTGCCTAGTTGGATATGATTTGCAAGATCCACGTAAGCGAAGTTGCAATTGTGCGTCCGCGTAACGCAACGATTTAGTGTCTATGCGTTTACAAATGGGAAGAAAAGACGTCGGCGGCAGAGATTATATGACTTTGTATCATAGAGTGATACGGAGGATCGCCGAATCATACTGATTTATGTCAAATTTCGGGAATACTCGCCACGCCTGCGATTTGACGATGGGATAACGTCAAAACAACGATAAAAAATCCTCAACGTGAAATCATCGCGCCAGTTCACTTCGGGACATCTGGCCGTCTCGTGTAACGAACCGGGTAAAAACTCATAAGGAAGGATCTGGACGATGTCGCCCCATAACACTGTTCTCATTGCTGCTGTTGTTGATTCCGGGAAGGTCCGACTGGGCGGCTTTGCCCCGTCCCTCGCTCCGGTTGTTGATGCATCGAAGGTTCGCCTGGGCGGCTTTGCGCCAACACTGGCCCCGACTGTTGACATCGCGAAGGTGCGTCTCGGCGGCTTTGCCCCGACGCTGGCGCCGACGACTGACGCGTCCAAGGTTCGTCTCGGTGGTTTCGCTCCAGCCCTGGCGCCGACGACCGACAGCTCCAAGGTTCGTCTAGGCGGCTTTGCCCCGACGCTGGCGCCGACGGCCGACAGCTCCAAGGTTCGTCTCGGCGGTTTCGCGCCGACGCTGGCCCCGACAGCCGACAGCTCCAAGGTTCGTCTCGGCGGTTTCGCGCCGACGCTGGCGCCGACGGCTGACAGCTCCAAGGTTCGTCTCGGCGGTTTCGCGCCGACGCTGGCGCCGACGGCTGACAGCTCCAAGGTTCGTTTGGGCGGCTTCGCCCCGACCGTGGCGCCGACGGCCGACAACTCCAAGGTTCGTCTCGGCGGTTTCGCCCCGACGCTGGCCCCGACGGCTGACAGCTCCAAGGTTCGTCTCGGTGGTTTCGCGCCGACGCTGGCGCCGACGACCGACAGTTCCAAGGTTCGTCTGGGCGGCTTCGCCCCGACCGTGGCCCCGACGGCTGACAGCTCGAAGGTTCGTCTCGGTGGTTTCGCGCCGACGCTGGCGCCGACGACCGACAGCTCCAAGGTTCGTTTGGGCGGCTTCGCCCCGACCGTGGCCCCGACAGCCGACAGCTCCAAGGTTCGTCTCGGTGGCTTTGCCCCGACGCTGGCGCCGACGGCTGACAGCTCCAAGGTTCGTCTTGGCGGTTTCGCTCCCACGCTGCCGCCGGTCCGCTGATCTGCCGATGGCCGCCGCTGGAGACAGCGCGGCCTAAGCGACGCTAGGATGATGGACCGGGCGAGCGGCGCCCGGTCCATCGCGATTCTGGCCACTCGATCAGGGAATTCCAAGCTCGTGTCGACCACTGCATCATCACGTCAGGAGGCGTCGCCGGCGCCAGAAAAGAAAACGCCACTGGTGCGCTTCCATCGCTTCATCCCGACGGCGCGGCTGCCGCAACGGGCGGATCGCTCGGCGGCCGGTTCCTTGCCGACGCGCGCGTTTCGCTACTGCGAGCCGTCCACCAGTGCATCTGGCTATGGCTACTACATTTTCCCGCCGATCAGCTTCAGCCTGCAGTGGGACGGCAATGACATCATGTGGACCTGGGAGGGGGCGGGAACGTGGCTGCCGCTGAAGTCCGCCCAGTTCCCCAATTTCCGCGACCTATTCGACTCCGTGGCTCCGGAGGAAATCCGCGAGTACTCGCCCCCGTTCCTAGGAGCGCTCCAGGAACCCGGGCTGGTGCAACTCTGGACTGGTCTCGTGGCGCGCACGGCTCCCGGCTGGAGCCTGATGGTACGCGCGCCGGCCAACGTACCGCGCAGCGGCACCTACGAGCTGTTTGAGGGAATTATTGAGACGGACCACTGGTTCGGCCCGCTGATCACCAATATGCGCCTGACCAAGACGGACGTGCCGATAGACTTCCGGGCGGACTTTCCGCTGCTCCAGGTTCAGCCGCTGCCGCGGCACGCTTATGAGGAAGGCACGCTGAACAACTATGAGTTAGTGCCGGACATCAAGCAGCTCGCGCCGGAGGATTGGGACGACTACTACGACACCGTGGTGCGGCCGCATGTCCAGGAGGTCCGGCCTCGGGGGCAGTATGCCTCCGCTGCCCGCAAGCGCCGTGCTACCGAAGGCGCGATCAAATCTGAAGACAGTTGATTTAACTTTATAGACATGGTTGCTCGCGTATAGTTGATAGCAGCCATGGAAAACTCCTTCTTCTGCCGCCGGATCGCCTTATTCATGATTTGCGGCGTCCTCCTCGCCGCTACGCCCCCCGCTTTGGCGGCCAGCCCCTGTCCGGCTGTCCCAGCGACACCGATCGTCCTGCCGCATTTACGCACCGCCCTGATTCATGGGATGCAGGCGATTGTCGTCGCGCTGGGTTCCTCCTCGACGCTGGGCGTCATGGCCTCAGACCTTGCCCATTCCTACCCCGCTGTGTTGCAGCGCACGCTGAACACCGACCTGCCGGATGCCCATGTGGCCGTGATCAACCGAGGGATCGGCGGCCAGGATGCGCGCGAGGAACTGGCCCGCATGGAAGCGGACGTTCTGGCCATCCGTCCCCAGGTCGTGATCTGGCAGGTTGGCGCGAATGGGGTCTTGCGCAATTCGGACCCGGCGATGTTCCGTGAGCGGGTGACGCAGGGCGTGCATCAGCTTCAGGCCGCCGGCATCGACGTGGTGCTCATGGACAACCAGCAGTCGCCGCGATTGCTGGCGCGCGCCGATGAGCCAGTATTCGACCAGATACTGGCCGAGGTGTCGAGCGAGACCGGCGCTGGCTTGTTCTCGCGCCGCGCCCTGATGCAGGAGTGGGAGCGGCGAGGCGTCCAGCCGGCCGACTTTATCGCCACGGACGGGCTGCATCATAACGACCGCGGTTACTATTGTGTCGCCACAACGTTGGCGCGGTCGATCGTGGCGGGCCTTGCCGCGGAGCAGCCGCAGACCGCCAGCCGGTAATCCGCTACCCGGCGAGTTCGTGCCGGACGATCGCCGCACCTTCCGCAAGGGCGCGAAGCTTCCCGAAGGCGCGTTCGCGCGGCATGTACTTCATGCCGCAGTCGGGGGCTGGGATCAGCCGCTCCGCGGACACGTGCTTCAGGCCGGCGCGGATGCGCTCGGCGACCTGTTCGGGTGTTTCCACTTCGGCACTGCCGAGATCGAGCACCCCCAGCATGATCTGCTTGCCTGAAAGGTCGGCCAGGACACCGAGGTCGATCTTTGGCTCCGCTGCCTCGATGGAGATCTGCTGTGCCACGGTATCCGCAAGCTGGGGCAGAAAGGCGTAGCCCGTCGGCTTGTTGTGCACGACATGCGCGTAGCCGAAGCAGAGGTGGACCACGGTCGGGCCTTCGATCCCTTGGAGCGCGCGATTGATGGCGCGCACGCCGTAGCGCTCGGCCTTGTCCGGCGCGGTACGCACCCAGGGTTCGTCGAGCTGCACGACATCCACGCCGGTCGCCTTCAGGTCGCGCAACTCCTCGTTGACGGCGGCGGCATAATCCATCGCCATCTCTTCGTCGTCCTTGTAGAACTCGTTCTTCGCCTGCTGTGATAGCGTGAAGGGGCCAGGCAGCGTGATCTTGGTGGCGCGCTCGGTCTGCGACAGCAGGAACTTGACGTCACGCACTTCGACAGGCCCGCGGCGACGGATCTTGCCGACGACACGCGGCACCAGCGTGACACGGCCTTGCTGCGAGCGAACCTCACCAGGATGGTCCGCATCGATCCCTTCAAGGGCGAGGGCGAAGCGGTTGGAATAGCTTTCGCGACGGATCTCGCCGTCGGTGATGATGTCGATGCCGGCTCGCTCCATGTCGCGGATGGCCAGGATTGTGCCGTCATCCTGCGCCTGTTCCAGAAGCTCCGAAGGAATGCGCCAGATGTCCTCGGCGTGGGTACGCGGTACTCCGTGCTTCTCCAGCGCCGCGCGGTTCACCAGCCAGTCGGGTTGCGGGTAGCTGCCGACAACCGTCGTGGGCAGTAGCTGCGTTGGATAGGACATGGGAGCCTCGCGTGACAGGATGATGGTGCTCATTCTAGGCTTTCCGCCAAGCGATTGCACCGGAGGGCGACTGGCAATGGAATTCGGCATCTTCCACGAGTTTCCTTCTTTGCCAGGACGCAGCCATGCGGAGGCCTTCGCCCAGTCGTTCGAACTGGTCGATGGCGCCGAACGCTGGGGATTGGACGCGATGTGGCTGGGCGAACTGCACTTCGATCCGGCACGTTCCGTCCTGTCGGCGCCGCTTTGCATCGCCAGCGCCATTGCAATGCGCACGCAGCGGATAAAGATCGGCTTGGCGGTGCAGGTGCTGCCACTGTGCCATCCGCTGCGGCTGGCCGAGGAAGCGGCGACGGTGGATCAGCTTAGCGGTGGGCGGCTGATCTTTGGCGTGGGGCGCAGCGGTGTGGCGCGAACCTATGAGGCGTATGGCGTGCCTTATGCGGAGAGCCGCGAGCGGTTTGCGGAGATCCTGGATATCGTGCGCAAGGCGTGGACGCAGGAGAAGGTTTCGTATCAGGGGAAGTACCACCGCTTCGAGGACGTTGCTGTGGTGCCGAAGCCGTTCCAGCAACCGACGCCGCAGATCAGGGTCGCTGCCACGAGTGCGGATACATTTGTATCTATTGGCAAGCAGGGGCTGCCGATATTCGTCGCGGTCAGGTACGAGACCGCGGAAGAGATCGCACCGCAGATTGCCGCGTATCGCGAAGCGCTGGGACAGGGTGACGGCGGGGTGTTTTTGCGGGTGCCGGCCTATATCGCTGCCACTGATGCGCGGGCGCGCGAGGAAGCGGAACCCAGCTTGATCCACTTTTATCGACAACAGGCTGCGCTGTTGGCGGACTCGGCGAAGCGTGCCGGCGTGGATGGCGCCGACAGGCGAGCACAGACGGCGCAACGCCTGGAGAAGATGACCTATGAGGAGGCGCTGAAGGGCACCGTGCTGATCGGCTCGCCTGGCTCGGTGGCCGAGCGGCTGGAAGAACTAAGGCAGCAGCTTGGGCTGGACGGCGTGCTGATGGAGCTGAACTGTGGCGGGCGAATCCCACATGCCAACGTGATGACGGCATTGCGGCTGCTTTGCCAGGAGGTGATGCCGCGGTTTCATTGAGGTGGTATGTCGTTGCGAGCGGACGCTTCCTTGAATGTCATTCCCGCGAAAGCGGGAACCCGGGATTTCAAAGCATGAATTCATGAATTTATGCCATAAGCCGGACCAACAGGAGACCACTGGCGCAGTCTCACGGCGTCCACCATTTGAGAAGCTCCGCAGCGGCCTTGCTGCAGCCGAGCACCCGGCGTCGGGATCAACTACGGCCCCGGAAGGGCGATATACACCGCGTTTAGATGGGCCGATTTGCCGTCGCACAGGTTGGTCGGCCCATTGCGGGCGATGATGCCGCCGCCGATCGGCTGCACCCACTTGTCGTCCTTGCCCATGACCAGTTGCGAATAGTCCGGGTGGGCGCTGTCGTAGCCGTTGCCGTTGATCGTGGTGATCATGACCGCGCCCTTCGCGCCGGAGCTCACGTCCTCGATGATCCCGATGTGATCATGAGACGCGGGAAGGTAATAGAGATCGCCCGGCTTCGGCACATAATTTCCGCCGACGGGAAAGGTATCGTAAACGCCAAACTTCGTGATGCCTTTGGTGAACCTGCCGACCGAGAAGTTAAAGGGCGGTGGCATTCCGACCAGCGGCAGCGGATCCAGTTTGGCCTGCGTGAGCACCCACATCACGAAGTGTGAGCACCAACTTTGGGTCAGAGCTTCTGACTTGCTCCAGATGTGGTTAGTTGACGCACGGAAATATTCGAGGATGCGGGATTCATCGGTGCGCCAGTGGGTCCCCACTTCGTTGGCGGCAATTGCTGGAACGTCTTGCGCGGTGCCTGCCATGAAAGTCTCTCCTCTCCGGCTGTAGTTAGCGGGACGATCGGTCGAGTAATACCGCTGCCCATTCATGGCCGTGATAGGGAATATTCTTGGTCAAATATCCCGCGGGGTCTGTGAGGCGCGTCACAGCATGTGGCGTTCATGGTCGGAACTGGTCGCGATGAGAATCCGCCGCGAGAGGCCGGCGTGTTTTCGGCGGAAAATCCTGGGGGGCAATTCACGTAGCCGGCTATGCGCGCTCGCCGTAGAACGCTGCCACACCAAGAACCCGTGGGACGGGCGATGCAAGGCCTACGGGACCATCGCGCCACACGCGTTGACGTATAGTGCATAGACCGATGTGCTGGCGCACATGAACAGGCGATCCTTCTTGCGGCCGCCGAAGCAGAGATTGGCGCAGGCTTCCGGCAGATGGATCTTGCCGATGAGATCGCCATTCGGAGCGTAGCAGCGCACTCCGTCTTCCTTGGGATCGGACCAGCCCATCGAACACCAGACGTTGCCGTCGACATCGGTGCGTAGTCCATCGGTCATGCCAGGCGCGAAATCGGCGGCGAAGATGCGGCCATTGCGCAGGCGGGGACCAGCAACATCAAAGACGCGGGTGTGGGCGGGCCCACCGTGGGAGATGCCTGAATTCACGATGTAGAGGCGCCGTTCATCGGGCGAAAAACACAGGCCATTCGGGCGCACGAAGTCGTCTGCGACCACGGTCGCTGTGCCGCTCGGATCAAGCCGGTAGACATTCCTCGGCAACTCAGCTTCGGCCTTATGGCCTTCGTATGGGCCGTCGATCCCATAGCCGGGATCGGTGAACCACACTGCGCCGTCGCTCGCGACCACGACATCGTTCGGCGCGTTGAGCGGCTTGCCCTCGAAGCGATCGATCAGCACGGTGACGCGGCCATCCAGCTCGGTGCGCGTGACGCGGCGTGTGTCGTGTTCGCAGGTGATCAGCCGGCCCTCGCGATCGCGCGTATTGCCGTTGGAATAGTTGGAGGGAGCGCGAAAGACGGATAGGTGCCCATCCTCCTCGACCCAGCGCATGATGCGGTTGTTCGGAATGTCGCTGAACAGCAGATAACCGCCGTCGCGGAAATAAACTGGCCCCTCGGCCCAACGGAATCCGGTGGCGATACGCTCGATCGCCGCGTTGCCCTGTTTGTAGACGAAGCGCGGATCGAGCCGCTCGACGCGTGGGTCGGGATACCGTGTGTCGGGTAGATTGCCGAGCGGCAGTGACATGCTTCCTCCTCGGTTTCACAAGAAACCAGTTGCTCCCCTTTCTGAGGCGTGCCACGCTGCACCGCAGCATCCTGCGGGGAGACCAGGCTGCAGCGGGAGGAGACAGCCGGAAGCAGCTCTCAAAAGCAACAGGGAGTGTGCTCGATGCTGGACAAGCCGATTGTCAACGAGTTCGCCCACGTAAAGCCGGGCGATACGCCGTGGGTGGCCGAAGGTCTGCGTGATTTTTTCCTCTATCGCGATCTGGGCATTGCCGCTGCCACGGGTGGGCGGGTGATCGCGCAGCTCGTGAAGGCGAACAGTCCGCCTGTGGAAGGCACCGGCTGGCACCAGCACGGGGCTGATTTCCACATCGTCATCATGCTGAAGGGTTGGGCGCGCTTCATGTATGAAGGCGAAGAGCATCTGGTGGCAGCGGGTGACTGCGTGCACCAGCGGCCGGGAATTGCGCACTATCTATTCGATTACTCGCCGGACATGGAATACCTGGAAGTGGTCTCGCCAGCCGATTTCAAGACGGCGGATGTTGAAGGCCCGTGCGCGGTGCCCCCGCCGACGCCCTGGACGACGATTGCCTGATCAGAATTCGACTTCCAGTTCCTCGATCTGCTCCGGTTCCAGTTTTGCCGCAGTGACCCAGCCGAGAAGGTCGGGCCAGGTCCAGATATGCGTGCAGTAGGCTTCGCTGACTGGGTCGAGAGGAACGCTATAGCTGCGGAAGCGGGTGACCACGGGGGCGTAGAACGCATCCGCCACCGTGGGATGGCGGCCGAACAGCCACGGGCCTTTCCAAGTCTCGATGCATTCGCGCCAGATCTCGGTGATGCGGTTGATGTCGGCCTGCGCGGCGGACCAGATGGCGATGCGGCGGCCCTCGGTGCGCAGGTTCATCGGCAGCGATGAACGCAGGGCGGAGAAGCCGGAATGCATCTCGCCGGCGATCGAGCGGCATCGCGCGCGCGCCATCCGGTCATTGGGATACATGCCGGCAGTCGGAGAGACCTCGTTGAGGTATTCGGCGATCGCGAGCGTGTCCCACACTGTCACGCCGTCATGCACCAGGCAGGGCACCCGGATCGACGACGCCCGCAAGAGCAGCTCCGCGCGCGTGTTGGGGTCGTCCTGCGATACCATCTGCTCGTCGAAGTCCAGCCGGGCCAAACGGGCCAGGAGGTGGCCCCTCAGGGACCAGGATGAGTAGTTTCTGCTACTAATCAGGAGCGTCGCCATTGCCTCCCCCTGCCTTTTCGGTCCATGCTGCATCGCAATATAATGCCTGAACTTATCGGCTTCACAACCGCATGACCGCATTTTTCGCCGGCTGATGATGTACCAGCTCTACCAGACGCAGGCGGATCTGCTGTTTCCGATGCGTCAATTCGCGCGTATCGGCGCGACGATGGCGAGGCTGGCCGGCTGCGGCTGCCGGCACAGCATGTTGGGGCACGTATCCGCAAGCCTGACGCTGTTTGCCGATGCGGGGCTGACGCATGCGCGGCCGGAGTTCGGCATCGATGCTGTGGCGATGGGCAACGAGCACATCGGGATCATCGAGGAAGCTGCCGACGAGACGCCCTTCGCAACGCTGCTGCATTTCCGCAAGGATGCGAATGTGGTTCAGCCGCGGGTGCTGATCATTGCGCCGATGTCGGGCCACTTTGCGACGCTGCTGCGCAATACCGTGCAGGTGATGCTGCCGGAACACGACGTTTACATCACGGACTGGAAGAACGCGCGCGATACGCCGCTGAGCGCGGGACGCTTCGGGTTCGATGAGTTCGTCGACCATATCATTCGTTTCCTGGGTGTGATGGGGCCGAGCAGCCATGTCGTCGCGGTCTGTCAGCCGACCGTTGCCGCGCTGGCGGCCGCGGCGGTGATGGCGGAGGCCGGCGATCCGGCGATGCCGGCCAGCATGACGTTGATGGCGGGGCCGATCGACACGCAGGTGAATCCGACCAAGGTGAACGAGCTGGCGCAGTCTCGTCCGATGGAGTGGTTCGAGCGCAATCTGATCAGCACGGTGCCGTGGCGATTTGCCGGTGCTTATCGGCGCGTCTATCCGGGATTCGTGCAGCTATCGGCGTTCATGAGCATGAACCTCGATCGGCATATCAGCGCGCATTGGGGACAGTTCCGCAGCCTGGTGGGCGGTGACCACGTCAGCGCGGAGGCTCATCGCAAGTTCTATGATGAGTATGGGGCGGTGATGGATCTGCCGGCGGAGTTCTATCTGGAGACTGTGCAGAAGGTGTTCCAGGACCATGACCTGCCTCGTGGCGTGCTGACCTGGCACGGGGAGGTCGTGCGGCCGTCTGCGCTCCGCCGTATGGGACTGCTGACGATCGAAGGCGAGCGCGACGATATCTGTGCGATCGGGCAGACGATGGCGGCACTGGATATCTGCTCTCGCATTCCGGTTAATCTGAAGCAGAACCATTTGCAGACCGGGGTGGGGCATTACGGCGTGTTCAGCGGACGGCGCTGGGCGAACGAGGTGTACCCGCGGGTGCGGGAAATGATTCAGGTGATGAATGCGGGGTGATCGCTGCCTCTCTGCCTATCGGGTCTTACCGGAACAACGCACGATCGTCAGTGACCGTTGCCGGAGTTGATTCCTGGCACGAAGAAGCAGGAAGGCGGCACAGAGTACACGAAGCAGAAAGCATTATTGGCGCTGCGCGCAGTCCACGGTTATTCGTTCTGCTTCGTGAACTTCGTGCAGCCTTCCTGCTTCTTCGTGATGAATACGACAGCGATCAACCGCACAGGTCCATCCCAGTGGCGAGGATGGGGGAATTGGCGCCGCTGCCGATTTCGGTGAATCTGCCACTCTCAAGGTGGAGGAACGCCGATGAGTGTCGAAGGCAAGGTGGTGCTGATTACCGGCGCGGCGCGCGGGCTGGGGTTTGAGTATACGCGATTCCTTGGCGCGGCTGGCGCGCGCGTGGTGGCTGGCGATGTGCTCGACTGTGCTGAAGCGGCGAATGTGGCGGGCAATGACGCGATCGGCGTCACGCTCGACGTAACGGATATTGCTTCCGCTGACTCGATGGTCGAACTGGCGATGGAGCGCTTCGGCCGCGTCGATGCACTGATCAACAACGCGGCGCTTTATGGATCATTGCAAGGTGGCCGGTTCAATCAGATCGCCGAGGCTGACTGGGACGCAACGATGGCAGTCAACGTCAAGGGCATCTGGAACTGCTGCAAGGCGGCGGTGCCCGCGATGCGGCAATCGGGCGGCGGTTCGATCATCAACATAGCATCGCTGGCCGCGACCTATGGGATGCCGTTCGCGCTGCATTACACGACATCCAAAGCGGCCGTCATCGGATTGACACGCGGCCTCGCGCGCGAACTGGGGCGCGACAACATCCGCGTTAATGCGATCGCGCCGAGCGCGGTGATGACCGAAGGCACGGCCGAATTCTTCGGTGAGCGGCTCGACCGCGGGCTGGAGGTGATCCGCGCTCAGCAGACCATCCAGCGAACCCTGGAGCCGGCGGATCTGACCGGAACGGTCGCGTGGCTGATCTCCGATGGAAGCTGTTTCGTCACCGGCCAGACGATAGCTGTTGATGGCGGCACGGTGATGCTTTGACCGTGGCGCCATCGGTCACTCTGTTGGGCACGGGCGGTCCGCGGCCGGATGTAGCGCGGGGCGCCACCTCGCTGCTGATCGAGGCCGGCGACGAGGCGATCCTGATCGATGCCGGGCGGGGCGTGGTGCGCCAACTGGCGGCGCTGGACGTGTCACTCGCGCGGATCGATCCGGTGCTGATCACGCACCATCACTACGATCATATCGGGGAGTTGCACGATGTGATCCTGTCGTCCTGGCTGATGGGACGGACGCGGCCGCTGCGCCTGTTCGGTCCGCCGGAAACGCGCCGCATCGTCGAGACGCTGATCCATCAGGTCTACGACAAGGACATCGAATTCCGCGAACATGAAGCCGGCAATGTCCCGCGGCAGCCGGCGGAGGTGACCGACATCCTTGCCGGGACAGTGTGTGAGGGTGATGGATGGCGCATCACCGCCGAGATCGTCGATCACGGCAATCGGCTGGATTTTCCCGATGCGTTTCGCCAGCGCTGGGTCTGCCTGGGTTATCGGTTCGAGTGCGAACAGGGTGTGATCGCGTTCAGCGGCGACACGGTGGACTGCCCTGGCTTGCGCCGGCTGGCAGCGAACGCCGATATCCTGGTGCAATGCTGCTATCTGGCGCGCAGTGAAATCGCCTCGCCGCAGACCATGCGCCTGGCGGATTACACGTTGGCGTGTGCCGATACCGTTGGGCGTATCGCGGCTGAGGCCAAAGTCGGTACATTGGTGTTGACGCATCACCGTCAGAAAACCGAGGCCCTGCTGGAAGAGATGCGTCGGGACGTGTCGCAGGACTTCGCCGGCCCAGTGTTGCCGGGACATGACGGCTTGCGTGTCACCCTGCCGTCATGATGCTGCGCCGCACAATTCAAAGTTGTGTATAGGGGCTGGATCGTTGCGTAGTTTCACTGTTATCATCGGTGCTATTCGCTTGTAATTGCCGTGTCTTCCAAGCAGGAGCCAGACCGTTGACCCTTGCCGCTGATATTGCACAACCGAAGCACAGGAACTGGCGTAGCGCCGCTGCGGAGGCATTAGCCGGCACAGGCGTGCATGCGTCTCGACCGGTCCATGCGAATTTACCGATGCCTGCGCTGGTGGCCGAAGCGGTAGGGCGCAACGAAGGCAAGCTGTCGATGGACGGCGCGTTGGTGGTGGAAACCGGCGTACACACCGGACGCTCGGCGCAGGACAAGTTTGTCGTGGACGAGCCGTCGGTCACCAAGGACGTGTGGTGGGGGAAGGTCAACAATCGCCTCGCGCCAGAGAAATTTGCGGTGCTGAAGGCGCGCGTCCAGGCGTATCTGCAGGGGCAGGAGTTGTTCACCCAGGATCTCTATGCTGGCGCCGATCCGGAGCATCGCGTGCGGGTTCGAATGGTCAGCACAGGCGCGTGGCAGACGCTGTTTGCCCGCAACATCTTCATTCGGCCGAAGCCTGAGGAGCTCGCTGATTTCCAACCGGACTATGTGATCCTGCACGCACCGCTGTTCCAGACTGATCCTGCAATTGATGGTGTGCGAAGCGGGACGACGATCGCATTGTCATTCGAGCAGCGGATGATCGTGATCGCGGGCAGCGAATATGCAGGCGAGGTCAAGAAATCGATCTTCACTGTGATGAACTGGCTGCTGCCGGAGAAGGGCGTGCTGCCGATGCATTGCAGCGCCAATATCGGTAGCGACGGTGACGTCGCGCTGTTCTTCGGATTGTCGGGGACGGGCAAGACGACGCTGTCGTCCGATCCACACCGGAAGCTGATCGGCGATGATGAACACGGCTGGGGCGAGAGCGGCGTGTTCAATTTCGAGGGCGGCTGTTACGCCAAGGTCATCAATCTTTCCGCGGAAGCGGAGCCGGAGATCTGGGCGGCGAGCCATCGCTTCGGCACGGTGCTGGAAAATGTAGTTGCCGATGGGTATGGCAGGTTGGATCTGACCAATCAGTCGCTGACGGAGAATACCCGCTCGGCGTATCCTGTCGAGTATATACCGAACATCGAGTTGTCGCTGCGCGGCGGGCAGCCTCGCAATGTGGTGATGCTGACCTGCGATGCGTTCGGTGTGATGCCGCCGATCGCTAAGCTGACGCCGGCGCAGGCGATGTACCATTTCCTGTCCGGATACACTGCATTGGTGGCCGGAACAGAGAAGGGACTTGGTGCGGAACCGCAGGCGACATTCAGCACCTGCTTTGGTGCACCTTTTCTCCCGCGCCGGCCAGAAGTATATGGGCGAATGCTGGCGGAGCTGATTGCGCGACATGGAGCGGATTGCTGGCTGGTCAATACTGGGTGGAGTGGCGGCCGGTACGGCGTCGGCCAGCGTATGAGCATCAAGCACACTCGTGCGCTGTTGCGCGCGGCGCTCGATGGTTCGCTGGCGCGCACCAAGTTCCGTAGGGAGCGTTTCTTTGGGCTGGCCATTCCGGAACATGTGCCGGGGATTCCGGCGGATGTGCTCGATCCACGCGAGACCTGGGCGGACAAGGCTGCGTACGACCGGATGGCGACGGAACTCGTGGCTCGGTTCGAGAAGAATTTCGCCGGGTTCGAGGCGGGCGTCGGGGACGACGTGCGAGCCGTCGCGATTCGCGTGGCGGCATAAATTCATTTAACACGGAGAAGTCCGAGAACCACGGAGAGCCACAGGAGTTCAGGGAATTTCGGCTCCTGTGGCTCTCTGTGGTTCTCGGACTTCTCCGTGTTGAATCTCGAGGCTCAAGTGTACGTTCCACCGCTGTTCAAGGAAGACCGCACCGAACTGCTGCATGAGGCGATCCGAAGCACGGGTCTGGCCACGTTGGTGACGAATACCGCCGACGGTCTGATCGCCAGCCATGTGCCGATGCTGCTGGACGTGGCACCCGCGCCGTATGGCACGCTCATCGGACACGTGGCGCGCCCCAACCCGCAGGCACGCGGTGCCGTCGGCGAGGCGCTGGCGATCTTTCAGGGACCGGAGGCGTACATCACGCCCTCTTGGTATGCGACCAAGCGTGAAACCGGGAAGGTCGTGCCGACGTGGAATTATGTGGCAATCCATGCGTACGGCACGATCGAGTTCTTCAGCGATCGCGAGCGGCTGCTCGATGTGGTGACGCGGCTGACCGAACGCCAGGAATCGCCGCGCGCTGAACCCTGGGCGGTCAGCGATGCACCTGCCGATTTCATTGACGTCATGCTGAAGGGCATCATCGGCTTCGCGATGCCAATCACGCGGCTGGAAGGCAAATGGAAGATGAGCCAGAACCGGCCGGCCGAGGATCGCTCGGGCGTGGTGAGCGGCTTGGAAGCCGAGGAACGCGCTGACGTGGCGGCGCTGATCCCGCGTTAGCGGCGCAGCCGATCGACGCTCCAGGAGCCGCCACCGGCGACGAAAATGTAGAAGAAGATGAAGCAGTAGAGCACCGCCGCGTCACCGCCATTCACCAGCGGGAAGAAGCTCTTTGGGAAATGGGCCATGAAGTAGCCGATGGCCATCTCACCCGACATGACGAACGCGACACAGCGGGTGAACAGGCCCATGGCGAGCAGCGCGCCTCCAACCAACTCGATCACGCCGGCGAACCAGAGAAGTTGAAACGGTGCTGGGTGAATGGTCGCCGAGGGGAAGCCGGTCAGCTTGCCCAGTCCGTGTTCCAGGAACATCAGCCCCGCCACGATCCGCAGGATACTTAGGACACGTGGCTGCCACTCCGCTGCTGACATCGATTTCGGTCCCTCCATCGCGCTGGCGCGCCCGATAGCATCGGGTTAGACGTCCGGCAAATCGGAGTATTCCCATGGCTGATGAAAAAACTGTAATCGCCCGGCGTGACGGGCGGGCGGGGCGGATTTTGCTGAATCGTCCCCAGGCGTTGAATGCGATCGATCTGTCGATGATCCGCGCCTGCACGCGCGCGCTGCAAGAGTGGCGCGATGATCCGCATGTGCATTTGGTGGTGATTGAGGGCGCCGGTGACCGCGCGTTCTGTGCCGGCGGCGACGTGCGCGCGCTGCGGCAGTTCGAACTGGACGGCGAGCATGACAAGGCGGAGGCGTTCTTCAGCGAAGAATATGAGCTGAACCTGATGATCGCCACGTATCCGAAACCATACGTCGCGCTGATCAATGGCATCTGCATGGGAGGCGGCATCGGCGTGTCGGTGCACGCGCCGTATCGCGTCGCAACGGAGAACGCCGCTTTCGCAATGCCGGAGACGGCGATCGGGTTCTTTCCGGATATCGGCGCGACGTTCTTCCTGCCGCGTCTGCCGGGCTACGTCGGGACTTATCTGGGGCTGACAGGTACCCGGATGCAGGGTGCCGATGCGGTACACGCGGGTTCGGCACGCACTTCGTTCGGCGAGATGATTTGCCTGCTCTGTCGGCTGCGCTGGCGGCGGATGGCGCTGGCGCACTTGGGGCGCACTGCTGGTCGCTGCCGGCGTTTTCACTGGCCGCTGAGCGTGATGCGATTGATCATTGCTTCGGTGCGGATAGCATGCCGGAGATCGTGCAGCGGCTTGAAGCGATCGGTGATGAGTGGGCGACGAAGACGCTCGGCATGCTGTGGGTGGTATCGCCGTCCGCGCTGTGCTGGACGCTGGAGGCGTTGCGGCGTGGTGCGAACATGACGCTGCCGCAATGTCTGGCGGCGGAGCTCGCGTTGACGCGGACCACGATGCGGCATCCGGACTTCGCGGAGGGCGTGCGCGCCATGGTGGTGGACAAGGATCGCAAGCCGAAATGGCAGCCGAAGAGCATCGAAGAAGTGGATCCGGCGGCGATCAAGTCGATGTTTGAGGGGAGCCCCCACCTCACCCAACCTCTCCGCCCCGCGGGGGCGGAGAGGGGAATTCAGAGTTGAGCGGTGATCTGAGCAGTTGGATTTGTGCGCAATGGCAAAGCCATGGCAGGCTATTGGTCCATGCGCATTCATATCCACAATCCAGTCGATGACCCGTTGTTCCTGTTCGACCGAGGCATGTGGGACGAAGCCTGCGCGCGGGCGGGTAAGTTCGGTCAGGGTCACGAGGTCAGCATCGGCGACACCGACGCTGATTTTGTGGCGGGCGTCGCAGAGGCAGAGGCACTGATCACCGATGTGGTCACCGCGGCGGAGAAGTTTCCCTGTCACGCGCCCCGCTTGAAGCTGATCATGCTGACGAGCGCCGGACTGGATCGGCTGGCGCCGTTCGACTGGCTGCCGCCTGGCGCTCTGCTGCTGAACAATGCCGGCGTGCATTCAACGAAGTCGGGCGAATTTTCCATCATGTCGGTGTTGATGCTTGCCAACCGCGTGCCGGAGATGGTGACGCATCAGCGCGCGGGTAACTGGCACAAGTTGTGGGGTGGCGTGGTCGGCGGGCGTCGCGTGACTGTGGTGGGGCTTGGTTCGCTTGGGCGGGCGGCAGCGATGCAGGCGACGCGCTTCGGCATGCACGTGACTGGTGTGCGCACGATGGCCGCGCCGCATCCGGATTGCGCGGAGGTTGTTGCAACAGCCGATATCGATCGCGTGCTACCGCGGACAGAGTTTCTTGTGCTGGCCTGCCCGCTGACCGAAGCGACGCGCGGGCTGATGAACCGGCGCCGTCTGGAGTTGCTGCCGCGCGGCGCCGGCATTGTGAATATCGGCCGCGGTCCATTGGTGGATCAGGACGCTCTATGCGATCTGTTGGACGAGGGTTACCTGTCTGGTGCGGTGCTCGACGTGTTCACACCGGAACCGATCCCGCCAGGGCATCGACTGTGGACAACGCGCAATTTGATCATCAGCCCACACACTTCGGTCGATAATCCACCGACCTACAATGCGGATAGCCTGGACCTGTTCTTCGCCAATCTGCGCGCCTGGCGAGAGGGCAAGCCGATGCCAAACCTGTTTGACATGACGCGCGGCTACTGAGGTGTCGTGGTGCAAAGTCAGTCACATCCGGGCAAGATCGTCATAAGGATCGCATAGGAGAACGACCATCATGGAATTCGGCATGTTCCACGAGTTTCAACGCCTAGAAGGGCAAAGCGAAGAAGATGCATTCGCCGAATCATTCGAGCAGGTCGATGCCGCCGAGAAGTACGGCCTGGACGTGATGTGGCTGGCCGAACTGCATTGCGCGCCAGAACGCTCGGTGTTGGCGTCGCCGCTGATGATAGCGACTGCGATTGCAGCGCGTACCGAAGCGCATGAAGCTCGGCACCGCCGTGCAGGTGCTACCGCTGTGCCATCCGCTGCAACTTGCGGAAGAAACGGCGACCGTCGATCAGATCAGTCATGGGCGGTTGATCTTTGGTGTTGGTCGCAGCGGTTTTCCGCGTGTGTATCAGGCTTACGGCATTTCGTATGCTGAGAGCCGAGACCGGTTCGGCGAGGTGTTGGAGATCCTGAAGCGCGCCTGGACGCAGGAGCGCTTCAGCTTCGATGGCAAGTACTATCACTTCCACGACGTGTATCTGGTGCCGAAGCCGTACCAAAAGCCGTTCCCCGAGATACGTGTCGCAGCGACCAGTCCGGACACCTATCCGGTGAATGGAGCGCTGGGGAACGGGATCTTTTGCGCAACGCGGTTGGGGAATTTGTCGGAACTCGGGCCGAATTTGAAAGCGTATCGCGAAGCGTGGAGCGCGGCAGGGCATCCCGGGAATGGTGGGGTGTTCCTTCGCGTGCCGGTCTATGTCGCGCCAACCGAGGAGCAAGCGCGGTCAGAGCCGGAGGAGAGCGTGATGCACTTCTATCGGTACCTGGGGGAGCGCATTGAGGAATCGGCGCGGCTGGAGGGTGCGCGCGCGATCGAGAATCGGGCCGAGCGAGGACAGAAGCTGCAATCGATCGAGTATGATGAAGTGCTGAAGAGCAAGATCATCGTGGGCACACCGCAGCAGGTTGTGGACCGGCTGGGGGAGCTGCGGGAGGAGTTGGGGTTAAGTGGGATCCTGGCGGAGATGAACTGCGGAAGTCAGATACCGCATCAGCAGGTGATGACGTCGCTGCAACTTCTGTGCGAGGAAGTGATCCCGAAGTTCAGGTCTTGACCTGACGCGATGCCTGACGCGGCGAACCGGCAGGATATCCCGGCAGCCAAACCGAAGCCGCGCGGACGCAGGCCGAGAAGATCGCATCTCATCGTAATGCTTGGCTCGCTGGGTGCGGGCGCTGCGGCAGCCGTCACATTGCTCGATTCATGGGAGAAGGTGGCGGTCGATCTTGGCCTGAGGAAAAGCGAAACATTCGTGCTCGCCGAGCAGAACGCACAAGGCGATCTCGTCCGTCAGATGACCCATCTCGTCTCCGAGCGCCTATTCTGGAGCGCTCGCTACAGCGGCGACGTTTCGGACGGATTCCCAAAGGACGACCAGGACGATGCGTGGAAGCATTACAACGACAGCATTGTCGTCTGGAACGAGAACTACATGATCAACATCTTGCTGACCGAAAAGTATTTTGGCGCCGCGACGAAGAATCAACTCTCGGACATCAACTGGCTGCTGCATAGGATGAACACGTGCCTGAACAAGATCCACTATCGCTCCCTATATGAGCAGAAGGATCCCGCCTGCCACCTCGATGAAGGTGACGGCGGCACTCAGGCACAGAACCTCGATGTTCTGAACAAGACCACCGACCGGGTGAACAAGGCGTTCGGCGATTTCCTCAGCGCGCTGTCCAGATAGGCTTGTTGGTCACTGTCTTGTGGGTGATGGCAATCACACCCGCATCGGCATTAGCACATAAAGGGCGCTGGCATCCGCTGCATCGCGCACCACCGTCGGCGCGGATCCATCAGAAAACCGGAACTCAACGTCGCCTTCGATCTGGTCGGTGATGTCGTTCAGGTAGCGCGCCTGAAAGCCGATCTCCAATGGACCGGCTTCGTAGGTGACGTGATCGGAATCGAGTTCCTCGGTTGCGGTGCCCTGCTCGGGACTGGCGGCAGACAGCACCAGCAGATCACGAGCGAGAGATAGCTTCACGGGCCGCGAGCGTTCGGCGGAAATCGCGGCCACTCGGCCAACCGCATCGGCGAAGTCTTTCTTGCCGACGCGCAGCACCTTGTCATTGCCGCGTGGAATGACCCGTTCGTATTCCGGGAACGTGCCATCGATCAGCTTGCTGGTCAGCAGGATGTTGTCCGCGTGGAACTGGATGCGCGTATCGGACAGCGCGGTCTCGACATTGCCGGTGACCTCATCGAGCAGCTTGCGCAGCTCATTCACCGTCTTGCGTGGGATGATGACGCCCGGCATCGAGCCGGCGCCTTCCGGCAGCGGCTCTTCCACACGAGCCAGACGATGCCCATCGGTGGCAACGGCGCGCAGCACCCGCGTGCCTTCGCTCTCGGCGGCGTGCAGATAGATGCCGTTGAGGTAATAGCGCGTTTCCTCGGTACTGATGGCAAAGCGCGTGCGATCGATCAGGCCGCGCAGCACCTGCGCCGAGAGGCTGAACCGATGCGGCAGGGCGCCCGCCGTCATCGAGGGAAAGTCCTCGGTCGGCAGGACGACGAGGCTGGTCGAATACCGCCCGGAACGCAGGGCAAGCTGCGCATCGCCGCCTGGATGGTCGAGCTCCACTTCGGCGCCTTCCGGCAGCTTGCGCACGATCTCATACAGTGTGGCGGCAGGCGCTGTGCAGGAGCCGTTGCGCGTGGTGCTCGCGGGGACGTCCTCGACGATGGCGATTTCCATGTCGGTGGCGGTCAGCGTCAGCTTGCCGTCCTTCACCGCGATCATCACGTTGGCGAGGATCGGGATGGTATTGCGGCGCTCCACCACACTCTGGACGTGGGCCAGCGCCTTCAGCAGGGTGGCCCGGTCGGCCTTCAGCTTCATGGTCTCGATCCCTCAACGGCCGGGTGACAGGCGGCGCCTAGCGAATCCAGGCGCAAGCACTGTAGCAATGCCGTGGCGCGCGGGGGAAGGCCAGTCGTAATCGGTCTGTCCGGTCAGGACTTCAAGCGTTTTCCGCAGAATTTCGACGTCCTCGGCGAAGCTGGCGTCCCGGCTCATCAGTTCCCCGACCCGGCTCACGGCGTGCATCACCGTGGTGTGGTCGCGGTTGCCGAAGCGGCGGCCGATCTCCGGCAGGCTGCGCTGGGTCAGTTGCTTGGCCAGGTACATCGCGACCTGCCGCGGCCGTGCCACATTCCGCGCGCGGCGAGCGGACGACATGTCGGTGAGCCGGATGGAGAAATGTTCGGCCACCCGCTTCTGGATTTCCTCGATGGTGATGCGGCGGTCATGCGCCTTCAGGATGTCGTGCAGCACTTCCTGTGTGGTCTCCAGCGTGATGGGGCGGCCAAACAGGTTGGCGTGGGCGACCAGGCGGTTCAGGGCGCCTTCCAATTCGCGCACGTTGCCGGTGATCCGCTGGGCGAGGAAATCCAGCACCTTTGCTGGTACGACGACGCCGGCGCGCGCCGCCTTCGCCTCGAGGATCGAAATGCGCAGCTCGAACGTGGTGGCGTGCAGATCGGCCACCATGCCGTAGCCAAGCCTGGTACGAAGACGATCATCCAAACCGGACAGATCCGACGGCGACTTGTCGGCGGAGACGACAATCTGCTTACCAACGTCGACCAGCGCGTTGAACGTGTGGAAGAACTCTTCCTGGGTGTTGTCCTTGCCAATGAGGAACTGCAGATCGTCGATCATCAGCACATCGACGCTGCGAAGCTGTTCCTTGAACTGCATCTGCTGCTGGCTGCGGATTGCAGCGATGAATCGGTACATGAATTTCTCGGCCGACATATACGCGACGGACACGGGCCTGCGCGATGTGCCGCTGCTGTTGCGCGCCACCATGTCCCAGGCGATTGCATGCATCAGATGGGTCTTGCCGAGGCCGACGCCGCCATACAGGAACAGTGGATTGAAGCCTTGGCTCGATGGCTGCTCAGCCACGCGGCGCGCGCAAGCGTAGGCAAATTCATTGGGTTTGCCGACGACGAACGCGTCGAAGGTGAAACGGGGATCGATCTGCAGTTCGGAGCGCTGATCCATCCGTTCCTCGGCGCGGTTCGGGACAATGGGAGGCTGCTCGGATACGGGTGCGAGGCTTTCGGCGAGACCCGACGCGGCAGGGCCACCGACACGAAGTTCGATGCGACGCACTGTCGGGTTCTCCGCCTGCCACAACGCACTGAGCCGATCGCCATAGCGGCCACGCACCCAATCGCAGAGGAACCGCGTCGGCAGAAGGACGGTGATCTCGTCGCCATCGATACCGGCCAACGTCATCTGGCGAAGCCAGTTGCGATACTCGACGTCGCCAACCTCGTGCTGCAAACGTCCACGAATGCGAGCCCATTGCGTTGCAAGTTGTGGAGGATTTTCCAATGAAGCCGGCTCGATCGTGGTGGACAATTCACTTTCCATGAAGCCGCTCCTCGACGCCATGTATTCCCAGCCCCCAAAGCGCGCGGTCTTGTTGTCGCCGCACAGTGACGACACTCCCAACTGTTGCCAGCGGTGGGTCGATTGATCGTGAGATGCGCCAACCACCGGGTGGTGACTAGCTGAGTAATGATTATGTCAGATAGCTTGGGAGGGCAATCTGAATTTGTCAGTTGTCACGATGGAGAAAGTAATACGCAACAACATTGCCCGAAGATCGAAGTAAGAACAGCAGTCGCGCGGGATTGTGCTTGCCGCAGTGCGTGGTATTCATTGCAACGCGGCCTACGGATCTGATCGTTCACCAACGCGACGCCCCGGTCAATGGGGCGATCGCGTGGCAATCAGCCGGCCGACAGCGCCTTGATGCGTGCCGAGAGCCGCGACAGCTTGCGCGCCACGGTATTGGGATGTGTCACGCCCCTGGTGGCGGCCCGCTGCATCTCTGGCTGGGCCGCACGCAATGCCTCGCCGGCAGCTTCCTTGTTGCCGCTGGCGAGTGCCGCTTCGACCTTCTTGACGAAGGTCCGCATCCGCGACTTGCGCGCCGCATTGCGCGCTGTGCGGGTTTTTGTCTGCCGAATGCGCTTACGCGCGGAAGCAGTGTTGGCCATGTGTCCTATTCATTCAATCGATGCACAAGCCCGGTGGCTGGGTTGTGCCGCCCGAGTGGAAGGGGCGAGTTCTATGCATGGGGGCGCCCCGAGTCAAGGAAGGTCCGGCCGTCATGCAATCAGGCTTGGTGAGGTCTGCTCGTCCAGTGGCCAGATGGGCCGATTCACCCGGAAATAGGGGATTTTTCGGTAGTCGCGGCTGAGCGGTCCATCGGAATCAACGTAGATCACCTTGCGCGCGATCGGCCCGAATGCGGCCATGAAGTGGTTCGTGGATTTCACTACCACCAGCTTCCGTTCGGTGGGCTCGATGCCGACGTTGCGGAACAATTCCAGGCCAAGTGCCTGAGTGCGATTGGAAATCAGCACCACTTCGATGCCGCCGATGCGGATCGCCGCGCAATCGCCGAGCGGCACCTGCGTGGGGCCGAAACTCTGCCAGCAATCCCGTTGCAATGCGGCCACAGTGACGACCGCATCGATTGGCTGACCCGACGTTGGGCCAATTTTCCCACCGAAACGCAGCGGAAATTGCGCGCCGACGCCGGCATCGAAACAAAGCCGCACCGCGATCGGGTCCCAGATCGGGCCCAGCGCAGCAGCTTCCACTTTGCGCTCTATCAGCCGCCGCAAGATGGATGTGTTGTCGCTTGGCGCACCGCCGCCGGCATTATCCGCGGGGTCCGCCATCACCACGGGACTGGCGTTGAACGCCAGGGCCGCACTGATGCCTTCGTCCGTTGCCGAATAGTCCGGTGCTGTACGACCTCGCATGCTGACGAACTCCTGGCCGATCCCGGTCGCAAGCCGATCGGCTTTTGCCTTGTCGTTGTCAGTGATGACCAGGATGCGGCCGCCCAGCTCGGGGACGTCGGCGTACGGAAAACAGTGACCGATGGAGATCGAAAGTATGCCGTCCTTACCTTCCATGGCGGCGGTCTTGTCGACGAAGGTGCGCATCAGCGGCAGCGTGGTCGGATAGCTGCCGATCTGGCGGCAATCGTAGAGCGAGGTCGTTGGCTTGATCTGCTTGCGGATGGTGCGCAGCACGAGGTTCAGCACGTCCTCGGCGCGTTCCACCACATCGGTGTGGGGAAACTCCTTGTAGAGGACTGTGATATCGGCAAGGCGCACCCGCTTGAGCGTGAGGTGACAGTGCGGGTCGAGTTCGACGCCGATGACGCAATCGTGTCCAACGATCGCGCGCGCACGTTCCAGGATGTCGCCTTCGACATCGTCGTAGCCGTGCGCGACCATTGCGCCGTGCAGACCGAACAGCACGCCGTCCAGGGGCAGCGCTGCCTTGAGCTGCGACAGGATTTCGTCGCGCATGAACTCATAGTCGGCGCGGTTTGTGGTGCCTGCGGGGCTGGCGGCGAAACAGCTTCCCTCGATAAGGGTGAAACCTTCGGCTTTCGCGCGCTGACGTGCCACGAACAGCGGCGCTGTGCACATGCGCGGCGCATCTGTCGGATGTTCGCCGGGGCGCAGGAACACGGTCTCCTTGTAGGCATCGAGGCTGGTCGGCAACGGCGAGAACGTGTTGGTCTCCGTCGCGATCGTCGCGCTGAACAGACGCATCGGGCAAAAATCCTTCGGTGGCAGGCGCGGGTTCGTAGCCGCTTATGCTGCCATGCGCATCGGCTGGCGCACCATGTCAGCCGCTTTCTCGCCAATCATGATCGTGGCGGCATTGGTGTTGCCGGATACCACGGTGGGCATGATGGAGGCATCCACCACGCGAAGGCCCTGCAAGCCATATACGCGCAATTCTGGATCGACCACGGCCATCGGGTCGGTGCCCATCTTGCAGGTGCTGGTCGGGTGGAACACCGTACTGCCTCTGTTGCGCGCATGCTCAAGGAGCTGTTCGTCGGTGGTGACGGAAGGGCCCGGCTGATATTCCTCGGTGATGAAGTGTAGCAAGTATGAGGTCGCGAGGATGCGTCGGCCGATCTTCAGGCCCTCGACGACAGCGCGCCGATCGGTCTCCGTGGCGAGGTAGTTGGGGAACATCGCGGGCGGGTCGGCTGGGTTGGCGGATTTCAGCTTGATTTCGCCGCGGCTTTCTGGGCGAAGCTGGTAGACGGTCAAGGCGAAGCCCGACCACGGATGCAGACCGTCCTGAAGCTTGTCGGAGCTGAATGGTGCCACGGAAATCTTCACGTCTGGCGTTGCAAGCTCGGGCCGCGTGCGGACGAACACCGCGGCGGGACCGGCTGCAAGTGTCAGCGGGCCAGAGCGGAAGAGATAATACTGTAGGCCGACCTTCAGCTTCTGCACATTGCTCTGCATCACGTCGTTGATCGTGATGGGAAGCCGGCATTTCAGCTTGATCGGCGCGGAATAATGGTCCTGCAAGGCTTTGCCGACGCCGGGCAGGTGGTGCACCACGGGAATGCCGAACTCGGCCAGTTCATATTGCGAACCGACGCCCGAAAGCAGCAGAAGCTGCGGTGAGTTCACCGCGCCGCCACACAGGATCACCTCTCGCGCGGCGTGCACGGTGCGTGGCTCGCCAAATTCGCGATAGGCGACGCCGACGGCGCGCTTGCCGTCGAACAGGATCTTTTCCGCGAGCGCACCGGTGACCACGCGCAGATTGGGCCGATTGCGAACGGGATGCAGATAGCCGACAGCCGTTGAACAGCGCTTGCCGTTGCGCGTGGTGGTCTGGTGATAGCCGACGCCGTCCTGCGTCTCGCCATTGAAGTCGTCGTTGCGGGGATAGCCGAGTTCGATCGCGCCTGAGATGAAGGCCTCGCAGATCGGATGGCGCTCGGTGATGTCGGAGACGCAGAGCGGGCCGCCTGTGCTGTGATATTCGCTGGTGCCCCGCGTTTGGTGTTGTGATCGCTTGAAGTAAGGCAGCACGTCGGATGATGACCAGCCGGTGTTGCCGAGCTGGCGCCAGAGGTCGAAGTCCTCGTGTTGGCCTCGGATGTAGACCATGCCGTTGATGGACGACGAACCGCCGAGCACCTTGCCGCGCGGCCAGAAGATGCGGCGGCCGTTCGCGCCGGGGTCGGGTTCGGCTTCATAGCACCAGTTCACCGACGCATCGGCAAAGGTCTTGCCGTAGCCGAGTGGGATGTGGATCCAGCGATTGCGATCCTCACCGCCGGCTTCCAGCAGGACGACGCGGGTGGACGGGTCTTCCGAAAGACGCGCTGCCATGACGCAGCCTGCGGACCCTGCGCCAACGATGACGAAGTCGGCTTCGATATTCGTTTGCTCGGCCATCGCGTTCCCTCCGGGTTTTGCGGAGAGGTTGCGCGATGCGCCGTGTTTGCTCAAGCCGCCGTGCAAGAATCGTCAGGAGTAGTGGAGTGTACAGGCGCGCAGACCACGCCGGTTAATTCGTCATGGCGGGCTTGACCTCCTCGGCGCTAACACACGGGGGTCCGGCGTCAAAATCATCGTCATGGCCGGGACACGCCCGGCCATGACGGCGGTTTGGACGGCTCAGGAATGCATGTCCCGGCCACCCATAGCGCCCGCGATCGGACGTTCGTGCGCTACGGGTGGCCGGGACGCGTCCGGCGATGACGAAGATTTGGATGCCGTTGCCCATATGTTAGTGCCTGCAGGCGCGCCTCGTCGTTGGTATGACGATGGGCAACGGTTCGCCTTCAGAAAAAGGGTCTGATGGTGCAGCGTGCAACTCTTGCCCAGCCCCGCAGCGAAAACCCGCGCGAAGCCTCTATCCGGCGGCGCGCATTTCGGGTTCGGTGCGGAAGGCCGGCATGACCTCTTTGGCGAAGCGGCGCAGATTGTCGCGCGAGGTGCCGCCTCCGTTCAGCAACACGTACTCGACGCCCATTTCGCGCAGCCTTTCCAACTTGCGCGCGATCTCGTCGGGATTGCCGTAGAGGGCGCTTTCCTCACTTGCCGCGCGGGTGTCCGAAAACGCCATGATGCTGGCCGTGTTGTTGCCGTCGGGCCGCTGCGAGATCGTGTGCAGCCGGCGTTGTGCGGCAATGCGGCGATCGAGCGCGGCTTCCTTCTCCGCGCTGGTGCGCGTCACATAGAAAGCGCGCGCAACACCGACCTGACTTGGATGGAAGGAGAAGCCGTTCGCCTGCATCGCCTCGCGGTAGAGCGCGAAACGGTTGCCGGTTTCGTCGAGCGAGGCGAACTGATCCAGCAACAGGTTATGTCCGCGGCGCGCGACACGGCGGATGGATTCCGGATGGCCCGCCCCCTGCCAAAAGGGCGGATGCGGCTTCTGGATTGTCGGCGGCTCGACGATGATGTCGTCGAACTGCCAGAACTTGCCGTGGAACGAGAAGCGCTCGTTCGAGGTCCACGCCTTGGTGATGATGTCGATCGACTCGTCGAAGCGCGGTTCGGCTTCTTCCATGGGGATGCGGAAGCCCACGAACTCGTTGTGGCGATAGCCCTTGCCAATGCCGAAATCGAGCCGGCCGCCTGAGAGAAGATCAACCGTCGCGGCCTGCTCGGCCAGCAGCACCGGATTGTGCCAGGGGAGCACGATCACCGCCGTGCCAAGCCGCAGCGTCCGGGTGCGAGCGCCGATCCAGGTCAGCAGGTTCAGGGTCGCGGAGACCTGGCCGAAGCCGGTGAAGTGATGCTCGACGATGAAGGCGCTCTGGTAACCGAGCGCTTCGGCTTCGATGACGTACTCGATGTAGTCCTTGAAGCCGGCGGCGCTGTCCACGTCGGGACCCCCACGCTGGGCCTGAGCCGCACCAAACAGACCGAATTGCATCGCGAAGCTCCTCGATAGGCCGGTAAGTTTGCGGAACAGGCCGGGGGTTCACAAGGGGGCGGCGGACACTGTCCTCGTCAGCATGGGAAAATGCGTATTTGGTCCAGTGAACGCCGGGAACCTGGCAAAATCCGCACGCATTTCATGCCGCACTGAAGAGTTCAGTGCCGCTGTCAACGCGGCCGGGCTGTCGAACACGACCTTGTTGCGCTGCATATGTTCGACGCGAGGCCATGGCAGGAAACCGCACCAATCGATGCGCGTGTAGATTTCGATCTCCCGAATACCAGGGAAGCGGGCCATGATTGGCGGATGGCTGGCGATGTAATGGGCGTGCCAGGCATTCAGATCCTCCGCGGCGCCTTCGTAGGCCACGAGGTAGGTGCAGGGCAGTTCACCCAAAGGTGTGCGGAACGTCCGGTCGGGCACGTGAAAGCGACGCACCAACATAGCCTGCTGTGTCACGTCAGCGTCCCGGAAGAGGTCGCGCCCGACGAGCGACTGCAGATGACCGTCCTTCCCCATAGCCGCTTCAAGCGCCGTGATCTCGTTGAAATAAAGTTGCAGGGCCAGCATGGGGGGCGCACCGTCGTGTAGGTACGGATCGCTGGTTGCCGATGGCGTGAATATCAGGCCTTTTTGGAGGCCGGGCGTGGCGGCGAGGAAGCGATCCAGCCACACCAACCCATCGTGGCCGGTGGAACCGTCGGGTCTGCGGGACAGCGCGAACCAGCAGACCATGAGCACTCCCTCTCGCACCGCGGTAGTCGCACGAATGTTATGCGCGCTAGTTAATGTCGCGGTCAGGTTGTTGTCCATATAGCCAAAAGTCAGCAGCCCTCGCGAAGGATTCAAACATGCCCTTCGATGCCTTGGTCGCCGCACCGCGGCAAATCGCAATCCAGGATGCACTCGAGACCCTGGGTCTCACACCGGTTCCCGTGGCGACATTGGTGGACCATAAGCTAGCCCAGCAGCGAAAATTTGGACCGAGTTTCTGGTTCCGCCATCAGACAGCGGTGTCGATGACACTGATCGCTGCAAGTCCGGTGATCGGCGCCTTTGTCGGAGCGATCCAAGGGTTTACGCCGCACTCCAGCGCGCTCGCGGTCGCCAGCAGTTTCATCTGGATGTGCATGGTCGCGCTGCTGACAGGCACGGGCCTGGTGAAGCTGCGCGCCGGCGCCTACTGGGAGGAACGCTACGTTTCGGGTGGCGCTCTCGATAATCTTGAGGTGCCGTCGTCGATCGCCGTTGTCGCGCGATCAGTACAGCGGATGGTGCCCGATTCTGGCCTGGTGCTCGGCGAATTGAAGCGGCACGAGGCGGTGCTCGATCCGTACCTGCTGATCGAGGTGGGCAACGAGCGCGTCTGTCTCGGCATCTGGGAAAACGACAAGATTATTGTGGCGCCGACGCAGCACTGACGATCAGTGCTGTCCCTCAGGCATGCGGACGAGCAGACCATCCAGCTCGTCCGTCATACTGATCTGGCATGACAGGCGCGAATTTGGCTCGGCCAGGGCCGCGAAGCTGAGCATGCTGGCTTCCTGCGAGCCGGGTGTCGGTGTGCCGACCTTGGGCAACCAGGCCGGGTCGACATAGACGTGGCAGGTGGCGCAGGCGCACTCGCCACCGCAATCCGCATCGATGCCGGGGATGTTATTGTCCACCGCTCCACGCATGACCGACGTGCCGACGGGCACGTCAACCTGATGCTCGGTGCCGCTGAATTCGACGTAAGTGACCTTCGGCATCGTCCCCCCTGGCGTCCACACTCGCTATCTCGTCACCCCCGCGCAAGCGGGGACCCAGGGGGCAAATTGGTGTTGTGGCCCTGGGTTCCCGCTTGCGCGGGAATAACATCCGGCTCGGCCTCGTCGCCGTTAGCCGGTCAGTTCCCGCAGGGAACATGACACGTCACGCAGAGCCGCCGCCAGGGGTTGCTTCCGGCGGGCGATCATCATGCGGCCGGCCATGAAATCGGCAGGGGCGTCGATCGCTTCGACTGCCTGGACGGTGCCTTCGCCCGAAAGGTGGAAAATCGCAAAGCTGCCGAAGGCTGGGTCGCCGCGAATGACATGGTCAGTGACGTCGAACGGCAGGCCGGCGATCTGGAGACGGACTTCGTACTGGTCCGACCAGAACCATGGCACCTCGGGCGTGAGTGGTGCCCGGCCACACAGATCGGCTGCTGCTTGCTTCGCCTGCTCCAGCGCATTTGGCACGCTTTCGAGCCGTGCCGTGCGGGCATAGAGCGGCAGCGGGCGGTGCGTGCAATCGCCGACGGCGTGGATCAGTGGATCACTGGTTCGCGAGCGGATGTCGACGACGATGCCATCGGTGCATTCAATTCCTGCTGCGCGCGGGAGGGCATCGTTGGCCACGGCGCCAATGCCGACCAGGACAGCATCGCACGGAATGGAAGAGCCGTCCTGGAGACGCACCGCTGTCACGCTCTGCCCGTCACCTTCGAACGCTTCAACGGACGCGCTTAGCACGGTGCGAACCCCGGCTTCGGTGTGGCGACGCGCGAAGAAGGCTGATAACGGCTCCGACGCGACACGCGGCAGCATGCGTGGCTCGCGTTCGATCACTGTCACGTCGAGACCCAGGGTACGCGCGGATGCCGCGACCTCCAGGCCGATGTATCCGGCGCCGATGATCGCAAGCCGTGCACCTGGAACAAGCAAGGCCTTCAGGTGGTTTCCATCGGCGAGCGTGCGTAACTGAACAACACCGCGAAGGTCGTGACCTGGAATTGACAGGGTGCGCGCAGTCGAGCCGAGAGCGAGGATCAGATGGTCGTATGTTATGGCGTCACTGTTGGACAGGGCGACTTTTCGGTTTGAGCGGTCGATGGCGAGGACCGTCGCGGCGCGAACGCATTCGACGGCATTCGACTGATAAAATTCGGCGGGGCGAAGCAGCAGACTTGCGAGGTCGGTGTCGCTGGTCAACCAAGCCTTCGACAAAGGTGGTCGCTGATAGGGGAGCTCCGGTTCGGAGCCAATCAGCGTGATGGGGCCTTTCCAACCGTACTGGCGCAGGAACGCCACCGCGGAACCTCCTGCGTGTCCGGCGCCAACAATCACAATCTGCGCTGTCAGATCGCTCACGCGAGCAATCTAATGGTAACTATCCCAGAAACGCAAAGACCCCCGCACGCGTTTGCGTTTGAGCGGGGGTCGCACTGCGAAGCGCTATGCTTCCAGCCTGACTCTGATCGTCAGGCAATCACGTGGGCTTCTGAAATCGGTCGCCGATGCCACGCCGGTCGGCAACTCTCTGTGTGCCCGGTGGAGTCATGCTGTCTATGCACCCTCCTTTCGCCGTGTGTGAAAATAATAAGTCAGAGCCTTGGTTAAAGTCAAGGATTACGCGTGCTGCTCGACCGTGATCACATCGCCTGCCAGCGTTGTACGCCGCACATCCCGCACCTCATGGTGGTCGAAACGGCGAGCGCGATGCATCGTTGTGCGGTTGTCCCACATAACCAGATCATATGGTTGCCATTCATGGGAATAGACGAACTCGCGTTGCGTCGCATGTTCGGTCAGGTCACGCAGGAACATGCGGGCTTCCGGTATCGTCCACCCTTCGATTGCACCCGCATGCGACGATAGGAACAGCGATTTGCGCCCGGTCACCGGGTGGGTTCGCAACAGGCGTTGGCGCACCGGTTTGAATGAGGCGATCTCGTTCTCGGTGAGGTCGGTGAAGCCAATCGCCTCACGCGAATACATCAGGGAATGCAGGCAGACGAGGTGCTCGAGCTCGGCCTTGGTGCGTGCGTCCAGCGCGTCATATGCGGCGCGCATATCAGCAAATTCTGTGTTGGCACCCCAGGATGGCAGGATGCGCCCCGACAGCAGCGAATAGCGCGCCGGCACGGAACGGAACGAGCTGTCCGAATGCCACAGCCGATCGCCGAGCTTGAAGAACCACACCCGGTCTTCTGCCGACATGACGTTGCCGTGCCTGTCGAGGTTGGAGAAGTCGGCCATTCCCGGACCCAGCCGGCTATCGCTGCGTTTCCTGATGTGGCCGCCGGTTGGGTAGCTCTCCAGCTCGCCGAAATGCCGGGTGAAGGCAAGCTGCTGCTCGTCGGCGATCTGCTGGTCGCGGAAGACCAGCACCGCGTACTGATCCATGCCGGCTTCGAGCGCGGCGACCTCGCTGCGGCTGAGCGGTTCGCGGCAATCGACGCCAGCGGCCTCGGCTGCGAACGCTGGATGCAATTGACGAAACGACACTGACATCGCGCACCCCCGGGCTTGGCGCCATTGAAAACTTTCCCGCAGGCGCCGTCCAGGCTATTGGACGGCAGAGCAGCAACGGTGCATGCCATGTTCATTGCAATAAATCGCTTCAAGGTCGCGCGAGGATCGGAGGCCGACTTCGAGAAGGTCTGGACGTCGCGCGACAGCCACTTGTCCGACGTTCCCGGCTTCAACGTGTTTCACCTGCTACGGGGGCCGGAAAACGACGAGTCACGTGCTATATTCGTCGCATACGATCTGGCGCAGCAAAAGCGACTTTGAGGCATGGACGCGCTCGGAGGCATTTCGGCGCGCGCACAGCGATGCCGGGCAGAACCGGGGCCTTTATCTGGGTCATCCGGAATTCGAAGGGTTCGAGGTCGTCCAGACGATCGAGCCTGGCAAGGGATGATCCGATGGCGTCCCTGCCGAACCGGTTGCCTGGGCTGAACTTCGACCTTGGCGAGGCGGCAGATATGCTGCGCGGCAGCGTCGAAGCGTTCGCCGGCGATGAGATCGCCCCACGTGCGGCCGATATCGACCGGGACAATGCATTCCCGATGGACCTATGGCCCAAGCTCGGCGAGTTGGGCGTGCTGGGTATCACGGTCGAGGAAGAATATGGCGGCGCCGGCATGGGCTATCTGGAACACGTCGTCGCCATGGAGGAGATTTCGCGCGCCTCTGCTTCGGTGGGCCTGTCGTACGGTGCGCACTCCAATCTTTGCGTGAATCAGATCCGGCGAAATGGCAACGAAGCGCAGAGGCGGCGGTATCTGCCAAAGCTGATCGGCGGTGAACACGTCGGCGCTCTGGCGATGAGCGAGCCTGACGCCGGCTCCGATGTCGTCGGGATGCGTACGCGCGCGGACAAGCGCGGCGACCGGTTCGTGTTGAATGGCTCGAAGATGTGGATCACCAACGGACCGGATGCCGACGTGCTGGTGGTCTACGCCAAGACTGCGCCGGATGCGGGGCCGCGCGGCATTACCGCGTTCCTGATCGAGAAGGGTTTCAGGGGGTTCTCGACCGCCCAAAAACTCGACAAGCTCGGCATGCGCGGTTCCAACACCTGTGAGTTGGTGTTCGCCGACTGCGAGGTGCCGGAGGAGAACGTACTCGGCAACGTCAACGATGGCGTGCGCGTGCTGATGAGCGGCCTGGATTATGAGCGGGCCGTGCTGGCCGCTGGGCCGTTGGGCATCATGCAGGCCTGCATGGACGTGGTGATGCCGTACGTGCACGAGCGCAAGCAGTTTGGCCAGGCAATCGGTGAATTCCAGCTCATGCAGGGCAAGATCGCCGACATGTACACGACGATGAATGCCGCCAGGGCGTATGTATATACGGTGGCGAAAGCGTGCGACCGCGGAGAGACCATGCGGAAGGATGCTGCGGGGGCCATCCTGTACGCCGCGGAAAAGGCGACCTGGATGGCGCTGGAGGCAATCCAATGCCTCGGCGGCAATGGCTATATCAACGACTATCCGACGGGCCGGCTGCTGCGTGACGCCAAGCTCTACGAAATTGGCGCTGGGACGAGCGAAATTCGCCGCATGCTGATCGGCCGCGAGTTGTTCCGCGAGACCGCATGACGGTCCTGCACTCCGACCTCAATCGGCGATCCGACGAGTTTGCTGCCAATGCATCCGCGATGCGTGCCCTGGTGGACGATCTGCGACAGTGTATCGTGCAGGTTTCGCTCGGCGGAGGCGAACAGGCGCGGCAGCGTCACGTGGGTCGTAACAAGCTGCTGGTGCGCGACCGCGTCGCAGGATTGATCGATGCGGGGTCGCCGTTCCTGGAATTGTCGCAGCTCGCTGCTTACGGGCTGTACGACAATGAGGTTCCGTCCGCGGGCATTGTTACCGGCGTTGGCCGTGTGTCGGGACGGGAATGCGTGATCGTGGCGAATGATGCCACCGTGAAGGGCGGCACCTATTTCCCGATGACGGTAAAGAAGCATCTGCGCGCGCAGGAGATCGCACGGCAAAATCGATTGCCGTGCATCTATCTGGTTGATTCCGGTGGCGCATTCCTGCCGATGCAGGACGAAATTTTTCCGGATCGCGATCACTTTGGCCGCATCTTCTTCAATCAGGCCAATCTCTCGGCGGAGGGCATTCCGCAGATTGCCGCGGTGATGGGGTCATGCACGGCGGGCGGTGCTTATGTACCGGCGATGAGCGACGAGACGATCATCGTACGCAAACAGGGCACGATTTTTCTCGGTGGTCCGCCGCTGGTGCTGGCCGCGACGGGCGAGGTGGTCAGCGCGGAAGATCTTGGTGGTGCTGATGTGCATGCGCGGACTTCGGGTGTCGTCGATCACTATGCGCGCGACGATAATCACGCACTGGCGCTGTGCCGGCGCATTGTCGCGGGGCTCAATCACGTCAAGCAGCCGCAGGTTTCGCTGCGGCCGCCGGAAGCGCCACGCTATGATCCGGCCGAGCTGTACGGTGTGGTGCCAGCCGATATCCGTGCCCCATATGATGCGCGGGAGCTCATTGCGCGTACTGTCGATGGGAGCGAGTTCGACGAATTCAAGCGGCTGTATGGCACGACATTGCTCTGCGGGTTTGCCCACATTCACGGCTATCCCGTCGGCATTCTGGCGAACAATGGGATTCTGTTTTCCGAGTCGGCGCTGAAGGGCGCGCACTTCATCGAGTTATGCAGCCAGCGCGGCATTCCGCTGATCTTCCTGCAGAACATCACTGGCTTCATGGTGGGACGGAAATACGAGGCTGGCGGCATTGCCAAGGATGGCGCCAAGCTGGTCACTGCGGTGTCCACTACATCAGTGCCGAAGATCACGGTGATCGTCGGCGGCAGCTACGGCGCGGGCAACTACGGGATGTGCGGACGCGCCTATGAGCCTCGGTTCCTATTCATGTGGCCGAATGCGCGGATCTCTGTGATGGGTGGCGAGCAGGCTGCAACGGTGCTCTCGCAGGTGCGCCGGGGCGCCGAACACAGCAAGGAGGAGGACGAAGCGTTCAAGGCGCCAATCCGGGCGCAGTACGAACGGCAAGGCCATCCGTATTACGCGACGGCGCGACTTTGGGACGATGGGATCATCGATCCGGCGGATACGCGGCGTGTGCTGGGGTTGGCGTTGTCGGCGGCGCTGAATGCGCCGATCGAGCCGACGAAGTTCGGCGTGTTCCGAATGTGAGCCGGATGTTTCGCACCCTGTTGATCGCCAATCGTGGCGAGATCGCCTGCCGCATTGTCCGCACCGCGCGGCGGATGGGAATTGCCACGGTTGCCGTTTATTCGGATGCCGACGCCAATTCATTGCACGTGCGCATGGCCGACCGTGCCATTCGCATCGGGGCGGCGGCGGTGCGCGACAGCTACCTTAATATAGCGGCGATTATTGCGGCCGCTCGTCAGTGTGGTGCTGATGCGATCCATCCTGGCTACGGATTTCTGTCGGAAAACGCGGAGTTCGCTGAAGCCTGCGCTGCGGCAAGCATCACGTTTGTCGGCCCGCCGCCATCGGCCATGCGCGCGATGGGATCGAAGGCGACGGCCAAGACGCTGATGGAGCAGGCCGGCGTCCCGTTGCTACCGGGGTACCATGGCGGCAACCAGGCGACGGACTTCCTGGCGCATCAGGCGGCGCGTATCGGTTTTCCCGTGATGATCAAGGCCGTGTCGGGCGGCGGCGGACGCGGCATGCGCGTTGTTGCCGCGGCCAACGACTTTGCCGCCGCGCTGGCCGCCGCCCAGCAGGAAGCAGCGTCGGCGTTTGGGGATGACCGTGTTCTGATCGAACGCTACATGGAACATCCACGCCACATCGAGGTGCAGGTTTTCGCCGATGCGCACGGCAATGCTGTGCATCTGTTCGAGCGTGATTGCTCGGTGCAGCGTCGGCACCAGAAGGTGATTGAGGAAGCTCCCGCGCCTGGCCTGGAGGAACGGCGCCGCTCTGCCATGGGCGCTGCCGCGGTCGCCGCGGCCAAGGCTGTCGGCTATCAGGGGGCCGGCACGGTGGAGTTCGTTGCCAATCGCGATGGCTTCTTTTTTCTGGAGATGAATACGCGATTGCAGGTCGAGCATCCGGTCACTGAGATGATCACCGGTCTCGATCTCGTCGAATGGCAGTTGCGCGTGGCGGCTGGCGAACCTCTGCCTGCTGCGCAGGACATGATCCGGATCGATGGCCACGCGATCGAGGCGCGTATTTACGCCGAGGATCCCGCGCGCGATTTCGCACCGTCCACTGGCCAACTACGGTCATTCAGGACTCCTGAGCAATCCAAATATGTGCGCATCGATACCGGCTTCACGACGGGCGATGCGGTTACGGTGCACTACGATGCGATGCTGGCCAAAGTGATCTGCCACGGCAGCACGCGCGATGAAGCTCGGACGCGTTTGCATCAAGCGTTGGCTGAAATGGATGTCGTCGGCGTTGCCAACAATCTCGATCTGCTTGGCCGAGTGCTCGGGCATCCGGGATTTGCCGCGGGCGCTGTGGATACGGGGTTCATCGCGGATCACTCCGATACATTGCTGGCACAGCGCGAGCCGCCCACCGATGTGCTGGCTGCCGCGACGCTGTGTGTCCTGAGCGACGAAGCAGATGCTGCCGCGGTGGAGGCGGGCCGGAGTGAGGATCCGTATTCCCCCTGGTATGCACGCGATCATTGGTGGCCAAATACCACGTTCGTGCGTGAGCTCCGATTTACTGTCGGCGACTTCGTCTGGCCCGTCGGCATTGAGCGACTTGCGTCGGCATGGCGGATGTCGGTCGACGGGGGGGTCGTGGAAGCGAGATCTGAGCGCAGCCCCGATGGCCGGCTTGTCATCACGTTGGATGGTACGCGTCAGTCGGTGTTTGCGGATCACACGGGCGATACCGTCATCGTGCGGATCGATGGTGAGACGTACAGTCTGCATCTGCCAGATCCGCTGGTTGCCGCCGCCGAGGACGACGATTCCGGCGGCCGTCTCGTCGCACCAATTCCTGGTCAGGTCACCCAAGTGCTCGCCGAAGCTGGCATGGCGGTCGCGCGCGGCCAGATCATGATCGTGCTGGAGGCGATGAAGACGGTGTTTCGGCTTCCTGCTCCCGCCGATGGTTTGGTGGCAACGGTGAACTGTCAGCCTGGCGACAGCGTGGTGGAAGGTCAGCTTTTGGTCGGTTTCGCGGGGGATTCCGAAACTGCTGCCGAGTGACCGATGTTGCGTCGCATCGGATCGCGTGGTCACAATGAGGTGGCGCTCGCCGCTTAACGACAAGGAGAACCCGTTCGATGTTTGGAAGATTCGCCACCGTGGCCGCGGCCACATTGGCTATTGCCGTCGTGACAAGCGCGGTAGCCGCCGACACACCCGGCGTCACCGCGACCGAGATCAAGATCGGCAACACTGTTCCGTATAGCGGTCCGGCATCATCCTACAGTGTGCTCGGCAAGCTCGAATCAGCCTTCTTCAACATGGTGAACGAACAAGGCGGCGTCGCTGGCCACAAGATCAACTACATCTCACTTGACGACAACTACAGCCCGCCCAAGACGGTCGAACAGATCCGCCGCCTGGTCGAAGAGGACAAGGTAGCCTTCACCTTCGCCACGCTGGGCACTCCGACGAACAGTGCCATCGTGCACTATATGAATCAGAAGAAGGTGCCGCAGCTTTTCGTGTCCACCGGCGCCGACAAATGGGGCGACTACAAGCATACGCCTTGGACGATCGGCTGGCAGCCGAGCTATCGCACCGAGGCGCAGATCTATACGAAGTACATCCTGCAGCATAAGCCGGATGCGAAGATCGCGATTCTCTATCAGAATGATGACTTCGGAAAGGATTATCCGAATGGCGTGAAGGATATCCTGGGCGACAAGTTCGATAAGATGGTCGTCACCGCCAGCTACGAGACCACCGATCCGACGGTGGACAGCCAGATCACCCAATTGCAGTCAACGGGCGCCGACGTTTTGCTGGTCGCGGCAATTCCCAAATTCGCGGCCCAGGCAATCAAGAAGGTGCACGACCTGAACTGGAAGCCGATGTTCTTCATGTCCAACGTGTCGATTTCCGTCGGTGCGGTGATGAACCCGGCCGGACCGGAGAATGGTGTCGGCATCCTCAGCGCCGCCTATCTGAAGGATTTGTCCGATCCCACTTGGGCCAATGATGCAGGCATGAACGAATGGCGCGCGTTCATGAACAAGTACATGCCGGGGGCGGACCAGAGCGACGGGGGTTACATCGCGGCCTATGGGCTGTGCAAGACGATGTTGCAGGTTCTACAGCAGGCCAAGGGTGACTTCTCCCGCGAGAACATCATGAAGCAGGTCACCAGTCTGCACAATCTCGACAACCCGGTGCTGTTGCCAGGCATCAAGATCAGCACCAGTCCCACGAATTATCATCCGATCCGGGCGATGCAGTTGGAGAAATGGAACGGCAAGTCCTGGGAATTGTTCGGCGAGGTGATCCAGGGTTCGCAGTCCTGAAGTGGCAAGGCCACCGCGCGTCGAAGCAGACCGCGGGGCTGAGCGCCGGAGCGCGTTCGAACATCCGTTCCGCGGGCAAGCGAATTTCCGCTGTTGTGCCGATGCGCGGCACGCTGGTCAGCGCCAGCGTGCCGCCATGCAGTTCGATCAGGTATCGCGACATCGGCAATCCTAACCCGACGCCAGGGCGGGACTTGCTCGATGGTCGCGCCACCTGGACGAAGGGCTCCATGACCCGCTCCAAATCCTGCGCCGAGATACCGACGCCGGTATCCTTCACCAGGATGCGCAAGCCCCCGTCAATCTCGGATGCTGTGCTGATCCGCACCGTCCCACCTGAAGGTGTGAACTTGAGCGCATTGCCGACGAGATTGAACAGCACCTGCCGCACGCGGGTCGGATCGCCGCGCATACGCCACGCATCGACCGTGCTGTCATTCGCCAGCGTCACGCCAGCCTTTGCCGCCTCGGGCCGCAGCACGCGACAGACACCTGCGATAACTCGGCCGATGTCCATCACGCTCTCGATGAGCGTCAGCTTGCCGGCTTCGGCGCGTGCCAGGTCCAGCAGCTCATCGATCAGTGTCAGCAGGTGGACGCCGCTCTCCGCGATATCGGCCGCGTACTCCCGATACTGTGGCGCGCCGAGCGACCCATGGATTTCGTCAGTCAGGAGCCGGGCGAAGTTGATCACCGCGTTCAGCGGCGTCCGCAGCTCGTGCGAGATGTTGCCGAGGAACCGCGACTTCATCTGGCTCGCCTTTTCTGCGACCGAGCGCGCTTCCTCCAACTCCTGCTGTAACCGCTTCTGGGCCGTGATATCGACGCGCAGCGACACATCATTGCCGCTTGGCGTTCGCCGGGAGCGGACAAGAGACCAATGGCCCGTCTGGGGATGCAGGCTCTCCCGGCCCGGGCGCGAATTGTGAGCCTCGGTCGACAGGGACCGCCGTCGTTCCATATCCGCAATGCGTGCCGCTACGAAAGCTTCCGTATCTGTGTAGGCGAGCGGATTATCCACCGACCCAGCAGCGATCGAGGCACGCAGCAGTTCCTCGTACCTACGTGCGATCAGTCCGTGTTCCGGCGGCAAATGGGGGTAGAGTGCGTGATAGGCCTGATTGCCCAGCAGGTAGCGACGCTCCGGGTCGTAGACGACCACCGATCCCTCGATCGTATCGAGCGTCTCGCGCATGATGGCGTTCTGCCGGCGCAGGGCTTCAATTTCAGTACGTAACAACTGCAGTTCGGAGAGGTCGCGGCCTCCTGGCGTCGATGATTGCGTGGGCGATTTGTTTTCGCCGTGCGCGCGGGTAGTAACCAGCACATTCATCAAATGGCGAAACCAACAGCCTTTCCGGCCGTTTCTACCGCAAAACTGGTAACAAGATCGGGTCAGGTCGATCACAATCGACCCGGGAACGGCCGGTTCGTGGGAGATTGACTCCCGGCATACCGCCGCACAGTCTCCGCCGCGGCCGAAATGGGAGGATTGGGCATGGCCACGAATGACCGGAAGTTGCGGCCGCGGAATAGCGCCTGATGGAGTTCGGTATCGCCATTCCAACCGCCGCTGTTTCGTGGCGGCTGGTGCTCCGGGCGGAGGAGCTCGGCTTCAGCCACGCCTGGTTCTTCGACACCCAGATGCTGAACGCCGATCCGTTTGTGGCGATGGCGGCGGCGGCGATGAAGACGACGAAGATCAAGCTGGGCACCGGCGTGCTGATCCCGTCGAACCGCATCGCGCCGGTCGCCGCGAACGCGTTCGCCTCGCTGAACAAGCTCGCACCTGGCCGCATCATATTCGGCGTCAGCACGGGTTTTACCGGCCGTCGCACCATGGGCCTGGGTGCGGTCAAGCTAGCCGACATGGAGGAGTATATCCGGATCGTGCAGGGGCTGTGGCGTGGCGAGACGGTGCAGATGGAGCTTGAAGGTAAGCGCCGGGCAATCCGTTTTCTCAATCCCGAACTGGGGCTGATCAATACGCAGGATCCGATCCCGCTCTATATCGCCGCGTCAGGTCCGCGCGCGCGCAAACTGACCGCGAAGGTTGGTGCAGCGTGGATCGACAATGTCGCCGATGTGGAGCGCGGCGCGGCCACGTTGGAGCAGATGCGTACGGCGTGGCGGGAAGCCGGACGGGCGCACGACGAATTGCAAGCGGTTGCCTGGATCGGCGGGGCTGTGCTGGACGAAGGTGAACCGGTCGATGGCCCGCGCGGCATGGCGCTTGCCGCTCCGCGTGCGGCGATGCTGCTGCATCGCGCCGCCGATACCGCTTTGGCAGGCTATCCGGCGCCACTGGCGATGCTGCCGGAATTTGCCAAGTCCGTCGAAGCCTATCTCGCGTACGCGCGGCAGTTCGAACCGAAGGATGCCTATTACCTGTCCAACCACCGGGGCCACCTGATGTTCGTGCGTCCCGACGAACGCCAATACATCACCGCGGAGATGATCCGCCGCACCAGCTTCATCGGTACCGAGCGCGACCTGAAGCAGCGCATCTCGGCGCTTGCCGATGCCGGCTTCTCTCAGGTGGTATTTTCCATCCCGCCAGGGCAGGAGCATGCTGTCGAGGATTGGGGCCGCATCCGTCGTGCCTTCGGCTGAGGAGATCTCATCATGACAGGACGCCTTGCGGGCAAGACCGCATTCGTCACGGCCGCGGGTCAGGGGATCGGCCGCGCCACCGCACTGGCCTTCGCTGCGGCCGGTGCGCGCGTGATCGCGACCGACGTTGATGAAGAGAAGGTGCATAAGATCGCATCCGATGCCATCCACACCGCCAAGCTGGACGTCCTGCACGCGGCCGATATCATGCAGGCGGCGGATGATGCTGGTGCGACTGATATTCTGTTCAACTGCGCCGGCTTTGTGCATCAGGGCACACTGCTGGACGCGACGGAAGATGATTGGGAGTTTGCGTTTGAGCTGAACGCCAGATCGATGTTCCGCACGATGCAGGCCTTCCTGCCCGGCATGCTGGAACGCGCCCATGGCGTGATCCTGAACATGGCCTCGGTCGCCAGTAGCCTGAAGGGCGTGCCAAATCGCTTTATCTACACCGCGACGAAGGCCGCGGTGATCGGCATGACGAGGTCCGTCGCCACCGATTACGTGACGCGTGGTATCCGCTGCAATTGCTTGTGTCCCGGCACGGTGCACACGCCAAGCCTCGATGAGCGCATCGCTGTCAACGCAACGCAAGCGGGCTCGGTGGAAGCGGCGCGTGCCGCATTTATCAATCGTCAACCGATGGGACGGTTGGGTACGCCGGAGGAAATCGCCGAGCTAGCCGTCTATCTCGCGTCGGATGCGGCGCAATTCATCACCGGCCAGGCCGTCGTGATCGACGGTGGCCTTACCTTGTAGGGGAGACACTCAAATGAAGCTGCTGCGGTACGGTCCGGTCGGCGCCGAGAAGCCCGCGATGCTGGCTCGCGATGGAACAATTCGCTGCCTGTCGTCTGCTGTTCGCGACATAGATGGCTACGCGCTGTCCGATGCGGCGTTGAAGATGCTGGCGAGCCTTGATCCGGCGTCGCTGCCGAAGGTGGACGCGGGAGCGCGGTTGGGCTCATGTGTGGCGCGACCGATGAACTACATCTGCATCGGTCTGAACTACGCCGATCATGCGGCTGAGGCCGGCATGCCGGTGCCCAAGGAGCCGATCATCTTCCTTAAGTCGCTTGGCGCGATGTGCGGACCGAATGACGACGTGAAGCTGCCGCGCGGGTCGAAGAAGCTGGATTGGGAAGTTGAGCTCGGCATCGTCATCGGCAAGAAGGCGAGCTATGTGCCGGAGCATGAATCGCTGAACCATGTTGCCGGCTATTGTGTCTGCAACGACGTGAGCGAGCGGGAGTATCAGCTTGAGCGCGCCGGCACGTGGGACAAGGGCAAGGGCTGCGATACGTTCGGACCCACCGGCCCCTGGATGGTGACGAAGGACGAGGTGCCCGACCCACAGAACCTGCCGCTGTGGACCGAGGTAAATGGCAAGCGGATGCAGAACGGCACGACCAAGACGATGGTCTTCGGCGTAGTGAAGCTGGTCAGTTACGTCAGCCATTTCATCACGCTGCATCCGGGCGACGTGATTGCCACCGGCACGCCGCCTGGCGTGGGACAAGGCGTGAAGCCGAACCCCGTGTTCCTGAAGGTTGGCGACACGATGCGGCTGTCGGTCGAAGGATTGGGCGTGCAGACGCAGCGCGTGGTGGAAGGGTAGCGGCCGTAAGCAGTACACCTCCCCCGCTTGCGGGGGAGGTCGGTGCAATGCGCCGGGAGAGGGTGCCGCATCAACGCATTCTCTATCTTTGTCTGCCATCATGCGCGCATGCCGAACCCGATAGCTCGCGACCTGCGGCACCACACGACCGACGCCGAGCGGCTGCAAGTTTCGCCGCCAGCATGCAATCGGTCCGTTCATCGCTGATTTCGCCTGTGCGGAGCACAAGGTTCTGGAATCGCGAGATACTGCGCAAGACGGACGATCTGCTGGAGGAGATCAGGAAGGTGATCCAGCGGTTGCAGCACCCTCTCCCGGCGCTTCGCGCCGACCTCTCCCGCTTCGCGGGCGAGGTATACTAAGTGTGCGGCACGCGCATTACAGCGGCAACCCTACATAATTTTCTGCCAACGCCAGTGATGCGGCGCGCGAGCCGAATACGTAGTCGAGTTCCGCTGTCTGCATCTGTCGTTCGAACGGAGTGTGGTCGCAAAAGCGGTGAAGCAGCGTTGTCATCCACCAGGAAAAGCGCTGCACCTTCCAGATCCGCCGCAGACATGTGGTTGAGTACGCATCGATCTGATCCGTGCTGCCGTCTCGGTAGAATGCGGCAATCGCGCGCGTCAGCACGGCCACATCAGCCGCAGCCAGGTTCAGCCCCTTCGCACCTGTCGGAGGCACGATATGTGCCGCGTCGCCGGCGAGGTACAGCCGCCCACACTGCATCGGCTCAGTCACAAAACTCCGCATCGGCGTGATACCTCGCTGCAGGATCGGCCCTTCCGCCAGACGAAAATCATCGCGCGCGGCACGTGTTTGCAGTTCCGACCAGATCCGATCATCCGACCATGCCGCAAGATCCTCGTTGGGCGCGCACTGAAGATACAGCCGGCTCAACGTTGGCGAACGCATCGCCAGCAGTGCAAAGCCCCGTTCGTGGCTGACATAGACATTCTCCTCGGTCGAAGGCGGTGCCTCGGCCAGGATGCCGAGCCAGCCAAACGGATACTCTCGTTCGAAAATGCGCAGATGACTGTCCGGTATCGACGGCCGGCAAATTCCATGAAAGCCGTCGCATCCGGCGATGATGTCGCACGCTATTTCGTAAGCGGTGTCGGCATACCGGTAAGTGATGCGCGGATGCTCGCCCCGAAAATCGTGCACACTGACATTGTCGGCCTCGAACACAATCTGGCCGCTTGCTGCGAGCCTTGCCGCGATCAGGTCCTGCACAACCTTATGCTGGCTGTAGACCATCACGTGCTTGCCGACGAGATCGGCAAAATCGATGCGATGATCTGCGCGATCGAAGCGCATCACGACGCCAGGATGTAGTAGACCTTCGCGCCGCATTCGGTCGCCGACGCCGGAATCGTTCAGCATCTGTTCGGTGCCGTATTCCAACACGCCGGCTCGGATGCGATTCTCCACGTATTCGCGTGAGCGCGCTTCCAGCACGATCGACTTGATGCCTTGCAGGTGCAACAGATGGGACAGCAGCAACCCGGCGGGGCCGGCACCGACAATTCCAACCTGCGTCCGCATCGTTGCCTCCTTCGAGGGCCAGTGTAGCCGCGCCGCAGCGCTCGTGCATAATCCGGCGAACTCCAGCCGGAGAGGACCCATGCCCGACACACCGACCCCAGAAGCGCTCGCCAGGGAATTCGACTGCCTGATGGCGCGCGCCGGAATGACTGTCCCGCCGCAACGGCGAGCCGCAGCGCTGACGGCTTACGCCGATCTGCGCGGACAGATCGAATTGCTGCATGGCCGTTACGGACACGAAGCGGAACCATCCAACGTGTTTCGCTTGTCGCCGGTGGGAGTGAAGTGATGGATACGCAGGATCTCTCCATTGCCGAAATGGGCCGGATGCTGCGTGCTGGCACCGTCACAGCGGAGAAGCTGGCGCGCGATGCGCTGGACCGCATTGCTGCGCGCGATGGTGGATTGCACGCGTTCGTTTTGCTGACCGAGGAACGCGCGCTCGCCGATGCGCGGCGTGCCGATCAGGAACTGAAGGCGGGTCGCGATCGTGGGCCGTTCCACGGCATTCCCTACGCGCTGAAGGACATCTACGACACGGCTGGCATCCGCACGACCTGCCATTCAAAGCTGCGTCTGGATAATGTGCCGAAGGAGGACAGCGTCGCAGCCGCGCGCCTGCGCGAGGCAGGTGGCACGTTGCTTGGCAAGCTTGCGACGCACGAATTCGCCATAGGCGGCCCGAGCTTCGATTTGCCGTTTCCGCCGGCGCGCAATCCATGGAATACGGCGCACATTACTGGTGGTTCGTCGTCCGGTTCCGGCACTGCCATCGCGTCGCGCATGGTACGCATGGCGATGGGTTCGGATACTGGCGGCTCGATTCGTGGACCTGCGGCCTGGTGCGGCACGGTTGGGATCAAGCCGACCTATGGCCGGGTACTCTCGGCGCGGTGTGTTTCCTCTGTCGTGGACACTCGATCACATCGGGCCGCTGACCAGGAACGTGGAAGACGCGGCGATCACTCTGCAGGTCCTGGCTGGGCATGATCCGCAGGACCCGGCAAGCGCTGATGTTCCGGTGCCGGATTATCGCGCCGACCTGGAAAAAGGCGTAAGCGGACTGCGTATCGGTATCCCGCGCGCGTTCTTCGCCACCGCACCGGCGACCACGCAGGAGGTGGTCACCGAACTGGACCGTATTGCGGCGAAGCTGCGCGAAGCCGGCGCGACCGTGGAGGATATCGAGCTTCCGGACTATGCGTTGTTCTCCGCCGCCGGGCGCGTGATCATGTTGGCCGAGGCGTTTGCCATCCACGAAGCCGACATGAAGACGCGGCTGCTCGATTACGGCGAGATCACCGCGGGGCGCTTCATTCTCGGCGCCGCAATCACCGCGGCGGATTTCATCCAAGCATTGCGGGCGCGTCGCGAGCTGACGGATGCGGTCAATGCAGCCCTGTCGCGCTACGATGCGTTGCTGACACTGTCAGCGCTGGCTACAGCGCCACGGTTCGATCAGCCGACTGACTCGTTGTCGTCAGCCTCACCGATCCAGACGATTCCGTTCAATGTCACGGGACATCCGTCGATGAGTGTTCCGACGGGTCTTGGCGCGAGCGGTTTGCCGATCGGCGTGCAGATCACCGGGTGTCCATTCGATGAAACAATGGTGTTCCGCGTCGGTCGGGCGGTGGAGAAACTTTCTGGCTGGGAGAGCGTATCCTTGCCAGGAGGCTGACGCGGTGCATGGCACAGGCGGTGCGGGGGAGGGTGGACAGGCGGCTGGCTACTCGATCGCGCTCGACGACTTCGCCATCTCGCGCAGCACGAACTTCTGGATCTTGCCGGTCGAGGTCTTCGGCAGCTCACGAAACACGAAGGTCTTCGGCACCTTGAAACGAGCCATGTGCTCGCGGCAGAACGCGCGTAATTCGTCCGCCCCGACGTTGGCGCCAGGCTTCAGCTCGATGAACGCACACGGCGTTTCGCCCCATTTTTCGTCAGGCTGCGCCACGACAGCCGCGCTCAGCACCGCCGGATGGCGATACAGCGTTTCCTCCACTTCGATTGATGAGATGTTTTCGCCACCGGAGATGATGATGTCCTTCGAGCGGTCACGTATTTTCACGTAGCCATCCGGCTGCATCACCGCGAGATCGCCGGTATGGAACCATCCACCAGCAAAAGCCGCTGTAGTGGCCTTCGGATTATTCAGATAGCCTTTCATCGTGATGTTGCCGCGGAACATGATCTCGCCCATTGTCTCGCCATCCCACGGCACGGGCTGCATGGTGTCGGCATCCAGCACCGTCATCGCCTCCTGCATCGGCACGCGCACGCCTTGCCGGCCGTTGCGCTCGGCACGCTTGTCGATCGGCATGACGCTCCATGCCGCATGCTTGGCGCACACCGAAGCGGGACCATAGGTCTCTGTCAGGCCATAGACGTGGGTTAGCTCGATGCCGATATTCTCCGCGCCTTCGATGATGGCGGCAGGCGGTGCGGCACCAGCAATCTGCCCAGCAATCTTGTGATCGAGCTCCCGGCGCAGGTCTTCCGGCGCATTGATCAGCATGGAATAGACGATCGGCGCGCCACACATATGCGTCACCCGATTTTCATGGATCGCATCCAGTGCCGCCTTCGCTTCTACCCGGCGCAGACAGATGCTGGTGCCGGCGCGCTCGGCGATCGTCCAGGGAAAGCACCAACCGTTGCAATGGAACATCGGCAGCGTCCACAGATATACCGCGTGCGATGGCATATCCCAATCGAGCACGTTGCTGATCGCATTCAGATAGGCGCCACGATGGTGATAGACGACGCCCTTTGGATCGCCGGTCGTGCCGGAGGTGTAGTTCAGCGAGATGGCATCCCATTCATCGGCGGGACACTGCCACGCGTATTCGGGATCGCCCTCGGCCAGAAACGCCTCATAGCCCATCTCGCCGAGGTTTTTGCCGCCGTCATAACTGGCGTCGTCGATGTCGATCACCAGCGGCCGTTCATCAAGCAAGGCCAATGCCTTCTCGATCGTGGCGGAAAACTCGCGATCGGTGATCAGCACGCGCGCGCCACCATGACGGAGCATGAAGGCAATCGTCTCGGCGTCCAGCCGTGTATTGAGCGTATTCAACACGGCCCCGCACATCGGCACGCCAAAATGCGCCTCGTACATTGCGGGAATATTCGGTGCCATCACTGCCACGGTATCGTTCTTGCCGATCCCGCGCCGCGACAGGGCCGAAGCGAGTCGCCGGCATCGCGTATAGGTCTCACGCCAGGTAAAACGTTGCGCACCGTGCACCACCGAGACAAGATCCGGATACACATAGGCCGCGCGCTCCAGAAACGTCAGCGGAGTCAGCGTCGTATAGTTCGCCTGGTTCCGGTCCAGACCGGTCAGATACGCACTGCTCATGTCGCTCCTCCCGCAAGCAGGTCGCGCACTGCCTGCACCACTGCGTCCGGTGTTTCGCGCGACAGGAAGTGGCCGGCGACCGGAACCACGCGCCGCTCATAGCGAGCAGTGAAATGGCGCGCATGCCGCTCCGACTGTTCGGCTGGTCCAACACCATCGCAAGCACCGTGCAGCACGATGGTCGGTACGGTGATCGGTGGCTGTGCCGCGAGCCGTTCTTCCAATGCTTCCAGTGTCGGATCACCTGGCGCGTTCGCATAGCGGTGCCGATACGACTGTATCGTCACATCGACAAAATCAGGATTGTCAAAGCTGACTGCCGTGGCCTCGAACGTCTGATCGTCGAAGTGCCAGTTCGGTGACCAGAGCTGCCACAGCAGCTTGCAAATATCACGCCGGTTCTCTTGCAGGCCGGCACGGCCGCGTTCGGTGTTGAAATACCACTGATACCAATAGCGATGTTCTTGCGCGGCGGTGCCAGGCTTTCCCGACGCAGGAATATTCTGGATGTTGTAGCCGGTGATCGATACCAGCCCGCGGACGCGTTCCGGCCACAGCGCGGCTGTAACACAGGCGCCGCGGCCACCCCAATCGTAACCGGCCAGCAAAGCCTGACCGATCCCAAGCGCATCCATGAAATCGCGCACATCCGAGCCGAGCGCCGCCTGCTGGCCCGAACGCGGCGTTGCGGCATCCAGGAACCGCGTCGGTCCATATCCGCGTAGCCATGGCACCAATACGCGGCACCCATCGCTCGCGAGCGCCGGCGCAACGCCATCCCAGTCGTGCGGGTCCGATGGCCAGCCATGCAACAGGATCACCGGCGCGCCGTCTGCTGGACCGTATTCGTTGTAGGCGATGTCCAAAATCTTCGTGCGGATGCTCTTGGCCATGCGGGTCAATCCACCGGCGCGCCGGCCAAGCCCGTCGCCTGATCCGCGATCGCGAACGTTTCGTAGTAGGTGATGCGCGGTTCGCAGTGGTAACGGCGCCTGATTCCCTCCAGCCAGGTACCGCTGTAGAACGCCTTGGCTGACGCAAGGTCCTTCCACATATACGAACCACCCGCGACGCGGCCATTCACGTCGTGGATGAACTGCTTACGGATGAAACCAGGCACATTGAGGAAGTCCGGCGCGATCTTTATAAAGTGCCGGCGACACGCCTCACGGTCGATTTCCGGTGGCAGGTCGTACAGGACGATGGCTGTGATCATCGTGTGCTCCGCTACCTGATCAGATTATTGGACACTGCGCCGCCTGTGGCAGTGCGTCCACCGTCCGCCACATATTGCGCACCGGTGATGTTGCTCGACAGATCAGAGCAAAGGAACAGCACCAGATTGGCGATCTCCTCCGCCGTGCCATAGCGACCGAGCGGAATGTTGGACTGATAGCGTGTCCCCACACTGTCCGGATCGTCCGGGTCCAGCATTGCCTCCAACGAATGGATCATGCTCGTGTCGATCGGCCCAGGGCACACCGCGTTGACCCGCACGCCGGCACGCGCCACTTCACCAGCCGCGGTCTTGGTCAGACCAATCACTGCGTGCTTCGACGCAACGTAAGCCGGCATGCCAGGCGACGCGACGAGGCCAGCGACCGACGCCATATTCACCACGGCGCCGCGCTTCTGCTTCAGCATTACCGGCAGGACGTGGCGGAGGCCGAGGAAGACGCCCTTCACGTTCACCGTCATCACAGCGTCGAACATCGCTTCGTCGTACTCGGCTGTCGGCGCGACCTTGCCCACGATGCCGGCATTGTTGTGGAAGCAATCGATTGAGCCATATGCGTCGAGCGCTGCCTTCACGTAGGCCTGCACATCGGCGGACTTCGTCACATCGGCGGCGACGAACAGCGCCTCGCCGCCCTGCTGGCGGATGATGCCGGCGGTCCCTTCGCCACTGGCGGCATCGCGATCCACTACGACAACCTTGGCTCCGCCGCTGGCGAACCCTAAAGCAGCGGCGCGTCCGATGCCGTTGCCCGCGCCGGTGATCAGCGCAACCTTGCCTTTGAAATCCATCGTTTCCTCCGATGCCGCTGTTGGTCTTATACCCGGCGGTCCTACGCGTTGGCCGTTCCTTCCACGTCATGGCCGGGCTTGAGCCGGTCATCAGTTTACATCGGCATCTTCGTGCCTTTGAGCCTGATGGCCGGGTCGAGCCCGGCCATGACGAAGGGCACACATCCTAGCACGGGAGCTGTCAGGCGAGGAACTCGCGCCGCGCTTCTTCCAGGCAGGCCCAGACATATGGTGCAAATGATCGCGCGACCTCGATGCGGAATACGTCCGTGTCCGTGCGCCACAGAATGATCTGCGCCTTGGCAAACACGGTTCGCGTGCACATGCCGATCGGAAATGCGGACGGATGCAGATCGAGTGCACAGAACGCATTGATCGACCAAGCAGCGCACAGACCGAAGACCTCGATGGCAGCATCGCGGTGCGAGACATCGACGGCATCAGGCGGACAAGCCGTTCCTTCCGGCGCAAGCAACATGAATTCGTCCGGCCCTAGCCATAGCAGGGCGCGATCGCCGGTCACGATGGCGCGGCAGGTGTCTGGGAACGCCATACCAACGGCGCGGGACCTGCGCACGATCGATCGCGTGACGGGTGTCAGTGCAGTGAGCCGTACCTCGGCGCAATCCGCCGACGCTGCGGCAATCGCGGCCAGTGGATGCTGGCGCTCAACCATGCAGGCGCTCGCCTTGCTTGTCGTAGAACATCGCCTCCGTTACGCGAACGGCGATCGTGCGATCCGCCATCGGCACATGCAGCAATTGCCGGATACGGGCGCCGCCACCCGAGATCAGCGCCAATGCGATTGGCTGACGCAGTGCCTCACTCCAATAGGCAGACGTCACGTGCCCGATCGACCGCGCTTCGCCGATCTCGGTGACTTGTGCACCCTCTTCCAGCACCTCCGGCGACAGCAGTCCCACAAGCTGCTTGCGATCGCTACGCATCATGTCGGAACGTGTCAGAGATCGCTTGCCGACGAAGTCCGTCTTGTTCCGTCCGATCGTCCAATCCAGTCCGAGATCGGCTGGGACCACAGCGCCATCGGTCTCCTGGCCAACAATGATATAGCCCTTCTCGGCGCGGAGTACGTGCATCGCTTCAGTGCCGTAGGGGGTGATGCCGAGCGGCTTGCCCGCCGCGAGGACCGCTTCCCAAATGCCTCGCCCATAATCGGCAGGCACATTGATCTCGTAGCCAAGCTCGCCGGTGAAGCTGACCCGGAATAGCCGCGCTCGAACATCGCAGATACGGCCCTCGCGCATGCTCATATGCGGCATCGCGAGGTCGATCCCTTCTACGAGCGGCGCGATCACCTCGCGAGCGTGCGGTCCCTGGACGGCAATCACCGCCCACTGTTCGGTTATCGAAGTCAACCATACACGCAGTTCGGAAAATTCGGTTTGCAGATAATCTTCAATGTGATGCAGCACGCTCGCGGCGCCGCCCGTCGTCGTGGTGACATGGAAGCGGTCCTCAGCGACGCGGGCGATGACGCCATCATCCATCACGAATCCTGCCTCGTTCAACATCACGGCGTAGCGGCAGCGTCCCGGCGCAAGTCGATCGAAGCTGCCGGTATAGAGGCGGTTGAGGAACTCCGCTGCGTCTGGCCCTACGACTTCGATCTTCCCCAATGTGGACCCATCAAAGATGCCGACGCTATTGCGCACAGCGCGACACTCGCGCGCGACGGCCTGGTGCATGTTCTCGCCGTCACGTGGAAAGTATCGCGCGCGCAGCCACGCGCCGACATTCTCGAACACAGCGCCATGCGCGGCGGCCCAATCATGGATCGGCGTTCGGCGAACCGGCTCGAACAGTTCCCCGCGTGATGTGCCGGCGAGTGCGCCGAAAGTCACAGGCGTGTATGGAGGTCGGAACGTTGTATGGCCAATTTCTGGTATCGATCGACCTAGAACCCCGGATACCTGGGCCAGCGTGTTCATGTTGGAGGTCTTGCCCTGATCGGTCGCCATGCCGGTCGTGGTGTAGCGCTTGAGGTGCTCGATCGAGCGAAACCCCTCCTGCACGGCAATCCGCAGGTCCTTCGCGGTGACGTCGTTCTGAAAATCCACGAATGACGTCGCGCTTTGCGTATCGGGATAGGTGAATGTCGTGCGGACCTGGCGCTCCGGTCGCGCTGCGTTTTCGCCCGCCGCAAAACCCTCCGCGATGCACGCGGCCACGCCGAACGTGCCGTTGCATGCTCCAGCAGATCGGACCTGGTCCGTCCATTCGCCCGGCAAGAATGCCTGCAGTCCCTCATGGAATTGCAACCTGGCGCGCGACTGCGAGAACAGATGCACAGTCGGTGTCCATCCGCCGCACATCAGCAGCGCATCGCAGGCGATCGTCGTGCTATTCGAGAAGTCACGGCAGCCACCCGCAAGCGCCCTTTCGTCCCCACGACAAAAGTTCCCGGCAATATTCGCAACCCCAATTCGTGTGCCGCTTTGCCGATGTCGTTGCGTGCATCGACAACTGCGTTGATCACAACGCCCGCCTCATGCAATGCCCTGGCCGTCGCATAGGCGCTGTCATCGGTCGTGACGATGACCACGTGTGAGCCAACCTTTACACCATATCGACGCAAGTAAACCCATGCGGCGCCGGCCAACATGATCCCTGGACGATCATTGTCGGGGAACACCAACGGCCTCTCTAACGCGCCCGTCGCCAGAATCACCTGCTTGGCCCGAACGTGCCATAGACGCTCGCGCGGCAAGTGTGGGTCTGGCTGCGCGAGGTGATCAGTGACGCGCTCTGCCAGACCGATCATGTTGTCGGGATACCAGCCGAACGCCGTCGTGCGGGGCAGCAGCGTCACGTCGGTCCGCTGTTCCAGCTTTTCCAGTGCATCGCGCAGCCACGGCTCGCCAGCCGTATCGGCCAGAAGCGAGCCGCCCAGCTCGGCCTGCTCATCGCACAATATCACCCGGCGACCCAGGGCCGACGCAGCAAGCGCTGCCGCCAAGCCGGCCCGACCGCCGCCAACGATCAGAACCTCGCAAAGTGCATACCGGTGTAGATACCGATCAGGATCCGGCGCGTCGGGCGCGCGTCCAAGTCCGGCGGCCGCCCGGATCGCCGGTTCGTACACACGCCGCCACAATGGGCGCGGCCACATGAATGTCTTGTAGTAGAAGCCTGCTGACAGCAAGGGCGCGGCCATATCCGCCGCCGCGGCAAAGTCCCAGCGTAGTGACGGAAACCTGTTCTGACTGCGCGCCCGCAGTCCTGCATAAAGCTCGATCTGCGTGGCGCGGAGATTGGGTGTGATCCGGCCTGTGCCTCGATCGATTGTCATCAGTGCGTTGGGTTCTTCGGAACCGGCAGACAGAATGCCTCGCGGTCGATGATATTTGAACGATCGCGCGACCAGATGCACGCCATTCGCCAATTGCGCCGAAGCAAGCGTATCGCCTTGATACCCGGTCAAACGCTTGCCATCGAATTCGAACTCGATCGGCTGCGAACGATCGATGCGTCCGCCTGTCGCTGTACGAAAGTTATCTGTCATCCTGGCAGACGCTCGCCTGGCTTGTAGGTGGCAATCACGCGATCGCTGACAGTGTCCCGCACACAATTGAAGAACCGGCCGCAGCCATGAACATGCCGCCAACGTTCCGCATGCCGCCCCTTGGGATTGGAACGCATATAAAGAAAATCAGCCCACTCCGCATCATCAACGGACGCGGGATCGTGCGGGCGCGCGATATGTGCCTCGCCGCCATAGTGGAATTCGTTCTCCGGCCGCACGCCGCACCACGGACAAGGGATCAGCAGCATCAGTGCGCCACGGCCGCAGCGGCCGCCTCATCAATCAGCCGTCCGGTGCGGAAGCGATCGAGCGAGAACGGCTCGGCGATCGGATGCGGTTCACCTCGCGCGATCGTTGCCGCAAAGACATGTCCCGATCCAGGCGTCGCCTTGAACCCGCCCGTGCCCCATCCGCAGTTGACGAACAATCCAGGCACCGGCGTCAGTCCGATGATCGGCGAGCGATCCGGCGTCACATCAACGATGCCGCCCCAGTTGCGCAACATGCGCAGCCGCCGGAACGAAGGGAACAATTCGCAAATCGCCTCGAGCGTGTGCTCCGCGATGTGCAGTCCGCCCGCCTGGCTATACGACACATACGCATCAGTGCCGGCGCCGATGACCAGCTCGCCTTTGTCCGACTGCGAGATGTAGGCATGGATGCTGTTCGACATGACCACGCACGGGAGCACCGGCTTCACCGGCTCCGAGACGAGCGCCTGCAATGGATAGCTTTCCAGTGGCATGCGCACGCCGGCCATCGCCATCAGCACGCTCGTATGGCCCGCAGCCACAACGGCGATCTTCTTGGCCGCGATGCGCCCCTTCGTAGTCTCCACCGCATTGACCGCGCCGGAGCGGCTGCGGCTGATCGCGGTAACCTCGCAGTTTTGAATGATGTCCACACCCAGCGCGCTGGCACCACGAGCGTAACCCCACGCAACCGCATCGTGCCGCGCCACGCCGCCACGCCGCTGCAATGCAGCGCCCAAAATCGGATGCCGCAGCTCGGCAGAAATATTCAGCGGTGGACAGAACGTCTTCGCCTGCTCCGGCGTTAGCCATTCATTGTCGATGCCATTCAGCCGGTTCGCATGCACATGGCGCTTGAATACCTGAACATCATGCATGGAATGCGCCAGCATCATCACGCCGCGCGGCGAGTACATGACATTGTAGTTCAGCTCTTGTGCCAAGCCCTCCCACAACTTCAGCGCATGCTCATACAGCGCAGCGCTCGCATCCCACAGGTAGTTGGAGCGGATGATCGTGGTATTGCGGCCAGTATTGCCGCCACCGAGCCAGCCTCGCTCCAGCACTGCGACATTACGCACGCCGTGCTCGCGCGCCAGATAATAGGCGGTGGCCAAACCATGCCCGCCGCCGCCGCCGATCACCACGTCGTACGCGGCCTTGGGCTCGGGCGAGCGCCATTGCTCAGGCCAGGCTGCACCGCCCCCTGCATGCCGCATCAGACTGAAGATCGAGAAGCGCAACGTCCTACCCCATCTCATTGCGAGAAACGTAGCGACATCGCTATGCTGCTCGCAATGCGGTCCGAGGGAAACAAGGATGCCCGATTTCGATTATATCATCATTGGCGCCGGTTCGGCCGGCTGCGTGTTGGCGCACAGGCTGACCGAGGATCCCCGCAACAAGGTTCTGCTGCTGGAGGCCGGCCCCAAGGACGATTCGATGTGGATTCACATTCCCGTCGGCTTCACCAAGCTGCTGAACAGCCCGCGCTTCAACTGGAACTTTGCCACAGAGCCGGAGGACAACGTCAAAGGCCGCTCCATCCCGATCCCGCGCGGCAAGACGCTCGGGGGATCCAGTTCCATCAACGGCATGCTGTACGTCCGGGGCAATCCGCTCGACTACAACACCTGGGCGCAGTTCGGTAATCGCGGCTGGTCGTATGACTCGGTGCTGCCCTATTTCCGCAAATCGGAGCACTTCGAGCCTGGTGGCGACTCAACGCGCGGGCAGGGCGGCCTGCTGAACGTTGCCGACATGATCGAGCGTGCCGAATTGCTGGACGCGTTCATCGACGCAGCGGCGGCGGAAGGCTGGCCGCGCAATCCCGACTACAACAACGGGAAGCAGGAGGGATTTGGCTACTACCAGGTCACACAGAAGAACGGCCGCCGCTGGTCCACCTCACGCGCCTTCCTGGAACCTGCGCGCAGCCGGTCGAACCTGCGCGTCGAGACAGAAGCCTACATCACGCGCGTCCTGCTCGAAGGCAAACGCGCCATCGGCGTGGAATACCGGCAGCACGGCCAAACTCACACAGCACACTGCGACGCGGAGGTAATCGTGGCAGCCGGCGCGGTGAAGTCGCCACACTTGCTGGAGCTGTCGGGCATTGGCCAACCAGAGCTGCTGCAATCGCTGGGCATTGAAGTGCGCCACGAGCTGCGCGGCGTGGGTGAGAATTATCGCGACCACTTCGCGCCGCGCATGAATTGGCGAGTCAAGCTGCCGATCACGTTGAATGAGCACACGCGCGGGCTGCGCTTCGTCAAGGAGATCATCAAGTATTATACCCAGGGACGCGGCATCCTCACCTTCACCGCCGGCATCGTCTATGGCTTTGTCAAGACGCGGCGCGAGCTGGAGGAACCCGACGTGCAATACCACTTCGCGCACGCCAGCTACGCAACGGCTCAAACGCGCGTACTCGATCGTCAGCCCGGCATGACGTTGACAGTGTATCAGTGCTCCCCGCAATCCAAAGGCTCGATCCACGCCAGGTCACCCGATGCCATGGCCGCGCCTGCGATCCGTCCAAACTTTCTGGCCGAGGAGCTGGATCGCCGTACCATTGTGGAAGGCATGAAGATCGGCCGCCGCATCATCGACAATCCGGTGATGGATAGATACCGCGCGTTCGAGATGAACCCTGGTGATAAGGTGCAAACCGACGACGAATGGCTCGATTTCGCTCGGATGAACGGGCAGACGACGTACCACGTGACCGGCACGTGCAAGATGGGTCACGACCCGATGGCTGTCGTCGATGACGAACTCCGGGTGCATGGCATTGTGGGGTTGCGAGTGATCGATGCGTCGATCATGCCGACATTGGTCTCCGGTAACACCAACGCCGCGGTGATCATGATCGCGGAGAAAGGCGCCGATATGATCAAGGCTGCGGCACAGCCGGTGCGCGCGGCGGCGTAGGGGATTTGCTGTCATTGCGAGCGCAGCGAAGCAATCTCGAGATTGCTTCGCTTTGCGCGCAATGACAGGGTTCCCTCTAATCGGTGGCCATGATCTCCACCTGAACGTTCAAACCCAGGTAATCGTCTGTCGCGCCGGTGAACGCGCCGCTCAGTGGAATCGCCTGCTTCGGGTCACGCGCCACTGCCACTCGCAGCAGGTTACGACCGCCGACGAGATCGTTGGTGGGGTCAATCTCCACCCAGCCTGCACCAGGCAAATAGATCTGCACCCATGCATGCGTCGCTCCACCGCCGACAATCGCTTCGCCGCCTTCCACCTTTCCTTCGTCATACAGATATCCAGAGACGAAACGCGCCGCGAAGCCCAGACTGCGTGCCGCCTCCATCATGAACAGCGCAAAATCGCGGCACGTGCCGGCGCCGGATTCCAGCGTCACCAACGGGTCCTGTGTCCCCATCTCGTCACGCCGATTGTAATCGAACTGTGATTGGATCGCCCGCGCCATCGCCATCAGAATCGCCAGCGTATCACCATCCCCTTGCTGCTCGACGAAACCCCGCGCCCACCCATCGATACGATGGTCTGGATCGGGATAGTGCCGCTCGACCGCGCGCGTCAGATCGGGAATTTCCGAGGCGTCATAACTGAACGGATAATGTCGCGCGAATTCCTCGATCGTGACCGCGGCTTCCGATAACGGGTAATGCTCGGCACGGAACGAGGAAACCACCACCAATTCGCTCGCAGGTTCGCTGAACTCGGCAATTGCCACCGAATTCCCGAACACATCATGCAGCCAGCGTACGGTCGCCGGCGGCGTTATGGTCAGCGAGGTGTCGAGCAGCCGCAGATCATGGCTGTCGCGCGGACGCATCATCATGCGATGCGGCCCGAACGTGACCGGCTTCGCGTATTTGTACTCGGTGCGATGTGAGACGTTGAGAATGATCATCGAAGTTTCTAACCCGCATATCCGGCGCCGGCTGCATCAACTTCACGCGTCCTGATCGGTCAATGGCTCAAGCTGCACTTCGACCGACAGAGTCTGTTCGCCTCCGCCAAGGATCACACCGCGCAGCGGTGTCACATCACTGTAATCGCGGCCCCAGCCCAGCACGACGTGTTCATCGCGCACCACGATGCCGTTGGTTGGGTCCAGGTCTACCCAACCATGTTCCGGTCCCAACCACGCACTGACCCAGGCATGCGATTGATCCGCGCCCAGACGCCGAGGCTGGCCGGGCGCCGGACGCGTGCGAATATACCCGGATACGTAGCGTGCTGGTACGCCATGACACCTCAGCATGCTGATCATCATTTGCGCGAAATCCTGGCACACTCCCTCACGCTTTCGCAGGACGTCACGGATCGGAGTTGTCGTCGTTGTTACTCCCGCGCGGAACCTGAAATCCCGCTTGATCCGTGCATTGAGTTCCAACAGTGACACCAGAATGGGCCGTCCTGCGCGAAAGCTCGCGGCGGCATAGCTACGCGCGTCCGGATCCGTGGGCGCCAGCGGACTGTCGTAAACGAACTCAGCCGCATGCCATCCGGCGGCACTACCGTCCGCGGCAATCTGGGCGACAGCTTCCCACGCCGGCGTCTCCCCTGGCTCCGGCGGTTTGGGAAACAGCACATCGACCGTCGCTTCGGCCGTCACCTCGAATGCCGCGTGCGCCGCATCGAGGGAGAGCCACGTCACGTCATTGCCAAAATGATCGCGCCCCTCGCGCCGCCACGACACGACTGGGGCCGCCCGTATTTCCGCTTCCAACACGCGCTGCACCGGCAGTTTGCGGGGCCGCAGATGCGCCAGATGCACGCCCAGATCCGCCGGAGTTCGATAGTCGTAACGGGTCACATGCCTCACACGATACTTCATGCGGCCCCTCGTAAAGTGCGTGCCGGGGCATCGAGCCCGATGCTGCGCAACGTCGGCAGCACCGCGAAATAGCGGCGCGACAAACGATCCGACAGTTCGGCGACAGCATCGCGCAACGTGCGCAATTCATCCGGGAGTGCCAGCGCGGCCTTTGCCTGATCGGCAGCCTGCGTGACCGTTTGCACCATGCCGGAGACATCATCCAGCAAACCGTTGACCGTCGCGACGAGCGACTGGTCCGTCGGGCCTGCAATCTCTGTCAGCAGCAACCGCGTCGTCGCCAATTGGAATGCCAGCCCTCGCGGATTGCCTTCGTCCGCCAGAACAAGGTCCAGAACCGGAGCCGGCTGAACCACGCCCAGATAACGGCTGCGATAGGTGATGGTGGAGTCGCAGAGTTCCAGCGCCAATCGCAGTCCGTGTTCCACTCGCGCGGATTGCTCCTCGGCGCCGGGAAATTCCAGTGTGCAGGCAACCGTGTCCGCAATTGACTGGGCACGCTCAACACGTCGTCCCAGATCGAGGAACAGTCGCCCCCCGCCGCGCACCATGTTCTCGGCTGCCAGTCCGGAGACTGTCGCCGCGAACGTCAGTACCAGCGACAAAGCCCGCATGGTCGCGTCCGATGCCTGCGCGTCATCCTTCCCGTCAATCCGCGCCAATGCCTCCTCGACATCCTGAAAGCCGCGCGCAGTGACCGACTGCATCTCGCCTGTCACACGGTCACGCAGTAATCCCATCACGCGCGACACTCGGCCAAGCAACGCGTGGATCGATCCCCAACTCGCTGCCGTGCGGCGCAATGCCTGGGCCAGCGCTGTTGGTCCCAGGCCGCCACTGGTTTCCGCATTCAACAGCCCGGCGTTCTCCAGACAGGCGGCCAGCACTTCGAGTTCTGTGAGTTCATGCTGGGTGAGCGCCGGACGCGCGACGCGCGCCAGGCTGATGCGCAACAAGCGCGCCGCGCCTTCCAAGCGTTCCAGATAGCGGCCAAGCCAGAAGAAGTTGTCGGCGACGCGGCTCGGCAGGTCGCCAGATGTCCGCCTGATTTCCAATCGCGCCACTTTTTGCGCGGTCGCGCCACGGAAAGCAGCACCCTCCTCGGACAGCACCCAGACGTCCTTCGTCGATGTACGGTCGTCGCTTGCCACGACGGAACCGACACCGCCCGGCATGACGTGCCAGTTGACACCGTCCGACACCAGAAACATGCGAATCTTCACCGGACATGGCGTGAGCGATTCGGTGCCCAGGCAAGGGGCCGAGGAAGGCTCGATGCGAGCAGTTGCCGCGAACCGCCACGGGGAAGCGGCAACGCGCGCCTGACGTTCAATGTCCGCCATGTCTGTGGGCTTCGCTGCGAGATCGAACGCGGGACGCAACTGCCACATGTCCGCATTACGCAGGACATCGGAGCGGCGCGGTTCGTCGCCGAGCCATACTGTATCGACGCTCGGCAAACGCAGCTCTGCATTCAGCAGCGTCTGTGCAAGCGAGGGAAGGAAAGCCGCAAGCGCGGGAGCTTCGGCAAAGCCCGTCCCGGGATCATTCACGCTGCGTACCGTACCGCGGAGCGCCGCGAGCAGCCCCGGTACGCCAATGCCATCAGGCTCAAGCTCCAGCGGATCCACCATCCGCCCGGCGATCGTGCGCAACAACACGCGGATCGGTTGCAAGCCGCGCAGCGTCTTCAGAAACAGCCGTTCGCCGCGCACGGTGAGATCACCGCCTTCCACCAACTCGCATGACAACTCGCGCGCCAGCAGCATGTGGCCATACCAGGCCGGATCTTCATGACCGGGCGTCAGGAGTGCCACGCCGCCCGGTCCCTCCTGCGTCAGGCGTTGCAGAAGGTCCGCCCAAAGTTCCGCGAAGCCATCGATCGCACGAAGCTGCTCCGCGGCAAAGACCTCGGGCATGATGCGCGACAATCGCCGCCGGTTCTCCAGCGCATGTGCGATGCCGTCGGCCCAATCGGTGCGATCGGCTGTCACGTGCCAATTGCCGTCAGGCGCACGGATCAGGTCGGCAGCATAGTAGCGCAGCAATCCCCGAGGCTCATCACCATCCACATGTCGGCACGGACGCAGGAACCCGGGATTGGCGTAGACGAGCGAAGGCGGCAAAGCGCCCGACGCCAGCAGCCGTTGCTCGCCATAGACGTCGCACAGAATTGCATCCAGCAATCGCGCCCGTTGGATCAGCCCGGCTTCAAGCTGGCTGAACTCCGACTGGCCGAGTGGCAACGGGATTGGATCGAACCGCCACGGATCCGGTGTACCCGGCAGCAGACCAATTGGGCCTTCTTCCGCAGCCAGACGGTCCAGCCGAGCGGCACGTTCGACAAGGGTTTCGCGGCCCAATCCCGCGAGCACGCCAAGCAGGCCGCGCCAGGTCGGCCGAACTCCTCGGTTGCCGTCCACCATCTCGTCGAATGCCATGGCCGTGAAGCTGGCTTGTTGCGATGGCAGAGGCAAGATGGCGTGAGTTAATCGGTGCTCCGCTCCGGCCATACCGGCTGATGGTAGCCGAGCGGCACCGATGGCCGCGCCCAGTAAGGCTGTGTTTCCGACAATTGGAGTGTCGGCCGCAGATGGCGCAGCTTGCCCGATGGCGTGTCGGTCACCATCGACCAGCGTTCCAGTTCTTCTGCGGCGAACTCCTTTGGAGCGTCACGCGCGGCGCTTTCCGGCACCTCGCCGAGATCGACGATCCACTTGCCGACCTGTGCCAGGGAGATACGGACGAGCCAACTGCCGCCCTCACGCGCACGGCGTGCCAACGCGACCATCGCACCGAATGCCATTAGGTAGCCGGTGCAGTAGTCGATTGCCGAGACAGGATAGAATTCCGGCGCGCCGGTCTTGTTGGGGATCACTTCCGTCTGGCGCGTGGTGATGCCGCTGACCGTCTGCACCACGGTGTCGAAGCCGCGGCGTGACGCCCATGGTCCCGCGTGGCTGAACGCGCAGAGCGATACGTAGACGAGGCCCGGACGCTGCGCTGCGAGTTCCTCGGGCGACAAGCCGCGCGCACCAAGCGTGCCGGGACGATAGCCTTGCGAGAAAACATCCGCCTCGCGCGCCAATCCGCGCAGGATGTCCACATCGCGTTGTTCGCGCAGATCGAGATGCGCGGACAGTTTGCCGTGCCCCGTGTCAAACTCCTGGTAGCCGAGATTGGGCAGATGCGGCGCGGTGATCTTCATCACGTCAGCGCCGTGCTCCGCCAACGTGCGCGCGCAGGTCGGGCCGGCGAGAACGCGAGTGAGGTCCAGCACGCGGATGCCCGACAGTGGCCGCTTGCCCGCGGGGAGCGGTTCGGGAGGTGCATCACCGATCTTGATGATCTCGAACAGGGGCAGCGAAGCGATCGCGGCCGCTTGCGGATGCTGTGCCCATTCGGCCTTCGAGCGCACCATGCCGCCGGCGCCCATGGCAGCGATGATTGCTTCCTCCAGGTCCAGTGCATTCCAATTCAGTACAGCCTTCGCCACAGCGTCACGATCCTCGGTACGCCGAGCACGCCCAGCGCGGCAGCGCGGTGGTTGGGGAAGTTGCAGTGCAGGTAGCTCCAGCGCCCATCCTTTGTCGGATAAACGCCCATGATCGAATTGCGCCGCGCCGACAGCTCGCCATCACCGAGCTTCATATAGTGGCCGCTGCGCAGCGAGGCGGTGGCCTGCCGCACATCCACCGCCACTGACTGCTGGCGTCCTGTGCGCATTTCCCAGAGATCGGAGGCGGCCAGGCCAATCGAGGCCAATGTCGCGGCACCAGCAAAGCCGATCCGGAATGGTGTCGGCAGGATTGGATCAGTGCCGCCGGTGAATGTCACTGCATCGGCGCGTCCAGCGGACAGGCCGGCAACCGGCAGGATCGAGCGCAGGGCTTGTGTTGGCATGGTCGAGACCTCCCAGGGCTTCGCAGCGAAGCATGGCGCGCGGAGCCGATGTATTGCAAATTCGCCGCCTTGGAGCGTCGAGGATGGCCGGATCAAGGTCCGGCCATGACGTGAGAGGATCGGGCTTGCGCCCGAAAACGTTTTGGAAGGCAGGTGGTCATGCGCGTAGGCACGATGATGCGGTTCACGCCCGAACTTGGCGAAGGCGGGCGGCTGATGGACAGTGCGGCCGATTACGCGCGCCGCATCGAGGCCGCCGGCTTTCCCGCCATCTGGGTGGGCGACTTGCTCGGCCGCGGCCGTCCCACGCTCGATCCGCTGATGGAGCTGGCGACGTTGGCCGCGGTCACCAGCAAGGTGGAGCTTGGCATCGGTGTGCTGCAACTGCCGCTACGCCACCCGATCGAGCTGGCGCATCGCGTGCAGTCACTCCAGGCGCTGAGTGGCAACCGGCTGATGCTGGGTGTCGGCAGCGGCTCCACCAAGGACGACTTCGATCTGCTCGGCTACGATTATGACAAGCGGTTTGGCATGCTGCGTTCGTCACTCAAGACCATGCAGAGTGTGTGGCGAAGCGAATCGGCGCTGTCGGTCTGGCCGGGTTGCACGGGCGGGCCGCCGATCATGATCGGCGCGTGGCGCAGCCATCGCTGGATCACATTGGCGGCCAAGGAATACCAGGGCTGGACGCCATCGGGTCGCTACAGCAGTTGGGACGACCTGGAAGCCGGCATGAAGGTGTTTCGCGAGGCCGGCGGCACCAATGCCGTGCTGGCTAATACAGCAGTGGACCTGGGTGATCGGCCCGGTTCAGCCGAGATCTCGAAGCTGGCGGAACCGGCACTGATCGGCACGGTGGACGAGGTGCGCCAAAAACTGAAGCGCATGCAGGACATCGGCTTCAACTCGGTGATGCTGGTGTCGCACCACAATGTGCTGGAGGACATCGAACGCGTTCGCGACATGCTGTGATGGAACTGCGTCCGATCGGCACGTTGCACACGCCGTGGCGCAGCATCGCCGAGTGTCCGCGCAACGGCCGCCAACCCAATCCGGCGCCGTTGTGCACGGCGGTGGTGCTGCCGGAGTTTGTCGAGGGACTGCGCAGCGTCGAGACTTTCTCGCACCTGATGCTGTTGTACTGGATGGACCAGGCAAGATCGCTGGATCTCGTATTCACGCCGCCGTTCGACGATGAGCCACGCGGCATCTTCGCGACGCGTTCGCCGCGCCGGCCTAATCCGGTCGGCTTGTCGGTGGTGGCGCTGGACGGGCTTAATGGCAACACGCTGAATGTCCGCTATCTGGATTGCGTCGATGGGACGCCGCTGCTGGATATCAAGCCGTATTTGAAGACGACGGATTGCGAGCCCGACTCCAGCATGGGCTGGCTGCGGCGCCCGGCATAACCGCTGCATCCATTCCGCTTGTATCACCGTATAGGTTACACTTGCGGCGGAGTTCCTTGTGCCGGCATCCAGCGCCACGTCAGACGAGACTGAAATGCTCCTGCATCGATGCGTTGGCGGCGATCGCGGCGCGTTTCGCCTGCTGTACGATCGCTGGCGCAATCGGCTGTACGGTATCGCATTGCGCATCACGCGTGAGGCCGCCCTGGCCGCGGATGCGACGCAGGATCGCTTTGGTGCATGGATCAGCGGCCGAGCGGTGAAGCTCGCTGGGCTTTGCGTGTTGCCTGATCGCGGCATGCGGGGACGGTGCGCCAAGACGGTGCGGTGGTGGCGGAACAATCGTAGGGTGTGCGGTTTCCTGTCTATTGCACCGGAAGATTCATGCCGTACAAGTTCAACGCGAGCCGCCGCCACAAGATCCCAAAAGCCAGATACCGAGTGGCAAACTGGCCGGAATACGATGCCGCTCTGGTGCGGCGGGGCAGCGTCACGATATGGTTCACCGAGGAAGCAGTGGCGGCTTGGCATGCCCCTGCGACCGGAGAACGCGGCGGTCAGCCGGTCTATTCGTCGCTCGCAATCGAAACGGGCCTCGCGCTTCGGTTGGTGTTCCACCAGCCGCTGCGTCAAACCGAAGGTATGCTGCGATCGATCGCCGAGGTGCTCAGGATCGATATCGCCGTTCCGGATCATACCACCTTGAGCCGTCGTGGCCGCGGCGTGACGATCCTGCCAAAATGGGCCGCTCGCGGTGAGCCGCTGCACCTTCTCGTCGATAGCACCGGACTGAAGATGTATGGCGAGGGTGAATGGCTTGATCAACAGCACGGCTCGAAGTCGCGCCGCCGCTGGCGAAAATTGCATCTTGGCCTCGATGCCGACACGCAGGAGATTGTCGCTGCGGAATTGACTCCGGATGATGTGGGCGATGTTTCCGTGCTGCCGGAGCTACTCGATCAAGTCGGTGCGGATATTTCGTCAATGACCGCAGACGGCGCCTATGATGGCGAGGCTGTTTATAATGCCGTGGCCGCACGCCATCCGGCGGCGGCAGTCGTCATTCCGCCCCGAGCGACGGCCGTTCCGAGTCAGACCACGACAACGCAGCGCGACCGACATCTCGCGGCAATCGCGGAGCATGGACGCATCGCCTGGCAACGCAGTTCAGGCTACAGCCGTCGGAGCTTGGTCGAAACCGCGATGTATCGCTACAAGACCATCATTGGTCGGCGGCTCCACGCTCGGATTCTGCCCAATCAGCAGACCGAGGCGAAGACTGCATGCGACGTTCTCAACCGGATGACATGGCTCGGAATGCCGGTCACCGTCCGGGTCGCATAGTACACGACGTGCCACCAATCGCAGCGGCATGGGGCTTATTCGTGCACCAAGGCGGATCAGTGCCGCCTTGCCAGAAATCAATGCACGATTGTTGGAGGCATCGTCCCACTGGATCGCATCTGCCGGCATGAATTTCACCATCTTCTGACAATACTCCATCGCCTGCATCACATTGTCCGAATCGATCGTGATCTCGCCCTTGGCGTTGACCAGGTCGGCGCCGAAGGCACCGAAGGTGGCACCCCAGGTTTGGTTGGAGTTGGTGCTGTTCTGGCCGCAACCGAACCCAATCGGATAGCCGGCCTTGGCCATTTGTTCGGCCATCAAGAGCTGCTTGTCGTAGGTCCAGTCGTTGCTCGCGTCCGGCGTCACCTCATGCGCAGGGAACCAGGACTGCACGTCAACGCCGCAGGTACTGCTTGAGCATGCTGATGCGCGTGCACGGCGGCAGCGGAGCCGATCCCCATTGCACCGGCACCGCCATCCAGCGCTTGCCAACCACCGCGAGATATTCGTACGCGTGTCCTAGCTTGCCGTATTTGGCGATAAGCCGGTGCATGACATCGTCGACCGGATCGAGGCTGTCGGCGTATTGCTGCACGGTCCATTGGTCGAATGCGAAGACGTCGTGTCCGGCCTTGGCCTGCGCCTCGGCGGCCATGATCACGTTGATCTTGCCGCCGACCGAAGCAAGGAAATCAGCCTGCACTTCGACCTTGTTCTTCTCGGCCCAGGCATCGATGAGCTTCTTCATCGCAGGGCTGCCGGTGGGCACCCAATGGTCCCACAGCCCGAGGCTCAGCTTACCAGCGGCACCGGCGGTGCGAATGTGCACCAGTGGCAGTGTTGCACTTGCGACTCCCAGCTTCAGCGCGTTGCGACGGGTGACAGCATTATTTACTCGCATCGTTTACACTCCCTCTCCGGCCGATGATCGCCTCGGCCGTCGTTGTTGTCCGAGACGGTCACAAAGCCGTGCCAAGACGACGGTGTCGCAACAAGGTATCGGTATCAAGCGATGTGCTGATCGACCGACAGCATATCGGTATTGCCAGGGTGTTCATTCAGATTTCCGTGCGGCTCGTGGAAAGCGACCTGTGGCCAGGTACTCCGCCAACTGCCCTGATGGATTCACTGCCACCGAGACCACCGTCACTCAGATGCTCGCGCCGCGCCGGTGTCCCGGGCGCCATTGCCGCGGCATAGATAATGACGATCGTTTCGAGCGTTCGGCAGTCGGACATCCTGCACTATGCCCGAACTGGAGTATCCCAAACGATGGTGGCCGCCGCGAGAAGTACGCCGATCAGCCATCGTGGGATTGCCATCATGCGACACCCCTAACATAGGGCCTTGCGAAATGGATGAGACGTCGCCTCGCATCGATAACCAAAATCCTCTTAGAAGTATGTGCGCTGCGGCTCCCGACAGGGCAACGGACGTAAGCTTACGGGCGACAGCCCGGCTCTCCACCGCGCCCATCATGCGCGTGCCTAATCCGAGTTGCGACAGCAATAGCTGCGTTCGAGGCAGATCCTCTGCCTCCATGTGCCTCAATGAGACTGCTTGTTCAATTGCATCCGCCACGCCGCCCTCCACGAAGAAAATCATGTTGGATATATCATGTCCGATGAGCCGCGATTCGTAATCATCAGTTCAATTCCAATGCATTGGTCATATCGGCTGCCACCGAATTGCGCGCACCAAGTGGCGTCAAGCCCCAGCGTGTCTCGATCAGCTTGAGAATTGAGGTCGTGTCATAAATCGTATGATCGATGAAATGTCGCTTGGCAAAAGGAGAGATGATGATCGCGGGCACCCGCGCGCCTGGTCCCCATCGGTCCATTCTTGGCGGAGCCACATGATCCCATAGCCCCCCGTTTCCCGCGTAAGTCACGATAATTACCGCATCATCCCAAATGAAGCTGTTCTGTATCTCGTGGATTATCCCCGCTGCGTAATCATCGCCGCGTACAATGTCAGCGTATCCCGGATGCTCGTCATTGATCCCGACGGGTTCGAAGAAGGTGACCGCCGGAAGAGACCGGTCACGGACCGCACGCATCATGTCGCGCTCATCAAACAGGTGTTCGGCGCGCCCTGCCGTGCCGTCGGCATAATCGGCGAAATACATGAACGGTTGGTGATGATAGACAAAGGTCGGATCCGGGTGCCCTGCCATGGCATCGGCGTACCCGTCGGCATACCAGGCCCATGACACGCCGGCATCTGTCAGTCGGCGGCCAATAGTCGGCATGGTCTGCAGCGGCAATCGCAAGCGGTCGGGGATATGAGGATCGTGGGGTGACGAAATCGGATCAAGCGTGTTTACGGCATAGCCATCGGGCGTGACAGCTCCGTCTGTTATCATCTTTCCTTCTTGATCCAGCTTAGCGACCAGACTCTCTGGCGCGTTGGCAAACCGCGGTGTGCATGCGCAGATCAACCAAAAATAGTTGAGAAATCCTCCACCGAATGCAGCGTGAAAAAACCGATCCGCCAATGTATATTCACGGGCAAGCTGAAAGAGTGGAAGTGTCTTCCCATCATAATAGCCCATCGGCAGTGCTCCGGCTCCCGAAAAGGCAACGAATCGATCCATTTTCCCGTCATCGATCTGCGCCTGTTCTTGATAGAACCGGTGCACCAGGTCTCCGGTCCGTTCATCGAGGCTGACGAAACGGTCTGCCCGGAAAGGACCGTTGGGCAACCCCGGCGGAAAACGCGTATCGATCCCCAGAAGACTAGGTGGAATGGCGCCGGTCCAGGCTGTGTAGTTGTTCGTTACGGCAGGGAGCGTCGAAAACGGTTGTCCCTCGGCAGAGACTTGAATCGCCGAGAAACCAGCATTTGAAACGCCATCCGCGCCGGGAAACATGCCATACAGCTGGTCGAAGCTGTGGTTTTCCAGGAAGATGACGATGATATGCCCAATCCGGCTGAGATCGGGCCTGCGCGCCTCGTCCGCTGCGAAACCTGGCGTGGCGCCAACCGCAAGCAGAAGGCTCACCGCCGTGATCAAACTCCAGCGCTGACCAAACGATCTGTGCCGACGGCAATGATCTGATGCCATCGTATCACGACGTGTCGCGTCAACGTTCGGCATTCGCTATGGTAATCCAGAGCATGGTTCCAATGATGCAGGTCCAGCAAAGAGCGCGTACTGCTGGTATCAAGATCGTCATGCTTAACCTCACCACGTCAAGATGCGAGCACACCCAAGGCCCTCATGTGAAGCTGCATTTGGGGCCGAGCGGATGGACGACCTCAGAAGCCGGCGTTGTCGCCAGCACCTTGTACAGATCCCATTCACTTTTGCTCTCGCTCGGTGTCTTCACCTGGAGCAGATAGCTTGGGAATTCTCCGCGTCCGTCTATTCTGATACGGCCAGTACCGAAAGCGTCGTCATCTGTCGCCATGGATTTCATTCGAGCCACAGTCATGCGGCCACTCAATTTCGCCTCCTTTGGCCCCAATGCCTGTACGGCCTTCAGGTAATGCAGAGTGATAGCGTAGGCGCTTGCATGTGCCTGACTTGGATAGTTCCTTGGGGTCTTCGGCAAGACCCGCTTGGTGAACGCGCGGGTGCGCTCATTCATGTCCCAATAAAAGGTCTCGCTGGTAGTCAGTCCCTGTGCAGTCTGCAAACCAATTGAATGGACATCCTGCAGGAACATAATCAAAGGCGCGATGCGCATCTGATTGTTCAGGCCGAACTCTGCCGCCTGTTTGGGTTCTGTCGCAAAGCTGTGCGCCCAGTCCTGTTGGGATATGATCGTAATCGGTCTGGCAATGGGGCGCTCCACGGTGGTCGAATTCAAGGGCAGTCATTTTGAGCGGGAGATCGTCCTCTGGGGTGTGCGCTGGTATGTGGCGTACCCAGTCAGCTACCGCCAGCTCGAAGAGATGATGGAAGAACGGGGTGTCGAGGTCGACCATTCCAGTCTCAATCGCTGGGTTCTCAAGTACGTGCCGTTGCTGGACAAGGCCTTTCGGGCGCGCAAGCGTCGGGTGGGCGACAGCTGGCGGATGGATGAAACCTACGTGCGGATCAGGGGTCAGTGGAAGTATCTGTATCGCGCCGTCGACAAGGCAGGGAACACGGTCGACTTCCTGTTGACTGCGAAGCGGGATCGCAAGGCAGCCTCGCGCTTCTTATACAAGGCGATCGGCCCGCATGGCGCGCCGGCGAAGATCACGATCGACAAGAGTACCGCCAACACCGCGGCGATCGAGAACTACAATTCGGAGCACGACACAAAGATTGAGCTCCGGCAGGTCAAGTACCTCAACAACATCGTTGAGCAGGACCATCGAGCGATCAAACGCAAAGTGCGGCCGATGATGGGGTTCAAGTCCTTCTGGTCGGCCTCCGTGACCCTGGCTGGCATTGAGCTCATGCACATGATCCGCAAAGGCCAGTTGAAGGTCACGGGACGATTGCGTCCGGCGCAGCAGTTCTATTCGCTCGCCAGCTGACTTTCATGGCGAGCACGGGGTTGCTGCGTTGTCGCGCAGAATTTGCGACAGAACCGCCATTCCACCTTTCGGCCAACTTCGCCCGTTCTGCTTCGCGCCCACGGCGGTCGTACCGGGCTGCCTCGCCATCGCTCGAAAGCAGACGTTCGCCCAAATGCGGCGGTGGCCGCTCAGATGCTCGTTCGGGTTGGAGGGAGCCGTCTGAAGTCAAGCGGCGAGCAAGCCAGCGACGGCACCCGATCATGGCGCGCTGTTGGGACTCAATGGGGTGCGCGTTTCGACCAGATGCCCTGTCAGCTTGCCAACCTGCGCCTTCACGTCCTGCCGTCTTTCAGCATGGAGTTCGATTGCGCATGGCGAGGCTGCTGTCGCACCGCAACTTGGTCGGTAGCATTCGCGATCTGCAGCGTCCGTGTTGGGAAAGCGAGATCCACACCCGCATTCTTAACGAGGTCCATGATTTGCAAGAGCAAGGCCTCTCGCTCCCTTAGCTCGGTAGAGTAATCTTGCACCAGAAGATGGAACATCACCAAGATGTCCAGACTGCTCTCGCCGAAGTTGTTGAAGCGTACCTCACAGGTGCTCTGCTCCGCCAACGGGTGATCGATGATGAGCTGTCGGATGCGGGCAACGAGTTCTTCCACCTTTTCGCGAGGGGTGTCATAGGTGACCTGGACGAAGAATCGCTGACGACGCTTGGTCCGCACGCTGAGGTTTTCAACCGTCGAGTTCACCACCGTGCTGCTCGGTATCGTCACCAGCGAGTTGTCCGGCGTCCGGATGCGGGTACTGCGGAAACCAACGTCCTCGACCGTCCCCTCGCTCCCACCGACCCTGACCACGTGGCCGACGCGAAACGGCTTCTCGATTGCAATGAGCAATGAACCGATCAGATTTGCGATCGTGCTTTGCGCCGCCAGTGCGACAGCGAGACCGCCAACACCCAGCCCGGCGATGATGGAATAGGCCGGAAATCCCAACTGGTCGCCACCTTGGATCAAGATGGCGATGGCAACCACAAGGCCGATCAGGCGCGCGCCCAGCCTGACGAGCTGACTGTCAAGGCTGCGGATTGTCAGTTGTTCCGACGACACGATCGCCTCCCCCAGTACGGTCGAGATGACGATGGCCAGCCATGCCGCGCCGAGGAACATGGCGCCGGTCGTGGCGTAGGCTATGACCAAGCGCGGCGCTCCGCCAATGTGGAGGATCTCATTAAGCAATGGGACGAGCAGACCGGCCACGAGAATAACCACCAGGGGGAGCGGAAGAGCGCGCCAACTGGCGCGCGATGCCTCCTGGCCGTTATCGGCGCTGCGACGTGCCAACCGGTGGCCGCCAAAGATGATCAGCCCGCCGACGAGGAATCCGAAGCCCAGACCCAGCCATTGCCACGCGGCCACACTGGCGACGCGGGTTTTGGCCCAATCGGGTAGATTCAGCATCCAGCGAGGTGGGACGATGTAACTCAACCCGATTGGGGAGTTCAGGAAGGCCTCATAGATTGTGTCTGACCCGCCATGGCTTATCGAGCGGTAGACCTCGGCCAATTGCTGGGCGGGACCTGGTTTGTACGGCAAATCCTTAACCTGATTATAAAATTCCGGAAGCCGATCGATCGTCTCGGCAGACACCAGATACTCTCCAGCGCGCGGCCCATTCTCGATGAGAACGAAGTCGATTTCCGTGTCGGGAAGCCGCCACCGCTTCGGCGACAGCCGCGCCATCGCATCGCGGTCCGGGATGTCACCAATGGAAGGAATTTCAATTCGATTGAGGATTTCTGTGAGCTGTAGGAGACGCTCTGCAATGACTGTGCTCCGCAGCACCGGCGGAATACCGGATACGTCAAGAAATCGAGCGACCTTCGGTGCTTCCCCAAGGGAATCCGATAGCTTCCGCCGCTCCTCGGTACTCGGGTAGAGCCTGTCGGATTCACCGTACGATGCAAGTGCATCTCTTGAGCGGCGAAGAATATCGTCCATCTTCTCGATAAAGCCCTGCAGTGTCGCCCGCGGACTGGACGTGTCGGGGGGACGGAGCGGAGAAATGCTGGCCGCGTTGGCGGCGAACGCAATTCCAAGCAGAAGAGCGATGAGAACAGAATGGCCGCATAAAGTTGCGTGGAGGCAGGCGAATCTTGGGCTGGCGGGAGATGACATGGTACCAGGCTGCTCCTCGGCCCAATGGCAATCGGCCGCGTCAATTGACTGGCCGGGGCAGGCGATCATTGTGTGTTCGTGCGAAGCTGTTCGGACCACTCAACGCAGCGGAAGTTGCACGTGCGGGAGCGATTTGCAACAGATTGCCAAGCGTGGAGGGCGCCGTGCGCGTCATTACGCCTGTGCTCTGAATGGCGCGCGGGGCTTGTCACTGCCGCTTGCGCCCATGCCAGCCATACAGCAGTTTGCGCAGCGATCCCAGAAAAGAACATTGAATCCGCCTCTGGCTGCCTGTGCAACGTCCTCAGCGGTCGGTTGCATTGCATCGCCGCGCAGTAACCCGTCAAACGACTGTCGTCTGGCGCCACAATCGTCGCGCCGAAGTGTCGATCCCCTTGTCTCAAGCTATGAAAACCCGACCCAGGCGCTCCAACTCCCGTACGTAGCAATACAGGGAGAACAGACCCAAGAAAAGGACGAGGCATTGGAAGACCGGGATATCGAATTCAGGCCGCTGCGCGACAAACACAAAACCGAAAACAGAAGTCGGGAGCACGAAGCCCATGCGTGCCAGAAACAAAACGGCGTGGCCGAGCAAAGTATTACGGAACTGCGGCAGTGGCGGACGGAGGTGATGAGAAACCCAATACGTGCACTGCATCAAGGCGATTGACAATAGGGACCAGACAAGCGTCCAAGGATGCGCCTCGTGCGATGTCGGGTCAGCGAGAGTTTGTCGGTAAAGAATGAGGCCGGTCGCGTAGAGAACAACCGCACCGACAGATTGCATCCCGAACAGAGCGAAATACCTCCAGTGACCATGGGCACTTTCCTCCATCGCCGGGTTGGATGCGAACGGGTCATCTGGCTCCATCTGCGCAGAGTTCCGGGGGATGATACGGACCCTGTCCGAGAGCCGTTTCCTATGCCGCTGAAAAATACTTCACATGAACCTGCTCGATCGTCCCGTTGAACTTGAACGGCGCCTTCTCGCAATAGTCGAGCGAGACCGGCGATCCGAGTGCAATACCGATGTCGAGACAGTCATTGGCGGTAAACAGCAGCGGCGCACTGATCGGCACGGTGCCTTCGGCCACCATCTTGTCGCCGACCTTCATGCTCACCTTCAGCGGACCTCCGGGCCTGGGCACGACATAGCGCGTTTCGACCGAGATCTTCACCTTGCCCCTCGGGAGCTTTTCGGTGGCGCGGATCTTCGTGCGCTGGATGATGAACAGGTTGTATTCGTAGCAGAGGATGCCGTCTTCCACGAAGCAGGTGAGGCCGGCCGAGTTTGCGCCGAACTTGTAGAGCACGCCGTTGGCGTTCTCCGGGATCACGGCATCGATGGTGACGACGTTGGGCCGGTTGCCCAGGGCCGGCGCGCAGAACTCCGGCATGCGGACCATGTCGCCGGAGAACGTCCACTCGGTATACGGCGGGCTGACCCGCATTTCCGGATGCAGCACCGGGATCCAAAGGCCCCCGCCAATTGGAAGCGCCTTGTTCTTCGCCGCCTCGATAAGGAACAGTTCCTTCATCTGCGCCAGCTTCCCGGGCATGTTGGCGGCCAGGTCGTTGGACTGGCTCCAGTCTTCCTCGAGGTTGTAGAGTTCCCAGGCGTCTCGATCCGGGGTCCATTCGTGGATGCCCGGCGGCAGCCCCGGAAGCCACGGGGTTCGCGGCCCGAAGGCGCATGCCATCCAGCCATCGTGGTAGATGCTGCGGCTGCCCATGACCTCGAAGTACCTGGGTGAGCAGCCGTCCCCTGGCCTGCGGGTCGTCAAACGTATAGGCGAAACTCACGCCGTCGATCAGGTCCTGCTCGATCCCGTTCACCGTGCGCGGCGGAGTAATGCCAAGGATCTCGTAGATGGTCGGGACCACGTCGTTCACGTGGTGGAACTGCGCCCGCGGGACCGTGTCGGGCTTGATTTTGGCCGGCCATCGGACGGCCATCGGGTTGCGTGTGCCGCCAAAATGCGATGCCAGCAGCTTGGTTCCCTTGTAAGGGGTGCTGCCGGCCCAGGCCCAGCCGGCGTGATACATGGGGTCGGTCTTGTGCGAACCGAGCTCGTCGAGACCACCGAGTTCCGCGAGCGCGTCGATGTGCTGCCTGATGCTGCTGGGGATCCCGTTTTGTGCCAGCAGTTCACTGATCGTGCCGCTCTGGCCCTCCGCCGAGGAACCGTTGTCACCCCATATGTAGAAGATCAGCGTGTTGTCGCCATAGCCGAGCCTGTCGATCTCGTCGACGACCCGGCCGACCTGGACATCCACGTGCTCGGTGAAGCCTGCTGCCACTTCCATTAGGCGGCGCTGGAAGGGCCTTTCGTCCTCGGGGATACTGTCCCAGGACGGCATGGTCTCGTGCCGTGGGGTAAGCTCTGCGTCGGCGGGAATCCAGCCCTTCTCTTTCGCACGCCGGAATGCACGCTCGCGGTAGGCGTCCCAGCCGTCGTCGAACTTGCCTTTATATTTGTCGGCCCACTCCCTCGCGATGTGGTGCGGGCCGTGGATCGCACCGCTCGCCCAGTACATGAAGAACGGCTTGTCGGGCTGGTACGCCCGGTGCCTGCGCAGCCAGCCGATCGCGTCGTCCGCCAGGTCTTCGCTGAGGTGATACCCTTCGTGCACGGTTTTTGGCGGCAGGACGCTCGTCGTGTTGCGCACCAGGTTCGGCTCGTATTGCGAGGCCTCGCCGGCGAGAAAGCCGTAGAAATACTCGAAGCCGAGGCCGGTCGGCCAGTTCTCGAACGGACCGGCCGGGACGGTTTCCACCGCAGGTGTGTTGTGCCACTTGCCCCAGGCGCCCGTCGCGTAGCCGTAATCCTTCAGCACCTCCGCCACCAGCGCACTGCTGCGGGGGATCACGCCGGAATAGCCGTCCCAATCGTTCGCCAGTTCTGCGATTTGCCCGTTGCCGACACGATGATGATTGCGCCCAGTCAGCAACGCCGCCCGGGTGGGCGAACACATCGCCGTGGTGTGGAAGCGGTTGTACGCGATTCCGTCGTTAACAATACGATCCATCGTCGGGGTCAGGACCTCGCCACCGAACGTGGCCGGCAGGGCGGGGCCGGCGTCGTCGATCAGCACGATGAGAATATTCGGCGCGTCGGCGGGAAGCCGCCGCGGCGTCGCCCTTGGCCGATACACCGACTCCTGCATCGTGCGCCCGGCGATGCTGCCCGAGGGCGTGGGGGGGAATGGCAGGGCTTCTTGCTTCTCCAGCTTGTTCTTCTGATCGGGCATCGGAAGTCCTCCGTGCTGCAGCGGCTGGGCCGGCTTCCTCACTCCGTAGTCCCAAGGACGCGCCTTGCCAACCGCCACGGCTACGGTGAAGGACCGCTTCGCATAGCTTCCTGCCGCCGCCAATCTCCATGAACGAATGTCTGGTTGACGCCGTTGCACCCTCCAGAACGGCCGTTTCGGTTTCGGCCAAGACCTCCCAGCCAGGCATCAAGCGCCTTGTTCTCCCCCCTGGCCGATCGTGGCCGGAAGAGGAGAAGGCAATGACACTCAGAGCATGATCCGGCGGCCAAAGAGCGACGCCCGTGGAACGCTGGCCGAATGGTCGGCGCCATACGTGCGTTGAAGCCACAGCAGGTCTGGGCCGTTCGATTCTGGCTCGACCACGAACGTCGGGTACGCGATCGGGCGATGTTCGATCTCGCGATTGACAGCATGCTGCGAGGATGTGACGTCGTCAAGGTCAGGATTGGTGACCTTGTCAGTGGCGGCCAAATTCGCTTACGCGCGATTGTCGTCCAGCAGAAAACAGGTCGGCCGGTTCAATTTGAACTCCTCGAACCCGCCCGCGGTAGCATTCTGGCCTAGCTCGAACGCCGAGGCGGAACGATTGACGAGTTCGCCTTTCCGAGCCGGATCGATCACGCCAATCACATCAGCACCCGCCAATTTGCCCGGCTCGTTGATGAGTGGGTGACTGGTATTGGCTTGCGCTCCGACGATTACGGGACGCATTCGCTGCGCCGGACCAAGGCGTCCATTATCTACAAACAGACAGGAAATCTCAGGGCGGTGCAGATTCTACTCGGGCACGCGAAGCTGGACAACACCGCCTTCTACACCAAGGTCGCGACCCGAACGGTGCGCACCGTGACCAGCCCGCTCGACAAGCTCGGCATGTTCAAGGCCAGAGAGATCGCACCCACCGGCTGAGGCGGTGCGCGCCTCACTCGAGGTCGCCGACATTCTCCGTGCTGCTGGCCCCGCTTATCGGGCCACCCAAGCCGGACACCTGAGCCTTCAGCAGCTCAAGGTCATGTCGGCGATCGAGCAGTGCCGCACGGCGGCTCTGGGCGGTCATGTCGAGGCCTGCGAGGACTGCGGCCATCAGCGGATCGCGTATAACAGCTGCCTTATGGGCAAATCTAGTAATGGGGAGTTGGCGGATGACTTGGTATGGGTGGCAGCAGGTTTCTGGCGGTTACACTCTCCATTACCGAGTATCCTGGGTACACCGACGATTTAGGTTGTCTGACGGATGGAACGACCGGTTGTTTGGCGGTGATCTCAACCTCCGCAGTCGTAACGAAGGCATCTCTATAGGCCAGCTCAAAACCCTTGTACGCATACGCCGAAACTGAGAGCGCATTCAATACGGTCCGAATAGGGCATAACTCCGTCATTGGAGTGGCGGCGGTGGAATCGCGGAACTGAGTGGGCCCCAACGCTTATGGGGATAAGGAAAATCACAAATCAGCGTCAAGCCGTCTGAAAAGCGTCAAGCGGGGCGCCAACTCCCCATTACTGGATTTGCCCATAAGGCAGCTAATGGGCGTCGCCCATTAGCTGTCGCAACCGGCACTGCCCGAAGTGCCAGGGTGCCGCCGCGCGCACCTGGCTGGCCGAGCGCGAGGCCGACCTGCTGCCGGTCGGATACTTCCACGTCGTGTTCTCCAGGTTCTGTCGCAAAGCTGTGCCCCCAGTTCTGTCGGGATATGATCGTGATCGGTCTGGCAATGGGGCGCACGACGGTGGTCGAATTCAAAGGCAGTCATTTTGAGCGGGAGATCGTCCTCTGGGGTGTGCGCTGGTATGTGGCGTACCCAGTCAGCTACCGCCAGCTCGAAGAGATGATGGAAGAACGGGGTGTCGAGGTCGACCATTCCAGTCTCAATCGCTGGGTTCTCGATTCCGTGCCGTTGCTGGACAAGGCCTTTCGGGCGCGCAAGCGTCGGGTGGGCGACAGCTGGCGGATGGATGAAACCTACGTGCGGATCAGGGGTCGGTGGAAGTATCTGTATCGCGCCGTCGACAAGGCAGGGAACACGGTCGACTTCCTGTTGACTGCGAAGCGGGATCGCAAGGCAGCCTTCCGCTTCTTATACAAGGCGATCGGCCAGCATGGCGCGCCGGCGAAGATCACGATCGACAAGATACCGCCAACACCGCGGCGATCGAGAACTACAATTCGGAGCACGACACAAAGATTGAGCTCCGGCAGGTCAAGTACCTCAACAACATCGTTGAGCAGGACCATCGAGCGATCAAACGCAAAGTGCGGCCGATGATGGGGTTCAAGTCCTTCTGGTCGGCCTCCGTGACCCTGGCAGGCATTGAGCTCATGCACATGATCCGCAAAGGCCAGTTGAAGGTTACGGGACATTGCGTCGGCGCAGCAGTTCTATTCGCTCGCCAGCTAACTTTCATGGCGAGCACGGGGCTGCTGCGTTGTCGCGCAGAATTCGCGACAGAACCCTCGCCGGTGTGATCAGTGGCTTTTCGCACGGCGATACAATTGAGGTCACCGACATCACGGTCACCGGATCGAGCTATGTCGGAGAAATCCTCACGCTGACCAAATCCTCTGGGCAGGTTACGCTCAATCTGCCGGGCAGCTTCACCACCGCGAATTCGTGGTCACCAATGTCGCTGATGGTGCCGACGTAGCGATAGCTGCACCGTGCTTCGCACACGGCACGTCTCTCGCAACGCCGCGCGGCCAAGCGCCCGTCGAGACATTACTTGAGGGCGACGGGGTCCTGGCCCACTTCGGAAACGACAAATTCGCACCACAGACCATAAAGTGGATTGGTCATCGGTCAATCGATTGTCGCCATCATCCGAATGCGAAGTTGGTGTGGCCTGTGCGCATTTCTGCTGGCGCGTTCGGTCCAGGGAAATCGGTGGATACCTGCTGTTATCGCCCGATCATGCGGTGTTCGTCGATAACGTATTGATCCCAGTCAGCCATTTGATGCTCGGTAGCACGATAATGCAAATTCCTGTGTCTGCTGTGAGCTACTTCCATGTCGAATTGGCAACTCACGCGGTTATTTTGGCGGAAGACTTGAAGTCGAGAGTTATCTCGATGTCGGTGACCGCGGACAGTTCTTTAATGACGATGTCCCCGCGCTCCATCCCGACGTCGCCTCCCGCATCTGGGAGGCTGACGGTTGCGCACCGCTTGTCATTACTGGCAGGAAGCTTGATGTCGTCCGACGACGAATAATGAAGCGAACGACGATTGTTCAGAAAGGGACGATCACTCCCTCGCGACGCACCGCAGCATAGAGCATCTTGAAGGAGGCCTCGCGCTGCTGGTGTGGCGTCAAATTCGGCTTGCGGCCGAGCCCCCACTGCAACAGATCGAGATGGCACTCGCCCTTCTCGGATGTTGGCGCACCACCATGGCCGATTGTGTCGGCACGACGTTCCAGGACGGCGCCACCTTGGGCAGCGGGTTATTGGTCTGGAACAGCCTGGCCACGGCTTCGGCGGGCAGGAACGAGGCACAGCGTCCGCACATCGGTCTTGTTGATCTGCATCTTGAGCGCCGTCCGCGCATGCCTGGCGTCAAGGGATGTAGTTCGAGCCCCCGCCCACGCAATTCGTGCGCCAGCCCTGGCGTCATGGGACCGGTCTCGACGCCGATACGCGCATCCTTTTCGGCACGCCAACGTACCGCCCGCTCGATCTGTTCGGGGTCCGATGTCAACTGACCACGCCAAAGCCTACAGACCGGTGCTGTTAACGATGCAGATCGCCGTCAGCTTCTGCGACACGTCCAAACCAATGTAGCGGGTCATCG
>CAVTEC010000062.1:0-7069 GCA_963733475.1 uncultured Alphaproteobacteria bacterium | reverse complement strand
CGATGCAGTTCTACGCTCCACAGGTGCAAGCTGTTGAAGAAGTGCCCGACCGAGTTGTAGTGCCACCAGTCGGGACCGCCAAGCGCGATGGCGAAGCCGCTGACGATCACTACGGCGAGTGCGGCCAAGACCCGACGCCGAACACGTACACCCAGGAGGAGACGTAGGCGGGCTGGCGGTCGGGCAGCAGCTGTTCGGCGGCAGTGCGGACATGCCCGCGCCGCCGCAGCCGCGCTGTCCACATCCGCTCATCCCCGGGAGCCGCCGCGTACAGGTCGGCGGACTCATCCGGTGCGGTCGCATCCTGCGCCACCTGGCCTTGGTGGCGGCGACCGGGGAAGGGCAGTAGTAGCGCGGCGCCGAAGATGGCGACCATGACGGCGATCAGTACCAGGTTCGCCACCGAGATCGTGAAGATGTTCCAGTTCAGGTAGGTACCGGGATGGTTCAGATCGATGGCCGCGGGAACTTGTCCCGCCAAGGCGGTGGCGGTCAACGGGGCCTCCAGGTTCGGACGGGCAAATAATGGAGGTCACCGGCAGCTTCGCCTGTCCGCCGAAAGCCTCTGTAGTGAAATGGGTCATCCGGGCTTTTGGGACCTTAGTCCCTACTTTTGAACCAATTTTTCCGAACGGACCAAAGTGCTCCCGCCCCGGAACGGCCGGACGCTCAGCGCAGCTTGCGCAGGAACGGGTCCTGCGCCCGGTACGGAGTCACCTTGATAGCAATACGCAACCGAACCAGGTACCACATAAAGGATGAACCAAGGAACGGCAGGAAGAGGACACTCGGCGACTGGCAAGGATCGAAGCATGATCTTTCTCCAGTTCCAGCCTGATCAGGCACCTATATGGCATAGCGGCGCGGAGGTGGCGCCGAACGAGATCGTTTGTTATCCGCTGGGATCGGACCACCACTACCGCACGTCGGCAAGCTATCATTGTGGAGGCATGTCGCTCACGCTTGGTGATCTCGCCGGATTTCGGGGAGATGTTCGCGGAACGCGAACTAGCGTCGCCGGCGGCCATTCGGATCCTGCGGCCTGCGCAGGCTTTGATGTCGCGGGTCCTGGATTTGCATAAGGCGGCCGGCGACCTTGCCGCAACGGCGCCGGATATTCTTGAGCATCCCGAAGTGGCCAAATCACTGGAGCAGGCACTGATACGCGCAATGGTCGCGTGCCTCACCGATCCCGATGCCACAGATCGTCCTCGATCGATCCGACTGCGGCTCGCCGTTATGCAGCGGTTCGAGCAGATGCTCGAGGCACATCCGGATGAGCCATTGCACGTCACGGATGTCTGCGCCGGTATTGGCGTCAGCGAGCGGACGCTGCGTCTGCATTGCCAGGAAAAATTAGGCATGAGCCCGCATCGGTATCTCTGGCTGCGGCGCATGAATTTGTACAACGTGCTCTGGCCCATGCCGAATCGACAGCCAAGACGGTCACCGCCGTCGCCAACGACTATGGCTTCGCAGAGCTAGGGCGCTTCGCAGTCAGCTATCGAAGGCTGTTTGGTGAATCTCCATCCGCGACACTTCGCCGTCATCCCGAAAGCAACCCTCTCCTGGACGAGCACGCGCGTTAGTATCTGCCTCCCCTTGTCCAGAGACGGTCTCCGTCGTCGAATGATTTGCGACAGATGACGTATGACGCCCGGCTCGAAGGACGCGCCTGGCAATTGCTTCCCTCCATTTCGCATTTGGCGATACCCGCAGGGCGCAGCGCGATCTGCTTTCCTGTCGATGACTGTCAGACATCGGGAATTTGGGGAGGTAGGGACGTTCCATCCGGCGGAATATTTGTCGTCAGCTCAGGAGGTGAGTTCCACAGCCGGGCTGGCGAAGGCGGCCACTGGGCATCATTATCGCTATGTGCCGGTTCTCTGGCTGCGTTCGCGCAAGCTCACGCCGGACGCGATCTGAAATTCCATACTGCAATGAACGTAATACGGTCTCAGGCGCGGGCAATGGCGCGGTTGTTGGCCCTGCACCAGGCGGCGAGTGACCTTGCCAAGCCCATCTGGGCATTAGTCCGCAACGGTATTTGTGGTTGCGACGGATGCACCAAGTACGACGATCCCTGGTGCTGGCTGACGCCGCAGAAAAGACCGTCACGGAGATCGCGACCGACCATGCCTTCTGGGAATTGGGACGCTTTTCAGTGGCCTATAGAACTCTCTTCGGTGAGTTGCCTTCCACAACCTTGCGCCGACCGGCCGATGCCAAAACTTCGACCGAGATATAGTTCGCGGCCTCGTCCCCGGCCCAATCAGCAATACACGGCGCGGCCAGATCCAGTTGTTCAGCACTGGCCCAGTGACAAGCCAGGCGATGGCAGGGTGCTCCCGACATCCCTTAGTGCAACGGGCTGGACGGGATGACGCCCCGCCGCGCACGCCGCTGACGTCCGACGCGTGCCTGCCAGGCAATTTTGCGTTTGGTCGGCATACGTAATGCCACTACTCGCTGACCGCGACCCATTCGCTCTGGCTAACCGTCATGGCCGGGTCCGATCCCCAGCACAAGCCCGGGGACTTCGGTCCGGCCATGACGACGGGCGACAGATGAGCCAGGATCAGTGAGCTCTGGTATAAGATAAGCAAAGCTAAGCGGCATCCGCTGCGTCAGTGACTGTCGACCACCCAACTCCCACCGTTCAGGGGCGCCAGTGATGCCTAGCAGCGCGGTCCAGACGTTCACAGACCCACATGAGTACCAGTCGTCCATTCGGGCGACGGATGTAACCGTGCTCCTGACAGGTCGTGCGCGCGGCCAATTCCACACGAAACTGACCCGCATGGACCTGCACAAGCTCTGGATGCGGAGTGGCGAGACATCCGTGCCCTACATCATGCGCGGTGGCTGGTCTAACGACCGCTGCGTCATCCATTTCCTGGCCGGTGAGGAGCAGACGCCGTACCACCACAATGGCATGGAACTGTCATCCGGTTCGATCCTGGTCAACCCAGTGGGCACAGAGTTCTATCGTCGCTCGACTGGGCGCCGGTCCGGATCGATGTCGTTGGCGATCGAGGACCTTGCCAGCGCTTCGCGTGCCCTCTTGGGCAGAGAACTGACCGCACCGGCAGCAGCAAAGATGGTCAACCCGCCAGTCCAGGCGATGTCGCACTTGTTGCGGTTGTACGACACCGCCGAAAATCTGGCAGCGACGGTTTCTGATATCCTCACGCACCCCGAGGTGGCACGAGCGATAGAACAAGAACTGGTCCGAACAATGGTCGCATGCATCGCGGATGGCACGCAGGTTCGTGACGACGGGCGCGGCTACCGGGTACCAGTAATGCGGCGGTTTGAGCAAGTGTTGGAGGAGAACCGAGACAACCCGCTTTATGTTCCAGAGATCTGTGCGGCGATTGGTGTATCGGAGCGCACACTTCGCCTGCATTGCATAAACCACCTCGGGATCAGTCCGCATAGGTATCTGTGGTTACGGCGCATGCACCAGGTACGTCGATCACTGGCACTGGGCGACGCCACGGCAAAGACTGTCACCGCGATCGCGACGGACCATGGCTTCTGGGAATTGGGCCGTTTTTCCGTGGCCTATAGGACTCTCTTCGGTGAGTTGCCTTCCGTAACCTTGCGCCGACCGGCCGATGCCAAAACTTCCACCGCGATATTGCTCGCCGCCTCGCCTCCGGCCCCAGCAACGGCGCCCGCCGCGGTCCGGCACGTACGTTGAGGATCGGACCCGTCGCCAGCCACGCGCCCCCTACGCGCCGACCACAGCCGCCCGCGCACCGAATGCGGCGCATCACATCCCCAACCGTGCGCTGGGCACCATGGAACCTTGTCAGGTCCGATACGGCGAGTATGCACTGGCTCCGGCCGCGGGAATTCGAGACTGTCCTGCGGCGCTATCTCCAACCTTTCAGGCGGTCCGCAGCCGCGCGCATATCCGCCTCAGAGCCACAGTAGCTGAAACGCAGGAAGCGCCCGCCGCGTTCATGGTCGAAATCAACGCCCGGTGTCACCGCAATGCCAACCTCTGTCAGCATTCGCGCGGAGAACGCAACGCTGTCGTTCGACCGCTCTGTGATGTCCGCCCACAGGTAGAATGCGCCGTCGGCCGGCGATAACCGGGCGAATCCGGCATCCGACAACGCACGCAGCAGATGGTCACGCGACCGACGATACCGCGCGACATTCGCCTGCAATTCCTCATGGCAATCGAAAGCCGCCTCTGCCGCGATCTGCGAGATGTGCGGTGCGCTAATGAAGAGGTTCTGCGCCAGCCGCTCCACCGGTCGTACGAGATCGTCTGGCAGCAGCAGCCAACCCACGCGCCAGCCGGTCATCGAGAAGTATTTGGAGAAACTATTCACCACGATCGCGCTGGAACTCAGCGACGCAGCCGTAGTGATTGGACTGTCATAATTCAGTCCGTGATAGATTTCATCGCTGACCAGACGCACGCCGCTGCGATCGCACCACGCGGCGAGCGCTGCCAGCTCATCGGGATGCAGCATCGTGCCGGCAGGATTGCAGGGGCTGGCCACGATCAGCCCGTCCGGTGGGGGATCGAGCCTTTCCAGCATCGCCAGACTCGGCTGGAAGCGCGTTTCCGGTCCTGCCTCCAGGATCACGGGTCGCATTCCCAACGCGGTCAGTATGTTCACATAAGGCGGATAGAACGGCGAGCTCAGCGCGATCCGATCACCGGGATCGAATGCCGCGAGAAAGGCCAGTGGAAAACCTCCTGATGCGCCGACTGTCACGGCGACACGCTCGATCGGGACGTCCAGCCGGTACCAATCGCGATAATGCGCGACGATGCGTGCGCGCAGCGAGCGGCGGCCGAACGCCTCGGTATAGCCGAGAGGATCGCCCGAACGCAGCGCCGCGGTCGCCGCGGCAACCGCACCTTGCGGCGCGCCGGTACCGGGTTGTCCCACCTCCATGCGAATGACGTGCGGCGCGCCGACAGGCAGTGTCGCCTGCCTCTCGTTGGCCGCGGCAATCACATCCATCACGATGAATGGCGGTGCGCTCGCACCGCGGCCGATCTTCAACATTCAGAACAACAACTGCCCCGCCACCACTGTAAGAGTCGCCGCAAGTATCGGTCGCAACACCCTATCGGGCACTCTTACCGCCAGATAACTTCCCAGCACGATACCCGGGATCGATCCGACCAGCAGGCACATCAGCATCGGCCAGTTCGTCGACCCCATCCACCAATGTCCAATACCTGCCACGAGCGTCAACGGCACCGCATGCGCAATATCAGACCCGACAATGCTGGCCATTGACAGCCGTGGATACAACAGCAGCAACGCCGTGACGCCGAGCGCGCCGGCACCAACCGAGGTTATCGTCACCAGTACGCCTAGCATGAACCCGACCATAACCGTGCAGCGCGCCACCTGATGGCCGGTCAGGTTCTCCATGCTCGGTCCCACTGCCGCGACAAACTGCCGCCGGAACACCAGCGATGATGCGGTGAGCAAGAGCAAAATGCTCAGCACCACTGAAATCACTGCGCCTGCGGCCCGGCTGTTCAGATTGAACTGCGATAGGATCAGCAGCGTGATGCACGGTTCCCGGCACGCTACCCGACGCCAACCGCGTCGACGATCCGCCAGTTCACCGTTTGGTGCATGCCATGCACCAGAGTTCCGACCGACTTGGTCGCCGACGCGTAGAGCAGATCGGTGCCCACAGCGGTCGCGGGATGAACCCCAAACAACAGGACAAGCAACGGCGTCATCAGTGAGCCACCGCCGGTTCCGGTCTGGCCGACCAGCAATCCCACGAGGAAGCCGGATAGCGAGACAATCAGGTTGTCATGACCCATGGCACGGGCCCCTCACCCGTCATGCGCGCGAGCGAAGCCTGTGCGCACAACAGATGCAAGCGGTCTTTTGGCCAGTCAGCAATTACGGACGATGTTGTCGCAAACGCCCCCACCGGGAGCAGCGTCAGCATCCTATCTCCTTCAGTTGTAGAATTTGATGCTCGCAGCCTTGATCACCGTCTTGTTGTCGGTCCCGTTCACCGTGGCGATGCATGGCGCGCTTTTCGCGGTGCGGCTCTTCACCAGGCGATCGTTGTCCGATCCCGTCAAGGCGCTCGGATCAATCGTGTATCGCAGGCTTGGCGGCGTGCCGATATCGAGTTCACAGGCCGTGGCACTGCGGCAGGTAATGCGGCGAGGGCCAACGCTCGTCGCGGAAGGCGGTGACTGTGCCCAGGCCGTCCCGCAAGCGAGCAACGTCACAACAAGGCTGACGCGTGCAATCGAATTCAGTCGCAGTTTTCCCTTTTGCGAATCAGTGGAAGATCAGGTTCCACCAACAGCGAGGCCGGACTCGCGAGGGTCCGTTCCCCACCCGCAGCTCTCGTTCTCGCCAGGCAGATAGCTGTTGCATTCGATGACATTGGCGCGCCCGGGATCAGGCACAGGGACACTCATGGGGCGGTTGCTGCGCAGGGCATTGAGCATGCCGACGGCGACTGCCATCGGCGCGCCGTCCTGGCCGGAGCCGCCGACGGCGGCACGGAAGGCATGGATGTTGTCATTCCAGGCAATCGCCGCGGCATAGAGTGGCGTCGGCACCACTGAAGGCGATGCTGCCAGCAGAATGCCCATTCCCGGCAGCACGCGTCCCGTGCCGAACAGATTGTCCATGCTGATCGAACAGGCCACCGCGTTGCCATCCTGGTCAAGCGTGACGAAGCTGGTGGAAGCGGGAAGCGGCGGCATCGACTGCACCTGAAGATCCGTGGCGTGCAGTACGGTATCCGCATCGACGCCGCCGGCACGCCAGCGCTCGGCGGCCGCCAGCCCGCGCGCCGCAGCGGCGCTCAGCGCCGATGGATCGTGCTGCAACACCGCAAATGCGGCCGCGGCTGCCAGACCTCCGTCGGCAGGCGGCGGCAGGAATGCCACCTTGTCGCGCCGTTCCGAGAGCACAACCGGCGCACCCAGTGTGGGCAGCGCGCGGCTCATGTCGGCCAACGTGATGGGGCCGCCGGCCACCGGCGAGGCCTGCTCGATCCGCCGCGCCAACGCACCGGTGTAGAGATCGCCCACGCCCTCGAC
>CAVTEC010000061.1:0-10503 GCA_963733475.1 uncultured Alphaproteobacteria bacterium | reverse complement strand
GATCTGGTCCGTCGATCACCGTGTGGCTACTGAAAATCTCATCCGATCTGGCGCAAACGCGTGAATGGGCTAGCCTCGCCGGGATGATCGACTTCATGAAGCTGCTCGTCGGATCGCTCGTCGGACTGTTCAGATCGCAGGCGGCGCGCGAAGCTGAGATGGCGTTTCTCCGCCAGCAGCTGCTTGTCCTGAAACGATCCGCGCCGGCGAGGCTCAGGCTGCGGAACACAGATCGGCTGATTTTTGTCTGGCTCTATCGGCTGTTCCCCTCCTTGCTCGGAGCCGCGGTCATCTTCAAGCCCGAGACGCTGGTGCGCTGGCATCGGGGCGGCTTCCGTCTCTACTGGCGTTGGAAGTCGCGCCGTCGTCGCGTCGGCCGACCTGCGGTCCCGGCCGAGATCCGCGATCAGGTCCGGACAATGAGCCGCGATAACCCGCTCTGGGGTGCGCCGCGCATTCATGGCGAGTTGCTGAAGCTCGGGATCAATATCGCGCAGTCCACTGTCGCCAAGTACATGCCCCACCGTCGTGGCCCACCCTCGCCGAGCTGGCGGGCCTTCTTGCGCAACCACACCGCCCACATCGCGGCGATTGACATGTTCGTCATTCCGACGATCGGATTCAAACTTCTCTACGGGCTGGTGATCCTGCGCCTCGAGCGGCGACGGCTCGTCTGGACCAATGTGACCAGAAATCCGACCGCCGAGTGGATCGCCCGACAGATCACCGAAGCATTCCCGTGGGACACGGCACCGCGATACATCATCCGTGACCGCGACGTTGCGTATGGTGTCGCGGTGACACGTCGGTTGAGAGCCATGGGCATCCGAGACCGACCAATCGCGCCCCGCTCGCCATGGCTGAACGGTCATGTGGAACGCCTGATTGGATCGATCCGACGCGAATGCCTTGACCATGTCGTGGTGCTTGGGGAAAGGCACCTTCGCGAACTGTTGGCAAATTACAGCATTTACTACAATGAAGTGCGCACGCATGTTGCGCTCGGCAAGGACGCGCCGCTGCACCGGCCAGTGCAGACGGTCGGTCGCATCGCGTCAGTCTCTTGGCTCGGAGGCCTTCATCATCAGTATGTTCGGATGGCGTGACCGGTACCCACACCATCATGGCTTTACGCCAGGTCGGATGAAATTCTTGGTAGCCACAGCCATGCAGATCCACCTGCAGCGCATCGTCGGCGCTTTCGTCGGTTCAGCCTACGGTGCCGCCCAGTTCTACGGGACCAAGAAATCAGCCGCGATGGATCTCACGAGCCGCCTTTTGAACGATGCCCGCGATGAAGACCGCGAAGGTCCGGCCGGCTTCGAAAGCAAGGCCGAGCGCGCGCGCCTGTTTGCCGCCGAGATGGCGCTGCAATCCTTCGCGTTGCTGGCTGCTGCTGAGGGCGCGGTTGCCGCCTATGCCGGCAAGACGTGGAAGCCGTCCGAGACCCCCTCCCCGCCTCCGCCAGCGTGACCCGCCAATCGGCCGCCGCTGAAATGGCGGCTTTTGGAGCGGCTTGAACTGGCCTTCGAGGGCGGTGCGCGGGCTCCGCCCTCGTTGCCATTTCTGGCATTCGTCATCGCGCCATTATGGGCCGGCCGCCCGGGTCACACAGTGACGCGCCGAGCAGGGCCTTCCCGGCCGCCGGCAGCATCCAGGTGACGGACACAACGCCAGCATGATTGCGGGTACTGGCTGCCATCTTCCTTTACGCAGCTATGTCAATGAACCCCTCCTTCGAGGAGATTATTGAAACGGCCGGCGACCAGGCTCTCCTCATCATCCGTCGTGATCAATTCGCGCAGACCGATCGCGGCACCAGTTCTGGTTTTTCCGGATGGCTGAGACGTCTACACTCGTACTGCGACGGTCACACACATGGACGATAACGACTTCCTCTCGCCCGCCGCCATCCCGTCTCATCTGAGGGTCGCGCTGTGGCCCGGCAGGCGCCATCGGCCGTGTTAACCAGCACTCCGCGGCAATGGCATAGCTAACGATCCCGGCTGTACCAAACCGCATACGCATTTCGCGCGCGAGCCGTTCGCGGCCGCCATCGACAGCGAAGCATGCAGGATCCGCGGCGGCCATGGCTCGCCGTCCCTGCTCATCGATGGTGAAAATCGTGAATTCAAGCCGGCCGCTGTCGACCAGGCACTCGCGTGCCCAGGTGAGGACTTCCTCAAGAAGTATCTGATCGAGGAATTCAATTGGCATTTGGACGTCGGTGCTGAAATTGAGCGAACTCTCCAATCACCGTGCTGTTTTTCCAGTCTCATTCCACCGTCACAACGGCGTGAGTTGCCACTGTTCGTGCCCGAGTTAAGCTGATGCCGGCGACGTCGCGGGCAACCCACCATCGCCACTCCGGTGTCGAATACGTCCCGGGGGGCGCACATGCCGAACGTGATCGCCGCCACGGCGCGCAGTAGAAAAAGCAGAAAATCACGAATTCTGCCTACTTACAGAAGATGGCCTGCCGGCGCAGGCATCGCCGCTGCGCCGTCCTCTTTCGCGCCCTGCGCCACGATCCGCAGTGCTCCATCCGGCAACGGCCGCTGCAGCTTCAGCACCTCGGTAACCGGTGCGGTCATCCAGATATCCAATTCTTCCGGCGTGCGCAAAATCACCGGCATCGCCTTCGGATGGATGGCGCCGACTTCCGCGTTCGGATTGATGGTGAGGAAGGCGAAGATGTCGTTGGTGGTCTCCCCTTCCCTCACCTTCCGCACCGAAGTCCATCGCGTCCAAATCCCCGCAAAGCAGGCGAGCGGCCGACTTACATCGAAGGCGAACCAGACCGGCGCGCGTCCGCCGAAGGTGCCGTTGTCCGGCTCGGCAAAGCTGTTGAAGGGCACGAGGCAGCGGTTCTCGACACTCAGCCAGCGCCGCCAGTGCGGTGACGTAGCATTGCGGATGTTGGTCACGCCGGGATCGGACTTTTTGCCCTCGAGAAATTTTGGCGGTGTCGGCATGCCCCAGCGCGCGAGGATCAGCTCGCGGCAAGCCGGTGCGTTACGGACGATCGGCGCCGCGTAGTCGGGATAGACGCCCGGCATCGAAGGGAGGTTCCCCGTGTGGTCGACATCGACGCGGAACAGGCGGCGGATCGCCTCCTGGTTCGTCGTCATGGAATAGAGATTATGCCGACTTCCGGATTATGCCGACCACTACCCAAGGGCCGGCGCTGGTCGGGCTAATCTTCGGAATAAAGTCGGCATAATCTCAGTGGCCCGCTGGTCGTCGCACCCCAAGGCGAAATCCAGTGAACGGGCGTAGTGAGATTGCAGCAGGATGGCCGACTTGGGGTGGTTTTCTGCCGGTCTGCGTCGAGTGGCGGTTCGGTAGAATTGGACACTCGCCTCAATACCCAGGCAGGGCAGCAATTGGTGTAATGCCCCGCGACAGGTATTCCGTAATCCGAATGAATCCACGGCGATGGACGCCTGCCCGCTTCCGACCGACAGGTAGCCGCCCATCACCCGGCACCGCATCGCTCAGCTTTGGTCAGATGGTACGCTGTCGCCTTCCAACAGGACCTCCGTTACACTCTCGGAAAAACGCATAGGCCGACCGTCGATGAGCACGCATTCAGGGTTCGACGGATCGCGCTCCACCTTGGGAAGTCCATGCACCATGAGCGCACGCGCACAACCGTTCCAGTCGGGATCGCCAATTCCTGTCGGTTCGTTGACGGACGCCCAGGATAATGTGCCAATCACGTCGCCGCCGTGGCCGTGCCGCTCGCGCCAACTCGCCCCGTGCGCGAGCAGAAAGCCCGTCAGCTCCGGGTCGCCGCGAAAAACAGCGTGGTTCAGCGCCGTCGCATCCCAGTCTCCACCATGCGCGTCGATGGGCCAGCCGCATTCGACCATGACCTTGACCGCTTCACCGGATCCCCATGCGGCCGCATCGGGCATCAGCCGCAGCCGGTCCGCCGGCAGCGAACTGGGCAGGCCCGGATGTCGTGCCTGAATGCGCTGCGCCGCGACGGCGTCGGCGCGGGCACAAGCCGCAACAAACGCCTCATCCGGCGTGAGCGTCTCCGTAGCCCCGGCGGCGCGCAGCAGCTCTGCGACATCGGTCAGACCGGCCTGCATCGCCAGCCGGTAGGCACTGATGCCTCCAGGCGTTCGTGCCAAGGGATCGGCCCCGGCCGCAAGCAACGCGGCGATATGGCGGGGCGACCGGCGCACAGCGATCGCGCGCAGCAGCGGGGCGCCCCAGATTTTCGTGGGTCCTTCGCCGGCCGGCTCGTTCGGGTCGCCACCGTGAGCCAATAGCAGTTCGAGGGCGGCCGGCTCCGGCATGTCGAGCGCTCGCCGCAATGCATTCGTTCCGGCAACGCGCGCGCCGTGCCGCAGCAGCACCCGCGTGCAGTCCGGGTTTTCCAGCGAGTGATAGAGCGATTCACCGTCGTTCGGATCGGCGCCGGCGTTCAGCAGCATCTCGGTGAGCAGCGGGTCGCGGTTGACTTCGCCCGCACCGTACAGCGCAGAGAGCCGCCCCGTCTCATCAGGAGTTGCCAGGGACGCTGGCGGGAACCGGTTGCCGATCCGCTGATTGGGATTGGCCCCGGCCTGGAGCAGGGCTTCTGCAGACGCGCGCAGCCGCGTGATGAACGCCGGCAGTTGTCCCAGGCGGGAATGCGTCACGGCGACAAGGGGCGGAAGGTTGAGCGGGCCACCCGGGCGGTTGATCCATTCCGGATCGACGGCCATCGCGCGAGTGATCGCCGCGAGATCCCCGGCCGCGCAGGCGACGTACGCATCTCCCGTGAAAAGCTCGGGTCGTTCCTGCAGGAGATGAGCGGCGAGGCGCGGTCGTGCGGCGTCATAGTTGCCGGTGACGTCGCCGCCATACGCAAGCGCCAGCCAGCGGCGTACCAGAGTCACCCGGTCGCCGCGCGCGAAGGCGCCCGCTTCCACATGCAGACTGAGATCGGCCCACGACGCGAAGCCATATTCGCGTGCGATGCAGGACTGCGCATCGTGCAGGCGAAGCCGCAGTGCCGCTATTTCTTCGAAAGTACGATGTGCGGCGGTGGGCAGGCTGTCGGCGAAACGCGCGATCGCGGCCGGGTCGCCGCCGCGATAAAGCCGCAGCAACGTCTTCGCCTGTTTTTTCAGATGATCGAGATTGGCCCTGGGGGGTAGCGTTTTCATCACAGACCTCCGTGCATGTCATTGCCGAAGGTCCGCAGCACCGGCAGCACAAAGGCTGGTGATTGATCTGCTTGGCAGCGACAGGTGGGTTCAACCCTTTCCGCGGACCCGGAAGCGGCCTGCACCGCTGACGGTTCTGTCGCAAATTCTGCGCGACAACGCAGCAACCCCGTGCTCGCCATGAAAGTCAGCTGGCGAGCGAATAGAACTGCTGCGCCGGACGCAATCGTCCCGTGACCTTCAACTGGCCTTTGCGGATCATGTGCATGAGCTCAATGCCAGCCAGGGTCACGGAGGCCGACCAGAAGGACTTGAACCCCATCATCGGCCGCACTTTGCGTTTGATCGCTCGATGGTCCTGCTCAACGATGTTGTTGAGGTACTCGACCTGCCGGAGCTCAATCTTTGTGTCGTGCTCCGAATTGTAGTTCTCGATCGCCGCGGTGTTGGCGGTACTCTTGTCGATCGTGATCTTCGCCGGCGCGCCATGCGGGCCGATCGCCTTGTATAAGAAGCGCGAGGCTGCCTTGCGATCCCGCTTCGCAGTCAACAGGAAGTCGACCGTGTTCCCTGCCTTGTCGACGGCGCGATACAGATACTTCCACTGACCCCTGATCCGCACGTAGGTTTCATCCATCCGCCAGCTGTCGCCCACCCGACGCTTGCGCGCCCGAAAGGCCTTGTCCAGCAACGGCACGTACTTGAGAACCCAGCGATTGAGACTGGAATGGTCGACCTCGACACCCCGTTCTTCCATCATCTCTTCGAGCTGGCGGTAGCTGACTGGGTACGCCACATACCAGCGCACACCCCAGAGGACGATCTCCCGCTCAAAATGACTGCCCTTGAATTCGACCACCGTGGAGCGCCCCATTGCCAGACCGATTACGATCATATCCCAACAGGACTGGGCGCACAGCTTTGCGACAGAACCCGTCAGATATGGCATTCGCAGCTGCAATCGAGCTGAAGCGCAGCCAGTCCCGGGCTGGACCCCGCATGGGATAAGGAACGGAATGACACTCGGCGGGGTGAGCCGTTGTCGATAGCCGGACCTTGTACAGATCGCCATCGGGGTCGGATAACTAGGCCCGCGGCATTGAAATGAACATAAAGGGGGCCTTTTCAGCTACCGTTTTAGCTGGCAACCTTGGGCGGATCTGGGCAAGGTAGCCGTAATATGGTGCCGATGTTTTCTGGATGCGCCTTGGTCCTGACAAGGCCCAGCTCAGTTTATCTTGAAGATTTTTCCCCGATTGCGCCAGGGTGGCGGCAAGATGCCGCGTGCCGGGGGCGCCGCGGCGGAGAAGAGGAGGAATTCCCCCGCCGGACGGGTCGAGACATTGCTGCCGGGGCGGTATGGGAAGCGGCCGATATGATCAGTTGGGTGTGCACGACGTCACCCTTGTAGTCGTCGCCTGACCGCGTGAAATCCACCTCTCCCTCAGGTACGACAGCCCTGATCCGAAACTCCGCCTCGGCTAAGTCGAGGCTTTCATCGCCACCACCACGCGCGAGTGCTGATCGCAATGCTTCTGCCCTCGCCGCGAGCGGACGGAACGCTTCGATGCGACAAATTGGCCGGATCTCGGAGCTAAGAAGACCCGTCCCGGCGGCATCGCCAATGAGGAAAACCGTTGCAGGCACCCCCGACGATGTGAGCAAGACGCGTACGATTTCCGGGGACGGTCCGACGACGACAAGCCTTTCGGGACGCGCAGTTGCGAGTTCCGCAAGATCGTCCGGAGCAACTACATCGCAGTCCCAATTTAGCGCCCGCTCCGACGAGAGAAAGACGTCCCGATTCTCGACTTGCGACAGCAATCATGGTGCCGCGCGCTCGTTTGCCTGCTGCGTTGAGCACCGCGGTTAATTTGGCGGAAACCGGCGTCTCGTCGGACCAGCTATCGACTTTTCCCTCGATCTCTGCAGCAAGGTGCCTGGCCTCTGCTCCGAGTGCCGGAACGTGGGCCGCGACATCATAGAGAGGGGCGAGCTCCATCTTCGCTCGGAAGGCAGAGCGCTCAGCCCGATCAACCTCGTCGTCCTCGGTGTGCAGAATGTCCGCAATGCCCCGCGCCTCGGATAAGCCAACGGGCAGCGACGCTGCGCGGCGCAGGAACCGCAGCGCGCGCGAAGCGGCGTCTGCCGCCGTGGCACCTGCTTGCTCTCGTAGTACGTTGCCCAACGCCACGAGCCTCTTCCGGATCGGTGCGAGAGCCGCATCCTTGATGTCAGGCTCGAACGATACAGGCGCTAAATCCGTGGGCAGTTCAGCAATCGGTCCAAGAGCGCCTCGCTGCGGTAGGTAAACACCGATTTCGGCCGGAGGCGCCCGCCTCGGAACCAGAGCGGCATTGTGGGCCCGGAGCAGCCGCGAAGCAATGTTAAGCGCATACGCGTCTTCTACGATCACAGCTACTGGTGGCCGCCGACCAGGGGCCGCGCCAAGAGCAGCAAGGAGAGCCGAAAACGGCTTCTCCCAGTTATCTGGAAGTGTTTGGCGCGCGAGCTGTGTTAAATCGACGATCACTACGTCAAGCCCTAACTGTGCCACGCGCTCATGCTGCAGGAACGGATTGAGTTCCTCGGGCTTCAGCGCAGGTGCCAGCCCCAGGAGCGCAAAGGGAGTGTGCAAAGGGTCTCCAACGGCTGACAGCCGCTTGCCCATAGTAAGCTTGCCTATTCGCGTGTATCGCCGCACCCGGTAGAGCACTTGATCGCCGTCCGCCACGTACGATGCGTTCTTCGCTTCTCCTGGAGGAAAGACGGCGGTGACCTCAAGTAAGTTGGGGCTGCGTACAACAATACGTTCGACTGTATCGCGACCGGAAACCTGTTGCTCATCGTCTTTGAGAAGTTCGTCGAGCCTCAGCTCAACGACTGCCCGATCCTCATGAGCAACCATTCTCGAGTCAGTCGCCCAAGCGGCGCCGGCGCGGACCTCGGTGCAAATTCGACGTGCTGCTGTGAGAAGATCGGCGGGGTTCACCAGAACGGATCGCGCCGCCCAGGTCGCCCCACTTCGCCAAGGCCAATAACCGAACGTAGCATATGCCAACGAGCCAGACGTGCGGGCTTGCTGGAGTGCTATCGCTGTGGAAACAAAAGAACCGCCAAGGCGGTTTGGCCACGGAAAGACAATACGATCGGAACCGTCCTGCACTGCATCCGTGATTGCGCTGATTATCACCTTCGCCGCTATCGCATCACTCCAGCACTGTGGTTCGGATGTGGTGGCATAGCGAAGGGTTGTAGCTACGGATACACCCGGTCGTGTCAAAGTCTTCGGCTGCGCCGCAGCTTTACGTGCCTGGCCTGCGGCAATCAGCGTCCTCGCACGCTCCGCACGTAACTGATCGGCCGTCGCAGCGCTTTCGATCCGGCCGCGAGCGCTCCACTCTTTGTGGTGCCGCCCGCTGCTCACGATACCCCCCCAGCCAGGCTCATCAGTTTTTTCAAGGACACCTGCTTTTCGAGGAGTTCAGTCATCCGACGTCACGCCTCCGGGAACAGGCTGGGGAACAGGAGCTCGATCGCGTGCAGCGGAAAGCGCAGCGAGATCGGGCCCTTGGGCGTGTCTGAGCCGAGGATGCCGTCGGCTACGAGCGTCGCCAGCAGATCGCGGGCGCTGCGTTCCCGGAGGCCGGTGATGCGGGCCGCGTCGCCGCGAGGCACCTCGCCCTGTTGCAGCACACGTTCCAGCAAGAGCCAGGCTTCCGGTCGCCAGGCGTGACGCTCGGTATAAAGGCGGAGACGGTCGACGAGCATGTCGAGTGCAAAGAGGCCGGTCATGAAGGCGACCTGGTCGAGGCAGACCTTGAGGAACCACGCTGTGAATTCCGCTAAAGCGCGGCGCGACAGGTTGCCGCGACCGTCGAGATCGCCCTGCCGCGGCATGTCGGCGTGATCCATCATCCGCTTGTACTCGCCGCGGCTTTCGAGACCGCGCGCCAGGCCGCGTGAGACAGACCAGAGGCCATGTGCGCCGATGCCGGCGGAGAGCGCCATCGCATGGCTCATGAGGCGGCTGACACGGCCGTTCCCGTCCAGGAAAGGGTGGATGTAGTTCAAGCGGTGATGTGCGGCGGCGATCGCCAGGATGCGGCTGCCAGGGCCGAGCGGCGCCAGCCGGTAGCGCGTCTCGAAATGCGCCATGAAGGCGGCCACCTTATCGGCCGCCGGAGGTTGATGCCGACCGACCGTCACCTCCTCGGCGGCAGTGGCGCGGAATACGCCGGAAGTCATGCGGATGGCACGGCTGTCGCTGCGCACGATGAGCATCGCCTCCGGCGCGTCCCGATAGAACTCTTCATGGAGCCAGCGAATGAATCCGGTGGACGCCGGTTCCGCGAGGCCGCCAGCCGCATGGCGGCGGTCGATCTCACGCTGCAACCGGATATGCGCCCGTGCTTCCAGCTGTAGGTTGCGCCGCTCCTCGGCGGCTTCGAGCTGACCCTGTAGCGCCGCCTCGATTTCGCGCGGCGTTGTGTTGTGACCTTCGATGAGGTTCGAGTAGTAGCAGTTCATGATCCGCACAGCGTCGGCGAGGCCGGCGGCCGAACGGGGATGCAACCGCGCACCGAGACCGGCTGCGGCAGCCGAGAGGCTCGCGACCAGGTCGAGCAACTCCGGTCCCGCCTCTTCGAGGAGGCAGGGCTCGATCCGCGCGGGGGTTTCTTCCGGAAGCGCCATAAACCGCTGCAATCTTGCCGATATCAGAAATCAGAAAGCGACTGATAATACGCCATATTCCTCAAATCGATACGCAAAAGTTGCCGATCTTGGCGCCGATGCCTCAGGGTGACCCATGTCTCTGATTTCACGCGGTTTTTCGGTCAACGACCACACCATGGTGCCGATCAGGGGAAAGTGTGCCCCCGCCCCGCGTTGGTGCATGAATGGGCACCGTGGCGCCTTCCGTGACACCTCGTGCATCAAACGACCCGGACGGTGATGGGCATGCCGAGCCATGTCATTTGATTGAGGACGTTGCAGGCGACCTTCGCCTCGGTTCGCTGATTGGTCAGAATTCGAGCGTGAAGACGCCGGCCAATGATGGTCTTGTAGCGATACATCGCGGTTTCAACCAAGCTCCTGCGGCTGTAGCCTGAACTGCTCTGCCAGGCTATGCGCCCGTGCTCCGCGATCGCCGCAAGATGTCCGTCGCGCTGTGTTGTCGTGGCCTCACTCGGAATCGCCGTCGCTCGAGGTGGAATGATGACTGCGGCAACCGGGTGTCGCTCAGCCACGGCGTTGTAAGCGGCTTGGCCATCATACGCGCCGTCCGCGGTCATTGATATAACGTCGGCGTCGATCTGTTCTTGTCCAGGGTGGA
>CAVTEC010000060.1:0-141904 GCA_963733475.1 uncultured Alphaproteobacteria bacterium | reverse complement strand
AACCGCGGCGTGGTCATGTGAAAGGCGGCGTCCGGATAAGGCTCTTCGGCTTCCGCGACGATTCGATGGTTCGTCAATACCGCATGCGCGATAACCGGCACTTCCCGCTTCGGCATGTGGCAACCCGCACAATCGTCGGGAGGAGCCTTGCGCTGACGGATTCCGAGCGGCAACGCACAGCTTTTTTCGGTATGGCAGGCGAGGCATTTTTCCCGATAGTAGGCAGGAGCATCCTCCCTTGCAGGTTCCACGTGAGGATCGTGACAGCTGATACAACTCAGACGTCCACCGCTGCTGCGATAGCATTTACTGAGCGTCATCGAAAAATAATGCTCAAGAAGATCCGTCTGCTTCAATCGCGCCTGGGCGGCACCATGAAAATCGCCAGCGTGTCGTCCAGTGGAGTTCCGGGCTTGAAGTCACGATAGTTCCGTCCGGGCTTCAGCACCGTTGCGTCACCCGTCTGGTGACACGACATGCAAATGTTATCGGCGAGCCAGGGTTTCAGCTTGGCAGGGTTCACGATGGAATGCGTCGCGCTGCTTTCGCCCGAATCCCCTTCGCGCATTTCGCGCACGTGTGCTTCCCCCGGCCCGTGGCAGTTTTCGCAGCCGATCGCGAGTTCCAGGAATGGCGGATCCAGAAATTTTCCGTTTCCGTCCAGTACCGCCTGTGGCCTCCCGCTGTGGCACGCGATGCAGCCGGAAGAATCGGGCGAACCAAGCCGTAGTCGCCAAACTCGTACCCGGGCGATAAAGCCCAGCTCTGTGTTTTCGAATAAAAGGAAAGTGGCGCTCAAAAATAAAGTCACCGCGTCTGATGAGCGCGCCGAAACCATTCGTGCCGATCCGATGACTGCGTGCTTGCCCCCTGCGCACGTTTAGCACCTAGACGTAGCTGATAGACGGCGAAGACCTTAAGCCCGCTGCTCAGGCTGGCGGTCATCAGGTAGGTGGCGTCGCGGGCGTCCACCCTAGCCCGAGCGGTGCCACAAGCATGCTAGCCACGACAACCGCGAACAGAGCCCAGGAAGTCCTGGCGGGCCTGAGGATCAGGATCGAGCCGGCGAGGAACCCCGCCATACCCGGCCACGCCACGCGCAGGACCGCCAGCGGCAGGTAGGTGAGGGCTCCAGGGCCAGTAGCCCCCCCAGCCGCCGCCGTCGTGGCCAGCGTGCGGCTCCCCGCCAGGCAATGCAGAGCTGCAAGCCGAACAGCAGTCCCGCGGTTACCAGGGCAAGCCCGATGGCGAATCCGTGTCGCGGGATCCGTGCTGCGAAGATGCCTGCGAGCTGCGTCGCGAACAGGCCGGACAGGACCAGATGCGAGGTGGCACGGGGTGTCCATATACGGCCAGGCGGCCTGTCGGCCGGCGATACGGGTGTATCAGGTCCCGCGCCGACCGCGACTTCGCCGCCGATTTGACCTTTTGACCCTGACGTGAGCCCGCTCCATAGCCAGCTTGGCCGGTGCTGGCGGCGACTGGCAGACGGCCGGACCACATCATCCCCGGCCACGATCCGTTGATCCTGAAGCGCTTCCCGCCGGTAGCCGGCTATCCCGACACAGTGCGCGTCGATCTGGCGCCCATCGCCTAGCATTCACTTCCCTTCCGGGCACCCTCCGGTCACGTTGGCGGTATGCAATCATTGCTTCGCTTCCTCCGCCGTTCCCTGGTGGGTGTCGGCTTTGCCCTCCTGCTGCTTGCGGCGCTGATCACTGGCCTGCTCTGGCTCACTTTGCCTCCGCGGCAGCAGCAGGTGCGCATTCCTGGCCTGACCGGCCCCGTTGATATCGGCTTCGATGCCGACGGCATTCCGCGCATCCACGCCGCCAACGAACTCGATGCCGCCGCGGCCCTTGGCTTCGTGCATGCCCGCGACCGGATATTCCAGATGGATTTGATGCGACGCGCCGCCTCCGGCCGCCTGTCGGAGATCGCCGGCCCCGCCACACTGTCCTACGATCGCATGATGCGCACGCTCGGCCTCCAGCAGCGCGCGTTGGCCGATTACGCCGCCCTTCCGGCTGAAACGCACGCCGTGCTCGAGGCATACGCACGCGGCGTGAACGCCTGGATTGCCGCGCGCGGTCGGTTCAGTGCCCCGGAATTCGTGGTCCTGGGCACCCCGGACGCCTGGCAGCCGTCCGACAGCCTGCTCTGGGGCGAGACCATGGGCTTATGGCTGTCCCTTAACTGGCGCACGGAGCTGTCGCGCCAGTCGCTGGCCGGTCACATCCCGCAGCAGCAGATCGACGAACTCTGGCCACCGCAAGACGGCGGGCACCCTGAGGCCAGTCTGCTTCCCAACCTGCGGCAGCAACTGGCTGACGTCCTGCCCAGTTTCCCCGAGCCGCTTACACTCCCCAGCACAGCATCCAACGAGTGGGCAGTGGACGGTCGCCACACCTCGACTGGCGCGCCCCTGCTGGCCGGTGATCCGCACCTTGCGTTTGGCTTCCCCGGCATCTGGTATCTCGCACGGATCGAGACCCCGCAGGGCGTGCTGGCCGGCGCCACCGCACCGGGCGTGCCATTCCTGGTCCTCGGCCACAACGGCCACATCGCCTGGACCTTCACCACCACCGGCGCCGACGTGCAGGACATATTTATCGAGGCTCGCGTCGGCTCCGACGAGTATCAGACGCCGGACGGCCCCCGCCCCTTCACCGTCCGCGAGGAGCGCATCAAGGTCAGTGGCCAGTCCGACCAGATCCTGAAGGTGCGCGAAACGCGCCACGGCCCAGTGATCAGCGACCTGACCAACCCCGACGGTCCGATCCTCGCGGTGCAGATGGCAAATCTGGCTCCCGGCAACACCGCCGCCGCCGGCCTGCTCGCGCTCAATCACGCGGAGAGCATCGAGGACGCCGGCAAGGCCGCCGCCATGATCACCTCGCCAGTGCAGAACCTGCTGGTGGCCGACAAGCAGCAGATCGCGCTTTACGTCACCGGCCGCGTGCAGATCCGACGCGCCGGCGACGGTGCCGCTCCGGTGCCTGGAGACGGTTCGCACGATTGGATCGGCTGGGCCTCCGGCGACCAGCTACCCCATTACGTGAACCCGCCCAGCGGCCGGCTGGTCAATGCCAACGAACGCATCGCGCCCCCCGACTTCCCGGTGTTCCTTGGCCACGACTGGTTCGGCAACTGGCGCGCCACGCGCATCCGCACGATGTTGGAACGGTCGGACAAGCTGACCCCGGCCGATTTCGCCCGCATGCAGGCCGACGTGCGCTCCGACTTCGCCCGTCAGATCCTACCGACATTGCTATCTGTTCCGCTGACCGACGACACCGCCCGCCGCGCGCAGGCGCTGCTGCGCGACTGGGATGGCAGCATGACCACCGATGCGCCTCAGCCACTGATCTTCAATGCCTGGACCCAGTATTTCTACGGCGCGGTACTCGCCAATGCCGGCATCGCGGTGAACAACGCCGGCCCGCTGGCCGAGTTCGTGCAATACGTGCTGTCGCCCGCCGGCGCGCACTGGTGTGGCGGTGACTGCACCGCGCTGCTGCAATCGTCGCTGGCGGATGCCCTGCCCGACCTCACCACACGCTTCGGCAAGGACCCGGCGGCGTGGCGCTGGGGTGACGCACATCCCGCCGTCTTCGCCCACCCGATGCTGCGTGCGATCCCCATCTTGAATCAGTTCGGCACCCTGACCATCCCCAGTCCCGGCGACGACACCACGGTCGATCGCGGCGGTCCCGCATACAAACAGTTCCAATCGGTGCACGGAGCGGAGTATCGAGGTGTCTATGACCTCGCCGACCTGGATCGTTCGTTGTTCATGATGGCGCCTGGACAGTCCGGCAACCTGCTGTCAGGCCATGCGCGCGACTTCCTGACGCGCTGGCGCGACGGGGACACGATCACGCTCGGCCCGACCGCCGCAACCACCACCGCAACCATCCGGCTCACCCCATGATCTACCGCGCCCCCTTCCCCGACGATACCTGGCTCACCGAGGGCGTCCGCACCCGCCGCGTCTTCGCCTGGTTTATCGATCTGCTGCTCATCGGCCTGATCGTCGCCGCGCTGTGGTTTGTCCTGTTCCTGTTCGGAGTGCTGACGCTGGGCCTCGGTTTCCCGCTGATGGCCATCCTGCCATTCATTCCGTTCTGCTACCATTTCCTCTTCGTCGCTGGTTCGTCGGCAACGCCCGGCCAGCAAGCGCTCGGCCTGATCGTCCGACGCGATGATGACCTGGGTCCGCCGACGGCACTCCAGGCACTGATCTACACGCTGGTGTTCTACCTGACGCTCGCGCTGACCGGCCTGCTGTTGCTCATCTCGCTGTTCACCATCCGCAAGCGCACACTGCACGACATCGCCAGCGGACTCGTCGTTGTGCGCACAAGGGCGTTGACCGGCGGCTTCGGCTCCTGGAACATGCAGGGAGGATGAGCTACAAACCGCCGCGCCGGCCGCAGTTCTTTTACACGACGGCCCCTCTGCCCTGCCCCTACCTGGCCGGCCGGACCGAGCGCAAGGTTGTCACGGAAATCACCGGCCCCGACGCTGACGTCGCTGCACGATCGCCTGTCGCGCGCCGGCTTCCGCCGCAGCCACAACATCGCCTACGCGCCGGTCTGCCCGTCGTGCCAGGCCTGCATCCCGATCCGCATTCCCGTGGAGAGCTTTCAGCCCGACCGCACGCTGCGCAAGATCTGGCGCGCCAACCTCATGCTGGAGGGCTTCGAGGTCCCCGCCCGTGCCACCGCCGAGCAGTTCCAATTGTTCCAGCGCTATCAGCAGGCGCGGCATGGCGACGGCGACATGGCCACCATGAGCTTCTACGACTATCGCGCCATGGTGGAGGACACGCCGATCGAGACCTTCATCATCGAATACCGTGATCCGGACGATCGGATGGTCAGCGCGTGTTTGGCTGACAAGCTGGGGGATGGGCTGTCGGCGGTGTACTCGTTCTTCGCGCCTGCGCTGGAGCGGCGGTCGCTGGGTACGCATGCGATCCTGTGGCTGATCGAACGCGCGCGGTCGCTTGGGCTGCCCTATGTGTATCTCGGCTATTGGGTGCCGGAGAGCCGCAAGATGGCCTACAAGTCGCGCTTCCGCCCGGCCGAGGTGCTGGTGGGTGGGACTTGGCGCATGCTGACCGATGCCGATGTCGGAGATGGCACGGCGGTGCCGCACGAGGCGCTGGTGCCGCAAAGCGCGGATTAGGGCCTCTCTGCCGATTTCTTGTGGTAGGCGCCTCCTGTGCCCATCGTGACCACACCGTATCCGGCGTTCAGCTACTGCGTCGAGCTTGTGGAGCGCACTGGGACAAAGGCGCTCGGCGGGTTCTTCCAGGTGAGTGGCGTGCCCTCACAGACGTCACTAACCGGCCCGGTCTTTCGCGGAGATCCGGGGCTTGCCCCCATCAAGGTCTCGGGCGCTCGCAATGTTGGCGATGTCGTGTGAAGCGCGGCGTTGTGAACAGTTCCGGACTTTGGAGCTGGCTCGACGGTGTCCGTGGCGACGGCGCCCTGGCACTCCGCACAGTGCTCATTACGTTGCGCGACGAGACACGCCAGCCGGTGACACGATGGAAGATCCACGCGGCGAAGCCCGTGCGTTGGATCGGCCCTACATTAACGGGTAAGGGCAGCGGCGACGTGGCAATCGAGGAACTCGTCCTGTCCGCTGAGAACACCGAACTCGTCCCACCAAAGTAAAGCGCGCAGCCTCAACACAACGGTCCCATCGCACGCGAAACGAGGCGCCGGCGAGACTCGCTCACCCCTCCAGCGCTATCCCGAACGTCCCGCGGAGTCCCTCCCGCCCCATCTCGGTAATCGCCACCGCCCGCGTATCGCGCTGCCGCTTGATCCACCCTAGTTCAAAGCACCGGCACGCCAGCGCCGCCCCCACGCGCCCCGCCAGATGCGGCCGGCGTTCGCTCCAATCCAGACACGGCCGGCAGAACACCCGCCGTCCCGACGCCGGTGCCGCGCCAAACTCGTCGAGGAACCGCACCCCGGCCTCTGTCACCTCACCACCATCCGCGCCCAACGCCACATGCCCGCGCTCCGTCAGCGCATCCGCCAGCGCCACGCCCAACCGTCCCGCCAAATGATCGTAACAAGTCCGCGCCGTCCGCAGTGCCTCACCGCCACGCCACGTCGTCGCCCGTTGCGGCTCCGGACCAGACACCGCCATCACACCCTCCAGCATCTGCCCCACCAGCGGCGAGGCCAGCCGGTAGTAGCGATGCCGCCCCTGCCTCTCGCCCGCCAGCAGCCCGCCTTCCGACAGCTTCGCCAGATGCCCGCTCGCGGTCTGCGGTGTGACATGCGCCGCGAACGCCAGCTCCTTCGCGGTCAGCGCGCGCCCATCCATCAGCGCGGCCAGGATGTTGGCGCGCGCCGGATCACCCAGCAGCGCAGCCGTCACAGCAATGCGGTTTGAATCGCTCATGGCACCCTCCAGTCGAGCTGCCACAATAGCTTGCCCCACCCCCGATCACAGGCAAGGACAATTCGGCGCGCGCCGAACTGTCAGCCGTGCATCCGGCTGAGGAACCGCACCACGCGATCCGGCGCGCTGCCGTTGAAGAACGCATCGACCGGCGCGCGGTGCGCCACCAGCCCAGCATCCATGAACACCACCTCGTCCGCCGCGCGGCGCGCAAAGCCAAGCTCGTGCGTCACCACGATGCTGGTCATGCCCTCGTCCGCGAGTTCCTGCATGACATTCAGCACCTCACCGACAGTCTCCGGATCCAGCGCGCTGGTCGGCTCATCGTAGAGCATCAGCGCCGGCTCCATCGCCAGCGCGCGCGCAATCGCGACACGCTGCTGCTGCCCGCCCGACAGCTCATCAGGAAACGCCGCCAACTTATCCGGCAGATGCACCTTGCGCAGCAGATGGTGCGCCAGCTCGCGCACCTCCTTCACCGGCGTCTTCTTCACCCGGATCGGCCCGAACGCCACGTTATCGGTCGCCGACAGATGCGGAAACAGCTCAAAGTTCTGGAACACCATGCCCATGTGCCGCCGCAGTTCCGCAGCCTGCTTGCGCGGCAGACCCGGCAATCTCCTGTCCCTCGAACACGATGCTCCCCGAGGCGATCGGCTCCAGCAATTCAAGCACCGCAACATCGTCGATTTGCCGGACCCCGACGGCCCCAACACCACCAGGCACTCACCACGCGTGACGGAAATATCGACGCCCTTCAGCACCTCCAGCGTGCCGAACTGCTTCCACAGCGCCACCGCATCCAGCAGAAGTCCACTCATCGTATTGTCTGGATCGCCGGCTCAAGAGCAATAGCCGCACGACGCGCGCTGCCACGCCGACGCAGCTTCCGCTCGATCGCCGACTGGATCACCATGAACAGCGTGGTCAGCACCAGGTACCAGATACCCGCCGCGGTCAGCGTCTCGATGTAGCGAAAATTGGCCGACGCCGTTTCATCCGCGGTCAACAGCAATTCCTTCACGCCGATCACCGAGACCAATGCCGTCAGCTTCAGCATGCCAATGAACTGGTTACCGATGGGCGGGATGATGATGCGCAGAGCCTGCGGCAGAACGACCCAGCGCATCACCTGGCCGTCCTCCAGTCCGAGCGCTCGCGCCGCCAGCCGCTGCCCAGGTCCCACAGCGCGAATACCGGAGCGCATGATCTCCGCCATGTACGCCCCCTCGTTCAACCCCAGCGCCAGCACCGCACAGGCAAAGCCAGGAAGCAGGATGTTGAACGACGGCAGCACGTTGAACACGAACACGAGTTGCAACAGCACCGGCGTGCCGCGGAACAGCCAGATATACGACCACACAACGCCACGCACCGGCCGGAACGGTGCCTCCTGACCCACCGCCAGCAACAGCCCTATCACCATGCCGACGGCGAGCGACGCGATGCTCAGCACCAACGTCAGCATCGCCCCGCGGAAGAAGTCGAAGCTGCCCAGGTACTGCAGCAGCAGATGCGGCTGGAACAGCGACACGCCGCACGCTCCGCGATCAGAATGCCGAACTGGCGGGCGGCAGGTTCCATTTCTTGATCAGCGCCGCGTACGTGCCGTCGGCGACGATGGCCTTCAGCGCCTTGTCCACCGCATCCTTCAGCCCCGGATTATCCTTGCGCACGCCAATGCCCATCTGCGTCGTAGTGTCCCAAGGCGCGCCGGCGGTGGCATAAGCGCCTGGCGTCTCTGTCATCAGCGCACCAACGACAGGCGTGGAGACAATGATCGCGTCGGCGCGGCCCTGTGTCAGCGCCAGTGCGCAGTTCACCGTGCCGGTCAGCGACAGCAGGTTGATCTCAGACTTGCCTTTCGCTTTGCAATCAGCACTGGCCTGCTTGGCCGAGGTCTCGAACACTGTGCCGACAGGAGCCGCGACATTCAGGCCGCACAGGCTCTCCCTGCTCTCGATATGCTTCGGATTGCCTTCGCGCACCACGATCTGATTGCCGACGTAAACGTAGGGGATCATGTCGATCACCTGCGTGCGCTGCGGATTGATGTACATGCCGCTGACGATCAGGTCGATGCGCTTGCCTTCCACGGCGGGAATCAGGCCGATGAACGCGATCTGCGCGATGCTGGACTCCAGCTTCATCTGCTTCGCGATCGCCGCCATCATATCGACGTCGAAGCCGGCGGGCTTGTCGTCCTTCATGTATTCGAAAGGCGGGAACGTTGCCGAAGTACCCCAGGTCAGCTTGCCCGCCTCCACCAGTCCAGGGGCCTGCGCGAAAGCGAACATCGGCACCAGAGTAAGGGCAATCGTCAAGGCAACTCGGCGCATGGTGAAGTCTCCCCGGGTTTTGCCGCACTCTGTCAGCAATCCGCGTGCCAGCACAGATCAGGGCAGACGAAGTTTTCAACACGGAGGACGGGCGAGGACCACGGAGGACCACGGAGGCAGAAAATGGTGCTTCGCCCGTAGCGTGTATCTATTTCCTCCGTGGTTCTCCGTGGTCCTCGCCCGTCCTCCGTGTTGAAGCGCCTTGCCGTCCTGACCACAGCGCATGCCCATCCCTGCAAACGCAATCACCGTGCTGGATAGATTGACAATGTGCATCGTCCCACCGCATTGTCGCCACATGCGCACCGCCAATGCACTCAAGGCGCGAAAGTCTGGCCCCGTCGGGGCTGGGCGATGCCGTATGCGCTGAACGCGCGACGTACGGTTTCACTCGGGCCCCGCCGGTTTGGACGGGGCCTTTTTATTTCCACCGCCTGCTCCGCACCGGCCGGGTCCGCATCACAAGGAGCAGGACATGCAGTCACGACTCTTTGGCATCTGGTTGCCGCTGATCACGCCGTTCATCGACGGTGGGCTGGATGAGGCCTCGCTGGTCCGGCTGATCACACACTACGTATCCGATCCGATAGACGGCTTCATCCTTGCTGCCACCACGGGCGAAGGTTTGGTGCTCGACGATACCGAGACAGAACGGATCGTCGCGATCGCAGCCAAGGTGACTGCCTCGTGCAAGCCGCTGCTTCTTGGCCTCTGCGGTAGTGACACGCGGCGCATGGCGCGTCGGTTGGCGTCAACGGCCGAATGGCCGATTGATGGTTATCTGATCACCTGCCCCTACTACTTGCGGCCATCGCAGGAGGGCCTGCGTCGGCACTTCGCCGCCCTCGCCGATGCCACCGATCGGCCAATCCTGATCTACAACATCCCGTATCGCACCGGCGTCAACATGACGAACGACACGCTGCTGCTCCTTGCAGAGCGCGCCAATATCATCGGCGTGAAGGACTGCTGCGCCGACATGGCCCAGAGCTTCGACCTGCTGCGGCGCCGTGGTCGCAACTTCTCCGTGTTGACCGGCGAGGACGCGCAATTCTTCAGTGCAATCGCTCACGGCGCCGACGGCGGCATCCTGGCCAGCGCGCATGTCGATCCCGCCGGCTTTGCCTCGATCATGAGCGACAAATCACCCGATCGTCTTGAGCGTTGGGGTAGATTGCTGGAGACGGTGCGCTTGCTGTTTGCAGAACCGAGTCCCGCGCCAATCAAGCACGTGCTTTGGCGGCGTGGCCTGATCGCGTCGCCGGAACTGCGCCTGCCGATGACCGGCATCAGCATGGCATTGGCCGATCAGCTTGAGCAGTATACCGCACCGCAATATCACTTTGACAATAGATAAACGCACTGCTCGCACTTCTCTCGTTCATTGATATCTGGTAACGGCCAGCTCAAAGTTTGGTCATAGCACGCATTTGAGATGCTTCGGTACGACAATGGATATTGCGGTCAACCGATCCGTTATGCCATCCGTTGTTACATGGGGCAGGGAGCGACCGAGGCGGTGAGAGGCGCTGCATCTTGCATGCGACGAATCGCTATGCCGTCTCTCGCACTGGCAGCATGCGCGGCAGCGTTGTTTGCCGCGCAATCTCTGTCCCACAGCTTCGATTACCACGCCGTCATCAAGACGCTCCGCCAGCTTCCACCCGAGGTCGTGGTCCGTTCACTCGTGGCCACGCTCATCAGCTATCTCGCCCTGGTCGGCCGGGACGCGGCAGCCCTGCGAGCCCTCGGTATCAAGGTCCCTAGGTCATTGCTCTGGATCGGCGCAACCGCCGGTTCCGCTCTCGGCAACGCCATTGGCTTTGGCGCCCTGACCGGCGGTGCGGTACGACTGCGTATATTCGGCGCCGCAGGCGTCGGTGCTGCGCAAATCGCGCGACTGACCGCACTGACAACCACAACCTTCGGCCTGGCCCTGCTGATCTTCGGCTGCCTCGGCCTGGTCGTCGCACCGGCTTCCATCGCCAACATGCTGCATGTAGGCGCCATGCCATTGCGCAGTGGCGCTATCACCGCACTCGCGGCGATCGCAGTGCTGCTGGTGTGGTGCCTGTCCGGCACACGATCACGCGTGCTCTCTCGGCTCAATCTGTCGATCGCATGGCGAGAGGTGTTCGCACAGTTCGTCCTCGTTGCCGTCGATGTGGCCGGCGCAGGGCTGTCGCTCTACGTTCTGCTGCCGTCGGCCCATATCGACGCCGTCACTTTCCTCGCCATCTATACGATCGCGTTGCTCCTCGGGGTGATTGGACACACGCCCGGTGGAATCGGCGTGTTCGAGGCAGTGGTCGTCTTCGCGCTGGGACGCGCGGCACCACCCGCCGCGGTCGTTGCCGCACTGCTCGCCTATCGTGCCATCTACTTCCTGCTGCCACTCCTGCTCGCCGGAGCACTCCTCGCCGCCTTCGAGGTCAGCAGCATCGCGCGCCGCCTTGCGCCCCCTGGTCTCGCCGCCGCCTCACCACGAGTGGCGTCACTCGCGCCAATGTTCCTCGGCGCCATCACGTTCGCCATCGGTGCATGGCTGCTGATTTCAGGCGCAACTCCGGCTTTCGGAAAGCGTCTGGCGCTGCTGGAAATGGCGCTGCCGCTGTGGGTAGTGGAGGGATCACAGCTCGTCGTCAGTGTCCTGGGCGTCATGCTGCTGTTCGTCGCTCGCGGCCTGCTCCGGCGACTGGACGGCGCATGGTGGCTCGCCATGATCATTGCGTCAGTAAGCCTGGTGCTGTCACTGGCCAAGGGCCTGGCTTTCCTCGAAGCCGGCGTGCTCGGCTTCCTCGTCATCCTGCTCGCCGCCACACGCCACCGCTTCGATCGGCCAGCATCATTGTTCCAGCAGCGCTTCTCGCTGAGCTGGTGCATTGCTATCGCTGTCGTGCTGATTGTCGCGTTCTGGGTGCTGTTCTTCGCATTCCGGGACGTGCCCTATAGCCGCGAAATGTGGTGGCAGTTCGAGTTCGACGAGAAGGCGTCGCGCGCCTTGCGTGCCACAACCGGCGCGTCGCTCTTCGCCTTCGCTCTGGCTCTCTGGCAGTTGCTGCGCCCTGGTGCCGGCCGCCTCGTACCCCCAACGCCAGAGGATATTCACACCGCCGCCCAGATCGTGCGGGCACAGGAGCGCAGCGATGCCGGTACTGGCCATGATGGGCGACAAGAGCTTCGTGTTCTCACGCTCGCGCCGCGCCTTCCTGATGTATGCGAAGCGAGGCCGAAGCTGGGTCGCCTTGCACGATCCCATCGGTCCGCCCGAGGAATGGCCAGAGTTGATCGGCCAATTCGTCGCTCTCGCCCATGCACATGGCGGCAGGGCGGCTTTCTACCAGGTGCGGCCAGATGCACTGCCACTTTACCTCGATGCCGGCCTGACGCTGATGAAGCTTGGCGAAGAGGCATGCATCGCGTTGCACGACTTCTCCTTGGAAGGCCCGCAGCGCACCCGCCTGCGCTACGCATTGAAACGTGGTGAGCGCGACGGATTGACCACCGAGGTTGTCGACTCCGCCTGCGTCCCAAACTTGCTGCCTACTCTGCGTGACGTTTCCGATGCCTGGCTGGCACGCCGCCACACTCGCGAGAAGTCATTCTCTGTTGCCGCATTCGATGCTGATTATTTGGCTGCCCAATCAGTGATGTTGGTGCGTCAGAATGGCCGCCCGGTGGCGTTTGCAACCTTCATGACCACCGATCTGCACACCGAAGCAACTGTCGGCGTCATGCGGCACCTCCCCACCGCCTCGCCCTATGCGATGGAATTTCTGTTCACCAAATTGGCGTTGCATCTGAAACAGGAAGGCTTCCGCCACCTCAGCCTTGGCATGGCCCCGCTGTCCGGATTGACCCCCAAGCCACTGGCCGGCCATTGGCACCATATTGGCCATCTGCTGTGGCGCTTCGGCGGACGCCTCTACAACTTCCGCGGTTTGCGCACCTTCAAGAGCAAGTTCGATCCAGACTGGCAGCCGCGCTACCTGGCGGCAACCGGATCGCTGGGTAAGTTTCTCACGTTGGCAGATCTCGCGGTCCTGGCGGGTAACAAGTCATGAAACGGCCCTCGTTCCTGGCCGGTATATTGGCGTTCGCCAGCACTCTTGCGATCAGCTTCCCTGGCCACGCGGACACCGTCCCTGGCGGCCGATTTGGCGAAGTGCACGTCAGCGCCCCGCAAGGACCGATGCGCGGCTTCATGGTGCTGTTTTCCCAGCTCAGCGGCTGGACCGCCGCAGACCAGCAAACCGCCGATGCACTCTCGGTGCACGACATCCTAGTCGCCCATCATTCAAAGTGACGGGTAGAGTTGTCTGAGTTTTATCCGGGCATGCTCATTGGTGAACTGCCAGTTGGCCTTGGCGTGATGTTTGTTTCGATGTTCACGCCAGGCGGCGACTTCCTCGACAAGGCTGCCTTTGTCCTCGATCCGTCGATCCAGACATTGCGATGACAGAACGCCGAGTTCTGACTCCGCCATGTTCAGCCAACTGCCGTGCTTCGGCGTGTAGTGCCACTCGAACCGCTCGGCGAGACGGCGCGCCTCGGCCGGTGCGAAGGCGGCGTACAGCGACGCCGCGGTATGGGTGCTGAGATTGTCCTGCACCAGAACGATCTTGTTTGCTGAGGGGAAATATCGGTCCGACAGGTCGCGAAGCATGGCGGCATAATCGGCGGCGGCATGGCGATCCGTCACCTCGACATGCCGCCAACCTTCCAGCGGCGCGAACAGCATGAACAGATTGGCGGTGCCGTTGCGTTCGTACTCATAATCGACGCGCCTCGGCTGACCACGCTTCATCGGCAACGGCGCGCGAGTTTCCCGGATCAGTTGTTTCGAGGTCTCGTCAAGACAAACCAAGGGCCGGGCTGTATCACGCGGCCTCGTGTAAACCTCCAGCACCTCTTCCATCGCGGCCACGAACGCCGCGTTGGCCGACGGCGGAATGACCCACCGTTGCTTCAGGTGCGGTTTGAGAAGGTTTTTTTTAGCGTCCGCCCGATCGTGTTGTCACTGGCCTTGGCGACGATCCCCAGTTCCACGACCTGCTGTTCCAGCAGGCGCAGCGACCATTTCGCGTGCCCGGCCGGAGGCTTGGAGCAGGCCAGCGTGATCAGTCTGGCTTCCTTTTCGCCGTCGAAGATCCGCAGGATCGACGGTCTCGCGCGGGGCTTACGGGCGAGCGCTACGTCGAGCCCCTCCTCAACCAGACACTGGCGAACCCTGTGGACGGTCGCGAGGCTGGTGTCGAGGGCCTTCACGATACGGCCGTCGCTCCAGGCTTCGCCGACCTCGGAAATGTCTGCCTTGAGCAAGATGCGTGCCCTGAGGATCGCGCTGGCCGAATGTTTGCCCTTGCCGATAAGCGCTTCCAGCCGCGCGCGTTCCTCCGCGTCCAGCCGAACCACATACTTCTTCACGACGACCTCTGATACCAGCCCCCGATAGTTTTAAACTCATCCGCAGCGATTCCCGAAATCGGCTGGGGTCTGATTCCCTGCGAGGCGCCAGCCTGGCGAGGGGATGCGTAGCATGGTCAAGGCAATTGAACTGACCCATCAGGACCACTCGGCGGCAGAGCTGCGCGAGTTGGCATCGAGGACCCAGGACGGCGCCGTGGTTCGTCGCTTGCTGGGCATAGCCCTGCTGCTGGAAGGCTGGCCGCGCGGCGAGGCCGCAACGGCGATCGGCATGGATCGCCAGCTGCTGTGCGACTGGGTGCATCGATACAACGCCGAGGGTGTTGCCGGGTTGGCGACGCGACCGCGTTCTGGCCGTCCGCCGGCTCTGAGCGAAGACCAGATGTCCGAGCTGAAAGACCTGGTGATCAGAGGCCCCGACCCTGCGAACGATGGGGTTGTGCGCTGGCGCTGCGTTGATCTGTGCCAGGCGATCGCGCGGAATTATTCGGTGACCGTGGACGAGCGGACGGTAGGAAAGTGGCTGCGCAAGCTCAAGCTGACCCGGCTGCAGCCACGCCCCTACCATCCGAAGAAGGATGCCGCGGCGCAGGAGGCTTTTAAAAAAACTTCGCCAGCCTGGTGAAGAACACGCTGCTCGGTTCCACCGCCGGCGCGGCGATCGAAATCTGGTTCCAGGATGAAGCCCGCGTGGGCCAGAAGGGATGGATCCCATACCAATGGGCACCGGTTGGTTCACGGCCACCCGCGGTGCGGGATAACCGTCATAATTCAGTCTATCTGTTTGGCGCGATCTGCCCAGCTCGTGGGGTCGGTGCCGCCATCATCATGCCAGTCGCCAACACCGAGGCCATGAACGAGCATCTGAAGGAGATCAGTACCCAGGTGCAGCCAGGCGCGCATGCCGTCGTGATCTGTGACGGCGCTGGATGGCATCAGCGCGGCAAGCGGCTCGACGTCCCCGACAACATCACGCTGATATCCTTGCCGGCCTATTCACCCGAACTCAATTCAATGGAGAATGTCTGGCACTACCTGCGTGCCAACAAGCTCAGTTTGCTGGTGTGGGACAGTTATGAGGCCATCGTTGCCGCCTGCAAGCAGGCTTGGGACTTCCTGGTCAACGATCCAGACCGGATCAAGTCAATCGGAACCCGCCTTTGGGCATGTGTTGGTACCTTAGGGCGGCTGGTATGACATGTCCCAAATCCTGGCAACGTTGACGACGTTGCGAGTAAGTCACAAACTGCCGTCAGGTTCAATGACGCGGGCGACTAGTCGTCGGTGTCGATACAAAACGCTATCTCACCACACTCGCTGCGACACCCGAGGCGTGTCACGGACTGTTCAACGACGTCACCGCCATCAGCGGTCAGTTGCAGCGAGAACAGTCCGCTGGCGCTTATTCCACCCCGATCGTCGCCGGCATTGGCGACAGCGGTCTCATCGCCGAGCAGGTGTTGAGCGGCGCGCCATCCAATACCATCGCTGGCGCAATCTCGATCGATCCGACGGCAAATACCGATCCGCGTGTGAAATCATGCCCGCCCACGCCGACGATACTACATGATGCTGGCCTACCAGGATTTTGGAGCCTCGGCGCGACCACTGAGCTCGACCCATCGGTAGACATGACAATAGCAGGCCTTCGGCAGGCTGGGGCACATATCGAATTGAAGCATTTCGGGAGTGACACCACCGAAAGCGCGATGCTGCTGGCTCTGAGCGAGCCGCATCTCGGTCTGCAGGAGCGGGACGAAATCGACGTTTCCAGCCTTCCCCTCATCGAACTCCCGGCACCGCGTCCCAGCAATATGCTTGCGGTCGTCATTTCGGGTGATGGCGGCTGGCATGATCTGGACCAGACGATCGCACATGACCTGCAGGATTGGGGCGTGTCAGTCGTCGGCATCGACAGCCTGCGCTATTTTTGGAGCAAGAAGAGCCCGCAAGAAACCGCACTGGCCGTCGATAACGTCATCCGCACTTACGCCGCACGTTGGCACGCGAGCAGCGTTGCGCTCATCGGCTACTCATTCGGCGCGGACGTTCTGCCCTTCGTCTACAATCGAATGCCGGCACGCGAGCGCGGCAATATAAAGCTGATGGCGTTGCTTGGCTTCTCGAACGCGGCTGACTTCGAGATCCACATCACAGGCTGGCTTGGCCTGCCGCCAAGTGCCGCCGCGCTGCCCGAGCAACCCGAAATCAGCAAGGTCCCCCCCGGCGTGGTGCAATGCTTCTACGGCGAGGACGAAACTGACTCGATGTGCTCGGAATTGGCCAAGCTGAACATGGCAGTGATCCGTACACCGGGCGGACATCACTTTGGCCAGGACTATCAGCATCTAGCACACGTCATCCTGAACGGCTGGCGGCGCCGGCTGACAGGCGGATAGTTCGACTACCCCTCCGGCATTGCCTCCGCCAGCCGACCCCCCACCCTTACGGGGGCTATCCGGCGCGCCAATCCCGTCGCATCGTCCGTCTCGACGAACACGCCACAAACCGTTGTCTCACCCTCCGCCGGCGCCAGCCGTTCGCCAGACATCTTCTTCCAGAACCGCAGCGTGGCCGGCTCCTTCACCATCCCGATCACGCTGTCATAGTCGCCCGACATCCCTGCATCCGACTGGAATGCGGTCCCGCCTGGCAGCACCTGCGCGTCGGCCGACGGACAATGCGTATGTGTGCCAATCACCGCCGATACCCGCCCGTCGAGGAAATGCGCGAACGCCATCTTCTCGCTCGACGCCTCGGCATGGAAATCGACGAAGATCGCCGCGACCGTCCCACCCAGCCTGTGCTTCGTCAGCACGTCCGCGGTTCCACGAAACGGGCAGTCCAACGCGTCCATGTAAAGCCGTCCCATCGCCTGCAGCACCAGCACACGACGGCTTCGACCGACTTCCACCACGACCACCCCTGCTCCCGGTGTTCCAGGGGGATAATTCAGCGGCCGGATCAGTCGCGGTGTCTCGGCGATGTAGGGGACGATTTCCTTGCGATCCCACGCGTGGTTCCCCAGCGTGATCACGTCTGCGCCCGCGGCGAACAGCGCTGCCGCCATGTCCGGCCCCAGCCCGAATCCGTGCGAGGCGTTCTCGGCGTTTACCACGGCCAGATCGATGCGCAGAGCCTCACGCAGGCCGGGCAGCCGGACAGCCACCGCCTCGCGGCCGGTGCGGCCCACTACGTCGCCAATAAAGAGGATGCGCATTCAGATGTCCTTGCAGAAGATCACGCCGCATTCCGTCGCCACAGCGTCCAGGCGGGCATCGTAGGGACCGGCCGGCACTTCATCCAGTTCCTGCGCCGCATAGGCCACGCCAAGCCGGAACCGCCCCGGCAGTGCCGCCAGCGTACGGTCGTAATATCCCGCGCCATACCCCACCCGGTGCCCCCGCCGATCGAAGGCCAGCAAAGGCACCAGCAGAAAGTCCGGATCACGCACGTCGCCAGTCGGCCGCGAGGTGCCAAATCGCTCCGTGACCAGCACGTCTCCCGGTCGCCAAATCCGAAAAATCAAAGGGTTGCCGCGTTTTGGTGTCTCCGGCAGTACGATCGGATGCCCCTGTTCGTGGAGCGCCAACAGCAAAGGCCGGATGTCGATCTCCTGCCCCATCGGCCAAAAGCCCGACACCACCGCCCCCTGCGGCGGCGGCACTTCCCGCAGCACGTGCTCGCCCAGCGCCGTGCCGCACGCCGGATCCCATACCTCGCGCGCCGCCAGCATACACTGCCGCACGGCGCGCTTGGCTTCGATCAGTTTGTCAGGAATGTGCGGAGCCGCCATGGCCGTTGGCGTCTCATCCTCCCAGAGCCTGCTTGTGCAGGTGGGCGCCAGATACCGAGACCAGGATCCCGGCAGAGCCAGCTCCCTGGAAGATACTTACTGGCCCCGGGGATAAATTGCCTGACGCACCCAGCAGCTCCGCTTTCACAACTTAGGGACGCTCCAGGTCCAGGGCAATGTCTTCCGCACGTTGCGCCAGCTTTCCCAGCCGTCGCCCCAGTTTTGGATCCGTCGGTGCTGGCATCGGCGCTCCGCCCTGCCGGCCCTTGCTCAGCTCGTAGAGGTCGTCCGCCATCAGCAGCGACGCCATGACCAGCATTCGCGCCTCGCCGCTCTGTCCCGCCACCGCCTTCACAGTATCGATGCGCCGCTCCACCTCGCCGGCCATCGCCTGAAGATGCTCCTCCTCCCCGTCCTTGCAGCCGACGGTATAGGCGTAGCCGTTAATGCGAAGCGTCACCTGCGCCATGAAATGCCTTCTCCGTGTTCAACTCGCCTTCGTGCTGAGGGCTACGCGTAAACGATCGATTAATCCATCGAGTCGTGCAGCAATTACTTCGGTGTCGACCGCCGGAGCTGGGTCATCTGGCGCCGCCTCCCGCGGTCCCGCAGCCTGTGCAATCCGCTCCAGCGCTGCCTCCAGGCGATCGGCTGCCGCTTCCGGGTCTTCGCTGTCGCTCGCCATCCCCCTGCCCTATCTTGCGTGGCAAGTGAAGAGAAACCGGGAGAACCATTGAACGTCAAGCAATATCCCGCCGTCGTCGTGCACAGCCTCGCCGATGCGCGCGCTGTTCTGGCGCTTGGACGGCCGGTGACGCTGCTCTCGGCACGCGGCGCAGCTCTCTATGCCGGTGCCGCCTGGTGGCTAGCGCTGATCAAGTGTGTGCGCGTTGAAAACGCCGCTGTACCGCTTGAGGATATTCTTGATTGTGTCGATGCGTCCGGTTTGGCACTGAGTGCCCTCCGTATCGGCCAGCGCACGATCATCCTGGAACCGGACGCGCCCGGCTGGTCATCCGTCGCGGCCATCGCGGCATCACTGGGCTGTGAGCTGTTAACCCATCGTCCCCCAGCGCTTGATATGTCCAATTCTGGCGAGGCCCGCCGGCTACACGATTGGTTGCAGATGCAAACCAGCCCCGGTGACATCGGCCCTGCCGTGAGCTAGTACCCGCATCAGCCCTCCCACGCCTCGGGCTCGGCCCGAGGATCAGCAAGAAGGACCGTCCGTATGCGCGTCACCCAGAAAGTGAAGAAGATTTTGGACTGGTATGAGGGTGATCCACCCGGCGTGAAGGCCAACCTCGCCCGCATCCTTTCCACGGGCAAACTCGGCGGCACCGGCAAGGTGGTAATCCTGCCCGTGGACCAAGGCTTCGAGCACGGCCCCGCGCGCAGCTTCGCGCCGAACCCGCCGGCCTACGATCCGCACTACCACTACCAGCTTGCGATCGAGGCTGGGCTGAACGCCTACGCCGCGCCGCTTGGCATGATCGCCCAGGGCGCTGACACGTTCGCCGGCCAGATCCCCACCATCCTGAAGGTCAACAGCTCCAACTCGCTGGCGACCAGCAAAGACCAGGCGGTCACCGCGGGTGTGAAGGACGCGCTGCGGCTCGGCTGCGCTGCCATCGGCTTCACGATCTATCCCGGCAGTGAATACGCCTTCCCCCAGTTGGAAGAGCTGCGTGAGCTAACCGCCGAAGCGAAAGACTCGGGCTTGGCTGTCGTCGTGTGGAGCTATCCGCGTGGCCCAAACCTGGATCGCGCAGCCGAGACCGCACTCGACATCTGCGCTTACGCAGCACAGATGGCCGCGCTGATGGGCGCCAACATCATCAAGGTGAAGCCGCCGACGGCAGTGATCAGCCTGGAAGCGGCGAAGAAATCGTACGAGAAGATCGACGGCTCCACTCTCGCCAAGCGAGTCGAGCACGTGATGCAGTCCTCGTTCAACGGCAAGCGCATCGTCGTGTTCTCGGGCGGCGAGGCAAAAGACCTCGACGGCGTGTTTGAGGAAGTGCGCGGCGTCCGCGACGGCGGCGCGAACGGCAGCATCATCGGCCGCAACACCTTCCAGCGTCCGAAAGAGGCCGCACTGGAGATGCTGAACAAGATCATCGACATTTATCTCGGCAAGGCCTGATGCCTGACATAAGCGGCAGCCAGGCCGGCTGCCGCATCTACCTGATCACCCCCCCGCGGCTCGAACCGGTGCCGTTTGCAGATCTGTTGGCGGCGGCACTCGATGCTGGTGACGTCGCGGCGGTGCAGCTTCGCCTGAAGGACACTGATGACGACGCGTGGCGCCGCGCGATCGACGTGCTGCGCCCGGTGACGCAGTCGCGTAATGTCGCGTTCCTGCTGAACGACCGCGCTGATCTGGCGCGCGAGTTCGGCTGTGACGGCGCGCACGTGGGCCAGGAGGACATGCCGGTAAGGCAGGCGCGTTCACTGATGGGACCTGACGCGACGCTTGGCGTCACCTGCAAGGGCAGCCGCGATCTCGCGATGCAAGCCGGCGAGGACGGCGCCGATTACGTTGCGTTCGGCGCATTCTTCCCCTCCGGCACCAAGGACGTGACGCGCTTCATCGATCCCGAGATCCTCACCTGGTGGTCGGAGCTGATGGAGATTCCCTGCTGCGCCATCGGCGGCATTACGCCGGAAAACTGCGCGCCTCTGGTCCGTGCGGGCGCGGATTTCCTTGCGGTGGTTGGTTGCATTTGGAACCACCCCGACGGCCCCGCTGCTGGCGTGCGGGCACTGAATAAGGCGATCGCCGAGGCATCGACCTAACCTGAAGGTCTGGTAACCCCGACGTTCTTTGTTCCACACAGACAGTATGACTTAGGTCTCAGGTATTTCTAAAGCAACGTCGGGCTGACCGTACTCATGTCATTGCGAGCGAAGCGAAACAATCTTGGCGGAATTGCTTCGCTCGCAAGGACACAGACCCTTCCTCAATCAGCCCGAAACCGCTCTAACAGTTTGCTGAAAAACCCTGCTAAATTCTGCGGCCGACGGTGCCTCCCTGCTCCTTTTTCCCTCAGCGCGACTGCAACCGGCGAGCCCCCGCGATGCCCAGGAAGCCGAGACCAAGCAGTGTCAGCGACGCGGGCTCGGGCGCCGGCTCGACGGAGAAAGCCAGCACGCTGCCGTGTGGGTCTTCTTCGGCGGCCGGGAACGAACAATGATGGTCTGCTCCGGTCACGCTGTTGTTGCACCACGAATTCGACGAGCGTCCCGCCGGCGCTCCACAGCGCCCACTGGACGCCGCTCTCTACGAAGCCGAGGCCTTTGCCGTCGAGCAGCGGCTCTGTCGCATAGAGCAGGTTGTCGTTGAACAGATCATCCGGCGCCGGGCCAGGTGCCAGCAACGTGATAGGCGTTCCGCTAAGGCTGCCGTTGTTGATCGCCTCGATGAGGTAAGGGCCACCCGACGGCGAATTGCTAGTCACGAAGATGCCGCCGCCGGTGTCGCCGTTCGACAACGTGAACATGAATTGCCAATCGAGTGTGCCGGCCTTGGCCGCGCTGGCTGCGTCAAGGACACCAGCAACAATCACGACAAAGCCGAACAGGGTGTGGCGGAACATGGCGCCCCCTCCATCTTCTCGCGCCACTGTGCACCCTTGCGCATGATGGGTGCAATAATGTTGTGCTGACGCAGTGATGACGGAAGGCAGCGGACAGCGGGGGATTTGCGCGAAGCGCCGAATTTACACTTCGCCGATTGCAGCGAAGGGGTTTTTCAGCAGACGGCTAAAAAATGTCTGCGTCAAAATCTGTCTTCCTTGCCCCGCGCCCGAGCCGCAGCCCCCCAGCATGTCCCGGCAGCCAGCCGCCCTCATTGACAATCGTTTCGGGCGGCGCAATCCGCATATCATGCAGACCTACGATTACATCGTTGTCGGCGCGGGTTCCGCTGGTGCCGCCATCGCCAACCGCCTCTCCGCCGATCCACGCAACAAGGTCCTGTTGCTGGAGGCCGGCCGCGCCAGCCATCCCTGGTCACGCATCCCCATCGGCTATGCCCGGCTGATCACCAACCCGGCAGCCAACTGGCTCTACAGTTCGGAGCCCGAACCCAACACGAATGGCCGCAAACTTCCGGTGCCGCGCGGCAAGCTGCTGGGCGGTTCCAGCGCCATCAACGGCATGGCCTTCGTGCGCGGCCAGGCCCAGGACTTCGACACCTGGGCGCAGATGGGCAACCAGGGCTGGAGCTATGACGACGTCCTGCCGTTCTTCAAACGCATGGAAAGCTACGAAGGCGGCGATGACGCGTTCCGGGGCCGCGACGGACCGATCCGCGTCACGAACCCACCGCCGCGGCTGCCGATATTCACTGCACTGATCGCGGCAGCGGGTGAGGTCGGCATCCCGCATAATCCCGACTACAACGGCGCCACCCAGGACGGCATCGCGATGAGCCAGGCTTCGATCGCATCAGGCCGCCGCATGAGCACCGCGCGTTGCTATCTCGACCCGATCCGCCAGCGCCCCAACCTGCGCATCGAGACGATCGCACTGACCGAAGCGCTGCTGCTGGATGGCAAGCGCTGCATCGGCGTCCGCTATTCGTCCACGGCACCAGCGCACGAAGCGCGTGCCGCACGCGAGGTCATCGTCAGCGCCGGCACAATCAATTCGCCGCAGTTGCTGGAACTCTCCGGCATCGGCCAGCCTGAGCGCCTGCGCGATCTTGGCATCGAGGTGCGCCACGCCCTGCCCAGGCGTCGGCGAGAACCTGCGTGACCATTACGCGCCGCGCACCCGATGGGCGATCGGCGCCAAGAGGCATCACCTACAACGACACCGCCCGCGGCCTCGGTCTGGTAGCCCAGGCGCTGCGCTATGCCTTCTTCCACACCGGCATGCTCGGCGCGGTCGCAGCGCCGATCCGCGCCTTCGTCCGATCGCGCGAGGGCCTGGAAGCGCCAGACGTGCTGCTCGGCTGGGTGCCGATGCTGACCGAACCCGGCCCGCGCGGCCCGAAGATTTCGCGCCAGTCAGGCATGACCTGCTACGCCCACCCGATGCGCCCCGAAAGCAAAGGCCGCATCCACATCACGTCAGCCGAACCGCGCCGCCCGCCCGCGATCAACTTCAACTTCCTGTCCTCGCCGATCGATGCGGAAGTTACCGTGCTGTGCCGTCCGCATCGCACGTTCCGTGATGACCGCGCCCGCGATGGCGCATCTCCACGTGACCGAACTCGCACCAGGCGCGCCGCTCGCGACCGATGACGAAATCCTCGCCTGGGTCCGCAGCGCGGCCGAAACGACCTACCATCCGGTCGGCACCTGCAAGATGGGCAACGATCCGGTGGCAGTGGTTGACGCGCAGCTTCGCGTGCATGGCATCGAAGGCCTGCGCGTCGCTGACGCCTCAATCATGCCAACGCTCACCTCAGGCAATACCAATGCGCCGTCGATCATGATCGGCGAAAAGGCAGCCGATATGGTGCTGCGGTCCGCCGCCGCTTGAGACTTCCGGTGCGATTTGCTTCGCTGCATCCCAATGACACACCCGGGGAAGTAACCATGGAAAGCAGCAAATTCGACTACATCGTTGTCGGGGCGGGCTCGGCCGGCTCCGTCCTGGCCAATCGCCTGAGCGCCAATCCCAACAACAAGGTCCTCGTCCTGGAAGCCGGCCGCGAAAGCCATCCCTGGTCCCGCATTCCCGTCGGCTTCGCCAAGCTGATCAACAACCCCGCCGCGAACTGGCTGTACTCGTCCGAACCAGATGCAGGCACGGGCAACCGCCGCATCCCAATCCCACGTGGGAAGCTGCTCGGCGGTTCCTCGTCGATCAACGGCATGGTGTTCGTGCGCGGCCAGTCGCAGGACTATGACCAATGGGCGCAGCTCGGCAATCGCGGCTGGAGCTATCGCGAGGTGCTGCCCATCTTCAAGGACATGGAAAGCTACCAGGGGGACGCGGACGACGATTACCGCGGCCGCGGCGGCCCGCTGAAGGTCACCGAAAGCAACGAGACCGGCCCGCTCTACGACGCGCTGGTCAAGGCCGCCGGCAGTGTCGGCATTGCCTACACGAAAGACTACAACGGCGCGAAGCAGGATGGCATCGGCATGACCCAGGCAACCATCCGAGGCGGCCGCCGCATGAGTACGGCCCGCTGCTATCTCGATCCCGCGCGCTCGCGTCCGAACCTGAAGATCCAGGCAAATGCGCTGACCGAATGCCTGGTCCTGGAGGGCAAGCGTTGTGTCGGCGTCCGCTACAGCATCGACGGCCAGACCCACGAAGCACGTGCGACGCGCGAAGTGATTGTCAGCACAGGCTCGATCAATTCGCCACAGCTTCTGGAACTGTCTGGCATCGGCCAACCTGAACGCCTCCAGGCACTCGGCATCGAGGTTCGCCACGAACTGAAGGGCGTCGGCGAGAACCTGCGCGACCACTATTCGCCGCGCATGAAATGGTCGGTGCCGCCGTCACTCGGCATGACCTACAATGACAAGATGCGTGGCCTCGGCAAGGTGAAGCAGGCCTTGATGTATGCGCTGACCCATAAGGGCTTGCTTGGCCTGCCCGCGGCACCGATACGAGCGTATTTTCGCACCCGCCCGGGCCTGGAGGCGCCAGATGCCGCGGTCTCCTGGGTGCCGTTCTTCATGACCAATGACTTCCAGCTCGCCAAGCAGTCCGGCATCACCGCGATCATGAACATCCTCCGCTCGGAGAGCACCGGCAGCATTCACATCACCTCCAAGTCGCCGCGCGTCCCGCCGGCGGTACGCTTCAACTTCCTGACCGCGCAGCTTGATCGCGACGTCACCCTGGAGGCCATGCGCATCACCCGCCGCATCATGACCGCCCCGCCGATGAAGGACATCGCCACCAATGAAATCGCACCCGGCATCAACATCCAATCCGATGACGAACTGCTGGACTGGGTGAAGAAGAACGCCGAGACCACCTATCATCCTGTCGGCACCTGCAAGATGGGCCATGACCCGATGGCGGTGGTGGACGATCAGCTTCGGGTGCATGGTATGCAGGGATTGCGTGTCGCCGATGCCTCAATCATGCCTACACTGACGTCGGGCAACACAAATGCACCCTCGATCATGATCGGCGAAAAGGCCTCGCGGATGATTATAGCGATACAGTAACGGTTCGAGCGCCAATTGATGATCAGGTACGACCGGATTTGTCTCGCTGCACGAACTTCGCCAAGCCTTGACGCATATGATCTCGGACACTCTCAAGCATGGTCCGGGTCAGTCGGCTTGGGAGATAGCCATAGGCAAAGCTTTGATCTTCGCTTTCCTGATCTATCGGCCGAATATCAGGGCCAGGCCATGTGAAGATGTTCACCTCTGTAGTAATAATCCAGGAACGCGTCGCGTCGAGCCGCAACCGTGACTTCACAAGGGCGGGAAGCTCGACCGCATCCCGAGGATCGCGCGGCGGCGTATGCGTTATTGGCGCCGCCAGTACCGTCAACGCATCTCCTTCTCGCCGTCTTGCAAGAACCACAGCGCAAGGGCGATCCTTTATGCTTTCCCCGCGCCCCACTTCCTTCTCCGATCGCCAGAGGTAGCCATAGCGAATGACCAAACCTGGCTACGGATCAGGAAGGGTCACAACCCGTCAGGATTCCAGTTCACGATCGAATTGGGCGGTGAACTCCGGTGGTTCGGCCTCTTCCAACGCCTTGGCGAGATTCTTCGGGAAGCTCCCATGTATATAGCGCCTGGCGCTTGTCCAGCGCCTTGAGCCGCTTGAACTCCTCGGCCGACAGCACCGCCAGGCTTTCCCGGCCGTGGTGGGTCACCGCTACCGGCTCCTTCAAAGCAAGCTCCCGGCAGCGACCGAAGCGTTTTCCAAAATCAACCGAGGAAATCTTGACCATATCGGCCACCTGTCACCTTCCAGATCAAGTCGCTTATATAAAGTCTTCGTGCAACCTTGTCGCGACCGTCCGCAACCTGCGACCCACTCCAGGCGGACACCCCAACAGGAGGATAACATGCCACTCACAGTCGAACGCTTCCAACCGCAGGGCATGAATGTCCGTATGTCCGCCGGACAGCCGTCCTATTCCCACGTCGTGACCGTCAGCGGCACCGGCAAGCTCGTATACACAGCGGGCCAGCTTGCCCGCGACATCGACGGCAACTGCATCGGCAAGGGCGACATGCGCGCGCAGATGGAGCAGGTGTTCCAAAACCTCGATTGCTGCCTGAAGGCAGCCGGCGCCACCTGGGCTGACGTAGTCAAGACCAACACCTTCGTCACCGACTTCGACGAGTTCCAGAAGTGCGGCGATATCCGCATGCGCTATTTCGGCGTGGCAACACCGACCAGCACGACCGTCGGCGTCACCCGCTTGGCCGGCCCCGACTTCATGGTCGAGATCGAGCTGGTAGCCGTGGTCAACACCTGATGGCCCGCCTCAGCGTCAACCTCAACAAGATCGCGCTGCTGCGCAATTCCCGTCGCACCGGCGTGCCTGATCTGCGGCAGTTCGCCCGCCTCGCCATCGAGGCCGGCGCCCGCGGCATCACCGTCCATCCGCGTCCGGATGAACGCCACATCCGCCGTTCCGACGTCCCGATGCTCGCCGAGACGATCGCCACGCAACGCCCGCGGATCGAACTCAACATCGAGGGCTATCCAGATGCGCGCCTGCTGGAAATCTGCGCCGAGGTGAAGCCCGAGCAGTGCACGCTGGTACCCGACGCGCCTGACGCGTTCACATCAGAAGAGGGCTGGAAGCTGGACGCCACACAAATGGCGCAGGTGCAGCCGTTCATCGAACGCCTCAAAACTATGGGCGCCCGCGTCATCCTGTTCATCGATCCGAGTCCCGGAGTGCTCGATCGCATCAAGCCAGCAGGCGCGGATGGCGTGGAAATCTACACCGGCTCCTACGCTGCCGAATTCCGTTCCGGCAACCACGCCGCCCTGCTGGACGCCTGCGCGACTACAGCGAAGCAAGCAGCACATCGTGGCCTCGTGGTGAACGCCGGCCACGACCTGAACCTGCACAATCTGCCGCCGCTAATGGCGCGAATTCCATTCCTCGCAGAAGCCTCGATCGGCCACGAACTGACCGCCGACGCTTTGGTCATGGGGTTCGCCGCCGCGGTGAAAGCCTACGCGAAGGCCCTCGCACCATGATCGAAGCCATCCTCGCCGCCCACGCAGACACCGACCAACCCGACGCAACCTTCCGCGCGATCGACGCTGCGCTAGCGCACGACCCGGGACACATCCTGTTCACCGTCCTGGTGCACCATCCAGCACTTCGCCAATCCGAGCGCTTCTACACCAACAAGCCCGAGGCCTATCCGATCGGCGGCCGCAAGCCGATGACCAATTCACCCTGGATGCAGCGCGTCATCCACAGCGGCAATCCCTATATCGGCCGCACCCGCGAGGACATCGCCGCCAACTTCTTCGACCACGAACTGATCCATTCGCTCGGCTGCGACAGCATCCTGAACATGCCGGTGCGCTGGCGCGGCCAGACGATGGGAACGCTCAACCTGTGCCACCGCGCCGGCTTCTACAACGAAAGCCACCTGCCACGCGTACACCTGATCGCGCAGCTTGCGTTGCCGGCGCTGCTACAAATTCAGCACCAGTAGTTTAAACGCAGTCACAGGTCAGCCGCAGGCGTTGCCGCGCAAGGTGTAGTTGGTCACCTTGCCATCGGTAACCGCGAAAGTGGTCTCGCAGTTCCATTCCACGACCTGAGGCGGAAAGCCGCCGCCATACCAACCCTGGAACCATGGCCCGTAGGTCGGCGCGCCTGGCACGATATCAACCCGATGCTCGCTGTAGGCGAGATACCTTACGCCCCCGGCCTCGATGCTGCGCGTTGGGACACCCATCGCCTGCACCACCGCGAACTCAGGTTGGCCAATGAACTGGCTCAGATACGCCTCGCGCTTGGCAAGCTGGTCGACACAGCCCGCCAGCAATCCGGCAATCAGCAGCAAAACGACGCGGCGCATCAGGCGCACTCCAGACCAACGACCTACCTACTTAGATCGCTTACGGCAGCCACAATACCTGATCGATCCGGCTGGCACCCGAGGCGATCATCGCCAGCCGATCGAACCCGAGCGCAATTCCGGCCGATTGCGGCATGCCAAAGGCAAGCGCGTCGAGAAAATCCTTGTCAAGCGGCCAGTCCGGCCCGGAAATCGCGTGCCGCCGCGCGCGATCAGCTTCGAAGCGTGCGCGCTGCTCGGCTGGATCGGTCAACTCGACAAACGCGTTTGCCAGCTCAATGCCACAGACAAAGAGCTCGAACCGTTCAGCGACACGCGGGTCAGTGGGATCACGCCGCGCCAGAGCCGCCTGTGCCGCTGGCCAGTGTGTCAGGAAGGTCGGATGTGCGCGCCCAAGTTGTGGCTCAACCCTTTCCAGCAGCAGCCGGAAGAACAGGTCCTCCCACGTCTCGCCATCACGCAGGCGTACCTTGGCTGCGGCGGCCAGCGCCGAACCGTCTTCCGCCGTCGCCAGCACATCGGCGCCAACATAGCGCGCAAATGCTTCCGACACGGTCAGACGCTCCACGCGCGACAGGTCGGTCGCCACGCCGCGGCAACTTACGACCGGAGGCAGTACGGCTCGGAGATACTCCCTGGTCTCGTCGATCAGCGAGTCCATGCTGGCGCCAGGCCGATACCACTCCAGCATGGTGAACTCCGGCGCGTGCAAATCGCTGCCCTCGCCGTTCCGCCAAACCCGGGCCAACTGGAAAATCGGCCCAGCGCCGCCAACGAGCAGCTTCTTCATCGCGAATTCGGGACTGGTGTGCAGCCAAAGCGGCTCACGTGTCCCGTCCGAATACTCCAGCACCGTACGGAAGGCGCGCACATGCACCTCCTCGCCCGGCACCCGAACGGCGTAAGGCGTCTCAACCTCGGTGTATCCACGTTCCGTGAAAAACGCCCGTGTCGCCGCAGTCACAAGTCCGCGGCGGCGCAGAAACGGCCGACGCGCGGCGAGGCTGTCTGGATGCCAGAACGGCTGGGGCATGCAGGCGATACTACTACATCAGAACCGCTTCTGCCGCTGCCCCTCTTTCAAGTAGCCGTCGCCAAAATTTCGCTTGTGTCGTAACGGCAACAAGTCTAGGGTGCGTTTGTACAAATAAGCACGGAGCGGAAACGTGACGCTGTACACGGATCAGCCGGATATCATGGCAATCGGTGACTCGATGTACCAAGGCATTCGATCGCTCAGCTTCCTCCCCGCCATGGTACAGCACTCCGCTCCGAAGCAGGTGGCCAATATGCTTGGCCTAAACATGACCGTACCTGACCTTCAGCAGCCGCTGCTGTTCGACATGGAAGCGGAGCTGGCGCAAGGCGGATTGGTCAGCCTGATCCAGCACATCCAACCCGATTGCTTGAAAAATTTGAAGGCATGGCCGCTTGATCAGCCATGGTCGCAACACGAAGCGTTCGACAATATTGCCGTCGGCGGCGCCGAGATCGCTTCATTGCTGGACGATAAATACTCCAAGTACATCGATCAAGTCAGTAGCCTGAGCGCTGCGCTCGCTGTACCCAATCAGCCCACCGCCCAGCTCGCCGGCACAATTGGCAATCTCTGGTATGCGCTAAACAACTGCTACACGCTCAATCCGCGGCATCGTGATGAGCAAAAGGATAAGTCCCCCTTGCAGCAGGTGGCAGATCGCCAGCCCCGCACCCTGCTGATCAATATTGGCAGCAATGAGGGATTGTTCATGGCAGGCTTCGCCGGCAATCTCTCGACATTGGACCGCGTGGCCACGATCCCCGACATGCTGAAGCCGGTGGCCGACCAGTTAAAATCGCTGCCGGCCCGGGTTGAGCGCATTGTATTCAACAGCCTGATCCGTCCGCGCTTCATTCCCAACCTGATGCCCAGCGCGGAACACGAAAATGACTATCCGGGCGATGCCTATTACTATGCTTATGGCCCTCGCATCGCTGATACCCAGCAGAAAATCTCTGGCCAGAAGCTGAAGGACTTCGACGATCTGATCGCGCAGGTCAATGCCGAGGCACAGAATGTCCTGAAACAGGCCCTCGGCAACCGCGTCGTGTTCGCCGACATTTACGCGGCATGCTCGCCTTTCGACGGTAAACACTACATGGGACGAGGCCTGCCCGTCCCTGCTCACGCCAAGACGCTGAGCAACAAGCCGATCGAGCCGCTGCCGTTCGGTTATCATGGCGGCTTCGCTGGCCTCGACAATATGCATCCAACGGTGCCGGGCTACGCGGCAATCGCCGACGTGGTCCTGGCTGCGCTGGGACGGAGCGACTTGCGAACGGACAAGGACGCGGCTTACGCATCGGACACGCTGCTCAACAACTTGCATGGTCCACAGATTTTGATCGCGGACGCTGAATTCAGCTTGGTTGGATCGCTTGGCGTATTCCGTCTAGGCAGCGCGATGTCGACTTCGACCGTCTGACTGACTTTTTCGCGAGAGGTGCGGTCAGCAGACCCACGGCGACACGTCACCGGCAATCGAGCGGCCAAGCTTTCTGGATGCCAGGCAGGCTGCGGCATGGCATCAATCTTACGTCAGAACGGCCCGCGCCGCGGCATCGCCATGATTGCGCCACCGCGCGACCTTGCCACACCCCAAACTCATCAGCACCACAGGGGAAAGGCACTGCATCATGGGCCTCTTGCTATTGATCCTGGTCATCGTCCTGCTGTTCGGCGGCGGCGGATTCTACGGTTACCGGTCCGGCTATTACGGCGGCTATCACTATGGCGGCGGATTTGGCCTGGTCCTGCTGCTGCTGGTCCTGTTCCTGCTGTTCGGCTCCCCAGGCTATTGGGGCCACTACTGACGCCGCTTCACGCCCCGAGGTGACTCTTCATCACCTCGGGGCTAACACGCAACAGGAACAGCATGGCACTGGTGAGGTTTGCCGCGTTGGCAAATCGCGCTAACCAGCGCCGATGGACGCAACGCCACAAACGCTACGCAGCGCCGCCGACCTCGTGAGGTCTGGCCTCATCGACGCCGCAGCAGCGGACGCCTGCGCGGAGGTCTCGCGCCGCTATGCCATCGCCATCACGCCCGCGATACAGGCGCTGATCGAATACCCAGGTGACCCGATCGGCCTGCAGTTCGTGCCCGATCCAGCAGAACTGGTGGTTGCGCCGCACGAACGCGCAGATCCGATTGGCGATGATGTCCTGTCGCCGATCAAGGGCGTGGTCCATCGCTACCCAGACCGTGCGCTGCTGAAGCCTCTGCTGATCTGCCCCGTTTACTGCCGCTTCTGCTTCCGTCGCGAGCATGTTGGCCCAGATGGCGGCGTGCTGACCGAGGCGGAATTGCAGGCGGCCTACGATTGGTTCGCCGCGCGACCCAAGATCCGCGAGGTGATCCTGACCGGCGGTGATCCGCTGATGCTATCGCCGCGCCGGCTTGCGTCGATCGTTCAGTCGCTATCCGCAATCCCGCACATCGAAATACTGCGTGTTCATACGCGCGTCCTTACAGCGGACCCAATGCGGGTCACCGCCGAACTAGCCGAGGCTCTGCAAAGCGACAAGCCAATGTGGCTGGTGCTGCACGCCAACCATGCGCGCGAGTTCACGCCCGATGCGAAGGCAGCAATTCGCCGCATCCAGTCTCACACCATCCCGGTACTCGGCCAGTCCGTGCTGTTGCGCGGCGTCAGTGACAGCGCGGAGGCGCTCGAAGCCCTGTTCCGCGCCATGCTCGCGTCACGTGTAAAGCCCTATTACCTGCACCAGCTCGATCCCGCTCCGGGCACCGCGCGATTTCACGTGCCGATCGAAGAAGGCCGTCGGCTGGTGGCGTCCTTGCGTGGTCGCGTCACGGGCCTCGCATGGCCCACCTACGTGCTCGACATACCTGGTGGCTACGGCAAGGTGCCGATTGGGCCCGATTACCTGGAATCAGCCGACTACGTCCGCGACGCCAGCGGCTCGCTCCGTTCCGTCGCCTCCTCAAACTCGACATCAGCATAGACCTCAGCCAAACCCAGCGTGATGTCGAACTCCAGCATGTCCAATCTGTCATTCCCGGTCAGCACATGCACGGTCCAGTCCGGGCCGCGGCGCGCATAGACAGTGGCCGCAATAGCATCCTGCTCGAAGATGACATAACGCTGGATGGACGCCGTCGCCTGATATTCTCGCAACTTTTCGATCCGGTCAGTGCGCGACGTTGATGGGCTGAGGACTTCGAACACCACCACTGCCTCTGGAATAATGGTGTCGCCCGGCGCTACCCGCGTACAGTTCACATAGGCATCCGCATACCGGATGCGGCCTTGCACCTCGATCTTGGCGGTCGGCCCCCAACTTCGACAAGGCTTGCCATCGAGCCGGTTGGTCAGGAGCGTCCGAAGACGGTTTCCAATGAGCTCGTGCCTCGCGTTGCCCCCGGTCATGGCGACCGGCTGGAACCCATCGAACTCGTAACGAAGCTCCTGCCGTTCCTCCCAGTCCAGGAACTCCGCCAGCGTCATCGGCTCATGCAGTGCAACGCTCATGGCGCGATCCCACCACACGCGCCGCCGAACCGCCCAGCTTGCTCACCCCCCTGCCGCCGGTCTAGAAGCCCGCAACCCCGAAATTGAACCGGTAGGCCATTGCCATGAAGCAGCAGGCGAACCTGATCCGCGCCGGACAGGTTATTGAACACGAGGGCCGTCGCTGGACGGTGCTCAAGCAGCAGATCATCACCCCCGGCAAGGGCGGCGCCTTCATCCAGGTGGAAATGCGCGACCTCAAGTCCGGCAACAAGACCAACGAGCGCTGGCGCACCGCTGACACCGTCGAGCGCCTCATGACCGACAACAAGGAGTTCAACTACTCCTACACCGACGGCTCGAATCTCGTCCTGATGGACCCCGAAAGCTACGAGGAAAGCCACATTCCGGTGGAACTGCTGGGCGATCTGGCGCCTTTCCTACAGGACAACATGCAGGTCACAATCGATCTCGTGGAAGGCGAGCCCGTCGGGATCCACCTGCCACCCACCGTCATCCTGGAAGTCGTGGAAGCCGACCCGGTGGTGAAAGGCCAGACCGCCGCCTCCTCCTACAAGCCCGCGAAGCTCTCCAACGGCGTGAAGACCTCGGTTCCGCCCTTCATCGAAACCGGCGAAAAGATCGTCGTCAAGACCGAGGACGGCAGCTACGTGGAGCGCGCCAAGGGCTGAGAGTGCACATCTCCACATCCCCCCTCCCCTTGCGGGCTTGGGCTGCGAAGCAAACCAAGGTTAGGGGGAGGGGGTAAACCCAATGGCCCTACGCCTCTCCCCTCATCTGACGGTCATGGCCAACGCGGCCCAGAAGGCCTCGAAGCGCCTGCTGCGCGATTTCAACGAGGTCGAACAGCTCCAGGTCTCGGTCAAAGGCCCGTCTGACTTCGTTTCCCAGGCAGACATACGCGCCGAGCAGACGCTGCGCGAGGAATTGAACAAGGCCCGTCCCGGCTATGCCTTCCTGATGGAAGAGTCCGGCGCCTCCGGCTCCGAGAACTGGACATGGCGCTGGGTGGTCGATCCCCTCGACGGCACCACGAACTTCCTGCACGGCATCCCGCACTGGGCGATCAGCATCGGCCTGGAACGACGCCTCGCCGACGGTACGTCCGAACTCGCCGCCGGCCTGATCTACGCACCAGCCGTGGACGAGATGTTCTGGGCGGAAAAAGGCGTCGGCGCCTTCGTCAACGAACGCCGCCTGCGTGTTTCCGCTCGCCGGGACCTGAAGGAGGCGCTGTTCGCCACTGGCATCCCGTTCGCCGCCGTGGCGCCCTCTCGGCGCCTTGCCTTCGCGCGTACATTGGGCCTGCTTATGCCGCAGGTCGCCGGCATCCGCCGATTCGGCGCAGCCGCGCTCGACCTCGCCTGGGTCGCCGCCGGGCGATACGACGGCTACTGGGAGTTGGGCCTGAAGCGTTGGGACATGGCCGCCGGCCTGTTGCTGGTGCGCGAAGCAGGCGGTTTCGCCACTGACCCTACCGGCAAGGATCCACGCGATACCGGAGAAGTGGTCGCCGCCAATCCGCATTTGCACGCAGCGCTGACCCAGGCTGTGGCAGACGGCATCACCCGCAGTCACGTAGGTGAATGAAATCTAGCCGAGACCTTCACTGTTGCCGCCCGCAGTTCCCCGTTAAGCTGCGGTGCATGCGACGATTCTGGCTTCTGTTTCTGGCGCTGGCAGGTGCCGGCACGCCAGCATTGGCGCAGGTCACCGTAGACCTGCATGCGCTCGATGCGTTGCCTGGAAGCAACGCGCGGACGCCGGAGCCGGCGTCGCGTCCGCTCGTGCCACGGCGCCTGACGACTGCCAAGCCGGCGCACTCGTCTCCCGAGCAGGCCACGGCCACACCACTCCCGGTGCCACCTCAGGCGCCGGCTCCGAGCCAGCCCAGCCCAACTCAGCCCAGCCCAAGCCAGGCATCGGCGCCCGCCGCCCAACCAGCCGCGACACTGCCGACAACCCCGCCACCCACTGTCGCGCTCGCTCCGGTCCCACCGGCGCCCGCAGCGACTGCCGCGCCGCCTCCACCTCCGCCATTATCAGCCACTGCGAACAGCACGGCGTCCTCAAGCGGTGGCGGTTTGCAGGTGACCTTCGGAGCCGGCCAATCGGACCTGAGCCCGGCTAGCGCGGCGGCCGTCCAGGCCCTGGTCAAAACGGCCCCAACGGGCGACGGTACCAGCTTCAATGTGGTGGCGTACGCGGCCGGAACCCCAGAAGACCCATCGACCGCACGCCGGCTCTCACTGGCGCGCGCGCTCGCCGTGCGCAGCGCCCTGATGGCGAGCGGCATCAGTTCGTCCCGCATCTATGTCCGCGCGCTCGGTGCGCAAGAGGGCGACAAGACGCCTGATCGCGTCGAAGTGGCCGTGCTGGGCGGCAACGCTCCAAGCAGCGACAAGAGCGCGCAACCGTGACCCGCCCCGTCGTCTATCTGTTTCGGATGCTGGCCTTCCTGGTGGCCGTGATCATCGTCGCTGCGGTGCTCTCCAACGTACTGCTCGGCGCCTTCAGCAATAACCCCGGGCTGAACAGCGTCATACTGTTCGTTCTGCTGTGCGGTATTGGCTGGAACCTGCGCCAGGTTCTGCGGCTCTCACCAGAGGTCACCTGGCTGGAGACGTATCAGACTGCCCGCCCCCGCTTGTCCACCTTGCCGCCGCCGAAGCTGCTTGCGCCGATGGCCAGCATGCTGTCCGCACGCGATGTGCAAGGCCGCGGCGACCACGCACGTTTCACCCTCTCCACCTCCGCGATGCGGACCCTGTTGGACGGCATTGCCTCGCGTCTCGATGAAAGCCGCGAACTGTCGCGCTATATGACCGGCTTGCTGATCTTTCTCGGCCTGCTCGGCACCTTCTGGGGGCTGCTCAAGACAATCGGGGCGGTATCGGACGTGATCGGCTCCATGTCCGTCGGCTCCGGCGATCTCAACGCTCTCTTCGAGCAGCTCAAGTCGGGTCTGGCCAAACCGCTGGCCGGCATGGGAACCGCGTTCTCCGCTTCCATGTTCGGCCTGTCCGGCGCCCTGGTGTTGGGCTTCCTGGACCTGACAGCAGGCCAGGCGCAGAATCGCTTCTTCAATGAACTGGAAGAATGGCTAGCCGGCCTGACCCGCCTGTCGTCCGGCATTCTGGCCGAAGGCGAGGCATCGGTTCCGGTCTATGTGCAGGCGCTGCTGGAGCAGACGGCCGAGAACATGGAAAACCTCCAGCACATCCTGCAACGCGGCGAGGACACGCGTGGCCAAACCAATCAGGCCGTGACCATGCTGACCGAGCACATCTCGATGCTGGCTGAAACCATGCGCACCAATCAGCAACTGATGCTGCGCGTGGCCGAGGCGCAATCGGCGATCGGCCCCGCCTTGCAACGCCTGACAGATCAGCGCCATTCGCAGGGCCTCGATGATGTCGCGCGCGGACATCTGCGCAATATCGAGCTGTATCTACAACGGCTGCTGACAGACTCTGAACAAGGCCGCGCACAAAGCACGGCCGAACTGCGTAATGAACTGCGGATCTTGACCCGCACGGTCGCGGCATTGGCCGTCGACCAAAGGTAGCGGCCCCGATGGCACTGACGGTACGCCGCCGCGGCGACAACGGACTTTCGGCATGGCCTGGCTACGTGGATGCACTCTCCACGCTGCTGATGGTCATCATTTTCGTGCTGCTCGTCTTGGTACTGGCTCAGGCGTTCCTCTCCGTCGCGCTGTCCGGACGCGACAAGCAGCTTGATCGCGTCAACCGCCAGCTCGCGGAAGTCAGCGACATGCTCTCGCTGGAGCGCACCCACAGCACCGACATGCAGCAGTCCCTCAGCCAACTCAATCAGCAGCTCGTGGCATCCAACTCCGTGCGCGCCACTCTGACGCAACAGCTAGACGCGCTGAAAACACAGGCCGAGCATGCCGGGGCTGATCGCGATACATTGCGGGCAGAACGCGACAAACTGGCACAACAGCTCGCCGATGCCGGCCTTCAGGCGCAGTCAAGCGCGGCGCGTGTCCAGCAATTGCAGAACCAGGTCACCACATCGACCGAACAGACTGACGCCGCTCGCCAGGAAGTTGCGCAGCTTGCGACGCAACTTGCCGACATGAAGAAGCAGGCCGCCGACCTCGACAAGACGGTGCAGGTGGACAAGGATACGATCGCCACCAGGCTCTCCGATCTGGCGAAGCTGGCGGAGGAAAACCGTGCGCTTACTGCCTTGCGCGACGATCTGGAGAAGCAGACGCAGGACGCAGCGGTACGCGCCACGACCGAGGCACAGCGGCGCGCAGCGGTCGAAGTCGAGCTTGCCAAGGAAAAGACTCTGGGTAACTCGGCAACAGCCCAGATCGCCCTGCTCAACCAGCAGGTCGATCAATTGAAGGCACAACTTACTTCAGTTGCCCAGGCGCTCGATATCGCCAAGACACAAGGCGAGACGAAAGATACTCAGATCGCCGATCTCGGCCAGAAGCTGAACGCGGCGCTCGCGCAGAGAGTCGAAGAGCTGAAGGGCTATCGCAGCGAATTCTTCGGCAAGCTGCGCGCCGTGCTGGCCAACCGTCCCGGCGTCCAGATCGTCGGAGACCGCTTCGTCATACAGAGCGAAGTGCTGTTCCCACTGGGGAGCGCGGACTTGACCCAAGCAGGCCAGAACGAGATCACTGCCCTCGCAGTCACCATCAAGAACATCGCCGTGGAAATTCCGCCAGATATTAGTTGGATCCTTCGCGTTGACGGCCATACTGATCGGCAACCAATCAAGTCGGGCGGTCAGTTTGCTTCCAACTGGGAACTCTCCGCGGCGCGCGCCATCACCGTCGTGAAGCTGCTGATCGCCGATGGCGTCCCGCCAGACCATCTGGCCGCAACAGGCTTCGCCGATTACCAGCCGCTCGATCCCGCCGACACGCCCGAAGCCTACGCCAAGAACCGCCGCATCGAACTACGCCTGACCGATCGGTAACACCAAAGCTTACGTCGCTCTATCGTCATGGCCAGGCGCGTCCCGGCCACCCGTAGCGGCACAAGTGTGGTCGGGCCAACTGTCATTGCGAGCGAAGCGAAGCAATATCGACGGGATTGCTTCGCTTCGCTCGCAATGACAGTTGCTCTTTTGCCGATCAGCCCGACACCAATCTACGTCTCTTCGCCCAGCGCGTGCCGTTTCAGGTCCTTCAGCCGCTGCTCACCGCCCGGCGTCTTCGGATCGAGCGCCATCACCTTCTGCCAGGCCTCATACGCGCCCTTCCAGTTCTTCTGCGCCTCGGCAATAGCGCTCAGCGTCTGGAATGCAACAAAACTGCGCGGCTCGCGTTGCACCGCTGCCTGAATGTCGGCGATGGCGCCCTGAGTATCCCCGGCCGTGAAGCGGGCGATCGCCCGCTCGTGGTACGCCTCCGCCAGGTTGGGATCGAGCGCAATCGCGTCGGAGAAATCCTCGACCGCGTCATTGGTCGCATCCGCCTTCATCTCACGCAGGCCGCGGCTCATCAGCAGCGTGACCGCCGGCGTCCCTTGAGTGATCCAAAGTTCGCGGATCTGCTGTTCCAACGGCGCGGCCACTTCCTCGCTCGGTGCAGCCTGCAATGCCCCCAACAACCGATCGACCGCGGCACGCTTCTCAGCGACTGGTCCATTGGCGGTCTGAGCCAGCGCAGGCAGCGCTCCCAGCAACATCACGGCAAGAAAGACATTTCGCATGCCCCATGCTCGCGCAGCGAGGGGCGTTAAGGCAAGCATCACGCGGCATCCCGCTTGCGCAATTGCGCGAGTGCACCCGGAAGCGGCCCGCCTGCCATCCAATCCAGCAATTCCACCGTGTGCACAATCGGTATGCCCCCGCGCGCAAGCTGCGTCATGCAGCCGATATTGCCCGCCGCGATCACATCGGCACCGGTTGCGCGCAGATGGTCCAGCTTGCGTTCGCGCAGCCGCGCCGCGATCTCCGGCTGCAGCATGTTGTAGGTGCCGGCTGAGCCACAGCAGATATGCGGCTCCGTCGGCTCAACCACCGAGAAGCCGGCGCGTTGCAGCAGCGCCTTGGGTTCAGCCGTAACACGCTGACCATGCTGCAGGCTGCACGCCGAATGATACGCAACTGTCAGCTCCGGCTTCTCGCGCACAGGTTCATAGCCAATACGCACCAGGATCTCGCTGATGTCGCAGGCCCGCGAGGCCACGGCCTCGGCCTGCTCGCGCTCCGGCTCGGTCCGGAACATGAAGCCGTAATCCTTTACCGTCGTGCCACAGCCGGATGCATTGACGACGATGGCGTCCAGCCCTTCGCCTTCGATTTCCCGGCTCCACGCCGCGATGTTCGCCCGCGCGCTGGCCATCGCATCCGCATGCCGTCCCATATGGTGCGTGAGCGAACCGCAGCAACCAGCACCCTCCGGCACCACCACCTCCACCCCAAGCCGTGTCAGCAAGCGGATCGTAGCCTCGTTGATTTCCGGCGCCAGAACCTGCTGCGCGCAACCATCCAGCAGCGCCACGCGCGCGCGCCGCTCGCCCTGTGCGGCATGCACGCGCGGTCCGCCAAGCGCGCTCGGCGCCGGCACGCTCGCGGGCACCAGATCAAGCATGGCGCGCATACGCCGTTCCGGGATCAGCCGCGCGAATGGCCGGGCAATCCGCGCAGCAAGCAACGCAATCCGGAACAGCCCCGGCCGCGGCAGCACATTCGCCAGCACCATTCGCAGCATGCGTTCATGCCACGGCCGCTGGTAGGTCTGCTCGATATAGCTCCGCGCATGATCCACCAGATGCATGTAGTTCACACCGGATGGACAGGTGGTCATGCAAGCCAGGCAGGACAGACAACGATCAAGATGCCGCACCACATCCTGGGTCGCGGGCCGGCTGTTCTCCAGCATATCCTTGATCAGGTAAATGCGCCCCCGCGGACTATCCAGCTCGTCACCCAGCAGCAGGAACGTCGGGCAGGTCGCCGTGCACAGGCCACAATGCACGCAGGTTCGCAGCACCTGATTGGACGCAGCGACATCAGGATCGCGCAGTTGTTCCGGTGTGAAGTTCGTCTGCATGGCTCAGTGCCTGGGCGGCGGCATCAATCGGATCATATAGATCGACAGAGCCAGCGAAACCACCGCCAGGGCGAAATAGATCAACGACCACACGCCGAAGAACACATCGGCAAACATCACGAAAACCGCCAGGAACATCATACCGAACCGCGTATTGAAGATGCGACGGTCCGGATTGATCCTGTAGTATTGCCAGGCCTGCAGCACGAAGCTGACAATGCAGAATGGGATGATCGCGACGCTGGGTATTTGCATGTGTAGCTACAGTCCCGCGTAGATGCGGCCAGGGTTCAGGATCGAGTGCGGATCGAGCGCCTGCTTCACGCGTCGCGTGATGTGCGCCAGCGCCTCCGGCTCCGGTGGCACCACGTCGACCGCGACCCGCAGCGGTTCCGGTCCCCGCATCAGCGTCCACGTGCCGCCGGCGGCCTTTGCGGCAACGCTCACCGCGCCATGCACATCCGCGGTCGCCGGACCCGCAAGCCAGAGCAAACCGCCGCCCCAGTCGAGATACCCGCGGACGCCGCTTTCGCTTTCGAGAGTTCGCAGCACAGCAGGACCGGCGGAGGGCCTCACCGAGACCCGCCACACCGCGTCATTCGGTTCAGCTAGTAGCGGCGCCAGTTCGCGCATCGCCCGCCACACTGAGCGCGACGCTGCATCCTCAAGGATTTCGGCATCCGCATGTCCAAGATCATCCCGCAACTTGGCCGTGCGATAGCTGACCGAGGGACCGAAATCCTCGATGCGCATCAGTGCGACAGATCGAGCAAACGGCGCCAGGGCGGGAATGCGTGCGGCAGCCTCCTTCGGCAACCAGGCGGCGGCCGATACGCCGTATGGCGATCCAAGCCCGGCAGACAGGGCTACAACTCCTGCTGCGGCATCAAGGCCCGATAGAACGAGCGTCCCGACAGCTTCTGGGGTCGGCAGCACCTTCAACGTGATCTCGGTGATCACACCAAGCGTGCCATGGCTGCCCGCCAGCAGCTTGCACAGATCAAGGCCTGTCACGTTCTTAAGCACGCGGCCGCCGGAGCGGATCACCTCGCCGCGCCCCGTGACTGCGCGGATACCCAGCAGATGATCGCGCATAGCGCCCCACGCCACGCGCCTGGGTCCCGACAGATTGGTCGCGACCGCGCCGCCAATCGTCTGCTCCTCCTGCGAACCAAACAGCGCGCGAATATCAAGCGGTTCGGCAATAATGTGCTGTCCCCTTTCAGCAAGCGCCACCTCGATCTCAGCCAATGGCGTGCCGGCGCGCGCCGAAATAATCAGCTCATTCGGCGAATAGAGCGTGATACCAGCTAGATTGCGCGTCGTCAGCGAACGCGCCGCCTGCACCGGACGAAGCATCAGCGCCTTGGTCCCGGCGCCAGCAACCGAAAGCGGTTCAGCTTTCGCAGCAGCTTCAGCTACTGCGGCCGCAAGCCCGGCCTCGTCGGCGGGCGCATCAGTCATGCTCATGGCAGGCGATTAGGATGGCGTTGCGTTTACGCTCGCCAGCGGAAACACCTTGTTGGCATTCAGCAGCCAGCCAGGATCGAATGCTGCCTTGATCCGCCGCTGCTGCTCCAGCTCCTGCGCGGTGAACTGCACCGGCATCAGCTCGCGCTTCTCCACGCCGACGCCATGCTCGCCAGTCAGGCATCCGCCGACTTCCACACACAGCTTCAAGATATCGGCACCAAACTGTTCCGCCTTGTGGAAACTCTCCGGATCGTTCGCATCGAACATGATCAGCGGATGCAGATTGCCGTCGCCGGCATGGAAAATATTGGCGACCTTCAGTCCATAGGCATCCGACATCTCGCCAATGCGCCCCAGGACCTCCGGCAGACGCGAGGTCGGGATCGTCCCGTCCATGCAGAGATAATCCGGGCTGATCCGCCCGATGGCACCGAATGCGCCCTTCCGGCCCTTCCAGATCGCCAATGACTCTTCCGCCGACTGCGACACTTTCAGGCTGATCGGATCATGCTTCCGGCAAATCTCCCGAATGCGCCCAAGCAGATCGTCCTGTTCTGCTGGGCTTCCCTCGACCTCGATGATCAGCATCGCTTCGGCATCCAGCGGATACCCGGCATGCGCGAACGCCTCACACGCATGGATCGCCGGACGATCCATGAACTCCAGCGCCACGGGAATGATGCCGGACGAGATGATGGAATCCACACACGCCCCGGCCACTTCATTCGATCGGAATGCGGCCAGCATCGCCCGTGCGCCTTCAGGCGAGCGCAGAATGCGCACGGTGACCTCGGTGATCACCGCCAACTGCCCCTCGCTACCAGTCAGCAATCCCAGCCAGTCATAACCAGCCGCATCCAAATGCGCTCCACCAATGTCCAGCACATCGCCTTCCACCGTGACGATTTTCAGCCCCAGCAGGTTGTTGGCGGTGACGCCATATTTGAGACAGTGCGCGCCACCCGAGTTCATGTTGACGTTGCCGCCGATCATGCATGCAAGCTGGCTGGAAGGATCAGGCGCGTAGAAGAACCCGTTCCCCTGCACCGCATTGGTGATGCCGATATTTGTCACCCCCGCCTGCACCGTCGCGCACCGATCGGCGTAGTTGATATCGAGGATGCGGTTCATCTTCATCAATCCGACGACCACCGCATCCGCCATCGGCAATGCCCCACCCGACAACGACGTGCCCGCCCCGCGCGGCACCACGCGCACACCGTTCGCATGGCAATGCTGCATCACCGCAGCGACCTGTTCGGTCGTCTCCGGCAGCGCCACCGCGAGCGGCGGCTGTCGATAGGCCGACAGCCCGTCCGTCTCGTACGGGCGCAGCAGCAACGGTTCGGCGATCACTGCATCGGCCGGTAGCATCTCGCGCAGGCCGGCCACGATCTCGTCGCGCCGCGCCAGCACATCGGCCTTGGGTTCCGGTTGCCTGATCACCGCCAGAAAATGACCCCGCGCCGGACCGAGGGCAAGGGTAAGCGGTCATTAATCCAGGTCTGGTTGACTGGCCGTGAGCAACCGAAGGAACCAGCGGATGGCGGCCGTACTGCGTCTGACGACGGTTGGTGCCCTGCTGCGCTTGTTGCTGGGGGCCATGCTCGCGGTGCTGATCGCCGTCGGCATGGTGCCGACATGGTCCGCGATCCGGCAACAGCAGGAGGCCGCGCGGGTCGTTGACGTGGCGCGCGCCGGGCAGAACGTATTCGCGGCCCTGCAATACCTCCGCCCAGAGCGTGGCACGGTGCAGGCGTCGCTGGGCTCGCCGGCACCGGCCGACGCGGCATTGCTGGCCAGCCTCGCTGCGATGCGCCGCGACGCCACACCGGCACTGGAGGCCGTGTTGCGCGACTGCGTCGCCCTGCGGTGTGCCACAGGCGACCCGCTGCTCAGCGCGTTCAAGTCGAGCGTCGACCGCCTGGTGGCCGTCCGCCGCGACGCGGATGCAGCAATGGGACAGCCGCGCGACCAACGGCCGGCGACATTGCTCGCAGCCTGGACCGCGGCAAGCAGCGACACGGTCAATCGCCTCGACCAGCTCTCCTCCGCGTTGACCGAGCGCATTCGGCTGGTCGACGCCGCGATAGCCGAACTGATGGCAGTCAAGCAGCTCGGCTGGCTGGTCCGCGACGCCGCCGGCCTGCAGCGGAACATCTACGCCGCCGGCATCAATGCGAATCGCCTGTCGAACGACGATGTCATCCAGGCGGCGGCATTTCGCGGCAAGATCGAAGCCGGATGGGGCTCACTGCGCGAGTTGATGGGACGCCCAGGGGCGCCGCCGCGTGTGGCGCTCGCCGTGCAAGGAGCAACTGCCATCTACTTCGACCAGGTCGCAAAGCAGCAGAACACGCTGCAAGCAGCATTGTTGGCGGGCCAGCCGTCGCCGATCTCGCTCGGTGACTGGCTGCGCGTCTCGACCCAGGGGCTCGACAGCCTGATCCAGGTACCAAACGCGGCAGTCGCAGAAACGCAAGCCTATGCCGAACGGCGTGCTGCTGACGCAACGTGGCGGCTGTGGACACAGTCTGCGCTTCTGCTGTTCGGCGTGGTGCTGGGCGGTGGTGGCTTCCTGGTCGTACAGCGGCGCATCACGCGACCGATCCGCGGCATCACCGAAACGATGCGCCGCCTGGTGGGAGGCGAAATGGGCACCGCAATCGCCGGCCAGGAGCGGCATGACGAGATCGGTGCGATGGCCACGGCCCTGGTGGTGTTTCGCGACAGCATGGTGCAGGCGGAGCGGATGGCTGCCGATCGCGAGGCGGACCGCGAGCACGCAACGCATGAAAAGCAGGCAGCCCTGACCGGCATGGCGCAGAACGTCGAGACGGAATTGACCGCGGCGCTGGAGATAGCGCACGCCCATCTCGGCACGGTCGTGACGGCCGCCGAGGCGATGCACGCCTCCGCCGGCCGCACCGGTGCCGCCGCGAAGGCCGCGTCCGGCGCGGCGGCCAGGGCCTTGGCCAATACGCAGACCGTAGCGCACGCGACCGATGAGCTCGCCAACTCGATCCGCGATATCGGCGCCCAGGCCGGCCAATCAACATCCGTTGTGGGCCGCGCCGTAACCGCCGGCAAGGAAACACGCGCGACCATGGAAACGCTGAATGACCAGGTCGCGCAAATCGGCAGCGTCGCCGACATGATCAGTGACATTGCGGCCAGGACCAACCTGTTGGCGTTGAATGCCACGATCGAGGCGGCGCGCGCCGGTGAAGCCGGCAAGGGATTTGCCGTTGTCGCGAGCGAGGTGAAGCAGCTCGCCAACCAGACCGCACGGTCGACCGGGCAGATCAGCCACCACATTGGCGAGATTCGCGCCGCCACCAGCGCATCTGTCTCCGCGGTCGGCCGCATCGAACAGACCATCGCCGAGATCGACAGCATCGCCGGCGCGATTGCGGTCGCGGTGGAGCAGCAAGGGACGGCAACCGCGGAAATCGCCCGCACAGTTGCGGAAACCGCCGCGGCAGCCGACGAGATGACCAAGCGGATCGACGAGGTGTCGAGTGAGGGCGCGCAGACCGACCAGCATGCGACGCAAGTGCATCAGGACACCACGGAACTGAACAAGGTCATCGACGACTTACGCCATTCCTTGATCCGCGTCGTACGGACGACGACGACCGAGGTCGATCGGCGGGCGTCAGTGCGCCGAACGATCAATTGGCCATGCCGGCTGACCATTGGTGCGAACGCTGCGTACCAGGCACAAATTGCCGATCTGTCCGAAGGCGGCGCAGCAGTCAGGAATGGCCCGGAGCTATCCGTTGGGACGCGAGGGTGCCTGGACGCTGACAATATCGGCATGCCGCTGGCATTCGCGGTTCACGCGTGCGACGAGGACACGCTGCACTTGGAGTTCGAGCTCGATGTGGCCGGCAGCCAGCGGCTTGCTCAGGTGCTGGAACGCGCGGTGCCGGGACGGGTGGCCGGGACACGCCCCATAGGCGCCAGAGCATTTTCGACATGACTGGAAACCGTGCCGTTGGCGGCTGATGGCAAGCTCAACCCTCGGGTCAAGCCCGAGGGCATGGGCCGGCCATGACGATAAGGGAACGGTCCGCACATTGGGCCGCTCGTATTATTATACGATCTGGTTGCGCAGCTCGGCTTCACCCCGCCACATGTGTTCCAGGTTTTCGACCAGGATCTCGTTGACGTTGGCTTCGTACTTGCGCGTCTCGCCACCCGTATGCGGCGTGATGAACACGTTCGGCATACCCCACAGCAGGGAGCTTTCCGCAGGTGGCTCCGGTTCCGTCACATCCAGCGCCGCGCCTGCGATCCGTCCCTCCTGCAACGCCTCCACCAGTGCCTGCTCCACGACGCATCCACCGCGCGCCGCATTCACCAGGAACGCGGATCGCCGCATCAGTCCCAGCGCCTTCGCATCGATCAGCCCCCGCGTCTCGGGCACCAGCGGACAGGTCAGCGCCACGAAGTCCGCACGCGGCATAAAAGCCGGCAGCTCGGTCAGCGGATGCACCGCATCCGCCGCGCCAGCGCCCGCATCCAGATGGCGCCGGAACCCGATCACCCGCATGTCGAACGCCTTGGCAAGCTGCGCCAGCCGTCCGCCGATACGCCCCAGCCCGATGATCAGCACCGTCTTCCCCGACAACTCATCCTCACGCAGCGTCAGATCGCCGATCATGCCGCGCCAGACCCGCCGCGCCTGGTTGTCGCGCGCCTCCGGCAGCCGCCGCGACATCGCCAGCATCAAGCGCCATCGCGTGCTCCGCCACGGCGCGCGCATTCACCCCGGCCGCGCTCGCCAGCCTGACACCCTTCGCCGTCAAGGCCACCTTGTCGAACTGATCCGTGCCCGAGCCGATCGACTGGATGAACCGCAGCCTGCTGCCCAGCTCGATCAACCCGTTGTGCCACATGCCGGAAACCACCAGCACATCGGCTTCGCCAATGCGCCGATCCAGTTCCGCGCGATCGCGCAGCTCGAAGCTGGTGATGCCGGTGTTCAGAGCGTCGAAGCACGCCTTCATCTGATACGCTGCATGCGCGAAACAGATGGTGATCTGGTCCTTCGGCGGGATCATGGCGCTACCTTGCTGCAACGTCGGTAAGCCGCAACAATAGTAGCCATGGCGGACAAGAAAAAGGTCGCGGTGATCGGCGCCGGCATGGTCGGCATGGCAACCGCGAGCTACCTGCAGCGTGACGGCCACGACGTCGTGGTGATCGATCCACAGCCGCCTGGCCAGGGCGCCTCGTTCGGCAACGCCGGCTGCTTCAACCCTTCGTCCATTGTGCCTGTCGCGACGCCGGATACCTGGAAGAACATCCCGAAATACCTGTTCGATCCACTCGGACCGCTGCGCATTCGCTGGAGCTATCTGCCCGCGCTGGCGCCCTGGCTGATCCGACTGGTTCGCTCCGGCACATCCGACCGCATCGAGGCGCAAGCCCGAGCACTGAAAACGATACTGGGACCGTGCCTGGAAGCACTGCTGCCGCTGGCCCGCAATGCCGGCGTCGAAGATCTGGTCGCGCGCAACGGCATCCTGATCGCGTATCGCTCGCAAGCGTCATGGGATGCGGACGCCAACGCCTGGGCCATCCGCAAGCGGAACGGCATTCAGTGGGAAGAATTGGACGCCGACGAACTGCGCCAGTTCGATCCCAACCTTTCGAGAGATTTCACCCGCGGCAAGCTGGTCCCAAACAATGGCCATTGCCTCGATCCCGGCGGTCTGGTCACCGCGATGGCCGAGGCTGTGCAGCGGGATGGCGGTATTTTCCTCCGCCGGCGCGCCACCGGTTTCACGCTGAATGGAGGCAACCTCGTCGCGGTGCAAACGCCGGAGGGCGATGTCGCCGCCGACGCCGCGGTCATCGCCACGGGCGCGCATTCCCGATCGCTGGCCGCACAACTTGGCGATGCCGTGCCGCTGGAGACCGAGCGCGGCTATCACGCGATGCTGCATTCGCCGGAGATCATGCCCCGTGTTCCCACCACGGATTCCGAGGGCAAATTCGTCGCGACCCCGATGGCGAATGGTCTGCGCTTCGCCGGCACCGTCGAACTGGCCGGCTTGAACGCCGAACCTGACTGGCGACGCGCGCGCATCCTGCTGCAGCAAGCGTCAAAACTGTATCCAGCACTCGCGCAAGCTTACCCAGAAGATCGTTACGCGGTCTGGATGGGTCATCGTCCGAGTCTACCGGATTCGCTGCCAGTGATCGGCCCGTCGTCACGCTCGCGTGACGTGTTCTACGCTTTTGGTCACGGTCATGTCGGCATGACAGGCGGTCCTTATACCGGCAGGATCATCGCTGATCTTATCGCCGGACGCCCGGCGCCAATTGATTTGACCCCGTTTCGCGTTACCAGATTCTTAGCCATCGCATTTCACCGCTCAGCATCAATGACTATTGATTGGCCAATTGTAACGCTCGCATTCTCGTTATAATCCCGCGCCCCACGTGCATGGTACAACCGAATCACCCAACGCTCCGGGTTGTTCGGCGGCAAGGATTAACGTGCCATGCTCACCCTTGGAATTGCCGGCCTGGCGAATGTCAGCGGCTTCCTGGAGCGCCAGTTTCCCGAATACATGTCTGGCGAAAACCGCATCGTCCAAGGCATGGACGCGGCCGCAGCGCTGCTATCCGATGGCAAGGTCGTAGCAGCGGCATCGCAGGAACGGTTCGACCGCATCAAGAAGAGCCCGGCGTTTCCCTATCAGGCAATTCAATTTTGCCTCGATGCCGCCGGCGTCAGGCTGAGCGACGTCAACGACATCTGCTTCAACTTCAACTTCGGCCGTTACAAGCCGATCTACGCCACCTCGGACGCCGCGCGGCAATATTGGCGGGAATGCCTGTCGCCAGATGCGCTGCGCCGCATGTTGCATGAAGGCTTCGGCGATCTTGGCACTGCGACGGTCCGCCACGTGGACCACCACGACGCGCACTTCCACGCCGCACTCGCGAGCAGTGGCATGAACCGCTGCCTTGGAATAGTGATGGACGCAGCGGGCGAGGTCACCGCAACGTCGGTCTTTCGCTATGACAACGGTACCGTCAGCCGCATTGCGCGCTACCCGATCGCGCAGTCACTTGGCATCTTCTATTCGCTGATCACCCAGTTCCTCGGTTACGCCTTCAACGAAGACGAATACAAGGTCATGGGGCTTGCGAGCTTCGGCGACCCGAAGCGCGATTCCGACTTCTTCCGCTCCGCAATTCGACTGCACTCCGAAGGCGGCATCGAGATCCCGTGCCTTGCGCTCAACGAGGACTTCGCTGACGGACTGTTCTTCCGCAAGAGCGCAGAGACCATCGAACGAGGCCTCGGATTCCGTGGCGCGGATTGCCCCATGGAACAGAGGGCCGATGTCAGCGCGGCACTCCAGCGCCGGTTCACCGACGCACTGTTCCACATCTGCGACCATTTCCGCGAACAGACCGGATTGCGCAATCTGCTGCTGAGCGGCGGCTGCGCGGAAAATTGCTCGGCCATTGGCGAACTGCGCGCGAGCGGCATGTTCGATCGCATCCATATCGCCTATGCGTCGGGCGATGAAGGCACAGCACTGGGCGCCGCCGCAGCGCATGTCTTCACGCAGGGACAGCCCTTACGCATTACCGATGAAATGCCGTTTTTCGGACCCGCACCACTAATCTCGGCCGTGCGGCGTGTGCTCGAACGACATCCTGCCCTGCAAATCCAGGAATTCTCCACGCAGCAGCAGATGCTCGATGCCGCCGCAGCAGATATCGCGGCCGACCGTATCGTGGCGCTCAACGATGGACGGATGGAATATGGTGCCCGCGCACTGGGCAATCGAAGCTTGCTTGCCCTGCCATCCAAAGCAGCAAACAAGGAGCGCATCAATCTCGCAATCAAAAAGCGCCAGAACTATCGGCCATTCGCACCGGCAGTCACGAGCGAGGCAGCACATCGCTACTTCACCCTGATCGAGGGCGAGGAATATCCTTATATGACCATGCTGACCCGTGTGCGCGAAGCAGCCATGCCGTTGCTCCCCGCCATCACCCACGTGGATGGCACAGCGCGAGTGCAGACTGTGAACGCTCGCCACAATCCATCCTTCCACTACCTGCTGACCAGGTTGGAAGCGTTGACCGGCATCCCTGCTGTCCTCAACACCAGCTACAACGTGAATCATCAGCCGATCGTCTGCTCCGAAGCCGAGGCTGTACAGACATTTGTCGATATGGGCATTGACGCGCTCTATATCGCCAATGCCAAGGTCACCCGCCGAGCATGACCTATCTAGGCCCACACGACGCTTTAACACCATCATCATGCCGGGGCCTGGCCCCGGCATCCACGACTTGTCCTTCCCCCTGGGCGAGCGACACCCTCGGCGAATTGATGCTGCGTAGCACCGCGCAGCACGTTGACAACATGGCGCTCTGGGTCGACGAAACTGCGATTTCCTACCGCGAGCTTCTCTGCCTTGCTTCGCCCCTCGCCCACACACTGATTGAAGCCGGGCTTGGCCGCGGCACATCACGCTGTGCCATCCTGGGCAACCGAAGCATCACCACATTCTCCGGCATCATCGGCGCCCTATTGGCGCGGTGCGCGTACGTACCGCTCAATCCCACGCACCCAGTCTCCCGCTTGGTCAGCATCATCGATTCGGCAGACATCGATGCGCTCGTCGTTGACAGCGATGCATTGGACTGTGCGAGAGACCTGATCCCCAATCTGCCGCGTGGCACGTTGGTCCTATTGCCGGCCAGCCCAACGCCGCCCGACTGGGCGACCAACACCAGGCGGAATCGCTTTCTCTCACAATGCGATCTTCAACCGCGCGACCCAAACACGCTGCATCCCGGCACCCCGGACGACGGAGCCTACCTGCTCCACACGTCCGGCAGTACCGGCGCTCCAAAGGGCATCCAGGTGCGCAACCGAAACGTGATGGCCTATCTGCGCAGTGTCGCCGAGCGTTACGCACCCTCACCCACCGATCGCATGTCGCAGCTTTTCGACCTGACGTTCGATCTCTCCGTGCACGACATGTTTCTCTGCTGGGGCGCAGGCGCGACTCTGTATTGTCCACCAGCCCGCGCGAAATTTGCACCGCGCGATTTCGTCCGCCGGCATGAGCTGACGACTTGGTTCTCGGTCCCGTCCACCGCGGCGACGATGCTCGGCTTGCGCATGCTGCGGCCCGGCGACTTCCCGTCGCTGCGCCTGAGCCTGTTCTGCGGCGAAGCACTCCCCCGGCGTCTAGCTACTGCCTGGGCCGCGGCTGCCCCCAACTCCATCATCGAGAATCTCTACGGTCCTACCGAGGCCACCATCGCTTTCACCGGCTTCCGCTTACCTGCACAGCCAGACGAATTCGAAGCCCTCCCCAGTGTCACCCCGATCGGCTGGCCATTGCCCGACCAGCAAGCAGCACTGGTTGATACTGACGGCAACCGCGCCAACGAAGGAGAGCTTTGCCTGGCGGGCTCCCAGGTCACCGACGGCTACTGGCGTCGCGGCGACCTGACTGCTCAGCGCTTCGTCCGCTTCCCCTGGGATAAAGCGAACCGCATCTGGTATCGCACTGGCGATCGCGCGCGACAGGACACCGACCACGGCCTGGTTTTCCTCGGCCGCCTTGATCGCCAGGTGAAGATCGCCGGCCATCGTGTCGAACTCGACGAAGTCGAGGCAACGCTGCAACGCGTTGTGCACGCCAATGCCGCCGCGATCGCATGGCCGCTTACCGAAGATGGACTCGCCCGCGGTATCGTCGGCTGCATCAGCGATGTGCCAATGACGGACGCCGCGATACTCGAAGAGTGCCGCCGCCTTCTGCCATCCTATGCGGTCCCGACATCGATCCGCCGTGTCGATCAATGGCCGCTCAACAGCAATGGAAAAACCGACTACGCGCGCTTGCGCGGTTGATGGAATGAGTGTGCACGTGCCGAACGACAACCTACTACCACTCCTGTCCGCCACGCTGACGCGGCTGCTGGGCAAGAGCGGACGCAGCATCAAGGTGGAGGACGACACCGATCTTATTGAACGCGGCGTGCTGGACTCTCAGGCGCTGCTCGACCTGATATTGGAGGTAGAAAATCATTCCGATCGTATGTTTGACGCCGAGCGGATCGACTTCGAGGCGGCGTGACGCTTCGAAGGATCGCCGCCGCCTTCGCCTAGGCTGGCATCGAGCCAATGCAAACCTTTGGCGACACCATCCAGGTGTTCAGCACCTGCCCCCAATCGAAGGATTTTTCCGCCGCGGACTATCCGCGCCAGGTGGCTCGCGTCTCCCGTTGGAGCGACGCCACCGGCTGCACCGGCATGCTGATCTACACCGACAACAGCATCGTCGATCCGTGGCTGGTCGCGCAATCCGTGCTGATGGGAACGCGCCGGCTCTGTCCCCTGGTGGCGGTGCAGCCGATCTATATGTTGCCATACACGGCAGCCAAAATGGTGGCCTCTCTCAGCTTCCTGCATGGCCGGCGGATCTGGCTGAACATGCTTGCCGGCGGCTTTCGCAATGACCTGATCGCATTGGGTGATACCACCCCACATGACGATCGCTACGCCAGGACGATTGAATATACACAGGTGATGCGGACACTGCTGGAAAGCAGTGAACCCGTGACGTTCGAAGGTCGCTACTACACTCTGCGTGGCGTTCGCATGACCCCGCCGGTTCCAGCCGACCTGGTGCCGGGACTGCTGATCTCCGGTTCTTCACCCGCTGGCCAGGCAGCAGCCGCGGCAATCGGCGCCACGGCAGTGGAATACCCCAGCCCAGCGGGATTGCAGGATCGGCTCGTCGAATCGGGCCCTCAACCGCCCGCGCGCGGCATCCGCATCGGCATAATCGCCCGTGAGAGGACCGACGAAGCCTGGCGCGTCGCCTATGAGCGTTTCCCTGATGACCGGCGAGGTCGCATCGCGCACGGGCTGGCAATGAAGACCAGCGATTCCGCCTGGCATCACACGCTATCGGCGATCGCGCGCGAACGGCCAGCGGATGGCAGCCCGTACTGGCTGTGGCCGTTCGAGCATCACCAGACGTTCTGTCCCTATCTCGTCGGCGACTATACAACTGTAGCAACCGAGCTGCGGCGCTATCTCGACCTGGGCTACACCAGCTTTATTCTCGACATTCCAACCGACGCGAGCGACCTGGAAACCGCGGCGGTCGCCTTCCACATGGCGACTGAGGCACGCCGCTGATGATCCCGACCTACGTCGACGGCTGCTTCGCCATGCTCCACCCCGGACAGCGCCGGCGCGGTGTGCTGATCTGCGGTCCGCTCGGTGACGAGGCACTGAACAGCTACCGTCCGCTGGTGTTCCTCGCTGAGGCCTTTGCCGCCGGTGGCTATCCGACGCTGCGTCTGCATTACGCAGGTACCGGCAATTCCGCCGACGCCAACAGCGATGCCAGTCAGTGTCAGATTTGGCAGGACAATATCCTAGCCGCAGTCACCTGGTTGCGGACTCACTGCGGCGTGGACAATGTCACTGTGATCGGGGTGCGTATCGGTGCAGCGCTGGCAACAAGTATTGCTGCCCAGGCGTCCATCATCAACTCGCTGATACTGGTGCTGCCAACTAACGGACGCCGCTTTCTCAACGAACTGACGCTTGCCGCGCAGATCACTCAGCGTGTCTGGCGCACTGCCAACAGGATAGACGACGGCACCTGGTTCGAGGCACACGGCATCCGACTGAATCATGCGTCGCGTGACTCCCTGAAGGCGATGGATATCACTCCGCCCCTCGGCACGCATGTTCTGCTCATCGACGTGCAGGAAAACGCCGCTACACGCGCACTGCTCGAGCAGCTAAGGATTCCCGGCATCGCACTGACGGCGGAAACCACCAAAGCTGTCGGATCCATCCTGCGTGATTCTCACCTGGCTGATGTGCCGCATGCGACGATCGCGCGTAGCGTTGCCTGGGTTCAGGCGCTGCGGTCCGGGTCTCAGGCTCCGGCAAAGCCAAGAATCGCGAACACCACGCTCGATCTCCGCTTCGCCACTGAAACCGCTGTGAGGTTTGGTCCGCGGAAAACCCTGTTCGGTATCCTTTGCAGATCCAGGCAGCCGTCAAGCGCACCCCCCGTGCTACTGATCAATACCAGCGCCAATCCCCGCCCCGGCAACGCCCGCATCGGTGTGGACCTCGCGCGTTCGCTCGCTGCCGATGGCATCACGTCACTCCGGATGGATGCGTCCGGCATGGGCGACAGCGCACCATCCAGCGGCGAACTCGGTCGTCCGTACAGCGACGCCATGACCGGCGACGTACGGGATGCCGTCGAGCTGCTGCACGAGCTAACCGGCCACTCGGTGATCGTGCTGGGGATCTGCTCTGGCGCTTATCACGCGCTGCAATCCGGCCTCGGCGATGCCCGTGTCGGCGGCATGGTTCTGATCAACCTGCAACGTTTTGTCTGGCGCGAAGGTGACCCACCTGATGCAATCCGCCGCGACGCACTGCGGCCGACGCAATTCTACCTGCGGCACATCCTCGACTGGCAGTCCTGGCGCCGGCTGATCTCGGCCGATTTCGACGTGCTGAACCTGTTGCGTGTTTTGGCGACCCGTGTGCTGCAACGCAGTTTCGCGGCGATCGACCCGGCGATCAGCGTCGTCGCCGGGAACGTGACGCGCGTCGGCCGCGTCCGCCGCTCCGTGCGCGCGCTGGGCCTGCGCGGCGTGCCAATCCTCTATGTGCTGGGCAACAACGATCCGGGCGTCGAGGAACTGGCAGCCTATTTCGGCCCCGACGGCCGTCGCCTGCGCCAGCAGCCAACCGTCACGTTCCGAACACTGGCCAACTCCGACCACACGCTCAGCAGCCACGCCGTTCGCACGACGTTGAACGAGGAGGTCACTGCCTGGATCAAGCGCGAATTTTCGCATCGGGAACCAACGTCGCAGGGCGCTCGAAACCTGCAACCAAGCAACGCGGACTAGCCCTGCCGGGCCTTCATCCGTGGGTTTTTCTTGTTGATCACATAGACCCGGCCACGACGGCGCACCACGCGGCAGTTCTTGTCGCGCGTTTTGGCGGCCTTCAGGCTGTTGCGAACTCTCATAGCGGCGCCTTCGGAAAGAGCGCCGTTGGATACGGGGGGCGGGTTCCCCTGTCAAGCACCCCTGCCAATAGCGTCAGGGCCATCGGGTGAACCGGGCCGCATCGCCGTGCGGGCGGCAAATCAAGGTTTCACACGGAGGCCGCGGAGGAACGAAGTCACGGAGGGCACCGAGAAGGAATTCAATGCGCTTTGCGCGAAGCGCACACCCGTTTCTCGGTGGTTCTCTGTGGCTTTTGCTTCTCCCGTGGCCTCCGTGTGAAACCTTGCCTTGCCGCCCTGCACACCGGTTTGGGGATCGTTCACCCGATTGCCCGGCCCATGGCGTGCCAGCGCACCAGACGCAGCCGCCGGGTCCGCATCAGACGCAGCCGCGCGAGCCATAATTCCGCTTCGGAGACGATCAGGGAGAGCTGGTGCGGACTGGGCCGCGCCCCTTCGATTGTCTGCACTGCCCGGCACCAGCCTTCAATGGCCTCGTGCATATGCGGCCGTGACACGTCCTCGACAATGCGCACGTCAAACCCGAGCTGGCCAAGATATTTCGTGATACCGAGTTCTGTCGGCACATCGGGCGGCCGGTGGTCGAGTTCAGCCCAGTGCATAACGCTGGCGTCCGTCGCGATGGTGGCCTGATCGGTTACCGTCTCGACCAGCACAAACTGTCCGGCCGGCTTCAGCGCTGCCGCAACGGCCGTCAACAGCGGCTCGACTGGGGCGCCACGCAGCGGCTCGATCGCGATGGCATGATGGAAGTAATGCAACGGGAAGCTCGGTGCGAATGGGTCCCATGCTTCCACTTGCGCTCGGCGCCCAAGGCCAGCACGCAGGTTCCGCTCGTTCGCCAGAGCGACCAGGCGCGGATTGCTTTCGTAGCCGGTCACCCATCCACCCAGTTCGGTCGTGATCCCGCGCGGTGCACCGCCACTACCCGCGCCGATCAACAACACGCTGGAGGCAGCCGACAGGCCCAGAGGCTTGGCCAGCCGGAGCGCTACCTCGCGCCCACCTGGGAAGAGGAACCCCTCCCCCCACAGGGCCTCTGCCACGCCGATGCGTGCACTCGGCCACTCCGGATCATCGTCCGCAGCCAGCGGGGCAGCAGGAACCAGACTTGGCTGAGCCTCCCTCGGGGCTGGGGTCCCGGGTAGAGGCGGCGGACGTAGACCCAGCAAACTCCGCACGCTCTCCATAAGCTCCATGCTGGCAGCATGTCGCCAAACGGTTGAAGAAACGTTGAGAGGCTAACTGAATTCCGTCAGCACGTAGCGCACGACCTCATCACCCACGACCCTCGGCTTGTGGCGATGCGCCCGCCCGGCCGGGATATGCAGCATATCCCCCGGCCCAGCCTCGACTTCCTGATTGTCGAAGCGATAGCGGATACGCCCCGAGAGGATGAAGATTGAATGCCCGGTCTCGCACCAGTCCGCCTCCGGCGTGCCAGGCGGATCGGGCGCTCGCTCCTGGTAGCGAAGTACAATGCCGAACGGCGAGACCGCTTCGCGCACCCGCAGGCGCTCAGTCACCGCGTGCAGAGGATGCGAGCCAGCCTGGAACAGATAGGGATTGTCACTCATACCCTCACAGTGCCCGCAGAACACCCTCCGGTGAAGTCAGCGCATCGCCGCCAAGCTAGTGGATAGTCGGACTGACCGTCCTTCTGTCATTGCGAGCGAAGCGAAGCAATCTCGGACGAATTGGGCGATCTCACCGGGATTGCTTCGTCGCTTCGCTCCTCGCAATGACATGGCGTCAGGGTGACTCACGCCCTTCCGATCGCGGGTACTAGTGGACCAGTTCAACTTGCCGCTGCGTGATCTCCGTCAGGTAGCGTGAAGGCACCTCCATGAATGGTGTCCGCTGGCGCAGCCACCCCGTGTGATCGTCTGATCGATGCATCCCCTGGTTGGCCGGCAACTCCGGCCAACCGGGCACCTTCAGCCACAAGCGCAGCAGGTGGCGCCGCCGCGCCATTTCATGGTGATCGTCATATCCGGTCCGCCCATGCAGCATCAGCCGGTTGTTGAGGAACTGGATGTCGCCTTCGCCAATACTCATGTCGAGATAAGCATCGGGTAATGCCGCAACCCGCTGCACCTCATCCAGCGCCTCGCGCTGCTCGGGTGTCATCACCGTATCGCCGGCAGCCACTGCCCGATTGGGATAATCGCCCGACAGGAATACCGAAATCTCATCGCCAGTCCGGGCGAAGATCGAGACTGGGCGGACCAGCACGCCGCTGCCGTGCTCCGCATCGACCTCACGCCGGCGGAAGACATAGCCATCGTACAGCACCTTCAGCAGGTCAGGCCGCTCGCGCTCCAGCCGCCGATGCATCGCGATGGCACTGCAAATGCCACTGGCTCCGCCGGATTTCGCGGCTTGCAAGCACATCAGCGACACGACATCGCATGAGTCGGTGTGGAACCGCTGCGCACCCCCCGCATGATATCCCCGCGCACCCGGCTCGATGTCACTAACATCGATCACATGGCCAAGCAGCTCACCTTGCCAGGACTGAGGCAATGGCGAACCGATATACGCCCCCAGCCCGAAGTAGATGCGTGCCATATCATCCGTGGAGTAACGCTCGCGCGGAATGCCACGCAGCAATACAAAGCCGCGCCCAAACCGTAGCTCGTCCCGCAACCCGGTCAGAAAAGCGCCGAGCTTGCCGAGCGGAAAGTTCTCCGTGGTGATCTGCGGAAAATCCAGATCGCCCAGGCCGTGCAGGTGATCGAGTGCCGCATTGATCTCGGCCACTTCATCCGAACCGAGCATATGCAAACCATCAGTCCGATAGTCGATCGTGGCACCGGTCCACGCAGCCCGTTCCTCCACGTTAGTCATCCGCTTCCCTCGTCAGTTGAAGAACCGCGCCGGCCGGAAGTCCGCCAGTGCAGCATTTGTCCGTCCATGCACGATCTCATCCGCCACCGCTGCACCCATGAACGGTGCCATCGTGACACCACTATGCGTGACCGCAAGATAGTAGCCCTCAACCCGCGGCACCGGCCCAATGGCCGAATAGGAATCCGCGGGGATTGGCCGGATCGCCATACGAACCGCCTCGGGCTTCACTTCGCCGATCACTGGCAGCAACCGGCAAAGGCGACGAACAAGCTCAATCGCCTGGGGCATGGTCGCGCTCGGTTTCGGATCGAATGGCGGCACCACCTCATGCGGATCGATGCAGACTAGCCGCCCGGCTCCGTCAGGCCTTGTGTGGATCGTCGACGACCGCACAACGCGACTGACCCGTGCCGCAACCGGTGGTGTGAATGCCAACAACCCGACCGTGGAAGCCATCGGCAGATGCAGACCCGCATCGGCCACCGCATCGTTCACCCAACGGCCCGTGCAATTCACCACGACATCCGCCTCGAAACGCTGGCCGTCCCCAGTCCGCACGCCAGTCACACGACTGCCGGCGAGGATCGTCTCCTTGACGCGTATATTCTGCACCACCGTGGCACCATGCGACCGAGCCGCACCGAACATCGCCGCGATGTACACCAGCGGATCAAGCCATCCCTCATCGGGAAAATACGCGATCGGCACATCCCCAACGCAGGACAGGTCAATGTCAGGTTCACGTTCGAGCAGTCGCTTCGGCGTAATCAACTCCGCCGCATAACCCCAGTCCCTGAGCCGCTCGACCTTCGCCGCATCCACCGGCCACTCCACACTGCCGCCTGGATGCCACCAAGGCGTGCCGCCAAACTCGTCGGCCAACGCAGCATGCGCCTTCATGCCCGCAAGATTCAGCTCGTAGGTACGCTCGCGGCGTCTTCTCGTTGGCATTCGTCCAGGCGAACGTGCAACTGGACGTCCCGCCGCCAATGCGCCCAGCTTCCAGCACGGTCACCGATGCGCCCGCGATAGCGAGCCGATAGGCGACCGAAGCACCCATCACCCCCGCGCCAATTACAACCACTCGTGGCATTGTCTGCGGCCTCACTTCACGTCGTATACAGCCATCGGCTCACCAACGTCTCTACATCATCGGTGAAATCGTCGCGCGGCCCCTGGTCGAACAACGTCCCCGTCCGCATAACATACACATAGTCCGCGATCCCCAGCGCGCCCTTGATGTTCTGGTCCACCAGCAGGATCGCCTTGCCGTCACGCGCCAGTCCCGCAATCAGCGCATAGATCTGTGCCGAGATACGCGGCTCGATGCTGGCCGTCGGTTCGTCGATCAGCATCACCGTCGGATCGGTCATCAGCGCACGCGCAATCTCGAGTTGCCGCTGCTGCCCACCCGACAGCGTGCCTGCCGCCTGCCGCCGCCGCTCTGCCAAAACAGGAAACTGCGCATAGGCCCGCTCGATCCGCTCGCGCGCCAGCGAACGATTACTCCGAAAGGACCACGTGCCAAGCCGCAGGTTGACCTCCACCGACAGGAACGGAAACACGCTCGGCCGCTGCGGTAGGTAAGTGATGCCGTGCCGCCCCATGTCGATGCGACGCAATCCCGTGCAGCGACATATCGCCAAGCCGCATCTCGCCCCGCTGCGCCGGCAGGAATCCGAACAGCACTTTCAGCAGCGTCGATTTGCCAGTGCCGTTCGGCCCGAGTACGCAGCGCACCTCGCCACGCAACACATCGACCGACATGCCGTTCAGGATGTTGATCCCCGGCAGATAGCCCGCCACCAGGTTGCGCGCGGTCAAGACAGGCGCTGCGTCAGACACCGGCATAGGCCCGCAGCACCTCCTGGTTCTCACGCACCTCGGCCACCGTGCCGTCGGCGATTTTTTGCCCGCGCGACATCACCACCATGCGGTGCACCAGACGCTGCAACGCCTCGATATCATGATCGACAATGACAAACGTGCGCCCATCCGCGTGCAGTTTCCGCACCAGCACGATGATCTCGTCGCGCAGGAACGGATTGACGCCTGCGAACGGCTCATCCAGGAACAGGATCTCCGGATCAAGCATCAGAGCCCGGCCAAGCTCCAGCAGCTTCTGCTGCCCGCCCGATAGGTTCTTCGCCTGCAGCGTTTCCAGCTTCGCCAGCCCGAGGAATTCCAAATGCCGCCGCGCCGTCCGCGTCGCCTCAGCCTTGTGCGAATGGGGACGCGCAAGCCCAGGCACCAGCATGTTCTCCAGCACCGTCATGCGGCTGAAAAGCTGAGTGATCTGAAACGTGCGGCCCAACCCGCAAGGCCGCAAACTCGCTGGGCGCCAGCCCGTCGGCGCGCATGCCGCGCAAATGGATATACCCGCCCGCAGGCGGAGATGTCCGGTCAACATATTGATTGTCGTAGTTTTACCCGAGCCATTTGGCCCGATCAGCCCAATGAGTTCGCCCTGCTGCACGGCAAGGTTCAGATTGTTCACCGCGACGATGCCACCAAAGCGCTTGGTGAGATCGCTGGCCTCAATCAGAGGGGACATGGTCAGCAAAGGGTCCACACGGAGACCACAGAGGACCACGGAGATCCACGGAGGATAAATGATGCGCTACGCGCGAAGCGCATATTTCCTCCTCCGTGCCGCTCCGTGGCTCTCCGTGGTCTCCGTGGTCTCCGTGGACCCTTTCCCTTTCATTGCCCCAACCCCACCTTCTGCCACGCCAACGCCAGCAATCCATTCCGGGCAAACCGGATCGTCAGCAGCAGCAGTGCGCCGAACAGCACCAACCGCCACTGCCCATAACTGCGCAGCGCCTCCACCAGGAACTCCAAACTCAACGCACCGAGCATCGCCGCGACCAGGCTCTCAGCCCCGCCAATCACTGCCATGGCCACGACCAATCCCATCTGGTCCACCGAGCCAATGTCAGGCGTCAGAATTCCAATGTAATGCCCATAAAATCCGCCAGCGAGCCCCGCGAAGCTCGACGTGATGGCGAACGCCGAGAATCCGGAACCGCACAACCTTCACGCCTGCCGCTGCCGCCGCATCTTCGTTCTCACGGATCGCGCGAAAGAACAGCCCCCACCGCGAGGCCACCAGCAACAGCATGATGGCCATCGACAAAGCCAGCAGCACCACACCCAGGTAATAAGCTGGAATATCGGACTTCGCCTCGAACAACGGCGGCACCTCCAGCCCGCCCGATCCGCCGGTCACCTCGTTCTCCGACACGATGACGATGCGCAGCACCTCGGAAAACGCCACGGTGAACAGTGCAAGATACGGACCTCGCATTCGCAGGCAGACATATCCGATGCCGCTGCCAACGAGCGCGCACAACACCACGCCCGCCGCCATCCCCAACGGGATCGGCACATCAAACGTCGTGACCAGCAAACCGCACGTATATGCACCAAGCGATACGAACGCCATGTGCCCGAACGAGAACTGCCCCGCATAGCCCGCAAGCAGCGCCCAGCTCGCCGCCACAATGGCGTAGAACATCGCCAGCACGCCGACGGACAGCCAGTAACCGTTCACCAGAAATGGAAACGCCAACACCAGCACCGCCAGCACCGCGGTCCCGCACGCACTACTCCATCGCAACATGGGTGCGTCCGAACAGGCCGGTGGGACGGATCAGCAACACAACCATCAGCACCAACAGGCTGAACGCCTGCGCGTAGGTCAGGCTGCGGCTGGGATCAGGAAACAGCGCGACGAACATCGATTCCGAAACGCCGATCAGCAGCCCCGCGAGAATAGACCCACCTACCGATCCCATGCCGCCCAGTATGACAATGGCAAACGCCTGCGTGTCCGGCAGCAATCCCATCGATGGCGACAACGAGTAGATTGGCCCGACCAACGCGCCCGCGCCTCCCGCCAGCGCGCCGCCAAGTCCGAACGCCAGCATGTAAAAGCGCTGATCGTTGATCCCAACGATTGCGGCTGACTCGCGCGATTGGCTCACCGCGTTCAGCGCCTCGCCCCAGGACGTGCAGTTCATGAACCACACCAGTCCGATCAGCATGACCACCCCAGCACCGCCAGCGAACACGCGATCCCACGCCATGATCAGATCGCCCACCACCGCAACGCCCGGCCAGAAGGACGGTGGTCGCAGCGGATACGGGCCATAGATGATCAGTGCCAGCGCGCGCAGGAAGATCGAGATGCCGAATGTCACCAGAATGCCGTAATCGCCCTTGCGCTCGGTCGTCGGACTATACAGCGGTGTCAGCAGCGTGCGCTCCACCAATACCGACAGCACGAACGACAACGCCATCGCCACAAGCACGGCCGGCAGCGGTGGTATGCCGGCAAGCGCAATGGCGAAATACGCGAAGTACCCCCCCATCATGTAGACTTCGCCATGCGCGAAATTGACGATCTTCAGGATGGAGAAAATCACCGTCAGCCCCGCCGCAATCACGGCGTAGATGACTCCGATGACCAGGCCATTCAGAGCCTGGATCAGGAGATAGGACGCCACCCTAAACCCCCTCCCCCGGCACGCGGGGGAGGGTTGTGGAGACGGTGCAGCCCACTAGCTCCCCGGCTTCTTGTAATCGTAAGGCACCGTCGCATACTTCTTCGGCCATACAATCGGCGCGTCCGCCTGCCCCTGGTTCACCTCGCTGTATTGCAGCAGCGTCAGAGGCGCCTCCAGGAACTGATGATAATGCCACGCCGGTTCATGGCTCGTGGAGAAAGAATACTTCCCACGCGCACCGACATAACTCGTCGTCTCCAGCGCATGGATGATCGCCTTCGCCTCGGTGCTCTTCGCGCGCTTGATCGCATCGAACAGCAGCCACGCGCCATCATAGCTTTCCATCACCGCGCCCGACGGATCGGCATTCTGCTTCTGCTTGTAGGCCGCGACGAACGCCTTCGTCTTGTCGTTCCACGCCGCCTTCGGCAGACCGACATTCTCCGTCACCAGCCACTGACCGGCCGGCCCAACGTTCTGCCAGAATGTCGGATCAACCGCCTCGCCGCCCGAATTGTAGATGCCGCAGTTCGCTGTCGGCGCAAATCCGAGGTCATGCGCCTGACGGACCATCGGATACGCACCCGCCTCCGCATAGACGCTCAGGAAGAAATCGTACGGCGGCGACGCACTCTTGAACCGCAGGATCTGCGCGGTGAAATCTGTCAAATTCGGATCCGCATCCACCGCGGTGAACTTGACCTCGGCCTTCGTCAGCTCCTGCTGCACCAGCGTTCGCGCCGCCAGTCCCACGTCGTCCTTCTCGGCAATGATCGCGACATTCTTGAACCCCGCCGCAGCAATCCACTGCCCGATCGTCACATCGATCAGTGACACTGCCGGCGCATTGCGGAACACCTCGGGATAACCCTTCGCGGTGATCTGGTCGGACCAAACGTCGCAGGCCATGAACGGCGTGCCGTATTTGTGGAACACCTCCATCTCGGCCAGTGCGACCGGGCTATGGAACTCGCCGAACACCGCGACGACCTTGTTCTGCTGCACCAGACGTTCCGCCGCCGTGCGACCCTCCGCCGGCATGCCGCGCGTATCGGCATAGGTGATCTCGACCTTGCGACCCAAGAATGCCGCCCTGCGCATTCACCTCTTCGGCAGCGAGCTCCGCCGCGTTCTTCATGTTGGTGCCTTCCGCGTAACCGCCCGGCGGCGACAGCGGTCCCACCCACCCAATCTGAATCGGTTCGCCGGCCGCTCGTGCGCCTACGGCCGATCAAGGGCAGTGAGGCGGCCGCGCCAGCCGAGGCCAGCATGCTCCGCCGTGTCGTCGCGGCGACTTTCCCCTCTTGTGTGTTGTCCGGCACCGGTTGGCTCCTGTGGCTGTTGGGTTGGCGCGTCATCCTGTCAAGAAGCCGTGCGCGCGCCAAGGGCACTGCGCAACCGCTTCGCCTCCCTCACGTTCCAGCCCGCGTACGGCGACATCAGGAAATCCAACCATGAAACATACGATGACCGTAGCGGCCCTTGGCATGCTCGGGCTGTTAGCTGCCTGCGGCACCAACCCGCAGGAACGGACGAGCGGCGGTGCTGCCGCCGGTGCCGCAACCGGCGCGGCGGTTGGCGCCTTGGCCGGCCCGCCAGGCGTTGTCGTCGGCGGCCTTGTCGGCGCAGGTGCCGGCGCAACAACGGGTGCCGCGACCAGTCCAAACCAGTTGAACCTCGGCAAGCCGCCGTGGACCAACCCGCAAACACGCGTGCCGACACCGAATGGTCCAGTTGCCCCGGCGAGCGCGCGCTACAGCAACGGCCCGGATACTTCACAGAACGCCGACGTCGATCGCCTGAACGACCAAAGCCTGCAGGCGGCGCAGGGCGGCCAATCTGACTAGGGCCTGTCATCAATTGAGCCGATGTCGTTCGGTGTGCGCCATCGGCGCATAGTGTTGGCCCTGTGAGTCCTGATTGCCACACTCAGCCGTCAATCGGCGCCGGGCGATGCGTAGCCGATTCCGGCGCGGCGGTTTCTTCGATTTCATAGGCGGTCAGCTTGTAGGAGGCTGACCGATGATGCGGCGGTTCGGACTGCGCGACGACCAGTGGGAACGGATCAAGGACCTGTTGCCCGGGCGCGAAGGCTCGGTCGGGGTGACCGCGGCAGACAATCGGTTGTTCGTCGAGGCCGTGCTCTATCGTTATCGTACCGGGATGCCGTGGCGCGATCTGCCGGAGCGGTTCGGTGACGGAATAAAGGTGCACCGGCGGTTCAGCCGCTGGGCCAAAAGCGGTGTCTGGGAGCGGGTATTTCAACATCTCGCAGCAGACGCCGACAACGAATATGCGATGATCGACAGCACCATTGTGCGCGCCCATCAGCATAGCGCCGGCGCCCAAAAAAAGCCGGCGAGGACCAGGCGATCGGGCGCTCGCGCGGCGGACTGAGCACCAAGATCCATACACTGGTCGATGCGCTCGGCAATCCGCTCGGCTTTTTCCTGACCGGCGGCGAGGCACACGACCTGGTGGGGGCAGACCACCTGCTGCCCACGATGGAGGCCGATACGCTGATCGCCGACAAGGCGTTCGACGCCGACGAACGCGTCCTCGAGCCACTGGCCGCGGCTGGCAAGACCGCAGTGATCCCGCCGCGGGCCAACCGGTCCTCGCTGCGCGACTATGACCGACAGCTTTATGGCGAGCGCCATCTGATCGAGAACTTCTTCGCCAAGATCAAGCAGTTCCGTGCGATCGCCACCCGCTACGAGAAGACCGCGCGCAACTTCCTGGCCGCCGTCCAGCTCGTCGCCAGCGTCGTTTGGCTCAATTGACGACAGGCCCTAGCGACCCATGCATTGATCATGACGGGACTGCGCATCCCGTCGTCCCGTCATGACACTGCTTAAGCGTGACTTGTTCGGCTGTCATTGCGAGTGGCGGAAGCGACTCTGTGCCGTTCCGACACTGGATGTTATGGCACGCCGGAACGCTCGCTATTGAGGCGACACTTTTGCACTAAGGCTGTCTCATCCTAAGCTTGCAACCTGTGTCGTCCGCCTCCAACCCTGTCCCCTTGCTCGACATTACCGGCCTCACCGTCCGCTTTCCGACGGATCGCGGCACCGTCACTGCTGTCAGCGGCCTCGATCTCACCGTCTCCGATGGAGAAACGGTCGCCGTGGTCGGCGAGTCCGGCTCAGGCAAGTCCGTGACCGCGCTGGCAATCACGCGTCTGATCGACCATGCCGGCGGCAGGATCGATGCTGGCAGCATCCGCTTCCGCGACCGCTCCGGCACCGTTCGCGACCTCACGCGCGAAACACCGGATGCAATGCGCCACCTCCGCGGCCCCGAGATCGCGATGGTGTTCCAAGAACCGATGACCTCGCTCAATCCGGTCCTGCGTGTCGGCGACCAGATCGCCGAGGCGATCGAACTCCACCAACACATGGACCGCCGTGCAGCACGCGAAGAGGCGCGGCGGATGCTGGAACGCGTGCGCATCCCCGAGGCGGCACGTCAGCTCGACCGCTATCCTTTCCAGATGTCGGGCGGCATGCGCCAGCGGGTCATGATCGCAATGGCTCTGTCCTGTCGCCCACGCCTGCTGATTGCCGATGAACCAACGACAGCCCTCGACGTCACCGTGCAGGCACAGGTGCTGCGACTGATGCGCAGCCTGCAACGCGAGTTCGGTATGGCGCTGCTGTTCATCACCCATGACATGGGGGTCGTGGCGGAAATCGCCGACCGAGTGGTGGTGATGCACCAGGGCGAAAAGGTCGAGGCAGGCGATGTCTTCACCCTGTTCGATCATCCCACGCATCCGTACACGCGCTCCCTGCTCGCCGCCGTTCCCACGCTCGGCGCTCTCGCCAACACGCCATTGCCGGCGCCGTTCCCCGATCCACCAGGCTCCAACCCGCCACCGCAGGACACAGTCCGCCCCGACAGCGGGCCAGTGCTCTCAGTGCACGACCTCGTCACGCGCTTCCCCATCGGCGGCGGTCTGTTCAGCAAACCGATCGGCCTCATCCACGCGGTCGAGCATGTCAGCCTCGAAATCCGCGCCGGCGAAACGCTCGGCCTCGTCGGCGAGTTCAGGCTGCGGCAAATCCACCGCAGGCCGCAGCATCATCCGTCTGGAACAGCCCGATGGCGGCGAAATCCGGCTCGGCGGCGAAGACGTAACGAAACTCGACGCCGCACGCGAGGCCAGGCTGCGTCGCGGTATCCAATATGTATTTCAGGACCCGTTCGCCTCGCTCGACCCACGCCTGACCATTGGCTTCTCGATCGCTGAACCGATCACCACGCATCGCCTGGCGCATGGCGCTGATGTCGGGCGGCGGGTGCGCACGTTGCTGGACCAGGTTGGCCTGCCACCCGAATTCGCCGCACGCTATCCGCACGAGCTGTCAGGCGGCCAGCGTCAGCGCGTCTGCATCGCCCGCGCGCTTGCCAGTGAGCCGCGCCTGATCATCGCCGATGAAGCCGTTGCCGCGCTCGACGTGTCGATCCGCGCCCAGGTCGTTAACCTCCTGATGGCATTGCAGGCACGGCACGGTCTTGCCTACCTGTTCATCTCGCACGACATGGCTGTGGTGGAACGCGTCGCGCATCGGGTTGCGGTGATGTATCTCGGTCAGATCGTGGAGATCGGACCGCGCCAGGCTGTGATGGGCAACCCGCAGCATCCGTACACGAAGCGCCTATTGGCCGCGGTACCTGTGGCAGATCCACGCCGGCGCGGGCATGACCGGGGACTCGACGATAGCGAAGTGCCATCGCCCTTGCGCCGCCTGGACGATCCGCCCACGGTCGCACCACTGATCGAGGTCGGTCCCGGCCATTTCGTCGCCCGTCATCACGTCGGCGGCCTCTACTGACCCAGGAGAAACACCATGCAGCAGATCCCGCGCCGCATTTTCATCGGAGGTTCGCTGGGCCTCGCTGCCACGGTAGCCACTCGCCCGTCCCTCGCCGCGGGCAACACCGATCTCACTGTGGGGGTGCCAACCAATCTCACCGGCCTCGACCCGGCGGATGTGAATGACACGCTGAGCCAGTCCGCCTGCCGCCTGATGATGCAGGGCCTCTACGGCTTTGACAAAGACATGAACCTGATCCCGCGTGTTGGCAGAGAGCTACACCGCGAACGAGGACTGCCAAAGAGTTCACCTTCAAGCTGCGTACCGGCATCAGCTTCCATGACGGTGCGCCGTTTGATGCTGCCGCGGTGAAGGCCAACTTCGATCGTGTCACCAACCCGGCAAACCACCTGAAACGCACCAGCCTGTTCGCGATGATCGAACATACCGATGTAGTTGATCCGACGACCGTCAAGTTCGTACTGAAAAGCCCCTTCGGCGCTTTTGTGCCAACGATCGCGCATCCCTCGGGGATGCAGCTCAGCCCGAAGGCGATCCAGCAATATGGCCGTGACATCAACCGTAATCCGGTCGGCACCGGTCCCTTCAAGTTCGTGAACTGGTCAGCCGATACGCTGAAAGTCACGAAGAACGACAAATACTGGAAGTCCAACCTGCCGCAGCTCGCCAGCGTCACGTTCCGCAGTGTGCCAGAGAACGGCGCGCGGCTGGCGATGCTGCAGGCGGGCGAAGCGCAGTTCATCTACCCGATGCCGCCGGAAATGATCCGCGTCGTTGAGCACAATGCGAACATCACGATCAACAACGCGCCTTCGATCTACGAACGCTACGTCGCGATGAACGTGACGAAACATCCCTATGGCGACCTGCGCGTTCGCCAGGCACTGAACTACGCGGTGGACAAAGCCGCATTCGCCAAGGTGGTGTGGAGCGGCTACGAAGATCCAGCGGATTCCCCAATCCCGCCGCATCTCGCATTCCACGTCGCGCAGGAACCGTGGCCGTACGATCCGGCGAAGGCGAAGCAGCTTCTGGCACAAGCCGGTGTCGGTGACGGCTTCGATACCGAGATCTGGGCGAACACCACGACGATAGCGCTGCGTGCGATGCAGTTCCTGCAGCAGCAGCTTGGTGCTGTCGGCGTCCGCGTGAAGGTGACTCCGCTCGAGGCAGGACTGCTGGATTCGAGAATCTGGTCGGTGCAGAAGCCCGAGGACAGTCAGCTTCAGCTTTACACCGGTGCATGGTCGTCCTCGACCGGTGACGCCGATTGGGGTCTGCGGCCACTGTTCTGGACCCAGGGCGCACCGCCCAAACTCTACAATGTCGGCTACTACAGCAACAAAGCCGTCGATACCGATCTGGAGAGCGCGCTGGCAACCGCTGATTCGAGCAAACGTGCGGCGCTCTATGCGGATGCCCAAAAACTGATCTGGAATGATGCGCCGTGGATATTCCTTGGCGTCGATCGGAATCTATCCGCGCAGTCGAAGAAGCTGACCGGTCTTTACATGATCCCCGACGGCGGTTTGCTGATCGAGGAAGCCGCGCTGACAGCGTAATAAGGGCAGTCGGAAGGCTGACACATGCGGAACCCGGTCAGTATGTCACCGCGAGAAACGAAGTGAGCACCCCTGGCGTGGGAGGAGCGGAGCGAGGACCCTGTCATTGCGAGGAGCATAAGCGACGAAGCAATCGCGTGCCCAAGGGCGCATGTATATCCGAACGCATGCTCGCACGAAATTGCTTGGCGGGGTCCAGCCCGGCCGCCGCTCTGCTCCTCGCAATGACAACGAACCAAAGCCAGCGCACGTGTCAGCCGTTTCACGGACCGGTATAGGCTACGACCGTGCTCGCCTATTTCCTGCGCCGGCTGATGGGCACGATACCGGTCCTGATCGCCGTCTCGATCCTCGTGTTCGGATTCGTCCGGCTGCTGCCGGGCGACCCGGCTCGACTCGTCGCGGGACCCGACGCATCCGAGGCCGACGTCCAGGCAGTGCGGCAGGATCTTGGGCTCGATCGCCCGATCTACTGGCAATATGCGCGCTATGTCGGAGAGACCCTCCAGGGCAACCTCGGCCGCTCCAGCCGCACACGACAGCCAGTGTCCTACGAAATCGGCCAGAGGTTCATGCCGACCCTTTGGCTGACCCTGGCGGCCATGGGATGGGCGATTGTGGCCGGCATGGGTATCGGCGTGCTGTCTGGCATGAAGCGCGGGCGATGGCAGGACCAGAGCGGCATGGTGGTCGCCGTGTCGGGCTTGTCGTTCCCACCCTTCTGGCTCGGCCTGCTCCTGATCGACATGTTCTCTGTCCGCCTCGGCTGGTTCCCCACCGGCGGTTACGAGTCACCGGCCAGCATCGTGCTCCCCTCCTTCACGCTGGGCCTCGGTGTCGCCGCGGTGTTGGCACGGTTCACCCGCTCGGCCTTCGTCGAGGTCGCATCCGAGGACTATGTGCGCACGGCGCGCGCTAAGGGGCTGCCCGAGCGCCGCGTGGTGTGGACGCACACGCTGCGCAATGCGCTGATCCCGGTGATCACGATGACCGGCCTTCAGTTTGGCTTCCTGCTCGGTGGCGCGGTCGTGGTGGAGACTGTGTTCTCCTGGCCGGGCCTGGGGCGCTTGCTGGTCGACTTGATCAGCTATCGCGATTATCCGGTGATCCAGGCGGAGATCCTGCTGTTCTCGCTGGAATTCATCCTGATCAACCTGGCAGTCGACCTGCTCTACGCGGTGGTCAATCCGGAGATCCGCTTGCGATGAGTGCTTCCACGGTCGCGACCGCCCGGATCGACAGCCCGCTCGCCGAGTTCTGGCGACGGTTCCGGCGCAAGCATGTCGCGCTGACCGCCGGCGTAATTCTGCTGCTGATCATTCTCGCCGCGATCGCCGCCCCTTTGATCGCGCCGTACGATCCATCGGCACCGGATTACGACAACGTCCTGGCGGCACCGTCCATCGCGCACCTGTTCGGCACCGACAGCTACGGCCGCGACATCCTGAGCCGCGTGATCTGGGGCGGCCGCATCTCGCTTTCCGTCGGTTTCATTTCGGTCATCGTCGGCGGCGTGGTGGGAGTGTCGCTCGGGCTGCTCAGCGGCTTTCTCGGCGGCTGGGTCGATAGCCTGATCATGCGAGGCGCCGACGTCCTGTTCGCCTTCCCTGGACTGTTGCTGGCGCTCGCGGTGGTGGCGGTGCTCGGGCCAGGCATTTCCAACGTGATCTGGGCCACCGCGGTGTTCGGCGTGCCCGCCTTCGCTCGACTGGTGCGCGGCGACACGCTCGCCTTGAAGCAGGCGGTCTATGTCCAGGCGGCGCGCAGTATCGGCGTCTCGCGCCCCAAGTTGGTGACGGTGCATATTCTGCCAGGCACGATGCCCGGCGTGATCGTAAACGCGTCGCTTCGCTTGGGCAACAATATCCTGACCGCGGCCAGCCTGAGTTTCCTCGGATTGGGTGCGCAGCCGCCAAGCCCGGAATGGGGCGCGATGCTCGCCGACGGACGCAGCTATCTCGGCGTCGCCGACTGGTTGACGCTATTTCCTGGTCTGGCGATCTTCGTGACTGTGCTGGCATTCAACGTGCTCGGTGACGGGCTGCGCGACGCGCTGAGCCAGAAGCTGCGATGAAGCAGATTCTTCTCGCCATGGCCCTGCTCGCGCCGATCAACGCACGGGCGCAGGCTCCGGAGCGTTGCATCCCAGCCGTCATGTCGCTGTCAGGAAGCGCGAGCAGTACTGAGGTGGCTGTACTGGATATGCACGGGCAGTGGCATGTGTCGTCTTGGCAGGGAGTTACCTGGATTGCGTTGCACGCACCCGATGCAAAGGCTCGATGCATCGCCAGGCATCTTCTGCTTGGCTCTTCGAAGCTCGGTCCGGACAGCGCCGCCACTCGATGCGCGGGAAATTGGGGGCACGTGATGGGTATCGTGTCGGCCGATCCGCTCATTCGCGCCTGCGGCGCTGTTCCGGCGTGCTCGGTTGGCGACACGTGCTCCTGACCTTACCGATGCCGGTAATGCCGCGAAGTCACGCGACAGCCTCCGTCTGAATTGAGCGATGACAGCGCCAACGGTTCGCGCCGCTATGATGACAATGTCGAAGCCAAGTGGCTCGGCGATGCCGCCCGTCGAGCTATTCCGCGAACTGTTACGACGGGCGAGCGGGAAAGCCTGACAGTTGGCATCCAGGCGGTACGTCCGACTTGGGCCGGGGTGGCGGCAGAAATGGCCCGAAACACGGTCCCCCGTATTCCCTTTCTCTGGCGTCACGCCCCATTCCTTGTCGCGCTGATTGGTCTCATGGGCTGCACCCAGCCCGATACGACGACGGTTCGTGTTTCAAATTCACGCGTGCCGTTCCCACAATCGAATGGCACCGTTCTGAGTCGAAACGAACGTTCCTGTCCTGTGGATTTACGCCAGCAATGACCTGCATGTCTCCCGGTCTGTCGCGTGATTTATTCGACGCGTTCCAGGCCACCACGCATGACCCGACGGAGTATATACGCCGCCGGAACTGCGCCGCCGGTGTGGATGGCCACCTGATGATGCAAGTTTGCCCGGATGCCTGGCATGACACGGTCAAGACGTTTCTGGGTTCAGTGGCGGGTATGCGTGGATAGGCGGGGCGGTCGGCCTCGCGAGACGAGACTCGTCGTTCATTCTTCCGGCCCGCGACAGCACGCACACCCGGGCGGCTGCACAGCAGGCGGCCAACGCTTCCCCTTGTTTCTTGCGTCGCGTTTGCTTGTCAGATGGGATCGATCATGTTGCTGTTTGGCTGCGTCAGCATGGTTGGGTAGCATGGTGATCCCTCTGGAGAGTGGCCCATATGGCTGACGATCCTCTCTGGCCTGGCCCGATCGACCTCGGTGCGCTGGACGAGTATCTGCTTGCCGATCATTCGCCGGAAAATTGCATGGGCCTCTCGGACCTCGATGGGTTCCTGACTGGCATCGTAGTTGGCCCGAAGTTGATCCTGCCAAGCGAATGGTTGCCGGTGATATGGGGCGGCGAAGAGCCGGAGTTCGAGTCCGAGGACGAGATGCGAACTGTCCTCGGAACCATCATGGCCCGCTACAACGAGATCGTCGCCTGCTTCAACGGTGATCCTGATGAGTTCGACCCAATCTTCTGGCAGGGACCAGAGGGCGAGGTGATAGCTTCAGATTGGGCGGGTGGTTTCATTGATGCGGTTGCGCTTCGACCAGAGGCATGGAAGCCGCTCATGGCAGACCATGAGGCTGAGATGTTCATGGTTCCGCTTCTGCTGCTCAACGGCGATCTTGCATTCGACGATGGTGCCGATGAGGACGAGTTTTTCGTTGAGGCGCCAGACATGATCCCAACCTGCATCATCGGTATCCACCGGTTCTGGCGGACCCGTCATCGAAAGCCAGTGATGGCCAGGGCCGTGCGGAGCCGACGCAGCAGGAGAAGGTAGAGGACGATCATGAGACGATCTTCCTGCTACGCCAATCAAGGCATCAATTGGTCGCTCCGCGCGTTGTTGCCTACAACCGCGACCCATTCGCTGTAGCCGTCATGGCCGACGCCCTGTCGTCACGGCCGAGCTTGACCCGGCCATCAACGTACATCGGCACCGTTGTGCCGCTGGGACTGATGGTAGGCTCGGGGGCCGGCCATGACGGTTAGAACGAATGGGTCGCGCTCAGCGAGTAGCGGTATAAGTCGGCAACCTCGAGACGACTTGTGCTCGGTGTCTCGCATCCTCACATCCACACAATCCCATTGTCATCCTCAGGTTTGACAAGCCTCTGGCTGCCATTGCGGGGTTCCCTGAACCGGAAAGGATTGGTGATGGACCCGAAGTTTCTTCGTGAAGAGGCGGCACGCTTTCGTGGTATGGCTGAGACGCAGGAGCGGGAATCCTCTAAGCAGAGGTATCTTGCAATGGCGGCTGATTACGAGGCCAAGGCCGATGCCGCCGACGGCGTGACCCAGCCGAGTTCGGCTGAGACGACCAGCCCCAAGACCGCCAAGAAGGTCGCCAAGGAAAATGAGGAGACCGTTTGACACGATGGCTGGCAAGGTACTGCGCTCATTGTCCCGGCGGCCGGGCTGTTACGACAGCCCGCCAAGTTAGCATTGCGGATCGTTGCCGGCGATCGGTTGACCCTTATTGCGGCGGATTTGGCGGCGCCCCGGTGGGATGCCTGCCGCTGCGGAATGGCGCGCCCGGAGGGACTCGAACCCCCAACCCCTAGATCCGTAGTCTAGTACTCTATCCAATTGAGCTACGGGCGCTTCGCCAGGGCAGCGGGATGTAGCGGATGCCCCTACCCCATTCAAGGGGTCAGGCCGCCAGTTTGTCCAACTCCCGCAGGATCGATTCGCCCATCACATTGGTGCCCACCTTGGCCGTCCCGGCTGCCATGACGTCCGCCGTCCGCAGCCCCGACGCCAGCACATTGGTGCAGGCCCGCTCGATCAGCGCCGCGTCTTCCTCCATCCCGAACGAATAGCGCAGCAGCATCGCAAAGCTGAAAATCTGCGCCAGCGGGTTGGCGATCCCCTTGCCGGCAATGTCGGGCGCCGAACCATGGATCGGCTCGTACAGCGCCAGCCGCTTGCCCGACCCATCCATCGGCCCCAGCGTCGCCGAGGGCAGCATGCCCAGGCTGCCGGTCAGCATCGACGCCAGATCCGACAGCAGATCGCCGAAGATATTCGAGGTCACGATCACGTCGAATTGCCGCGGATTGCGCACAAGCTGCATCGCGCAATTGTCGGCATACATGTGCGCCAGCCCCACGTCGGCATACTCGCGCTCGTGCAGCGCGGTCACTGTCTGGCGCCAGAACAGTCCCGACTGCATCACGTTCGCCTTTTCCACGCTGGTCACGTGGTTCTTGCGCTTGCGCGCCAGCTCGAACGCCACGCGAGCAACACGCTCGATCTCGCTGGTCGTGTAGCTTTCGGTATCGAACCCGCGCCTTTCACCGGACGGCAGCGTCTCAATACCGCGAGGCTCGCCGAAATAGATGCCGCCCGTGCTTTCGCGCACGATCATGATGTCCAGCCCGCGTACCACATCAGGCTTCAACGTGGATGCGTTAACCAACGGGTCCAGCACCATCGCTGGTCGCAGATTGGCGAACAGATCCAGTTCCTTGCGCAGCCGCAGGATCGCGAGTTCCGGCCGCAACTGGAATCCAAGTTTCTCCCACTTCGGCCCTCCAACCGAGCCGAACAGGATAGCGTCGGTATCCTTCGCCTTCTGCATCACCTCATCCGCGATCGGCGTGCCACGCGCATCGATCGATGCACCGCCCACCAGATCGTCCGACAGATCGAACGACACCATCCGGCGCCGATCCATCCAATCGATGACGCGACGCACTTCGCGCATCACCTCTGGACCAATGCCATCACCCGCCAGAATCAGCAGCCTCTTGTTCGCCGGCATCCCCGTCAGCCCGTCGTCGCCGGCAACCAGGAAAGACGCTCCTTCTGCCGCGCTTCATGGCGGCTGATCTTCTGTTCGTGCTGCATCGTCTGCCCAATGTCATCCAACCCGTTCAGCAGCGAATGCTTGCGGAACGGGTCGACATCGAAGTGGATTTCCTCCCCATTCGGCCGCACCACCACCTGCCGCTCCAGATCGATCGTGATGCGCGCATTGCCGCCCATCTTGGCATCTTCGATCAGCTCGTCGCAGATGCGGCGTGGCAGACGTATCGGCAGCAGCCCGTTCTTGAAGCTGTTGTTGTAGAAGATGTCGCCAAACGACGGCGCAATGATGCAGCGGATGCCGAAATCCTGCAGCGCCCACGGCGCATGTTCGCGCGAAGACCCGCAGCCAAAGTTTTCATGCGCGACGATCACCTGCGCACTGCGATAGCCATCCTGGTTCAGGATGAACTCCGGCCGCTCCTTGCCCTGGCCATCGAAGCGCAGCGGATCGAACAGGTGCTTGCCAAGCCCCGAGCGCTTGATCGTCTTCAGGAAGCGCGCCGGTATCACCTTGTCGGTGTCGATGTTCTGCATCGGCATTGGCGCGGCAACAGCAGTCAGTGTGGTGAACATGTCCATCGTTGATTGTCCCCAATGGGGTGGTGATGGGTTAAGCGCAGCGAAACCCATCGACTACCTTCACACCAATTGTCTCACATCCGCCAGCCGCCCGGTCACCGCGGCCGCGGCAGCCATCGCCGGCGAGACAAGATGCGTGCGCCCGCCAGGCCCCTGCCGCCCCTCGAAATTCCGGTTGGACGTCGAAGCGCACCGCTGCCCAGGCGTCAGCTTGTCCGGGTTCATCCCCAGACACATCGAACAACATGGATCACGCCACTCGAAGCCCGCTTCCAGCAGTATTCGATCCAGCCCTTCCTGCTCCGCCTGTTTCTTCACCTGCCCCGAGCCGGGCACCACCAGCGCCTGAACACCCTCGGCAACCCGGCGCCCCTTGGCCACCTGAGCCGCGGCGCGAATGTCCTCGATCCGTCCGTTCGTGCACGAGCCGATGAACACCACGTCGATCGCCACGTCCGTCAGCTTCTGCCCAGGCTTCAGCGCCATATACTCCAGCATCCGCAGCATCTGCTTGCGCTGGTCCTCATCCACGGCATTTGCCGGATCCGGCACCACGCCCGTCACCGGCGCAACCGCACCCGGATTGGTGCCCCACGTCACCATCGGCGCGATGTCCTCGGCGTTCAGCACCACGCGTGTGTCGTAATGCGCGCCCGGATCGGTCGGCAGCGTACGCCAGTAAGCAACCGCCTGCTCCCACGCCTCACCTTTCGGCGCGAATTCACGCCCCTTCACATAGGCGAACGTCGTCTCATCCGCCGCAATCAGGCCGGCTCGCGCGCCAGCCTCGATCGACATGTTCGAAACGGTCATGCGCCCCGCCATATCCAGCGCACGGATCGCCTCGCCGGTATATTCAATCACATGGCCGGTGCCGCCCGCCGTGCCGATCTTGCCGATGATCGCCAGCACAACGTCCTTGCCTGAGCAGCCAAACCCCAACGTGCCATCCACGCGGATTTCCATGTTCTTCGCCGGTTGCTGCAACAGCGTCTGTGTCGCCATCACATGCTCGACCTCGGACGTGCCGATGCCGAATGCCAGCGCACCCATCGCGCCATGCGTCGAGGTATGTGAATCCCCGCAAACCAGCGTCGTTCCCGGCAGAGAGATGCCAAGCTCCGGCCCGATGATGTGCACGATGCCCTGCCGCACATCCAGGATCGGTATATACGGCACGCCGAACTCGACGACATTCTTCTCCAGCGTCTGCACCTGGATGCGGCTGTCTTCTTCCTTGATATCGGCCGGCGTACGCGGTCCCACAGTCGGAATGTTGTGATCTGCCACAGCAATCGTCAGATCAGGCCGACGCAGCTTGCGACCCGCCACCCGCAAGCCTTCGAACGCCTGCGGACTGGTCACCTCGTGCAGCATGTGCCGATCGATATAGAGAATGCACGTGCCGTCCGGGAGCTTCTCCACGATGTGGCTGTCCCAGATCTTGTCGAACAGCGTGCGTGGCTTCGCTTCGGACATTGCGTTTCTCTCCCGATTTTATTGCGCGGCTTCGCTATCGCCGCTGACTGGCACTTCGACGGTCGCCGTCCCACCCGACGTGCTGCGCGCCTTCTCGGCGATGCGCGCCGACTTACCGCTGCGACCGCGCAGGTAATACAGCTTCGCCCGCCGCACATCGCCGCGCCGCACCACCGCGATCTCGGCGATCAGCGGCGAGTACAGTGGAAACACGCGCTCCACGCCCTCGCCGTAGCTGATCTTGCGCACGGTGAAGTTGCTGTTCAGCCCTTTGTTGGAGCGGCCAATGCACACGCCCTCGAACGCCTGCGTGCGGGTGCGCTCACCCTCCACCACTTTCACCGCGACGCGCACTGTGTCACCCGGCGCGAAGTCGGGAACCGTGCGATTTGCCGTCAGGCGAGCGATCTGCTCGGCCTCATAGCGCTGGATGATGTTCATCGCTCTTGGTCCTTCTGTCTGAATTCCTTAAGGGTCCGTCGCCGGACTGGCAATCGGCCTGGCGCGCAACCCAGAGGTCCGGCCGGCGCTCACGGGTGATCCGTTCCGCCTCCGCCTGCCGCCAGGCAGCAACCGCGGCGTGATCGCCAGAGAGCAGCACATCCGGAACCCGCCGTCCCTGCCACTCGGCAGGCCGCGTATAGTGTGGGTATTCCAGCAGCCGCTCCGAGAAGAACTCCTCGGCGGCGCTTTCAGCAGCGCCCATCACGCCGGGCAGCAGGCGAACGGCCGCGTCCAACAGAACCAGCGCCGGTAACTCGCCCCCCGAGAGCACGTAGTCGCCAATGCTGACCTCTTCCATCGCGCGAGCCTCGATGACGCGCTGATCCACGCCTTCATAGCGGCCGCACAGCAGAACCACGCCAGGGCAATCCGCATATCGCCGCACATCGGACTGCGTCAGCACGCGGCCACGCGGCGTCAGAAAAACCAGCGGCCGATTATCGGCGACCGAGCCAATCGCGGCATCCACCACATCAGGCCGCAACACCATCCCCGCTCCACCGCCAAACGGCGTGTCGTCCACCGACCGATGCCGATCCGTCGCGAAGTCCCGAATGTTCACCGTCTGCAACGCCCAGACCCCAGCCTGCAGCGCCCGCCCGGCGAGCGAATACGCCAGCGCCCCAGGAAACATCTCGGGAAACAGCGTCAGCACGGAGGCGCGCCATTGTGCCATGCGCTTCACCTCTCCCGCTACGCGGGAGAGGTCACGGAGCGAAGCGACGCGGGAGAGGGGCTCTCCGCTGAGACACCCTCACCCGCCTCGCTTCGCTCCGCGACCTCTCCCACTTCGTGGGCGAGGTGAACTGTACAGCGACCGGCTGCCACATCGACCTCAGGCACGCACGCATGCGTCAACGGCACCAGCACCGGCGCCCCGTTTATGCGCTCAATCTCCAGACTTGCGCCGGCGCCATAGTCATGCACGGCCGCAATGGTCCCGAGCCGCTGGCCATCGCCATCAAACGCCTCGAGCCCAATCAGATCGGCCAGATAGAATTCGTCATCCTCCGGCTCCGGCAATTGCGCGCGCTCAACGTAAAGCCGCGTATTCACCAGCTTCTCCGCCGCCGTTCGATCGCCTACCTTCACCTCGGCGCCGTCGACGACTTCAGCGATCTCCGCCACACCCTCGCCGCGCGAGCGCAGCACGAACCGCCGTCCCTTGGCGTCGATCAGCGGCCCATACGCCGTCAGATCGTCGGCATACGACGTGACGCGCACCTGCCCGCGAACACCGTGCGGCCGTCCGATCACGCCCATCAGGATGCGGCTCTCAGGCATCACCCAGCCGCGGGAGCCTCAGCGGCTTTCGCCCGCTCCTGCGCCTTCTTCTTCGGCGCCGACTTGATCGGCTGCTCGCCCCAGCTCGGCATCGCCCCCACGCCCTTCTGCCCAAGGAACTTCGCCACGCGGTCCGTCGCCACGGCGCCTTGCGACACCCAATGCTGGATGCGCTCCGCCTGTAGTCGCACGCGGTCTTCGTGCTCAGCCGGCAGCATCGGATTGTAGCTGCCCAACTTCTCAATAAACCGCCCGTCCCGAGGACTGCGGCTGTCAGCCACCACGATGTGGTAGTACGGCCGCTTCTTAGCGCCGGCACGAGCAAGGCGAATCTTCAAACCCATCGATCAGTTTCTCCTGTGTTTCGTCAGAACGGCCGCCGCCCCTGCCCAGGCACCATGCCCTTCGGCATCAGCGCGGCAAGCCCATTCCGCATCAGTCCCTTCTGCCCAAGCTTGTTCATCCGCTTCATCATCGTCGTCATGTCGTCGAACTGCTTCAGCAGCTTGTTCACCTCTTGCACCGTCGTCCCCGACCCGCTCGCGATCCGCTTCTTCCGGCTCGCCTTGATGATGTCCGGCACCCGCCGCTCCTTCACCGTCATCGACGAGATAATCGCCGCCTGCCGTTTTAGGACCGTGGTATCCAGATCGGCGTCCTCGATCTGCTGCTTCACCTTCGCCACGCCCGGCAGCATCCCCAGGATCCCCGACAAGCTCCCCATCTTGGTGATCTGCTTCAACTGGCTCGCGTAATCCTCCAGATCGAACTTGCCGCGCATCATCTTGGCGGCGAGCTTTTCGGCCTCCTCGCGGTCCACCACTTCGGCCGCGCGCTCCACCAGGCCGAGAATATCGCCCTGCCCCAGGATGCGCCCCGCCACGCGCTCGGGATGGAAATCCTCCAGCGCGTCCTGCTTCTCCCCCACACCAATCAGCTTGATCGGCGCCCCGGTGATCGCCCGCATCGACAGCGCCGCGCCGCCGCGCGCATCGCCATCCATCCGAGTCATGACAATGCCGGTCACGCCGACCGCGTCGTTGAACGCCTTGGCGGTATTGACCGCGTCCTGCCCGGTCATCGCATCGACCACCAGCAGCGTCTCCGCCGGCTGTGTCGCGGCGCGGACCTGCTTCACCTCATCCATCAGCGCTTCGTCGATCGACAGCCGCCCCGCGGTATCGAGGATGACGATATCGAACCCCTCGCGCCGTCCGACATCCATCGCCCGCTGCGCGATCTGCACCGGCGTCTGTCCCGGTACGATCGGCAGGCTCGGCACCTGCGCCTGCTCGGCCAACTGAGCCAACTGCAACTGCGCCGCCGGCCGCTGCGTATCGAGGCTCGCCAGCAGCACCTTCCGCCGCAGCCGCTCCCGCATCCGTAGCGCCAGCTTGCCCGAGGTGGTGGTCTTGCCCGACCCTTGCAGCCCCACCATCAGGATCGGTATCGGCGCCGCCGCGTTCAGGTTGAGCGGCACCGCTCCCTCGCCGCCCAGCGCATCGACCAGCACGTCGTTGACGATCTTGACGATCTGCTGGCCGGGTGTGACCGAGGACAGCACCTCCGCCCCCACCGCCCGCTCGCGCACCTTGGCGATGAAATCGCGCACGACGGGCAGCGCCACGTCGGCGTCCAGCAGCGCCACGCGGACCTCGCGCAGCGCCTCGCCGACATCCATCTCCGACAGGGTGCCGCGGCCACGCAGCCGGTCGAACACCACGGTAAGCTTGTCTGACAGCGTCTCGAACACGGCACCACTCCGACGGCCAAAACGCCGCTGCGCGAACCCTCGCGGAGCGGCGGAGCCCCCGCGTCAGGCGGGGACCGGGAGAGCTACGTTACCCGGATGCGCGGGTTATGGAAGCGGCGGCCGCGGGAAGTCAATGCCTGCCACGGCCGAGGTGCAGGTCCCAAAACTCCCTCCCCCGCGCAGCGGGGGAGGGGGTGGGGGTGCCCCAACCATCACTCCTCCCCCAACCCCACGCGATCGCCCATATTGCCAAGCAACAACCCCACACCAATCTCGTGCGGCCTTGCAGCAACACGGGCGCGCGGTGTTCCCCTGCATCGCCGAATGCAATGACCCAATGCGCAGACCGTTCCCAACCGTCCGCATAAGCCCCTCCGGCGGTCGCCTATCAATCGCTACGTCCATCAGCCCCCACCGAACCGGTAAGTTGGCGCGGTGCCTGCGGGCCCTGCACGCGCCCGCAGGCACCGTACCTACTCGACCAGTCGCAGTTCAGCCGCCCTCTTGCCGGACACTGGCCGCAGAACGAAGGCCTCCACCGGCTGCGGCACATTCTTCAGCGTCAGCGTGCCCAGCGGTTCGAACGGCAGCCCCAGCCGATCGCCGCCCCGCTCGTGCGCCGCGCGCGAGACGCAGACGCCGCCAGGCGGGCACACCTCCTGCAAACGCACCGCGATGACGATGCCGCTGCCATGGAAGCCCCGCGCATCACGGATGACATCGCCCAGATCGACCCCCACGCGCAGATGCATGCTGCTGTCATCCGGCCAGCCGTCATTCTCGCGCGCCAACACGTGCTGGATCGCCACCGCGCACTGCACCGCCTCGCTGACGCTCTCGAACGTCACCAGCATGGAATCTCCCGCGGTCTGCACGAGACGACCATGGTGCCACCTGATCGCCGGCCGTACCAGCCGATGCATGCCGCGCAGCCGTGCAACCGTCCCGACATCATCCTGATGCAGTAGCCGGCTGTAGCCGACAAGATCGGCGTAGAGCGCTGCCATCAGGCGCCTTGCATGATTGCCTCGCCACGCCAGACGGCTGGCCAGGTCATACGGCCAGTTCAGGCTTCGCGCAGAACGATCAACGTCCCTGCTCGCGCTCCTGACGGATAACGCAGGCATCGGCTTGGGTCGATAGGGATCCAGGAATCGCCGCAACATGACACATCTCGGGACCTTGAGTGCAATGCGGACGGGACACTGAGTGCTATGAAAAAGCCCCGTCCGATGGTTGACGGGGCTGTGCGCTACGAGCTGTCGAAGCAGCTACGGCGCGCGCGACCCCGAGCCCGCGATGAAGCGGGCCGTGAGCGTGAGACAACCTGCAATGAGCGGCATGGCGCACATGCGAGCCTGCTAGGGCCTGTCATCAATTGAGCCAAACGATGCTGGCGACGAGCTGGACGGCAGCCAGGAAGTTCCGCGCGGTCTTCTCGTAGCGGGTGGCGATCGCGCGAAACTGCTTGATCTTGGCGAAGAAGTTCTCGACCAGATGGCGCGCCACATAAAGCTCTCGGTCATAGTCGCGCGGCAAGGACCGGTTGGTTCGCGGCGGGATCACTGCGGTCTTGCCGGCAGCGGCCAGTGGATCGAGGACCCGTTCGTCGGCGTCGAACGCCTTGTCGGCGATCAGCGTATCGGCTGCCATCGTGGGCAGCAGGTGATCGGCCCCGACCAAGTCGTGTGCCTGGCCACCGGTCAGGAAGAGGCCGATCGGGTTGCCCAGCGCGTCGACCAGAGCGTGGATCTTGGTGCTCAGTCCGCCGCGCGAGCGCCCGATGGCCTGGTCGTCACCGGCTTTTTTTGGGCGCCGGCGCTGTGCTGATGAGCGCGCACGATGGTGCTGTCGATCATCGCATATTCGTTGTCGGCGTCTGCGGCGAGATGTTGAAATACCCGCTCCCAGACACCGCTTTTGGCCCAGCGGCTGAACCGAAGGTGGACCTTTGTCCCGTCGCCGAACCACTCCGGCAGATCGCGCCACGGCATCCCGGTACGGTACCGATAGAGCACGGCATCCACGAACAAACGATTGTCTGCCGCGGTCACTCCGACCGAGCCTTCGCGCCCGGGCAGCAGGTCCTTGATCCGCTCCCACTGGTCGTCGCGCAGTCCGAACCGCCGCATTGGTCAGCTCCCCACAAGCTGACCGCCTATGAATTGAAGAAACCGCCGCGCCGAAATCGGCTACGCATCGCGCGGCGCCGATTGAAGGCTGAGTGTGGCAATCAGGACTCACAGGGCCAACACTATGCGCCGATGGCGCACACCGAACGACATCGGCTCAATTGATGACAGGCCCTAACATGATCCGTGGCAATTTTGGGTGTGAACCTCGTCACACCCTCGATCACAAAATCGCGAGCAGTTGAATAGCTGTCATGCCACATTTCAAGTGAGAGTTGCCGAGACCGTACAGCGCAGCCTGATCGGCATGTCGGTGGGCGCGCTGGACATGTGTGCCGGCCCGCCGACCAAATCCGAGCAGTTCAGCCCCGCAGCTATGAACAGAATGAGAACACCAGCAGCGGCATCAACCTCACCTTCGGTGATCGGCTTTCTCTCTCCGTCTTGGCCGGCCCTGAGCCGGCCATCCACCCCCAGGCGGCACGCGGCGGCATGAATTTCGGCAACGGCGGCTACCGCCACGCGACCTTCAAACTGGTGAACGGCCAGGTCACGGCGCCGAGCTACGCCGGCGACACGTCAAGCGCAGGCCTGCCGGATGGGCTGAACCAACAGCGGAAGCAGATCGAAGGTTGACCCCGTCGGGACCTCCGCCGTTTAACCCCGATCCGCCTAACTGTGATCATTACCGGAACATAAAAGGAGGGTATGTTATAAGTCGCGCTTCCGAAGCGTCCTCCTTGTCGTCCCGCCGACGTGCTGGAGCGAGTAGCCGTAGCCAGTCGCCCCACTGGCAAACACATGCAGATCGCTGCGTTCAAACGAGCCTTGACGATTATCTCGCCGACGAGAAGACGCGGTTTGCCCTGATGCGTGCATTTCGCCACCTCCCAGAGTCGCTGAAGGCGGCGCACACTGACATCCCCCGGACCACGATGACGGCCATCCGCAACCGCATCGTGCGTGGCTACTTCGGTATCGACGGCTCAACCCAGTTCACCACCATAGACCAGGACGTGGAGCCACTACTGCCCCGCCTCGTCATGCCAGCATGAACCGTGTGCTGCCTGGCCGCTAAGCCTGAATCTTCCACTCTCCATACTGCTTGATCGCGGCACGCATGGCGTCAGGCGCGAGGTCCAACTCACGGCACCCATCTAGACCGAGACCTGCTCAAACAAGCTCCGCTCCCGCAGCCGCCCGAACACACCCGCTTCCGGCGATGCAATCAGCGCGGAGAGATCGACAACGCCTGTCAGTCCATCGACAAACCGCACAAACGGTCGATCACCGGGCAACGCCATCACTCGCGCACGCGCCATGGTGCCGTCGGTTCTATGGTGGGCATTACCGCAGCGGTTCTATCGTCTTTGTTGGCGTCTGCCTCTGCCGGCATAGCTCCCAGTCCTCCATCAGTTCATCACGATGTTCGCGCGCCCATTCGCGCGCAAGCGCCAGTGCGCGGCGTGGCAGTCCACCCTCGATGACCTCCAACGTCCTCCACCGCCCGTTCACCTTCCGATCCCCATCGGTAACGCGCACAGTCGGGTCGATCGGCTGCCCCTTGGTGTCAGTCCCGATGACGTGCTGCATCGAGTAGCCATATCCAATCGTCCCACCAGCAAACACACGCAGGTCGCTGAGCTCAAACTTCACCGGCCCCTTCAACCCGACAGAGAACCCCTCCCAATACTCGCGATAACGGTCCGCAGTCTCGCCGCTGTGCGCCCGGTCTCGTGCGCAAATGTGCCCGCCAAGAGCTCCGCAGCGCGCCCCCCACGGCCGCAAACGAATTTCGTGTCGGAGATGCACCGCCTGGACAAATTCGACTGAAACCGCGACAATAGATGGCACTCAACGCAATTCGGGGGGATCAAGATGATCAATCGTCCGAAATCGCGTCGTGCCGTCGCTGATTGGCCTCTGACGGCCGGGTCGGTGCCACACCGGCTGACCGCAAGCCGGATATTTGCGATGCCACCGATCGTCCTGGGGCTGATCGTTGGCATGTTCGCATTCTTATCGGCTGTCGGACCGTCTCACGCGCAGCCCCAACCAGTTCGCCCAGTGGGCGTCCTCGCGCACGTCGATCTTCAGGAAGCCATCCACCAATGTAAAAGCGCATACGAGAAGCTGCACAACAAGGAACCTTCAAAGCAGGACGTGCGGTCGTGTCTTACCGGCCTCTATGTAAATCTCCTGTCACCAACGTATATCTCCGGTATTGCTCTGGGTGTTCATTGGGATCTGATCCAACTGCAATCGATGCAGGCGTTCTGTCAGCAATACACCTGCCCTTCTGGTCATCCCTGCCCGTCGGATATCAAATGTCTGATCGGCGCCATAATTCCCATCGATGTCGTTGTGCAGAACTCTGATTTCTTCGATTGGAGCTACATCCTCGATGTGTTCGGTGTCGCGAACGGAGTAGGGAAGAATGTCCTGCTCAAGGTAACGCCGGGTGTGGAATCTCCGAACTGGCTGACAAGTCCGACCAGCGGCCAGATCACATCCTGCGATACGCCGGTCTTCGAAGGCGGCAAAACCGATCGGGATTGTGGAACTCAGACGTTCCGCGACATTCCGGAACAAATTCGTGCCGACACTCAAATACAGCCGCTGCCCTGGAATGTGACCTATCAGACCGCATGGGCCAATTTCCTGTATCAGCTCAAGCACGCGATTGCCGACCAGTTCCCTACTGATTTCGTCGGCATCGACATCGCGGGCCCGAACTGCGCGTCAACCGAGATGATTCTTCCGACCACCGCCTATGGTTCCTATGTCAAATCCAACGTCCCCGCAGGCAAGACATCCGCCGACGACGCCTGGACCATGCTCATCAAGAATACATATGAGAAGAGCGACCCCACGCTCCTCAACTCGGATCAGGTCTTCATCAATTCGTGGTACACGTCCTTCGTCACGTATGAGGAGATTTTTCAAAACCTCACACTGATCATCAGCCCCGACGATGAGGCTGCCATGCCCGAGATCGGCAATCTCAGCGTACACGGCAACAACTTTCTGTATTCGATAAACGATCTATGCAGTGCTGCTGCTACCACCAGGTTTGCGGTGTCATGCGAAACGAAGACCGAAGTCTTATCCAATTTTCTCGATTATCCGATCGACCAACCGAATCCCACTCTCGCTGGCAATCTGAAGGCAACCCTGATCGGCGGGCTGGTAACGGCGAGCAATCCTGTCAATGGCGATATCGGCCTTCCGGCCGTGAAACTGATGGCCCAGAATTACGGCATCCTGGGCGGCGCCGAATTTGATCATCCGGTATCGAATCCGAAGTTCACCCAGGAAGAGGGCTGTCCACGTGGTCAGGTTTGCTGCCCGCCGGGTCAGGTGTGCAAATGCCCAAAATCAAATCCGAATTGCACATTTGAAACAATTACCCCGGACCAGGCGATGCTTGGCGTTCTTGGGAACTTCTTCAATGGCACACTATATGGTGGCATTACCGGGCTATGGGGTGGGACCATGGGACAGCAACGATTACAATATCTCCTGGTCGAGTATGAAGATATTCGGTATACATTGAACCCGCAGAACCAATATGCGACCGATTTTCAACATTATCTATGTGATGCCAGCATCGCACTCTACCGCATGTCAACGCGGACGCCCCCCGCGTGTGCTTCGGCAGGGCTCGCTGGCATCGGAACGCGACCCGACTGATTGGCTCGGACGCCGATGGATCCAATCGTGACGGTGCGTCGCCCATCATGGTGGCTACATCAAACCCCTACGGCTTGGACGCCAAATCCGGCTTGCCGGTGTCCAGATCAACCGGCACCGAGACGTGCTCATGCGCGATCAGCCACCGCCCGTTCACCTTCCGATACCCATCCGTGACGCGCACAGTCAGGTCGATCGGCTGCCCCTTGGTATCAGTCCCGCTGACGTGCTGGATCGAGTAGCCGTAGCCAATCGTCCCACCGGCAAACACGTGCAGGTCGCTGAGTTCAAACTTCACTGGCCCCTTGAACGTGCCGAGGAACCCCTCCCAATCCTTGCGATACGCCTTGGCGCCGACGTACTGCCGAGGCGGCGTGACATCGAACACCACCAGGCTCTCGTCCGGCACGTAAAGTTTCATGATGGCGTCAACATCCTTCGCGATGAACGCCTTCCCGAATTGAACCTCAAGCGCCCTGATGGCAGCCTCATCACTGCTGCTGGCCCGTGCCGTCCCAACCGCCACGCAGCCCACAACCGCCATACCCGCAAAAACCATTGCTGCCCGTCTGTTCATCCGCGTCCCCCTCATTTCAACCGCGTCCACCCCGCACCGCGTTCACAAACTGCCCCGGCGTAATGCCATACGCCCGCTTGAAGTGCTTCGTCAGCGCGCTCTGATCGTAGAACCCATTGGCAATCGCCACCTCTGCAAGCGACACGCCACGCCTCAATTCCCGTCGTGCTGCATCAACCCGCAACTGAACCAGAAAAGCATGCGGCGTAACACCAACGCCACATCGAAACAGCTGGATGAGCTGAAAGATCGTCACCCCCGCCACCCGCGCCAGATCGGCCAGCTCCAGGCGATCCCGAAACCCCTCCCTCATGCACTCCAGCACCCGATCGAGAGAATGCCGATCCGGCAGCTCAGCTTCAACCGGCTCGTGGCGACCGCCATGCCGCACGAAAAGGCGCCCAAATGCCGAAATCAGCAGCTCCATGTCTTCGACACCATCGTGGCCGTCCACCAGCGCCCGATGCAGATCAAGCAAAGCCTCGCACAGTTCTGCATCGTGCAGTGCGCTTCGTGGAAAGCACGGTGCGCCGTCGATGGCCACGTGCCGCGCCACTTCCGAAAGAGCAGAATCCGACAGATAGAACGGGCGGTACCGCCATCGCCGGCTCCGCCCCATCCAAGCGGCCTGAAGCTCCGCCGGATTGGAAACAAAGAGTACGTCCGGCCCGACCTCTATCGTCTCCTTGCCGGCCTTGATGATCGCCCCGCCCATCTCCGTAACGGCGATGACAAATTCATCGTGGCGATGCGGAGCGTATTCGTGTGTCGTGAAATCCGCCGCCAGCATGCTGAGGCCGGAAAGCCTCAGGCTGCTCCAGTAATTGCTCGTATTCCGATGATCGACCCGCGGCATGCCCAATTTCGACCAATTCAACGCGCGCAGCCCCACTTAAATACACCACGAGGCCTGGCAGCAATGGAGGACCCAATGATTGCGAGACTGTGGCGGGGATGGGCAGCGACATCCGAAGCGGCAAACCTCTACCAGGAGTTCCTGCGCTCCACGTTCCTGCCATCGATCCACACGATCGGCGGCTATTGCGGAGCCCAGATTCTCCGCCGTCCCGTTGGCGGCGAGGAAGAATTCACCACCATCACATACTTCAAGTCACTTGACGCGATCCGCCGCTTCGCTGGCGAAGACTGTGAGGCCGCTCACGTCGCGCCGCGCGGGCGAGAACTACTGGCGCGTTTCGACCCTCGCTGTCTGCATTATGAAGTGGCCGTGGAAGACAAACCCAGGATCTGAGCCTCGGTACGCGTGAAACCTGATGTCCGTGGACGGTCAGGATCACTGTCCCCCACGGAACCGGCAAAGGAAGGAAAATGGAACCGCAGATACACGCAAATATACGCCGATAAGTCCGGAGTTGACTTCGCCGCGTCAGCGCCAACGAATGATTACGCCGGCTTGTGCCGGCTATCGCCACCACCACCCTGCCATCTGCGTGCATCTGCGGTTCCAATTCTTCCTTAAAAATTCAGCCCCGCCGCCGCAACTGCCGCAGTGAAAGCGCGTGCAGCATGATCGAGCTTGGCACCACGAACGCCGGCGTCAGCACATTCGGATACAGACTGGCGCCGACGTTCACCACATCCGGAACGATCAACTGGAACGGCCCAGGCGAGGTAATCAGCCCCAGGGTAATCGCGACAACGAAGTCCGCGAGCCCGAACAAATTCCACAAGATCGCCGCCTTCCGCCCCTCAGCCGAGCCGCTCGCCACCGCGATTGCCGCCGGCACAGCGAACAGCCCGGTCAGCACATCGCCAATTCCCGCCGGCAGCCCAAACACACTCGGCAGCACCCCGCGCAGTGCACCAGCCAGAAAGACGGCGCCAAACACCCTGTATACCTGCAGCGCGATCAGCCACGTCGCCGGCATCGCATCGAGCACCTGCCCCATCCGCTTCGACAACAGCAACAGCGGCACACCGACGATCACCGGCAGGAATATCGCAATCGGCAGCAGCGGCACGGGTGAGGCGCCAGCGCGCAACACGCCATTGATGGCCGCGCTCCACGCGACAGCAGCCCAAAGCGTGTACGGGACCATCACCGCCAGCCACGTCGTGCGGCGTTGCCCCGCCGTCAGGTCGGTGCGTTCAAGGCCAAGCCACAACCCAAGCCCAATGAGCCCGTAGGTCATCAGCCGGGCGGCCGTGGTCGGAACCCCGCCGCCCGTAACGGCCGGCTGCCAGTAGATCAACAGCGTCCACAGCACCGTGGCCGGCACGATCCAAACCATGCTGCGCCAGGCGGGACTCGGCGGGACAATACCAGCGGGAACGGCGGCGGTGGTCATCATCAGTCCTCCTCCATGTGAGTCCCCAATACATACTGACTACATTTTAAGGAGTCACTATCCAAATTTGTATCACTCGGTTACTCTTGCCCCGATGACCACCAGCCCGCCATCCATTGAAGCGCCCTTCCTGTGCCCCATCGCGCGCTCGCTCGACACCGTCGGCGACCGCTGGACGATCCTCATTCTCCGGGATCTCGTGGTAAGCGGCCCGCGCAAATTCCAGGATTTCGAGCACTCACTGAAAGGCATCAGCCCAACGACGCTATCCGCCCGTCTGAAGCTCCTTGAAGAGGCCGGGATCGTCGAACGGCGCTTCTACGAGCAGCATCCGCCTCGCGCGGAGTACCTGCTGACCGAACGCGGCAACGACCTCCGCCCGGTGCTCAAGGCGCTCCTGGAGTGGGGCAAGCGATACACGAAGTACGCGCCGCCGCAGACCGTCCCTCTCCGCCCCTCGGGGCGGAGAGGCTAGGAGAGGTGGGCTCGCCGTGTCTCCAAGCTTTCATCCACCCCGAGACTACCGCTACCCCACCACCATCACGCCGGCATCCGGGCAAACGCGCACAGCTTGTTGCCATCGGGATCGCGCAGATACGCTAGGTACATCGGCCCGGCGCCGCCTTGCCGCACCCCAGGCGGATCCTCGGCCGATGTGCCCCCATTGGAGCAGCCAGCCTTGTGCCAGGCGTCAGCCTGTTCAGGGCTGCTCATGGTGAACCCGACCGTCCCGCCATTGGCGCAACACGCCGGATTACCGTCGATCGGCTTGCTCACCATGAAGCGCCCGCCATTGTGCGAGTAGCCCAGCCGCCCCTTGGGATCCACAGTGGCAGGCTTCGCGCCCATCGCGCCAAACACCGCGTCATAGAACTTCTTCGACCGGTCGATATCGTTGCTCCCGACCATGACATGACTGAACATGCGTTTCCCTCCTCCTCACCAAAACACCCCCAACCCTGCCCCGAACCAAGCGAACAGGAAAGCCCACATGACCGAACCAGCCTGGCACGCCGAACCTCTCGTCTGGGGCCACGGCCCCCGCGTATTCGAGGCCTTCCTCGAACCCACCTGCCCCTTCTCCGTCCGCGCGTTCAGCAAGTTCGACGACCTGCTCGCACAGGCCGGCGAGGACCGCATCACCCTCAAGATCCGCCTTCAGTCGCAGCCCTGGCACATGTATTCCGGAGTGGTCGTCCGATGCATCCTCGCCGCCTCCACCCTCCAAGCCGGCAAGCAAGCCGCCAAGTCCGTCATGGCCGCCGTCGCCGCCCACCGCGACGAATTCGAATTCGAGCGCCATTGCCGCGGCCCCAACATGGACGCCACCCCGAATGACATCATCGCCCGCATCGAGCACTACAGCGACATCAAACTGGCCGACGCATTCGCAATCCCCGATCTCGACCGCGAGATCAAATGGCACTGCAAATACGCCCGCCAGAACGGGATCCACGTCTCACCAACTTTCATGATCGACGGCCTCGTGGAGCCCGGCATAAGCAGCGGTGATGCCGTGTCCGATTGGGTGGCGCGGCTGCTAAAGGGCTCAGAACCTCCGCTCTAACACGGCCGCAACGATACCCACCGCCGGCTCCTCCACCAACCCACGGTGCGTACCCGGAATATTCTCCACCTCCACCTCCGCCGCGATCCGCCGCCACATCCGAAGCGAGTCCATCTCCCGAGGCGGCCTCTCCGTTGCCCGCACGAACACCATCCGGCCCGGATACCGGCCCGGCCGATATAGCGCGAACGCCACATCCCCCGCCGAGCGCACGCGCTTCAATACCGGCGGCAGTTCCAGCATGGCGGCGAAATCATTCTCCAGCGGCCGCCCCAACCGCAACTTCAGTTTCCTCACCACGCTACCGAACTGCCGCCGCAGATACCGCAGCCCATCGCGCACCCGTTGCCCACGCAGCCCGCGAAGCACCAGCCCAAGCTGCCGCAACCGCAGCCTCACCCGCATGCTCGCCGGCAGGAACCGAGGATGGATCGCTGCATCGAGCACCACGAGCTGCTCGATCGTCTCCCCCACAAGCGCAAGCTGCCGCGCCATCTCGTAGGCACACAGCCCACCAAACGAGAACCCGATGATCGCGTAAGGCCCTCTCGGCTGGATCTGCCGCATCGCCTCGATGTGTGAGGCCGCGATGTCCTCCACCCGCAACAGCGGTTCCTCCGCCCCCTCAAACCCGCGAGACGGCAACACGTAGAACGGCCGCCCAATCTCCAACCGGCGCAGCAGGTGATGCGCCTCGATCGGAGTACCTGACAATCCAGGCACCAGGAACACTGCTCGCCCCTCGCCCGGACGGATGCGCACGACCGCCGCGTTCCCAGCACTCATCCCCTCGCTCAGCAACTCTGCCAACGAGGCAATGGTATGCCGTTCCATCAGCACGGACGTTGGCAGATGCTGCCCCGTTGCCTCCTCGATCGCCGCCATCAACGTCAGCGCAGTCAAAAATCCCCGCCAAGCTCAAAGAAATCAGCGTCGAGCCCAAGTGGCGCTATGCCGAACACCTCCTCCCAGATCGCCGCCAGCCGCGCTTCCGTCGGCGCATCGCCAAGCTGCGAAGCCAAGCCCGCACGCACCTCTCGTTTGCGTCGCAGCAGCGGATGCCGCGCCAGCTCCGTCAGGCATGTAGGATTCCGCAACGCGTCCCGATCGAGCACCGGCTCGCCGTTCAACGCCGCACGCGCCGCCGCCTCCGATACTTCACCGCCATAGGTGATCGGCAGTTCCGCCACCTCGGCAATCACCGCCGGCACATGCGCCGGCGTCAGCTTCGCGCCGATCACACGGCGTATGTCCCTGGTAAGTTCATGGGTGAATGCCAGCCCCGGCCGCGTCGACACCACCAGCACCAGACGCACACCGTCCGGCTCGCGCTCATCGCGCTGCCCGACCGCCAGCATTTGCGATAGCTCCGGAAAACCGTCCAGAACCGCGTAGATCTCCGCCGGAGAGACACAAACGCCGCGTAACTTCACCACACTGTCCCGGCGCAACTCACGCGCTCCCGCAATTCGCGGCGCAATGCATCATCTCGGTACGCAACGAAAACCGGTTTGCGGTCCACATGAATCATGCGCACTCCTTGAATGCCAATGGAGTGCGGCGTCAACGCCACTTCACCCTATTTTGTTTGCCTAAAACTCAGCCACTGGAACACCGCCAGCAATGGCAGAGGCACCAGAAACATTCCCGCACCGAACAGTACCGATGCCCCACCACCTGCCAAATCATGAATCCAGCCACCAACCGCAGGGCCACTCGCCTGCAACAGAAAATGACAGGTGTAGAACACGCCGAACCCCGCCGCTCGTTGCTCGGGTTTGAGCACGCGCGATGGCAAGGACGTGATCACACCCGGTGGCGGCCCGATCGCCAATCCGAACATGATGCACGCCGCAAACGGCGGCTCCCCAGCAACAATCAGCGCCAGCGCAAAGGCCGCCAGCATACAAAACACGGCCGTCGTCACGATTGGCCGCCGGAACCGCTGCATCGCGAACCCGCCAAATGGAATCGATACCATGCCAATCCAAAGCGCGAGGCTGGTCAGTGCTCCGGCGTCGGTCATCGTCATGCCATGACGTTCGGCCAGGTACGATGGCACGAAACTGAAATACGTCACCACGCCGGCATTGAACGAGCCCCACATCAAACCGGTCGCAATCACCGGCGCCAACACGCGCCATCCCGGCAGGCCAAGTCCCTCGCTCGCAGCCGGACGCACCACTTCGCCCTCAAGCGGCGGCGCGCGATACAACAGGGTCACCAGCGCCAGCGAAACCATACACATCACTGCTGCGGTCAGCATCACCGCATGCCAGCCGAATGCCAGCGCAATGCGAGGTTCCGAAAACAGCCCAAGCGCTATACCGAATGGCCAGGTAGACAAAATGATCGCCATCGCCAGAACGATCTCGCGACGCGCGAACCAGTCCGCCGTCATCTTGGTGATCACCAGGTTGAACAGCGTGGCACCCATGCCGCTGCACAGCCGCCCCGCGAACACGACGCCATAGCTGTCGGCATAGGCCATCGCCACGCCGCCGCTGGCCATCAATGCCAGCCCAATGGCGCACAGCTTCTTGTCGCCAAGCCGCCGAATGATCAGCCCACCCGGTAGCGACAGCACCACGCCGCAGATATGATACAGCCCGATCAGCGTGCCGATTTCAGCAAAACCGATGTGCAGTTCCCCCACCAGCAGCGGCGCACTGGAGGCAACACTCTGATACTGAAACCCCATCGCGGTGCGCGCGACAAACAGCACCGCCAGGATTAGCCAGCGTCGTTGCATCAGGCGGGCGCGAACACATCCTCATGCGCCGTGGTAGTCCGCCGCTCCGCCGACTGCGCGAACAGCGCGTCGCGCTGCAGCACTGGAACCACCCGATCAGCAAACAGCCGCATGTTCAGCTCACCCTGTTCATGCGGCATTCCGCCGTACGAGAAATCGCCTATGACGTGATCCGTGCCTGTCAGCGCCCGCAATTCGGCAATTTGCTGGATACAATCATCTGGCGTCCCTACAATCTGTATCTTCACATAGAACTCGGTCGCCTTCTGCCGTGCCAAATCCTCCTTCATCTTCGCATATGTCTTGGTCATCTTGCCGTAGGCCTCATAACCCTTCACCGTCGCCAGGTGGCCGTCGGAAAAATGATAGTGGTTATCGATCGAATCCCATTTGGCTCCGAGATAGCGCGTCGCCCGCTCATGCGCCTCATCTCTGCTCTCAGCGCATGACACATTCGTCAGGATGATCGGCGGAGGAGGCACATGCCCCACTGCCGCCGCGACCTCGCGGAACCGCTCGATATCCGCCGCCGCTTTCGGCCATTCATTCTGCATGATTACCATCATGCCGAAGCCCAGCTTGGCCATGATCTCCGATGACTCCGGCGTCACCGACGACACAAAGAACCGCCGCTCTGGATTGGATATCGGCTGCGGCCGGATCGAGGTCCTTGGTATCTGATAATACTCGCCGTTCCACTCGAATTCCTTCTGACTTAACGCCAACCGGATAAGCTGCGCCGACTTCGACGAAGCGAGGCCGCGCCTCCTCCATCGGAATGCGGAACCCGGCGTATTCCACCGATGCCGCGCCGCGGCCGAACCCGAACAGGCACCGCCCGCCGCACAGCACATCGAGCAAGGCAATGCTCTCCGCCACACGGATCGGATCATGCCAGGGCAGCACAATCACCGCCGTTCCCAATTGCACGCGCTTGGTGCGTCCCGCGAAATAGCTCAGCAACTGCACCGGCGCCGGTGACATCGAATACCCGGTGAAATGGTGCTCCAATGCGAAGATCGAATCGAAGCCCAACGGCTCAGCCAAGTCGCCAAGCTCCAGATGCTCCTTGTAGACCGCGACATCCGACCTACCTGCCTGAGCCAGGATGCTGAGCGAAACACCAACCTTCATGGCCGCCTCCTGTGTCTTTAGGTGAATTGTGTCAGCATGCCTCATCAAGGTCGAGAGGCCAGCTTGGCACGCGACACACTCCCTGACCTGTTGCAAGACGGGCTGCAAGTGGCCTTCGTTGGTATCAACCCGTCACTGTATTCAGTGGCACGTGGCCACTACTTCGCGCGCAGGAGCAATCGGTTCTGGCCATGCTTCTCGCGCTCCATTCTCAGCGCGGCGGTACGGCGCGCGTTGGATGTCGGGGTGCTCGAACCCGAGCATGATCAGAGACTGCCCGAGCAGGGTTTCGGCTTTACCGATCTGTGCAAACGTGCCACCGCCCGCGCCGGCGATCTCTCACCGCAGGAACTGACCGACGGCGTAGCGGAGCTGGCGGGAAAGTTGAAACACTACGGCCCGCGCATCGCCTGCTTCCATGGCATGACGGGCTACCGCCACGTGCAGCGTGTACTTGCCCCGATGGCAGTGGAAGCGACGCTGGGCTCGCAGCCGCTGCGCATCGCGCAGACACAATGCTACGTTGTGCCGAACCCAAGCGGTGCCAACGCCCACTTCACCCCAACTGATCAAATTCACTGGTATGACCGATTGGCCCAAGAACTGAACAATATGCGGGAGGCCTGACATGGACCACCATTTCGGCGTGCTGATCCCATCCACCAACACCACGGTGGGAATCGAATACAGCCACTTGCTGCCGTCATCGCTGCAATTCCACGTTGGCCGCCTGCTGACCAGCGGGACCGGCCCCTTCGCGCCCAGCAAGGACGAGGACATCGACTACCAGGCGCGCCTGCTGGGGACCGCGAAGGTCGAGGTCATCAGCCTGGCGCAGACCTCCGCCAGCCTGTTCGCCGACGACTACGACGCCGACGTCATCCGCCGCATGAGTGCCGCCGCGGGCGTTCCAGCGATCACCTCCGCACAGGCCGTTGGCCAAGCCGCCCGCGCGCTCGGCACCACGCGCATCGCACTGGTATCGCCCTATTCTCAGCCGGTCATCGAACGCGCCAAGCACTACTACGAAAGCAAATTCGGCTTGTCGGTCGTCGCCACAGAAGCCTTCGCCGCCACGGACTCCTACATGATCGGCAAGCTCGGCCCCGAGAACGCCCGCGACGCCTTCGCCCGCATCAACCGCCCCGAGATCGACTGCTTCGTCGTCCCCGGCGGCAATTTCCCCACTATGTCCTTCGTCCTGCCTGGGAACAGGAATTCAACAAGCCAGTCATCACCACCAACGCCGCGGCGCTCTGGTCGATGATGAGCATCATGGGTACCCGTGACCCACTACCAGCCCTGGGCAAGCTGCTGGCACAACTGCCAGCAGCCTGACCAATTGTCATTGCGAGCGCAACGAAGCAATCCCGCTCCCGCTGCACCCGCCATCGCTTACACCTTAATGAACCGATGGAAGAACGCCGCCGCCGGCTCGAACGATCCAGCCCCCTGCCGCTTCGCATAATCGATATACAGCAGATCGATCTCGCCACCTGCCTTCCGGTAATCGGTGACAAACCGCTGCGGCTCATTCCCCTCGATCGGCGCTTCCGGATCGCGATAATCATGCACGATATCCGGCTGCCCCTGGATCCAGATCGCCGGCGGCATCTGCACCTTCTCACCTTTCTCCAGCATCAGCACAGGATTGCCCTCGGCCATGTTCGCCTCGGTCTTCCAATACAGATCATGCCGCGAAGGGATATTGCCCACCCACGCCGGCGGGTTCGCCGAATCCCGCGCCCGCAGCGCATGCCGATAACGCGACAGAGGATTGATCACCGGCCACAACATCGCGACCGCTCGCACCGTCGCATCCACCGCAGGCGCCGATGACGGCAACGGGATCGCCGCATACCGAGGATCGTTCGGCCGCATCGCCGCAAGCATCGCGAGATGCCCGCCGCTCGACTGTCCCGCAATCCCCACCAGATCCGCCCGCGTGTTAAGCTCTGAAGCGTTCGCCTTCACCCAACGGATCGCGTAGTTGATGTCGGCCAGCGACGTCGGATAGGCGTCTCCCGCATGGCGAAAATCGATCGCCGCTACTGCAAGCCCCGCGCGCGCAAACCCCTCCGAGTAGATCTGGCATTCATTCAGGTCGCCGTTGCACCAGGCTCCGCCATGCACCTCGACAATCGCCGGGAACGGTCCCTTCCCCTGCGGCTTGAACAACCTCGCCATGAACTTCCGATCGCCATGGCGGAGGTATTCAACGTCCTGCGTCGCATATTCGTAGCTTGCCATTGGACTTTCTCCCACTAGGTAACGCGCAGCCTGCGGCAGATCTAGCCGCACCGCAACTGCGGCCGATGCGATCACTGCCACGTCACTCGATGTTTCATCCGGCACATCCAGCCCGCCCTTCACCACCTTCACTGTCACGGTCCCATGCGGCAGTGACGCCTTCACCGCTTCCGCATCGACCTTGTCCGGCCGCTGCACACCGATCGTCACCTCGACCTGCATCTTGCGCGAATTCAGATCCAAACGAACGGATCAGGCTGAGTGAACTATGGTGAATCGCATCCTGCACCGCGCGCAGCGCCGCCTTGGTATAATCGCCACCGTGCAGATCGTTGCCGCTGCCCATTTCCAGAATGACGCGCCTTGCCATGGCTTCCTCACACATCCAGCCGCACGACGGCGGCCGCATTGGCGATTACGGTTGAATTGGTGCCGGCGTCATTCGGGATCTCCAGCCCGCCCTCCACGACATTCACCGTGCCCGGTGCCATGTGGCAGCACCGCCAGCACCTGCGCCTTGTCCACCAGCTCCGGCTTCGGCACGCCGATCGTCACCTCCACGCGCATCGAATCGACATCCAACCCAACTGCATCGGCGACGCTCAACGAGTTGTGCCACAGTGCATCGCGCAATGCCCGCACCGCGGCCTTGGTATAATCCGTCCCGCGGATATCGGTGCCCATGCCGATCTGCAGCACCATGCGCTTCCAGGCCATGTTTCCTCCGTCAGATCGATGTGGGTGGCACGCCAGACCGCGCTGTCAGCGCTTCCCGAGCCGCGTCGACGAACGCCGCATCGCGCGGCAACACCACCGAAGCCGAGCGCACATGATGCGTTGAAGGATCCGTGCCGGGCGGCGGCTCGCCCTTCTCCAAGGCATGCACCGCGCGCATCAGCCGCTGCCGCGCCATGATGATGCCGTTGTCCGTAGAAAGCAGATGTTCGCGCGATCGGTCCATGATCGGCCCCATACTTTCCTGCAGCGAGGCATCCTGCATCGCAATTCCCATCACGCCGCTATACGTGCGCCCTGCCTTCTGCGACGCGCGGTCCATCAGATAGTCATTATCGCGATTGGCAACCGGAATATAGCTGCCCGGGTTGGTTTGTGTATGGATGCCCTTCCCATCCCGCATCGCCTGCACTTCGGCCGCGGTCAGCGCGCGCGTCGGGTGGTAATCAAAACTCCATGCCCAGCAATTCTCGTCATCGATCGGGATCCAGAAATGCCCATGCACCGGATGATTGCCACGCGGAGCGATCATGGTGAATGACGGCATGCACCATGGCGTGATCCGCCAATAGTATCCATCCTCCGCATTGCGCCGCGCGCCAATGAACAGACCGGCCGGCTGATCCACCACCTGAAACACCGGCGCCGCATCGCCCATGTTATATTCGTTGCCGCGCGACCCAACCATCAACGGATCGGACCTAAAGGCATCGCGATGCAGCCACGAGACATGCGATAGAATCGATCCCGCCCTCCATCGCCTGCAACCAATTGCAGTATTGCAGCCGCTTCGAGGTATAGGTCTGCTCTGCTGGTACCATCGCGAACTCGAATTCCGGCAGCCCCGGCTGAAGGTCCGACGGTCCCATGTAGGTCCACAACACGCCGCCACGCTCGACCAATGGATACGACCGCAGTTTGATCATGGCCCGGAAGCCGCTCTGCTCCGGCTCCGACGGGATTTCCACACACTGCCCTGTCACGTCGTATTTCCAGCCATGATACGGACAGCGCAGGCCGCATTCCTCGTTGCGCCCGAACCAGAGCGATACGCCGCGATGGGCACAGAACTCATCCATCAGTCCGAGGCGCCCGTCAGTATCGCGGAACGCGATCAGCTTCTCCGACAACAGCCGCACGCGCACCGGCGGACAGTCGTTTTCCGGCAATTCCTCACTCAGCAACGCTGGGATCCAGTAGCGACGGAACATATCGCCCATCGGCGTTCCAGCGCCTGTCTGAGTGAGCAGGTCATTCTGTTCCTTGCGAAGCATCGCCGTTGCCTCCGTAACATATGCGGCTTCGATAGACTGCAAATTCTAACACGAAGAAGCAGGAAGGACCACGAGTACACGGAGAAGAGCTTACCTGGGCAGTTCGTACCCCCCACCACGACCACGCGAAGCGCTAAAAATCTTCTCCGTGCACTCCGTGGTCCTTCCTGCTTCTTCGTGTTAAAAATGCCCCTGCTCCCACCAGCTCAGTCCCATCCCGAGAGTCTCCCATGCTTCACACTGGCGGCTGCCACTGCGGCAACATCAAAATTCACCTCCGCCTATCACAACCACCCGCGCAGATACCGCTACGCTCGTGTTCCTGCTCCTTCTGCCGTTCCCACGGCACACGCACCCTCTCCGATCGCGAAGGCCAAGCCGAGATCACCGCCACGGACTGGTCGCTGGTCGAACGGTACCGCTTCGGCTCACGCACCGCGGATTACATTCTCTGCCGTTGCTGCGGCGTCTATGTCGGCGCTGTGTGCGAAACGAGCAGTGGCTCGCGTGCTGTGATCAACGTCAACTGCCTGGACGATCGAGCCGACTTCACACAGCCGCCAGCGGCACCGAACTACGACGGCGAAGAAGCTAACGCCCGCCTTGATCGGCGAGCAACCAACTGGATGCCGGTCACCGTGCTTCCATCGCGATCCGCGTCACTGTCAGCGTGATCCGCCAGGCAGCGCGAATGCTCCCACTCAATGATCCAGCCACCTTCGAACTTCCCCCAGCGCGGCAACGATACGGCACGGGAAGCTCCAGGATACGCAGCCCCGCGCGTGCCGCCTTCATCTGCATCTCAATGTTCCAACCATAGCCGGTCTCGCGCATATCCAACCGCGCCAGAGCCTCGCGGCTGATCGCGCGAAACGCGCACATGTCGCTGTAGCGAACGCCGTACAGCACCGACATCAGCCATCCCGCGAGCCGCCCTGCCAGCACCTGGTGCCAATTCATCGACCCTGCCTCGCGCACACCACGCACGCGCGATCCAATTACAAAATCGTGCGTCCCTGCGAGTATCGGCGCTACGAGCAGGCCCGCGAGATCAGCGCGATCAGCGCCGTCCCCATCGAGGAACAGAATAATCCCGCACCCCTCCCCCGCTGCCGCGACGCCAGCCGCACAAGCCCGCCCGTACCCGCGCTCAGCAATCGTCACCACGCGCGCGCCCGCCGCCCGCGCGACCGCTACGGTCCCATCACGGCTGGAACTGTCCGCGACGATGATCTCGTCCACCACATCGCGCGGCAGCATCGCGATCGTCCCAGCGATCGTCTCCACCTCATTCAGTGTCGGGATAACGGCCGCGACGCGCGTCATCCCCCCTCCCCTCGCGGGAGGGGGTCAGGGGGAGGGCACCGCTTCACAAACTCCACCGCAACCCGCAACCCGCACACGGCTTTGGCGGCGTCTCACTCAACAGCCCCGCGCGAAACTCCTGATACGCCGCTCCATTCCAGATGTCCCGCAGCGTCTGCTGTGTAGCGTCTCCCAGTGTATAGCTCTCGTATCCACGCGCCGAGAAAGGCGCCATGCAGCAGGGCAACGCGCGCCCATGCGCCGTAAAATACATCAGCGACCAGGGGCGCCGGCACGTCGACCACGGTTGCGTCTCGTCCTGTCGCTTCAAGCTTAACCCTGGCTCGGTCGCCCCCGACGCATCCAGCATGATACCCAGATCGCGCGCCAACGCTGCCGCATCCTCGATGACCCGAGACTCCTCCGCACGCAGCGTCTCGAACAGCGACGACTCCGCCCGTGCCAACCCATACCCCGTCGCGTCATACACCAGCCGTTGCAGATGCACTTCGCGCACACCCATCGACGACGCCAGCTTCACGAACGCCGGCAACTGCTCGATCGTCTCCTTCAGCCCCGTCAACCACAGCGACACCAGCGGCTTCTGCGCCCCCGCCTCGCGCTGCAGTTCGGTAAAGCTCCGCACATTGCGGACGATGCGGTGGAAGAAATCCTTGCCCCGCACCGCCAGAAACGACTTCGCATCAGCCGCATCAAGCGACACGCGCAGTTCGTCCAGCCCAGTATCGATCAGTTCCTGGTGCTTCTTCGACGTCAGCAGCGTGCCGTTGGTATTGAACAGCACATACACACCACGATCCTTCAGGTAGCGGATCATGCGCGGCAGCGCCTTCACCATCATCGGCTCGCCGACGCCATGCAGCACAACGCGTGCGACATCCGGCACCTGATCGACGATCGACGTGAACAGCTCCCAGCTCATATCCGCCGGCGGCTCCAGTGCCTCGAACGTGCGCGGGCACGTCTCACACAGCAGATTGCAACGGTTGGTCACCTCCAAATACAGGCATACCGGCGGCGACGTTGCCTCCGCCTGCCGCGTCTCTACCGCTTCGAAGTATCGGCGAGGGTCCTTCAGCGTCATCGCTGTCATCAGGCACTCCGTGTGACTTGAAGTGAGAACGGCAATCGCCGCAGATCAACCAAAGCCAGGACTGCCGCGGGTATATACACCGCCGCGGGCACGATCAGCGTCTCCACCGCACCATGCGCGAGCAATGGCGCCGCGGCCAGCATCCACAACACGCTCGGCAGTGGCGCCAGGCTAGCCAGTGGCGCCAACCAGGCAAAGTACCAGGGATAATGCGGTGAAACGGCGACCAGCACGACAGCGCCAAGAATTACCGCCTGCCGCGCCTGCACCTGCAAGCGCGCACCCGGTGCGGCCGGCAAGGGTCCGCCAAGCGCAAACCAAGCGGCTAGCACTGTCATTACACCCAGCACTGCCGCCACGTATGCCCTTGCCGCCCACTCAGGCAGCGTCACAACGCTCGCCAGCAGTTGCAGCAGGAAAATCCCGTGCCCGTTCTGCATCCCTTCCTCGGACACATAACCGCCGAGGAACCCAAGCACGCGCCATCCCACCGACAAATACGGCAAATACAGCACCGCAATTGTCGCCACGAAAGCGACCGGCAAGCGCCAATCTCGTGGCCGCCAAAACGCTGGCAGCACCACCGCGGGCAGGAACTTCGTCAGCGTCGCAATCGCCAGCACAATGCCGGTCCACACCGCCCGGCCGCGCATCGCAACCAGCAATGCCAATGCGAGCATCCCCGCCGCAACAGCATCGATGTGCCCATTGCCGGCAAACTCCCACACCGGCAGCGGCAGCCACGCGTAGATGAGCAACTCAGCCGGCTCACGCCCCGCGATCCGCAGCAACCAAGCGACAACCCCAAGCGCCAGCAGATCGAAGGCCGCCATCATCAGCTTCATGCCGAACACGCCAGGCATCACGGCAGCCGCAAGGGCGAACAGTGCCTCGCCCGCCGGCGGGTACACCGTGCGCGCATAATCGGCACGATTGATGTTCGGATACACCGCCTTGTCGCGCAGAAGTTCCAGTTGCGGCGCAGCCGGCAGATATCGATACGGATTGATGCCAGCGAGCTGCACACGACCATCCCACACATAGCGGTAGATATCGCTCGAAAGCAGCGGAGGCGCGGCCAGCGTCATGACGCGCATCGCGAGCGCAACGCCAAGAACGAACCACACCATCCATCGCGGCCAATTACCTTGCCGCACCAGCCCTACCGCCAGCAGCCAAAGCAGTCCTGCCGCGCAAATCGTCACCATGAACAGCGCAACGGGCGCGCCAAGCAGCAACATCGCCAACCCACCGGCGACCAGCAGCACAAGCGCCGCCCCGATCACCGTCAGCGAAACCAGACGCCATCGAAGATCCATCATTGCGCTGCGATGTGCAGATAGTCGCTATAGCCGATGCGTTCCACGCAGGCCCGCGTCGCCGGCGCGCCGTAGAAAGACGTCTCGCCTGTTGCCCCGGCAAGCTCCGCGTTCAGCCGCGACAGCGATGCGGCATCATCCACATCGTACCACACTGGCAGCATGACCACGTCCAACCCGAGCGACTTTGCACGGTGACACGTCGCCTGACCTACCTCGCTGGTGCTCCAGGCGATATCGGCAAACAGATGCGCATACGGCTGCTTCATGCCCAGCAGGTAATAGCCGCCATCATCGGCCAGCCCAAGCACCACGCGCTCGCCCGGCCCCAACAATGCCTGCGCCGCCTCCACCAAAAATTCCGTCGGCAATGTTGGGCTGTCCGAGTTCACCACACACGCCGCCCCATAGCCCGATCCAAGCATCGCCTGGATCGCATGCAGCAGGCACCGTCCAAACCCCTGGACGTTGTCCGGCATCGCTGGCGATCCATCCGCCAGGACAAATCCAGTGGTCTCTGCCAGATGGCCGTCGAACCAGTGTTCGCTGCCCATCGGCGCATAGGCGATGCAGCCATGGATCGGCACCATACCCGCGGCAAGCGCAATGTTCTCCGTAATGTCACGCAGGAATGCCGCGCTGAGTTGCGCCGCCTGCTCCGGCAGCAACGGCGGGCACAGACGGGTTTTCGCGCGGCCAGGCTGTGGCGCCTTCGCCATGACCCCCATCGCGCAAATCCCCTGCCGCTCCATGGTCAGATCCCGCTGAACCAGTTGTAGCCGCGATCCGTCCAATAGCCCCGCGGCTCTACATTTGTCACATAGATCGCACTAACGAATTTGGGATTCTTGAACCCAAGCTTCGTCGGTATCCGTATCTTGAACGGATACCCATATTTCGTCGGCAGGATTTCGTCCGACAGCCGGAACGCCATGATCGTCTGCGGATGCAGCGCCGTCGGCATGTCAATCCCTTCGTAGTAACCATCGGCGCACTCGAACCCGACGTACCGAGCGGTCGTATCGGCGCCCACACGCTCGAGAAATGTGCGCAACGGTGTGCCGCTCCATTTGCCGATCATGCTCCAGCCTTCCACGCAGACATGGCGTGTGACCTGACTGACTTGCGGCAAGGCGTATAGCTCATCGACGCTCCAGGGCCGCTTGTTGTCGATCCGTCCCGCCAATTGCAATCGATAATCGGCGGAATTAAGGCGAGGCGACTTGTCCGGCCCATACCATGCATTGTAACGGAAATCCTTTACTGCGCTGGATTCCGGGAAGGTCTCCGCCAGCTTCTGTCCGCTGAACAGCGCCGCCTGTACGCGGTCGTTCCAGCGCGAGAACAGCGCCAGCGCACTTTGCACCGCGTCGTCATTGCTCAGATCGCATCCAGTCAGTAGCGTGAGCGCGCCCAGCGACATGCCGCCGCGCAGCACCCCTCGTCTGGCAATCGTCATGGTACGTTTCTCCGCGGCAACAACATGCCGTCGTTCGGTGGCCCGGCCGATCACCATGGCAAGCAGCGTACGCGGGACCAGGAAGGTGAGCGCAACGTGTACCAATAGGAACAGAACGATCCCAGTCATCACGATGAAGTGCACAAGCCGCGCACCCTGAAAGCCTCCGAACAATGCCACCAGCGGGTAGGTCTGCACCGGCTTCCAGATCGCCAGCCCGGATACCAGCATCAAGGCGATCGCCGTCAGCACGCCGAGATAGGCGAATTTCTGCACGGCGTTGTATTCTCCAAGCCGATGGTCCAGCCGAAACCTTAGCGCGGCGACGAAGTCGCGCAGGATCGAGCGCGGCCCGACGGGAAAAAAGTCCCGCCGGAAATGGCCGGTCACAATCCCCCACAGCACGAACAGCAGATAGCTCACGAACAGTGTCCACATCGCAGCGAAATGCCACGCTATGGCCGAGGCCACCCCAGGATCGCCATGCCGCGCCAGCGACGTCTGCACCTCGCCGCCAAGCGTGATCCATTCCGGAAACCTGAAAGGCAGGATCGGGCTCGCATTGTAGATACGCCAGCCACTGGCGATCATGATCAGGATGGACAGTGCCATGATCCAGTGGAAGATCCGCCGCGCGAGCGGATGCTTCTGTTCGTCGTAGAACTGCGTCATGTCTGTACCTCCAGTCCCGCCGCGGTCAGCAGCGCGATGGCTTCGGGCGTCGCAAGGAAATCGACGAAGCCCTGCGGATTGGGTCGCGACGCCAATCGCGTGACCGAGGCCGCATAGACCAGCGGCGCCTGCACCTCGGGCGGCACCGGCCGGATCACCGCAAGCCGCGGATGTGCCCTTACGTCGGTCATGTGAAGAATACCCGCCTGCGCCTCGCCGGACATCAACAGCGACGCCACTTCATCTGTATCGACCGCGCCCAGCAGGCGCGCCGGCTTCAATTCAAGCTTCGCCACCAGAGCAGGTCCGTCGATATCAGAGGCGGGCGTCGGATCGCACGCCGCAAATGTGCCTTCGACCGACGATGTACCGGCCAATCCGGCGATCACCAGAGCATTGCTCCACCGCGGAGCATTTGGCACTGCGGCAATGATCTTCCGCTGCGCGATCTGTTCCAGCAGCGCAATCTGCGTCACGACGATGTCGTTCTGAATGTTGCGCTCTAACTGCGGCAGGATCAGGCCCGGCCCGGTCGCGAAGACGAACACCCGCGCCGAGGTTTTCGCCGTGTATGCCTCACCCACCTTCCGCAGCGCCGGCGCCAGCGTCGTGTCACAAGACACCGATAAATCGATAGTGGCCATTCAGCTCACCCAGCTCGCACGGCGCCAGATCAGTGCGTCCAGACCCAGCACGCGCCCAGGGGGATCGATGATGAACAGTGCCTGGATGATCACCAGGAACATGTAGGTCCAGGGCCACTCGCCTGGCGCCGAATACAGGCCAAGCCACAGGTTCAGCGCCATCAGCAGTCCCAGCAGCGCACCGATGCGCGAAAGCACCCCAAGCAGCAGCGACACGCCGATGGCCGCCTCGACCAGATAAACCAGCGGCCCAAATATGCTCAGATGCGGCAGCACGATGTCCCGCACCAGATTGCCTTGTAGTACGATCGCGGCGTGATCGGCCTCCTGCTGCATCCAGTATTTCAGTCCATCGAAGTTGGGTGGGATCTTCCACAGGCTCTGCTGCCACCACATCGCACCCATCAGCACACGCAGTACCCAAAGCACCATGCTGTGAGGCGACCGCGCCGGCTCCCGCCGCCAGGCCAGCACCGCAACGGCGACGCTCACCAGCAGCAGCACCCAGAACACCGGCGTGAACCAGCCAGGCTGGCTCAGGAAGTGAACCGCGTCATCCAGCGGGTTCGGCCGCATCGCCTCGCTCTCCTCTCGGCATCGGCCACGCCGCTACCTCCATGGTGGTCTTGGCACACGGCGAAGCGTTACAAGCCAGATCATGCAAGGGGCCCAAGACGCAATGGACGGAAAAGCCATGGCGAGGCAATACGACGCTCCCTCGGTGTTCCAGCCCGAGAACCTGCTGCGCGAGGCCCGCCGCCAGCGCGGCCTCCCCGACACCCCGGTACCCGCGGTCTGCGCCCTGGACCCCGACGGCGACATCGTCCGCAACTTGCGCGCCACAGGCCGCTCGCGCCGCGCCGAAGGCTGGGCCTGCTATCACACCGACATGGACGTCACCGAGCACGACGGGGTCGCCATCGGCATCGTCGGCCTCGCCGTCGGCGCCCCCTTCGCGGTGCTGGTTGCCGAGCAACTGTTCGTCTCAGGCTGCCGATTGCTGATCAGCGTCACCTCGGCCGGCCAGATCCTCCCGATCGGCCCCACGCCCTATTTCGTGCTGATCGATCGTGCCCTGCGCGACGACGGCACCAGCCATCACTATCTGCCCCCCTCAACCTTCGCGCACGCCAACGCCGATTTGATCGACCGCGTCTGGCCCCACCTCGCGGCCATCCCCGAACGCGTGCATCGTGGCACCGCCTGGACCACCGACGCGCCGTACCGCGAGACACAACAGGCCATCGACGCCGCCCGCGGGCACGGCGCCCTGGCAGTGGAAATGGAAGCCGCGGCGCTCTACGCCTTCGCCCAGGCCCGCCATCGCGATGTGCTGTGTTTCGCCCACGTGACGAACCGGATGGCCGTCGTCGAAGGCGACTTCGAGAAGGGCGAAGCCGATGGCGCCCACAGTTCCCTCGACGTGATCGCCGCCGCCGCCCGCGCCTGCCACTCCGCCCCCGAAGGAGACGCCTGACATGCTGACCCTCTACTTCGCCCCAGGAGCCAGTTCGATGGCCGCCCACATCGCGCTGCACGAAGTCAGTGCTGCCTTCGATGCGAAGCCACTCTCCTGGCACAAGAAGGAGAACCGCGACCCCTCCTTCCTGGCGATCAACCCCGATGGCAAGGTCCCCACGCTGCTGATCGACGGCCGCGTGCTGACCGAGGTCGCTGCTATCCTCTGGTATCTCGCCCGCCGTCACCCGCAGGCAAACCTGTTGCCCACCGACGACCCGGAAGCAGAGGCGCAGATTATCTCCTGGATGTCCTTCATCGCCGCCACCGTTCACCCCGCCCGCCGTCAGGGCATCGAACACGCCCGCGCGGTATATACAATCGCAGAGCAACGTCTCGGCAACCGCGACTGGGCCATCGGCCAGTATACGATCGCCGACATCCACCTGTTCCGGCTGTTCTGGCGCTTCCGAGGCTCCCTGAACCCCGCGCCCGGCGATTTCCCCGCCCTCACCGCGCACTACGACCGCATGATGGCCCGCCTTGCTGTCCAGAAGACCATCGAGATCGAATCCGCGATCGGCTACGAGCTGCCCGCATAGTCCCGGCCGCAATGACACTGAACATAAATCCCCCCTCCCCTCGCAGGAGGGGGTCAGGGGGAGGGGGTGCCTACGCCCCCCTCAACCTCGGATTGATCACCACGTACAGCACATCCGCCAGCAAATTCAGCACCACGTACAAAAACGCCGTCACCAGCACGACCCCCTGCACAACCGGATAATCGCGGTTGAACACCGCATCGACGATCATCTTGCCAAACCCGGGAATGCTGAACACCTGCTCCGTCAGCACGGCCCCTGAGAACAGCGTCCCCAGCTCCAACGCCCCAAGCGTCACCACCGGGATCAGCGCATTCCTCAAAGCATGCCGGATCACCACGACGAACTCGCGCAACCCCTTCGCCCGCGCCGTCCGCACGTAATCCTGATCCAGCGACGTCAGCATCGCGCTGCGCGTATGCCGCATCAGAATCGCAGCGATGGCGTTCCCCAACACAAATGCCGGCATGATCGTGGTAGCCAACGATTGCCGCCAATCCTCGGTCAGCGGCACATAGCCCGAAGGTGGCAGCCACCCCAGATCCACCGATACCAGCAGGATCAGCATAATCCCCAGCCAGAATGTCGGCGTGGATAACCCAGCCAACCCGACAGCATTCGCCACATAATCCAGCCACCGATTGCGATACACCGCCGCAATCACGCCCGTCGGCACACCGATCAGCACCGCGATGGCAAACGCCATCAAACTCAACTGCAACGTCACCGGCAGCTTCTCCGCAATCAACTGCGTCACCGGTTCGCGGATGCGCCACGAATAACCCAGGTTCCCGTGCAGAACGTTGCCCATCCAATGCAGGTATTGCACCGGCAAAGGGCGATCCAACCACAACTCGGCGCGGATTTGCGCCAGCACCTGCGGATCACCACGTTCCTCGCCCGCCATCACCAGCGCCGGATCGCCCGGCATCAACTGCTGCAAACAAAACACCAGAACGCTGACCAGCAACAGCGTCGGGATGATCTGCGCGATGCGTGTCCCCAGATGCCCGCGCACTACTTCGACATCTCCAGGCCTTGCAACCGGATCATACCATCCGGCAACGGCCGGAACCCCGTGAGCTTTGCCGACATGCCAACGATGTTGCTGGGTGTCCAAAGATAGGTGAACGGCAAGTCCTTACGCTCCTGTTGCATCATTTCCGCATAGATCGGCTTGCGCTTGGCCAGGTCGACCGTTCCACGTCCCTCGTCCAACAGCTTATCGACTATCGGATTGGAGTAGCGGCTGTCGTTGTTGCCCTGACCGGTGTGCAGGAACTGATAGGTATTGCCGTCAATATCGGGGCGTCCCGACCAGCCGATAAGATAAGCCTGGAACTGCCCCTGATGCGCCGCCTGCAAGGAAGACGCGAACTCCATCGCCTGGATGTGGATATCGAAACCAGCCTCTGACGCCATCGATTAAATCACCTCGGCGGCCTGCAGAATGTCCGGATTGTTGAAGGCGAGCAGCTCAAGCTTCACCGGAGGCGTCACGCCGGCCTGCTTCAACAGCGCCTTTGCCTTGGCCACGTCGCGCTGCGGAACAGTGAGCGCAGGATCATAGAATGGGGAGCCAGGCGGCACTTCCTGCACCGTCGGTGTATACATATCACTATACACCACATTCACCAGGGCCTTGCGGTCGATCGCCGCGTCCAGCGCCTGCCGCACCAGCGCACTCTTGCCGTACGGATTGTCCGCTTGCGGGCCGTTGGCCAGATTGTTCTCGATACTGAAATAGCCCAGCGCATCGGAAACGACGAGGCGCAGCTTCGCATCAGCCTTCACCGCCGCCGCATCGGTTGGCGCCACATATTCCGCAAGATTGACCGTGCCGGCCTTGAGGTTCGCCAACCGCACGGATGAATCAACCAGGACCTGATAGATCACCTTATCGAAATGGATGTCCTTGGCGTCCCAGTAACCAGGGAAACGCTCCAGCGTCACATGGTCCTGTGGCACGCGCTCCACGAACTTGAAGGGACCGCTGCACACTGGATGCTGGGCGAAATCCTTGCCAGCCGCCTCGGTGGCCTTCGGCGGCAGGATCATACCCGAGCGATCGGTAAGCTGCGCCAGGAACGCGCCCGACGGGCTCTTCAGCACAATGCGCACTGTGGCCGGATCAACCACATCCACATGGTCGATCGAGCTGATCTCGCTCTTCCGATAACTGCCCTGCATCGTCAGATAGCGGTTCAGCGTATATTTTACGGCATCCGCATCCACCGGCTCGCCATCCTGGAACTTCACGCCAGGCCGCAGATGGATGACCAGCGTCTTCTCATCCGCCCACTCGTAACCCGTTGCGAGCTGCGGCACGATGTTCAGCTTCGCGTCGATATCGAACAGCTTGTCGCACAGCCCGGCGAACACGATGCGGCCGACATAGGTTGTGGCAATCGTCGGATCCATCACGTCCAGGTCCTGCCGCAGCGCGATGCGCAGGGTCTGAGCGAAAGCCGGCGCGGCGGTGGCCAGCACGCAAGCGGCGGCCAGCAGAAGACGGCGCATTGTGAAGCTCCCCAGGTCGAACGGGGCGGCATCCTTGCCGTTCAGCCAACTCGCCGCAAGCGGGCTAGGTTCTGCCATGCAGCCACGTGCGCCGATCTCGACGGATATTGTTCTTCTGGGTGCCGGACACGCGCATGTGGAGGTCCTGCGCCGCTTCGCCATGCGGCCCGAGCCCGGCGTGCGGCTCACCCTGATCGGGCGCGAGCCGGAGACGCCCTACACCGGCATGCTCCCCGGCCTGATCCGCGGCGATTACACCTTCGAGCAGGCGCACATTGACCTGGCGCCGCTGGCTGCCAGCGCCGCTGCCCGCCTTATCCTGGCCGAGGCAACCGCCATCGATCTTCCAGCCCGCCGTTTGACGGTGACCGGCCGCCCCGACATCCCCTTCGACCTGCTCTCGATCGATGTAGGTGGCGAGCCGGCAATGCCGCCGGACGCCGGCCAGCCGGTGAAGCCGATTGGCCAACTGCTCAACCGCTTGGCAGCACTGGAGGCAGAACTGCCACCCGGCGCTCGCATCGCCGTGGTCGGCGGTGGCGCTGGCGGCACGGAGCTGGCCCTCGCCCTGGCGCACCGCTACCGTGATCAGGCCCGCATCGTGCTGGTCTGCGACACACCAGAACCACTCACCACCGCCCCCGCATACGCGCGTCGTATCACTCGTGCGGCGCTGGTCGATGCGAATGTGGAGCTCGCCTGCGGTGTCCGCGCGCTGGGACTCTGCTCATGGACGTCTGATGCTGTCCGACGGCAGCGATCTGGAGATCAGCGCCGCACTGTGGGCAACCGGCGTGGTGGGACCGGAACTGCTCGCCGCCTCCGGCTTGGCCTGCGATACGGCCGGCTGCGTCCGCATTGCCGCCACGCTGCGCAGCGTCAGCCACAACTTCGTCTTCGCCGCCGGCGACTGCGCCACAATCGAGGGCAATGCGCGCCCCAAAGCCGGCGTTTGGGCGGTGCGGGCCGGTGCCCCTCTCGCCGAGAACCTGCGGCGCGCGGCGCGCGGCCTGCCATTGCGCCGCTGGCGCCCACAGAAGGATGCATTGGCGATCCTTGGCCTGGGCGACGGCCAAGCGCTTGCCTGGCGCAATGGCCTCGCGGTCTCCGGCAAGCCGGTATGGCGCTGGAAGGACTGGATCGATCGGCGCTGGATCAAAATGTATCAGGAGCCGATGGCGCCCATGCAAGCCCCCGGGACGCTGGCGACGCCATGCGCTGCGGCGGCTGTGGCGCCAAGGTCGGCGCCGAGGTCCTTGCTGGCGCCTTGGCCGGCCTGCCGCGCCTTCCCGGCGCCGATGTGCTGATCGGCCTCGACGCCCCCGACGATGCCGCAGTGATGTTGCCGCCACCCGGCATGGCGGTCGTGCAGAGCGTCGATCACTTCCGCGCCTTCATCGACGATCCATTCGTGTTCGGCCAGATCGCCGCTGCACACGCCCTGTCGGACCTGCATGCGATGGGCGCCCGCCCCTGGACAGCTCTGGCGATTGCCGCAGTGCCCTATACCACCAGCGACAAGATGCGCACCGAGCTTGCCGACATGCTGGCTGGTGCCACCGATATGCTCGCCGAGGATGGCTGTGCCCTGGTCGGCGGCCACAGCGCCGAAGCAGCCGAACCGGCGCTTGGCTTCGCCGTCACCGGCCTGGCAAACCCGACGAAACTGCTGCGTAAATCCGGCCTGCGCAGCGGCGACGTGCTGATCCTGACCAAGCCGCTCGGCACCGGCATCGTGCTGGCGGGCCACATGCGCGGTCTGTGCCGTGCGGCATGGCTACAGGCGGCGATCGCCTCGATGCGGACAAGCAACGCCGCCGCTTCACAGATCCTGCGCGACTTTGGCGCGGTCGCGTGCACCGATGTCACGGGCTTCGGATTGGCCGGGCATCTCATGGAAATGCTCCGTGCCTCCAACGTCGCCGCTACGCTGTGGCCCGATCGGGTGCCCGCGCTGCCGGGTGCGCTGGAACTCGCGGCGCATGGGGTGGAGAGCACGCTGGCGGTGGAGAACCGACGGGTGCTGGATGGTTACGCGTTGCTGGTGGACCCGCAGACTTCGGGTGGGCTTCTGGCGGGGATCGCCGCGGAACTGGCAGAGGCATGCGTGCATGAACTCTGTACAAGTGGCATGCACGCCGCCATTATCGGGGACATAATAGAGGGCGCACCAGCCATTGGCCTCGACTCCGCGTAACGCAGAGCAAGAACGAGCGCGCTCGGGTTACCCGTCCAGCATCCCCCGAATTTTCGCTCCCAGCGCCGTAAGCGTAAACGGCTTGGGCAACAAATGCGTCCCAGGATCCAGGATCCCGCCATGCACGATCGCATTCCGCGCGTAGCCCGTCGTGAACAGCACGGGCAATTCCGGCCGCTGTTGCCGCGCCTTATCAGCTAGCTGCCGCCCCGTCATTCCGCCTGGCAAACCCACATCCGTGAACAGCAGCCGAATAGCAGGATAGCGCGACAGCAATTCCAGCCCAGCCGCTCCATTCGGCGCCGCGACAACCCGATAACCCAAATCGCGCAGAGTCTCGACGCTGTATTGTCGCACCGCTTCATCGTCTTCGACCACCAGGATCAGTTCGCCAGAACCAAGCTGCGCATCTTCCTCGGCAGCTTCATCCTCCGGCGCCACATCCACGACGTGCATCTGCCGCGGCAGGTAAAGCTTGACAGCGGTCCCCTGGCCCAATTCGCTGTATATCTTTATGTGTCCATTGGACTGCTTGATGAAGCCATACACCTGGCTAAGGCCCAGCCCGGTTCCCTGACCAATTTCCTTCGTGGTGAAGAACGGCTCGAACACATGCTCTATCGTGTCGGCCGACATGCCGGTCCCCGTATCCGACACCGCGATCATGACATATTGCCCCGGCACCACTTCCGGATGCTGTGCCACATACGCCTCATCGAGAAACGTATTCGCCGTTTCTATCGTCAAGCGGCCACCGCCGGGCATCGCGTCGCGCGCATTCACCGCCAGGTTCAGTAACGCATTCTCCAACTGGTTCGGATCCGCCATCGTACGCCAAAGCCCGCCAGCCAGGACAGTTTCAACCGCAACTGACTCGCCAAGCGTGCGCCGCAGCAGCTCCGACATGCCGGCAACCAGCTTGTTGGCATCGAGCGATCGCGGATCCAGCGCCTGCCGTCGCGCAAATGCCAGCAGGCGCTGCGTCAGCGTGGCTGCTCGCTGTGAGCCCTCCTCGATCATGCGCACCGCGCGCCACAGTCGCTGTTCGTCTGGCCCAAGCCGCTGCGGCAACAGACGGCGCAACGTATCAGCGCCACCACAGATCGCCGTCAGCAAGTTGTTGAAATCATGTGCCACGCCACCGGTGAGTTGGCCCACCGCCTCCATCTTTTGCGCCTGCCGCAAAGCCTCCTCGATGCGCATTCGTTCGGTGACCTCTTCCACCACCCTCCGCTCCAGGCTTTCATTCAAACGACGAAGCTCATCGGCTGCCTCGCGACGAATGCGCGCCAGTTCAAGATTGGAACGCACGCGCGCCAACAACTCGCGCGCCGCGATCGGCTTCACCAGATAATCGTCCGCGCCCGCATCCAGCCCTTCCACACGCGCCTCATCGCCAGCGCGCGCCGACAGCAGGATAACCGGAAGATCGCGTAGCCGCGGTTCAGCGCGGATCGCCGCCAGCAGCCCATATCCGTCCAGCCGCGGCATCATGATATCGCTGAGCACAAGGTCGGGACGTTGCCGCCGGATGATCTCCAACGCAGCCTCGCCGTCCTCCGCCGTGATCACCTCGTACTGGGCCCCGAGCAGACGCTCGACATAGTCCCGCATATCGGCGTTGTCGTCTGCCAATAGTATTCGGCTGCGCTGTGCATCGGTTGGTTTCTCCTCGCTGGTTCCCACCAACGCGGAGGTCGCATCGAGGATTCCGCTATCGATGCCAGCATCATGCTCACCCTGCGGCAGCCAGCGCATTGCCTCCGCGACAAACGAAGCCGTCGCGACGCCCTCCGGCATCGTCCGGCCGCGTGCCTGCGAGACATGTTCGGCCGGAAGGTGCCCATGCCCGAACGGCACCGCCACGCGTATCCTGCTTCCCTCGCCGGGTTCGCTCTGCACGTCGATTTTGCCGCCATGCAGATGCACGAGTTCGTTCACCAGGGCCAGACCGATGCCAGTACCTTCCATCGTGCGGCCGACCTGACCTTCGATCCGGTGGAAGCGGTCAAATATGCGCGGCAGTTCGTGGGCCGGAATGCCCACGCCCGTATCGCTGACCAGCAACTCGGCATGCTCATCGTCAACCGCCCGCACCGCAACCCGAATTCCACCAGACAGCGTGTACTTGAACGCGTTGGACACCAGATTGAGCACCACGCGCTCCCACATATCGGCATCCACATAGACCGGCTGTGGCAGGGGCGGACAATCCACTGTCAAAGCCAGCCCCGCCCGCTCGCACGCCGAGCGGAAATTGCTCGCCAATTCCGCTGTATATTCAGCCAGATCCGTAGGCCGGAACGCAGCCCGCACGCGCCCCGCCTCGATGCGTGAAAAATCAAGCAGCGTGTTCACCATCCGAAGCAATCGCAGCCCGTTTCGATGGACCATCCGCAGCCGCTCGCCCAGGTCGCCGCGTTCGGCGATTTCCTCCTCCAGCGGACCCAGCATCAATGTCAGCGGCGTGCGGAACTCGTGGCTGACATTGGAGAAGAAAGCGGTCTTCGCCTGATCGATTTCGGCGAGAGCCTCAGCGCGCTGGCGTTCCGCCTCGTAAGCGCGCGCGCTCGCCAGACCCGAGGCGATCTGCGACGCAACCAGCACGATGAACCCAAGATAATTCTCGGAAAACGGCCGAAATGGATTAAGTCCGGCCAGTAGCATGCCGGCGGGCCGCGATTTACCCTGTTGCGCGATTGGCACCGCCAGCGCGAGATGCGGCGGACGATCCCAGCCACCAGTCGGTAGCGGCGCGTGCCGTTGGATGTCGTCGACCACGGCGTAAGCGGCACCATCGCAGATCAGCGAAGCTGGATGCTCCGGCTCCAATGACGTGACATCGAGTTCCGCCGGCGCGAGCGGATGGCCCGGCTCCAGTCCCGTAACGCAAGCCAATCGGGCGCGCCGGCACTCCGCGTCGAACAACCACATCGCCGTGAACGGCAGGTCGCGCTGATTGCTCGATAGCCCCTGTCCGATGGCCGCCAACACTTCGGGCTCCGAACGAACGGCAGCCAGCAGCGCGGCAAGTTCACGCAGCGTGGCAAGTCGGCGTTCACCGATGACCCGTTCGGTGTCCTCCGCGACGACGCAGAGCATGCCGCCAACCGCGCCGTAGTCGTCCGGAACCGGGCTGTAGGAAAACGTGTGATACGTCTCTTCCGGGAACCCGCTGCGTTCCAGGAACAATAGCAATCCCTCATCCCACGTGGCTTCGCCAGTGTGCATGACCGTTTCGGCGCGAGGACCAATGTCCTGCCAGATCTCCGGCCACACTTCCGAAGCCGGGCGGCCCAGCGCCCAAGGATGCTTCGTGCCAAGCGTCATCCTGGCGTAGGCATCGTTGTAGAAGAATGTCAGTTCAGATCCCCATCCAAGCCACATCGCATAACGTGACGTGACCAGGATGCGCAGGACGGTACGCAGGCTCTGGGGCCATGAGCGAACCGGACCAACTGGCGTCGCAGTCCAATCCTTGACGTCAGTCAGCGCCGCCATCTCGCCGCCGGCGGACAAAAAAGCTGATCCGACGCCACCCTCGGCAGGCTGTTCCTGAGAAAAATTCATGCTCCCCCTCCGGCCGCCGACTATGCCGGTCATTTGCTGTTCCGCAACGTCCCAGGACAGCCCGTTGCTTCACAATTCCATGAAGCCCGCACGCCGTGTACAACGGCGGCTCGCTTTCTGGATCTGGTGATTTTTCCATGCCCCGCACCTACCGCATCGCCTCCATTCCCGCCGACGGGATCGGCCCCGAAGTCATCAGCGCCGGCCTCGAAGTACTGGATGCCGTCGCCGCGCGCGATGGCGGCTTCACACTCACCATCGACCACTACGACTGGGGATCCGACCGCTACCGCAAGCACGGCGCCTTCATGCCGCCCGACGCGCTCGCCTGGCTGCGCACGGCCGATGCGATCTATTTCGGCGCCGTCGGCGATCCCGACATCCCCGACCACGTGACCCTTTGGGGCCTGCGCCTTCCCATCTGTCAGGGCCTCGACCAGTACGCCAACGTACGCCCCACGCGCATCCTCCCCGGCATCACCTCGCCGCTGCGCGATGTCGGCCCGGGCGATCTCGACTGGGTCATCATCCGCGAGAACAGCGAGGGCGAATACGCCGGCCATGGCGGCCGCGCGCATCGCGGCTTGCCCGAGGAAGTCGCCACCGAGACAGCCATCTTCACCCGCCGCGGCGTCGAACGCATCATGCGCTACGCCTTCGAAATCGCGCGCAACCGTCCGCGCAAGAAACTAACCGTCGTCACCAAGTCGAATGCGCAGCGCCATGGCATGGTATTCTGGGACGAGATCGCCGCCCTTGTCTCACACGACTATCCCGACGTGACCTGGGACAAGGAACTCGTCGACGCGATGACGATGCGCATGGTCCGCCGTCCGCAGACCATAGATACAGTTGTAGCAACGAATCTGCACGCCGACATCCTGTCCGATCTCGCCGCCGCGCTCGCCGGTTCGCTCGGCATAGCGCCAACGGGCAACGTCGATCCCGAACGCCGCGGGCCGTCGATGTTCGAGCCAATCCACGGCAGCGCTTTCGACATCACCGGCAAGGGCATCGCCAATCCGGTCGCCACCTTCTGGACCGGCGCGATGATGCTGGAGCATCTCGGCGAAAAGCCTGCGGCCGATCTGCTGATGCGCGCTGTGGAACAAGTCTGCGCCGCCGGCGTCATGACACCCGACCTCGGCGGCAAGGCCACCACGGCCGAGGTCACCCGTGCCGTCTGCGAAGCGGTGCGCGGCATGAATCGCTGATGGACGAAGACGACTTACTCCAGGCCGCACGAGAACTCGTCCCCGCCCTGCAGCAGCGCGCCGCAGCCACCACAGAAGCGCGCGACGTGCTTCCCGAGACGATCGCCGATTATCACCGCACAAATATCCTGCGGATCATCCAACCACGCCGTTTCGGCGGCCTCCAGCTCCGCTTCTCGTTATTTTCCCGGATCGTCGAGCTCCTGACCGAGGGCTGCCCGTCATCAGCCTGGGTCTATGCCGTGCTCGGCGAGCACCAATGGCTGCTCGCTTCCTACCCGGAGCAAGCCCAGGTGGAAATATGGGGTGAAGACCCACGTGCACTCTCCTCCTCTTCGCTCGCCCCACGTGCCACCGCCGAACGCACCGCCGGCGGCTGGCGCCTCAGCGGCATTTTTCCCTTCTCCAGCGGCAGCACGCACGCGCGCTGGGCGATCATCGGCGCCTTCCTCGGCCGGTCAGGTGATCCCGCCAGCGTCGCCTACGTTCTTGTCCCCTTCACCGACATCGAAATAATCGACGACTGGCACGTGCTCGGCCTCCGCGGCACCGGCAGCCGCTCGCTCAAATTGCGCGACGCATTCATTCCCGAGCATCGCTGCGTCATGACCACCGATCTCTTCGCCGGCACAGTGCCAGGCGCCCAGGTGCATCCCGATTATCCGCTGGTCCGCGCGCCACGCGGCCTTATGGTGAACTACTCGCTGCCACCGGTCGCAATTGCTCTCGGCCGCCGGGCCCTGGCCGTCGCGCTCGAAACCCTGCGCAATCGCGTCTCGCGCGGCCTCACGACCATGGCCGCCAGCGAGTTCGTGCAGATGACCCTCGCGGAAGCCGCCGCCATGATCGACGCGGCGACCCTCACCATGCACCACGGCCGCGAGGCTGCGGAAACGTTGATCGCAACCGGGGAACCCATCGCCCCGGAATTCGTCATGCGCACCCGCCGTGACATGACGCACGCCCAGCATCAGGTGCAGTCAGCAGTGGAAAAGCTGATCGAGGTCTGCGGCGCGCGTTCTGTCTACGACGCGGACCCTCTCGCGGAGATCCGCCGCGACCTTCTCACCGTGCTGACCCACAACATCGCAAGCCGCCAGGCTGCTTTCGCGGCCTGGGGGAAGGCCGCGTTACTGTGAAACGGCGACGAGACGATCAAGCGAGGTCGCATCCCCCAGCGCCACCGCCAGTTCTTGTGCATTCAGTTGCTGCAAAGCCGCCTCCAATGTCTCCGCCTCTTCAATCTTCACCCGCGCCGCCAGCAACGTCACATCAATCGGATCAACACGTGGTCGGCGCGGCGACGGGAGCATTGCCCGGTGAATTCGCAACAAGCGCGCGTCACGCAACATATCGGCCACGCCGCTCAGTGACATTGACTGCCACTCGTCTTGCAGCGCCGCGGCGCGCGCCACCACCTCAGGCGGCTTCGTCTCTTCTGGCGTGCGCAACAGCACTGATCGCGCCGTACGCCGCCCCGTCATCAAACCCAGAGGAATAGCCAGCGCCAGTCCCAGCACCACCGGTACCATCCACAGCGCAAGATACGGCGATACCAGCCATGCGATCGCCCCTAGCGCCAAGCCCAAGACAGTATGTCGCCAATAAAGCCGCCGTGTTTCAGCCGCTGGTATCACTCCTCCGTCCCGGCGTTGCACGTTCCATCCGGCATCGCGTCCCCACAGGATCGCCACCACATCGAGCGACTGCGTCAGCATCACCACCGGCGCCATCAGCCCAGCAATCAGCGTCTGGTACAAAACTCCAGCCATCAGCCGCAACGCACCGCCGCAGCCACGCCGCTCCGAACTATGCAGCATCGCAACCACGCATCCCAGGAGCTTGGGCAACAACAATAGCGCCATCGTGCCGACGAACAGCCACATGGCGCGCACCGGATCGACCACCGGCCATTGCGGAAACAGCGATTTCCCTTCCGGGAAATAGTTGGGCAACACAAATCGCGCCTGCACGGCGATCAAAATCCCCGCCACGATAAACAGCAACCACAACGGAGCGGTAATATACGAACCAATCCCCGTAAGCAGATGCAATCGGCTGATCCAATGCAATCGCTTTGCCCTCATCAGCACCGCCGCGTGTTGCAGATTGCCCTGGCACCATCGTCGATCGCGTACCGCCAGATCGGTCAGCGTAGGCGGCACTTCCTCGTAGCTGCCATGCAGCGCTGGCACCATGTGCACCGCCCAACCGCCGCGCCGCATCAACGCCGCCTCGATGAAGTCGTGGCTCATGATTGGCCCGCCGAACGGCTTCCGCCCGCGCAGTTCCGGCAATCCGCCGCACTCGGCGAATGCGCGCGTGCGGATCATCGCATTGTGGCCCCAATAGTTGCCCTCGGCGCCATGCCACCAGGCGATGCCATGTGCGATCAATGGCCCATAGACGCGACCCGCGAACTGCTGCACGCGCGCGAACAAAGTGCGTGCACCGGTGATAATCGGCAGCGTCTGGATCAGCCCAACATCCGGATACCGTTCCATCGCATTGACCAGCCGAACCAGCGCATCAGCCGTCATCAGGCTGTCAGCATCAAGGATCAGGAACTGCTGATACGCTCCGCCGAACCGCCTGACCCATTCGGCGATATTGCCTGACTTGCGTGCCACATTCTTCGGTCGCCGCCGGTAAAAGACACGGTCGTGCCCACCAGTACGCTCTCGCAGCGCGAGGAATCCGGCTTCCTCGGCAATCCATACCTCCGGATCAGTCGTATCGCTTAAAATGAACAGATCGAATGACTCGCTCACTCCAACGTCGCGCAGCGATTGATAGATCGCTTCCAGCCCCGCCATAATCCGTGCCGGCTGCTCGTTATACGTCGGCATCAGCAGAGCGGTCCGCGTGCTGACCGAGTCACCGCCAATCAGTCGCCGCCCGCCGCCGAACAGCAGCGAACAGAATCCCGCCACCCCACTGGTAAACGACAATGCGATCCAGGCAAACAGCGCCACGAACAGCGCCATCATGACGATCGCGAGCGCGGTTACACCGCTTACGGTGAACACTTGATACATTTCAGCCGCGCCGACGCCTGTCAGTGCGACCGCACCACCGATAACCAGCAATCGCCGCAGCGCCATGAACCGAGGTTCGCTGATGGGTCGTTCCCGCTGCACCGGCGCTTCGCGTAGCGACTGCGTCGGCATGGCAAGCGGCGCCTCCGCGGGGAGTGCGCGGAATGTGACCCCTACGTCGTCCACCGATAAATCCACGTCTCGGTCAGCGGCGTCTCACCATCCATCAGCCGCGCGTGCATATCGATCAACGTCTCGCTGCCTTGATCGAGCTGAAAACTCAATCGCCAGCCATGAATGGACGGATTAGGCTCGACGACGGGGTTTTCGATCTTGCCCTTGCTCGCGCCGACATCGATTTTCGGCAAGTCGTCCGGTTTCCGCTCCGCCAACGGACCGCCGACGAAATCGATGACGAATTGCTGATTCTTCTGATCCCAGGCCAGCCCGCTGCGTGTCGCGACAACCTTCGCCAGCGGCTCCGCCACCGGTTCCGACCAGCACCAATGCAGCCGATAATTCAGCAAGTATTCGCCCTTCGCCTTCAGCGGATCATGTGGCCGCCAGAAAGCGACGATATTGTCATTGACTTCCCGCTCGCTCGGTATCTCCACGAGCTCAACAATGCCCTCGCCCCAATCTCCAATCGGCTCGATCCACGCTGATGGCCGGCTTTCGTAGTGCGCCTCGAGGTCCTGATAGTCGCCAAACTGCCGCTCCCGCTGCATCAGGCCGAAGCCGCGTGTGGCGTTGTCGGTAAATGCGCTGATCTGCAGCGCATGCGGATTGGCGAGTGGTCGCCAAATGTGTTCACCGTGACCGGTCAGTAGCGACAGCCCCCCGGAATCGTGCACCGCCTCGCGGTAATCATTGGCGCGATTGCGATCGTTGGTGTCGAACATGAACATTGAGGTCAGCGGCGCGATGCCCGAAGCGGCGATATCGACGCGTGGATACAGCGCCATTTCCGTGTCGAATACAGTCTGCGTACCGGGCCGAATGGTAAAGCGAAACGCCGCCGCGGCACTCTGGCTATCGAGCAGCGCATGCACCACGACCGCCTCACTGTTCCTAGCCGGACGCTCCAGCCAGAACACCTTGAACAGCGGGAATTCCTCCCCGGTGGGATCCGCAGTCTTGATCGCGAGCCCGCGCGCCGAAAGCCCGTAACCCTGGTGCTTCGCAACAGCGCGGAAATAGCTGGCCCCAAGGAACGCGCATACTTCATCAAAGTAGTCCGCGCGGTTCAGTGGGTAGTGCATACGAAATCCCGCGAAGCCGATATCGACCGTCGGCGGTTTCACCTTGTCGAAGGTGAACATGTCCGGGCTGTAGCGGATGTGCCGCGCGCGGCCATTCTCCACCTCGTATACCTGCACCGCTTCCTTGTAGAGGTAGCCCCGATGAAAGAACTCGGCGGTGAATCGGAGCCCCTGCCCCTTCCACAGCGCATGCGACCCGTCGAAGCGGATCGAGCGATATTGCTGGTAATCGAGGTTCTTCAGTTCATCCGGCAACGTCGCGTCCGGCGCCTGGTACGGTTTCTGCGCCATGTCACGCGCCATGGTGCGCACGGTTGAGGCGTCGAATGACGTGGTCTCATCGGCGCGCGCCTGACCGGCAAATGCCGCAATGACAGGCAAGGCCGCGCTCCGCAGCAACAGCTCGCGACGACGCATTTCGTCCAACCTCGATCAAGGATCGTGGCGTTACATCTTGCGATTGAGGCGAGATCATGCCATTCAACTGGAATTGATAGGCAGATCAGCGAAATTAAGCGGATGCCGTCTCCTGCTCCCATGTCCGCTGCAGCTCGCGCGCCGAGGACAGCACCACGTCTGCTGTCGCCATCTGGATCAGCGAGCAAAACACGGTTTTCGTGCTATTGAAGCTGCCGTTCTCCGACAGCTTGTTCATCGGCGCACCCCCACCGCAGATGGAGAAATACTCGCAGCTCGCACGACAGGCAGCTACGCCCGCATCGATGTCGCGTTGCATGGCGGCCAGCCACTGACTGTCGCGGATTTGCTCCATCGAGTCCGTATTGATGTTGCCGATGATGAAGTCGTTGAATTCAGCTTGTTTGTAGCCCAGCAGCTCTGGCGAGAACGTCGATACATTGCCCAGGCAATCGACGTTCAGCATCGCCAGCGGTTCGACCTGCTGATTCCGGAATGGCGCGGCATTCGAGCGGAACACCGCACTGATCATCGTATCGACTTCCCGCACGAACTTCACCTTGTCCGAAGCGCGCGCAAGCTGCCAGAACCGTGTCAGGAACGCTCTGAACCGCGTCCGCACATCCTCGACGCCCAGCATGTCCGAGACGTGCTGCCCTTCCAACTCCTCCACATTGAAGCAGACGTGGTCGATGCCCTGCGCGACGAAGAACTCGTACATTTCGTCAGCCGCTCCCAGGCTGTCGCGCGAGAGTACCGAAATCGTGTGAAATGGCATCCCGCGTTCCCGCAACAACCGTAGCCCGGCGATTGTCTTATCGAACGTGCCCCGGCCCGATCGCGTCACCCGATGCCGATCATGCAGATGCCGGGGACCGTCGATGCTGATGCCGATATCGACATTCCATTCCTGAATGAAATCGCACCATGCCGGCGTCAACAACATACCGTTCGACTGGAACGAATGCATGATCCCGATATCCGCCGGCCGCAGGCTCTCGATCATCTCGAACGCCTCGCGATAAAACGCGATCGGCGCGACCAGCGGTTCGCCCGCATGCCAGATCACGTTCACGGCCTGATTGGCCCAGCCCGAGGCAAACAGTTTCTCGAACAAATTGCGCACAGTGCTCTGCGCGATCACCGTCCGATCATTGCGGCTCGGCAGGTAGCAGTAGTTGCAGTCGATGTTGCAGAACGGCGTCGGCTGGACAACGACGACGTCGATCCGCGGGTCAGCCGCCACGCCTAGTTGCGCCAGCCGCCATTATGCCAGTTGCCCCATGGGCCGCCGTTGCGCCAGCCACCATTGCCCCAGCCGCCATTGCGCCAACCGTTGCCCCACGGCGCTGAATTGACCCAGCCGCCCCAGCCGTTACCCCACGGCCGTGCATTGCCCCATCCCGGGTTTCCGCCATTGCCCCAGACATGGCCGCCGTTGCCCCAGCCGAGCCCATTGCCATTCAGCCACCAGGCCAGGCGGATATCAGGATCCGGGATTTGGCCGACATGCCCGCCTTGAATTTCGGCACTCGCCTCGTCAACCGCGTCGCGAATTGCCTGTAATTCGTTCGCGACAGAAAATGCATCGACATCTGGTTCAGTGCGCGGCTGCTGCGGTTCAGCGGGCGCCGCCTTCGACGCATTTGCCGCAAGCGCCATGGAAAGCCCAAATGCACCTGCCGGTAGCAATGCGGTCAGAAAGCGCAAATAGCGATTGTGCCGCGACATGTTTCCTCCTGCGTGGCGCACCGTTTCCCGAGTCGAACCGATACACCCTATAACCGAATCCGAGCCTAGGCCACTTCACAATGAGTTAGAACAGCCGCAGCGCGACAAATCCCCCAATGACCCCGAGCGCCAATAGACTGGTAACCAGCGTTAACCGCCGTTCGATGAAATCGCGCACCGGGGTGCCGAAGAAATGCAGCAATGTTGCCACGAGGAAGAACCGTAGCCCTCGGGTCACCAAACTTGCCGCCATGAAGACTTCGAAATTAAATCGCGCCGCTCCGGAGGCAATTGTGACGATCTTGTATGGTATCGGGGTCAGACCTTTGATCAGGATCACCCATAGTCCCCAGCGCGCATAGAGCGCTTGGAACGCCGCAAACTTGTCGCCATAGCCATACAACGTAATGAGCGGCCGCGCGAGCTGGTCGAAAACCGCATAGCCAATGAAATACCCCAGTGCACCGCCGATCACGCTCCCCGCCGTGCAGATCGCCGCAAATCGCCACGCGCGATCCGGGCGTGCCAGCGCCATCGGAATCAGCAGCGCGTCCGGCGGTACCGGGAAGAAGCTGGCTTCGGCAAACGCCACCCCAAATAGCCACCACGTCGCGTGCGGCGATGCAGCGAGTGCGAGCGTTCGCATATACAAGCGGTGCAACATGGCGCGGTTCCTACCACCCGCCCTCGGCACTGGCCACTGGTTCCCACCCGCCCTATCGTCCGGACCGAACAGCTCGGGGACCTGCATGCGCCGCATCGCCTGCCTGATCGCAACTCTCGCATTGCTCGCGCCGCTGCCAGCGCGCGCGCAGGGCAATCTGCCGCCGCATGCGTGGCTGTTCGGCGAATGGATTGGTGGCCTGTACCCACCACCAAGCACAGTCAGCTCGCAGGAATGCCAGGCGCAGCCGGTGGTGATCTTCACCCGCGACATCGTGATGCGCGCGGTGATCACCGACACTGTTTACGTGCAACGTTCGGTCGAGTCGGCTCGCGTCACCGCATCAGGTGTCGAGTTCCACTTCGCCCCAGCGCTGCAACCAACCCCAGGCCCCTTCAACGTGTCACCCGGCGGCAGCGGCGCAGTTGGCTTCGGTTGTGCCAACGCCGATCTATTGAACGTGCAGCGCCGCAGCGACAACGAGATCAGCTTCCCTGGCTGCGCCGACTTCCCTTATCCGCTGGTGCGCTGCCCCGGCCGCTAAGCAAGAACCCAGGAGACGTCACTACCATGACTCGTTCCGTTGCCCGCTTGCTGGCCGAAAGCCTGGAGGCGCACGATGTCGACCAGATCTTCTGCGTGCCCGGCGAGAGCTATGTCGGCCTGATCAACGTATTGACCGACATGAACTCGTTGCGCCTGATCGTGTGCCGGCATGAAGGGGGCGCCGGTTATATGGCAGTAGCCGATGGACGGCTGCGCAGCCGCGCCGGCTGCTGCATCGTCTCGCGTGGCCCTGGCCTGTCCAACGCGATGGTCTCGCTGCACTCGGCGTATCACGACGCAACGCCGATGGTGATGCTGGTTGGTCAGGTGGAGCGCAAGGATTTCGGCCGCCAGGCGCTACAGGAGCAGAACTACTCGCGCCTTCTGTCGGACGTGACCAAGTCGGTGATCGAAGTGATCGAACCCGAGCAGGCCTCCGAAGCAATCGCCCGAGCCTTCCATATCGCCGAAAGCGGCACACCAGGTCCGGTCGCGGTCATCCTGCCCGAGGATTTGTTCGACGCGCAGACCGATGCGGAGGTCGATCAGCCGCGTCCGCGCGCGTTGTCTGGTGCGCGTGCGGAGGATCTCGACCGGTTGGCGGATATGCTGGCTCGCTCCGAACGGCCGCTGCTCCTGGTAGGTGGCGCGCTGCTCGCCGATGCGCTCTATGATCCGGCGGTATTCGGCGATCTGCGTCGGCTTGCCGAGGAATGGATACTGCCGATTTCGCCGACGCACCGCCGCCCGCAACTCTTCGATGCGACACATCCGCATTACGGCGGCTATATGGGCATTCGCGTTCCTCAACCACTGATCACGGAAATGAAAAAAGCCGATCTGATGGTGTCGATCGGCGAGCGTCTGACCGACAGTGTGAGCCAGTCATACACCTTCCCAGCGGCGCCGCAGCCACAACTGCCGCTGGTGCATATTTGGCCGGATGCAAATGAAATTGGTCGCGTCTGGCGGCCCGATCTCGGTATTGCCGCCTCGCCCTATGAGGTGGTGAAATCGCTGTTGAAGCTTGGTGCTCCCGCTGGCGCAGAGAAGCGGCGCAATTGGGTCAGCGGACTCCACGCCATTCATCGCAAGCTTCTGGCCAAGGAATGGGAGCCGACACAAGATGGCGTCAACTTCGCCGCGATCGTCTGCGAGGTGGACAAACATTTGGCGCCAGACGCGACCATCACTTCGGATGCCGGCAATTTCGGGAGCTTTATTCACCGCTACATCGGCTTCAAGCCCGGACAGATCTTCCTGTCGTCTGTGGTCGGCGCGATGGGTTCAGGCATGCCGATGGCGGTTGCCGCGACATTGCGCCGGCCGGGTAAACAGGTGGTGGCCTTCATGGGCGATGGCGGCGCACTGATGGCCGGCAACGAGATCGCAACCGCTGCCCAATATGGTGGCGCGCCGATCATCATTATTTCTGACAACCGAATGTACGGCACGATTGGGATGCACCACCATGTGCGCTACCCCGGCCGCCCATTCCAGGAATCAATGAAGCTGACGAACCCGGACTTCGCTGCCTGGGCCCGCTCATTTGGGGCCGAGGGCATCACCATCCGTACAGAGGACGAAGTTGCCGACGGCATAGCGCGAGCCTTCGCTGTGAAGACCAAGCCCGCTGTCGTGCATTGCCACACCTCGGCAATCCAGATGAGCGCCTGGCGCCGCTATGAACCGAAGTAAGGCACTTACCATTATTCCCCCTCCCCTCGTGGGAGGGGGTTAGGGGGAGGGGGTGGTCCCATGAGCACAATCCCACTCGATACGCGCCTCCGCATCGGCATCCAGACCATCCACCGCCGCACCGAACCGGCAACTGCCCCGTGGCAACCGACGATCGACGAACTGGTCCATCTGGTCCAGCTCATCGATCGCAGCGGCTATGATTCGCTTTGGGTCGGCGACCACATCTCTTTCGCCGTTCCGATCCTCGATCCACTATTGCAACTCGCCCAAGCGGCCGTCATTAGCCGGCGGCTGACACTTGGCACTTCAGTCTATCTCCTCCCCCTCCGCCATCCCGCGCCCGTCGCAAAGCAAGTCTCGACTCTCGACCATCTCACCGAAGGCCGCCTGATCTTCGGCGTCGGTGTCGGCGGTGAATTCCCTCGAGAGTACGAAGTCTGCGGCATCCCGCGCGAGGAACGTGGCGCCCGCCTTACTGAAGCCATCCCACTCCTGCGCCAGTTCTGGAACGGTGAACCGGTCAGCCACACCGGCCGCTTCTATGGCCCCTTCACCGATGTGCCGATGCGTCCTCCAACACGCCAACCAGGCGGTCCGCCAATCTGGTGCGGCGGACGTTCGGATGGGGCGCTGCGCCGTACGGGCCGCCTCGCCGACGGTTGGCTCTCCTACGTCGTGACACCGGACATGTATCGTGCCGGCCTGGAGAAGATCGCAGACGCAGCCGCCGGTCGCGATCTCAAGCAATTCGGCACGGCCCATCTGCTGTTCACCCGCATCGACGACACCTACGAGGCCGCACTCGACGCCGCGACCGAAACGCTCAGCGTCCGCTACGCGATGGATTTCCGCCGCGCCGCACAGCGCTATTGCGCTCTCGGCCGTCCCGATCAGGTCGCGGACCGCATCCGCGAATTCCATGCAGCCGGCGTCCGCCACATCATGCTTGACTTGCTTGGGCCTTATGATCAGCGCGACGACCAGATCGCGCGTTTCGCCGCGGAGGCAATGCCGTTATTGTGTGATCTGACACAATAAGGGAACATCCATGCAGCGCGACCTGACTGCCATGTTGCGACCACGCTCGATCGCGCTGGTCGGCGCCACCGATCGCTCGCGTTGGTCGCAGAACACATTCGACAATCTGGTCAACCGAAAATACGCTGGCGAAGTCTACCTGGTCAGTCGCCGTGGCGGCAGCGTGCATGGACGCAACGCCGCGACATCCTGTGTGAATGTCGGAGCGCCGATCGACCTCGCGCTATTGATGGTGCCAATGGCAGCGATCGAGGACGCACTGGCCGACCTCGCCGGCGCCAACGTGCATAACGCTGTGATCCTCACATCTGGTTTTGCCGAGACCGGCCATGATGGCGCAGAACATCAGGCACGGCTCGCGTCACTGGCTCGAAAGCACAACGTATCGCTGCTTGGTCCCAACTGCCTCGGCTTCGTCAACTTCGTCGACAACGTGCCGCTGTGGACCGGAGGTTTCCGCGCACCAACCAAACCGGGCTCCATTGCGGTGGTTACGCAGAGTGGTGCCAACGGCAGTTTCATCTCCAGCCTCGCCGCGCAGCACGAGATCGGACTGTCGCACATGGTCTCCACCGGCAACGAAGCCGATCTCGATTGTGCTGCCTTCATCGATCATCTGGTGGATCAGCCGGAGGTGCGCGCGATCGCTCTCTTCGCCGAGACCATTCGTCATGCGCCCAGCTTTGCGGCGTCAGCGCGCAAGGCAGTCGCGGCCGCCAAACCAATTGTCGTCCTGAAGATCGGACTCTCAGAAATCACAGCGCGTTCCGCGGCAGCGCACACCGGCGCGCTGGTTGGCGATGATCGAGTGTTCGATGGCGTGTGCCGGCAGTTGGGTATTGTGCGTGTGGACTCGATCGAGGATCTGCTGTTCACCGCTGACGTGATCTCGCGCGCTGGTGTGCTCAAGCCGAACGGGTTGGCAGCGGTATCGATCTCCGGCGGGGCCTGCGAAATCGTCGCCGATCGCGCGCAGATGTTGAACGTCCCCCTGCCCGAACTATCTACCGCAGCGGTTGAGGAACTCCGAGCCGCCCTGCCAAGCTTTGGCACCCCGAACAATCCGCTCGATATAACTGGCGGCGCCGTGCTGCAGCCGGATCTGTTCGAGCAAGGACTGCGCATCTTAGGCAAGCAGCCTGAGTACTCCGCGCTCGCCTGCCTGTTCGATGTCCCGGTGGCCGCGGAACACGCAACGGAATTTGTACTGACGGCACTGCGCCACATCGCCGCAGGCCTGCACGCCGCGGACGTACCGGCATTCATGGTCAGCCATACGATGAAACCAGTGACCGAAGTGTCGACGCGCATCATCGAGGAGATCGGACTGCCCTACATCAGCAGCGGCATGCATCACGGCATGAATGCGTTTGCTCGCGCATTCTGGTGGTCCGAGCAGCATCGCCGTCTCGGCAACACGTCAGCCGCGATCGCCACAATCGCCGACGCGCGGGAGCGGCCAAGCTCGGAGCGTGCGACGTTGGACTACTTGCAGCGCTGCGGCATCCCGGTGATTCCCGCGACCTTGGCGCGTGACGCCGACCAGGCCGTCGCCGCAGCCCGCGCCATCGGTGGTCGCGTCGTGCTGAAAATCGCGTCGGACGACATCGCCCATAAGAGCGACATTGGCGGCGTGGTGCTGAACCTGGAAGGCGATACAGCAGTCCGCGAGGCCTTCGCCCGCATCATGGTTGCCGCACCGTCAGGCACACGTGTCGACGGCCTGCTGGTGGCGCCTATGCGCTCCGGCGGGTTGGAACTATTCGTCGGTTGCACGCGCGACCCGCAATGGGGACCGGTGATCGCTGTCGGCCTCGGTGGCGTGTGGGTTGAAGTGCTGCAGGATGTCTCGCTTCGCCCACTCCTAATCGACGCAGCAGAAGTCACGCGCATGCTCTCCGAACTTCGTGGCGCGAAGCTGCTGCGCGGGGCGCGTGGCATGCCGGCAGCGGACATTGACGCACTGGCGGGAGTAATTGCACGTATTGGCGATGCAGCCACGGCATTGGGTGATGACCTGGAAACACTCGAAGTGAACCCGCTCTGGGTGCGCGGCGCGCAGGTCGAAGCGCTCGATGCGCTGGCAGTATGGCGGAGGACCTAGGATGGATCTGACCCTCTCTGACAAGCATCGCGCCTTGCAGGAAGAAGTCCGTGCGTTCATCCGCGAGCACGGCCACAAGTCGCCGAAGCTCGGGGGCGGACGCAAGCGCCCCGACCAGAAGACGCGCGACTGGCAGAAATTGCTGGTCGATCACGGCTATGTCGGCCGCACCATTCCGCGCGAATACGGCGGCCACGGTGCCGAACCCGACGTGCTGGAAGCCGCCGTCATCGCGTCGGAGTTCGCCACCGCGGGCATCTATGCCGGCATGACCAACCAGGGCATCAGCATGTTGGTCCCCACGCTGCTGGAAGTCGGCACCGAAGAACAGAAGAAGCAGTGGGTCGAAAAAACCGTCCGCGGCGATGTGATCTGGTGTCAGGGCTATTCTGAACCTGGCGCGGGTAGCGACCTTGCCTCGCTGACCACGCGAGGCGTGCTGGAAGGCGACCACTTCGTCGTCAACGGCCAGAAAATCTGGACCAGCAGCGCACACTATGCCGACTGGATGTTCCTGCTGTGTCGCACCGAACCTGATGCGTCGAAGCATGAAGGCATTTCGTACCTGCTGCTGTCGATGAAAACTCCCGGCATCGAGGTCCGTCCGCTGCGTACCATGACCGGCCGCGCGGAGTTCAATGAAGTATTCTTCACTGATGTGCACGTCCCCGCCGATCAGATCGTGCTGGGCCGCGGCAAGGGCTGGTACGTGGCCAACGTCACGCTCAAGCACGAGCGTTCGATGATCGGCAATGCCGAGAAGATGACCACGCGCTTGGAGCAGCTCATCATCCTGCTGAAGTCGCGCGGCCTGCTCGGCACCACCGAATACCGCGACCGTCTGCTGAAACTGCAGGGCGAGGTGCTGGCATGGAAAGGTCACAACCTCCGCCTGCTCACCGAGGCCGCGCAGGGCGTCGATTCCGGCGTGAAGCGCATGATCATCAAATACGGCGGCACGATGCTCGGTTTCCGCCTCGCGTCGCTTGCGATCGATGCGCTCGGCACTGATGGCCTGCCATTCGAAAGTGCCGGTGAAGACGCGGAAGATGATGACGCCACCACCTGGAACATCGACTACCTGTACGATGTTGGCCTGATGATTGGCGGTGGCTCCAACAACATCCAGAAGAACATCATCTCAGAGCGCGGCCTCGACATGCCGCGCGAACCGAAGGTTGCGAGGGCCTGATGGAATTCGCCCTCTCAGAAGAACAGCGGCTGTTCGCCAACTCGCTGCGCGATCTGCTGGCGGATCGCGTGACGATCGAGGCGTTGCGGCGCCACGCGGAAACAGGCAATGGCTTCGATAGCGCGCTTTGGGGTGCGCTGGTAGAACTCGGCCTGCCAGGCTTGCTGGTGCCTGAGCGGTTCGGCGGCGCGGGCCTCGGCATACTGGACGCGGCGGTCGCTGCCGAAGTGCTGGGCGGCGCCGCGGCATTCGCGCCATTCGCTGGCAGCCTGGTCATGGCAACACTCGCTTTCATCCACGGAGCCACCGAGGCGCAACAAGACGAATGGTTGCCCCGCATTGCTGCCGGTGAGGTGCGCTTTGGCGTCGGGGTCAGCCAGGACGGCGCGAGCGCCGCAGCCGTCATCGATGCCGGTGCACCGACGCATCTATTGGTGTATCTACCTGACGGCAACGCCGCAGTCGTGCCGGCTGATCACGCCTCGCTGCACATGCACCGCAGCATCGACCGCACGCGCCCAGTCACCGACGTCACCTTTGATCACTCCCGCGCCATCATCCTGAACGCTGCCAACGATCCGCACGCCGCCATGCATCGCGCGTTGGACGCCGGGCGCGTCGTACTCGCCGCCGATACGCTCGGCGCGGCACAGCACATGTTCGATGCGGCGCTCGCCTTCGTGAAGCAGCGCACGCAGTTCAACCGCGTCATCGGCAGCTTCCAGGCGGTGAAGCATCAATTCGCCGACATGGTGACTGTGCTGGAGCCCTGCCGTGCCATGGTCTGGTACGCGGCCTATGCGCAGGACGCACTTCCAGACGAGGCCCGCCTGACTGCGCTTGCAAACCAAAGCACATCTGGGAGACATCGGCCGGGACATCGCGCGCATGGCAACCGAGGCGCATGGCGGCATGGGCTTTACCGATCTGCTCGGCCTGCACTACTGGTTCAAGCGGATCAGCTTCAATCGCCAGATGCTTGGCAGTCCGGAACAGTGCCGCGAAGAAGCCGCGCGGCTGCAAGGATGGGCTTGATGCAACCCTTTATCAATTCATCCAGTCTGCGAGATGACGGTGCCGCACTCGCGGCACGCATGCGGCGCGACGGCTACCTGTTTCTGCCTGGCCTGCTGCCGCGCGATGATGTCGCCTCGGTGCAGCGGCAGATCGGCGAGATAGCGCGCGATGCCAACTGGCTGCGCTCCGATGCGCCTGTCGAGGACGCAATTGCCGATGTTTCCGGCTTCTGTGTCGATCCCGATCCGACGTATCTGACGACGCTGCGCCGCATCAACCGGCTGGAGGATTACCACGCGCTGAAACACCACCCGGTATTGATCGATCTGTTCGAACGCATGCTGGGCGGTCCGATCCTGCCGCATCCGCGCGTGCTGATGCGCAACATCTTCCCCGCCCGGGACGAGTACACCACCAAGGCGCACCAGGATTTTCCCAACGTGCAGGGCACGACGGAGGTCTATACAGCCTGGATGCCTCTGATCGAATGTCCGATGGATGTAGGGCCATTGCAGGTCGCTGGCGGCTCACACACCAACGGTGTCTACGACTTCGGCATTGCCGGTGGCGCCGGCGGTATCGAGATCAAGGACCCATTGGAAGGAACCTGGGCCTCGAGCGATTTCGCTATGGGTGACGTGCTGCTCTTCCACAGCATGGCAGTTCACAAGGGTGTGCCGAACCGCAGCGACAAGCTGCGCATGTCGATGGACGTGCGCTATCAGCTCGTCAGTGAGCCGTTCAACATCGACAATGCCAACGCCGATGGCCAGCCACTCACATGGGATGAGGTCTACGCCGGCTGGAGGTCAGATGAATTGAAGTACTATTGGAAGCGTCTGCCGCTCACGCTGAAGGTGTTCGACCCGTTGTGGTTCGACAAGCGCGACAACCTGGGCTTCGAACTGGGCGAAGCTAGTGATCCTCGTGCCCGTTCCGTGCTGCAACGCATCGTCGCGCGCGACGCAAACCCTGAAAAGCGGGCGCGTGCGCAACGTCTGCTCGATGCACTGCCGTGACCAGATTCGAAGTCCGTCATTACGACAGCATTGGCTCGACCAACGACGAAGCCATTCGGCTTGCGGCGGAAGGTGCGCCGCATGGCACAGTCGTGCATGCCGATCAGCAGACGGTTGGCCGAGGCCGTCTGGCGCGCCGCTGGCTCAGCCCACCCGGCAATCTATACGTCTCGATCATTCTCCGTCTTGGTCTACCCGCGGCGCGTACCACCGAGCTTGGGTTCGTCGCCACATTGGCCGTCGCCGACGCTATCGAGGCAATGTTGCCGAAACAGGAGCGGGCAACGCTGAAATGGCCGAATGACGTGCTGGTGCGTGATGGCAAGATCTCCGGTATCCTGGTTGAGCAGGCTGATGATGCGACAATCCTTGGCATCGGCATCAACGTACTTCAGGCGCCCGGCGCCGTGTCCTACCAGGTATCTACGATTGTCGGCTGCGGCGGCTTGGCAACGGTCGATGGGACGCGCGGCGCTCTGCTCAAGGCGCTGGCAACGTGGTTTGACGTCTGGGATCGCGACGGATTCGCGGCGATCCGCTCGGCCTGGCTCGCGCGTGCACATCCGCCCGGCACGTCACTCCGTGTCGGCTTAGGCGAGAGAACGATCGAAGGCCGCTTCGCCGATCTGGCGGAGGATGGCGCCCTGATCCTGGATACCAGCGAGGGCCGGACGCGGTGCGTGGCTGGCGACGTGGGCGTTGTTTAGAGCGGCCACACGGAGGATCGCAGCGTGATTGCGCCACAACCGCGTAGGATGGGTTGAGCGCAGCGAAACTCATCATGCCAATGTCCGAAACAGCGCCAGAGTGTTGTCGTGAAAGATCGCGCGTCGATCATCACCGTTCAGAAAATCGGCGTGGTTCCACACATAGGTGAAGGTCTGCCGATACGTGCAATAACGCTCCACGTTCGGCATATCCGAACCCCAGACAAACCGCGCCGCGCCAAATCGATCGACAAGCTGTCGAAAATGCAACATCGCTTTGGGGAACGGATATTTGTACCGGCCACCCCAGGAAATCGGGTACAAAACCTCCGCCGACGCCGGCAGTTGCGTCAGCAGACGTTCTGCCACTGGTGACAAGGTCAACCGCTCATCGGTGTCTGCATAGCGTGAAGTTGGCAACCCGTGCACCAGCACGCTTCGCATTGGAAACCGCTCGAGGATGCGCGCCACGTCCACCAGTTCGTCTTCATAGGACCCGATCGGCGAGTTATCGCGATTGACCCAGAACACCGGCAGATCAAGCCGTATCACCTCGCGCCACAGCGGGTCATAGACAGGATCGCTTGGACGCGTCTTGTATCCGTCCCTGAACAGGCCGCTATAGGTGAAATAAAGCCCCGCCATCCCCAACCGTTCCACCTGGTGCTGCAGTCGCTCAAGCTGATCATCGCGAAACGCCCAGGCTTCCTGCACCTGTGCCAAACCGATCAACCGCCCTGGATACTGCTGCATCGCCGCCGCGAAGTCCTCGGCTAAATCGCCATAGATGTGGTCGTTCTGCAGCACGGCCGTCGCGATCCCCGCATAGTCCATCTGTCGCATGATTACCTCGGCCGGCGCTGACATATCGGCCATATACGGTGGCAAAAACTGCACATATTGTGCCTCGCCATTGGCCTCCCACTCAAACCGGCCAGCACGTCCAACGCGGAAGCCAACATCGCGCCGTCCCGCCACTGACAGATCATTTGCATCCCACAAATGACGCTCGGTCACGACGGCATCGTCACGCAGACGCCGGTACGGCTGATTACCATGCTCATGCATCGCACGTTGCTGATGCAGCAGATGCGTCGCCGCATCAGGAAAACCGCAGGCGCCAGCGAGTGGCGGAAAGATATGCGCATGACAATCGATGATGGGAAAGTCCATCAGCAGCCTCCTCGCTAAGTTGGATCGAGCCGGTCACGCAGCCCGTCGCCAAACAAGTTGAACGCCAGCACCAGCAGAGTGACAGCAAGCCCAGGCACAACCGCGACGAATGGCGCTGTCTCCAGATACTCGCGGCTTGTGCCAAGCATCGCGCCCCACTCCGGGGCCGGCGGCTGCACGCCCAGACCAAGAAAACCAAGCGCCGTCCCTATCAGAACCGCCTGCCCCGCCATCAAACTCAATTCGATGACGATAACCGACAATGCGTTCGGCAGCACATGGCGCAGCAGGATACGCGTCTGCCCCATACCAATGGCACGCGCCGCCTCGATATAATCCAGTTCGCGCAATTCCAACACGCGCGACCGAACCAGCCGGGCAAGTGACGGAACAAAGCTGATCGTGATCGCCGTCACCAACCCAACGGTATTGGCACCGATCGCCGACACCACAGCAATCGCAAGCACCAGGCTGGGAATCGTCATCATCAGGTCGATCACCAAACCGATCGCCCGATCCAACGCACCACCAAAATGCCCTGCAAGCAAGCCTAGAACCACGCCTGTCACACCAGCCAGGACAACCGAACTCACTGCAATTGCCAACGTGATGCGTGTGCCGACAATCACGCGTGACAGGATATCGCGGCCGACTTCGTCCGTGCCGAACCAATGCTGCATAGACGGTGGATCAAGCAGTGCCAGCAGATCCTGCGCATTCGGATCATAAAGTGCTATTTGTGGGCCAAACACGGCAAGCACAAGAAACATCAGCAACAATGCCGAGCCGACAGGGAGGAAAAAGCCGCTGCGACGCGCAGGGCGTGGCGCCACGACCGACGCGCTCATCGCAGCCTCGGATTGATCAGCCGGTACAGCACTTCAACCAGCAGATTGATCAGCAGAAAGCCGATGACGAACAGCACCGTGATCCCTTGCACCAGCGTGTAGTCACGCAATCCAACTGCCGTCAGGAGCAAATCACCAATACCTGGCCAGGCAAACAGCCTCTCGACCACCACCGAACCGCCAAGCAAATACCCCGCCTGCAAACCGATCACCGTCACAATCGGGATCAGCGCATTCCGCAACACATGTCGATACAGCACGCGCGGCCGTGCCAATCCCTTGGCGTACACGGTGCGCACATAGCCCTTCCGCAGTTCCTCGATGACGATGCCGCGCACAAGCCGGCCGACCAGCGCAATCAAGCGCGCGGACAAGGCGATCGTGGGCATGATAAGCGATGCCGGCCCGGTCAGGCCGATGCTTGGCAACCACTCGAGTTGCACCGAGAACAGGGCAATCAGCATCATGCCCAGCCAGAAGTTCGGCACAGCGAGCAATGCAACCACGCCCGCCGACACCGAAAAATCCGGCCAGCGATTTTGCCACGAGGCAGCGAAAATGCCAGCCGGAATGCCAACGATGACCGTCAGCGCAATCGCTGCCGCGGTCAGCAGCAGAGTCGCAGGCACGCGCTCCAGAATGTGCGGCAATGGATTGGCGCGAAATGTCGCCGAATAGCCCAGATCGCCATGCAGCAACCCAGAAATATGATCGACGTACTGCACCAGCAGCGGCCGATCGAGACCAAGCTGATGCCGCACGACATCGATCTCGGCCTGCGTTGCGGTCGCGCCGGCGATCATCGTCGCCTCGTCCCCAGGAATCGACTTGAAGATGATGAACAGCAATGTCACCACGGCCAGTACGGTGACCGGGATAAGCGCGAGACGCCAAACAAGCAGCCGGATCAAGCGGTGGCGTGACGGACGTTGGTGAACAAGATCGGCCAGACCTCCACGCCCTTGGTCTTCTTGCGAACCGCCGACACGTTCTCGTTGATTTGCAGCCAGATATAAGGATCATCGTGCCAAATCACCGCCTGCGCCATCGCGAGCACAGCGTTGGCTTTCTTCGCATCCGCCTCAGCACCCGCCTGCTCGAGCAGCTTATCGACCTCGGGATTGCGATAGCGCGCCATGTTCCACACATCGGGACGCGCCGCATCGTCCTTGTTCGACTTGAACAGCGACTGGAGCTGATACAGCCCGGAGGCGTTCGCGGGATTGAAGCCGAACATCGCAATGTCCCACTTGATGTTCGCCTGATCCTGCCGCATCGCATCCCAGTACGAGCCGGCCTCGATCTTGGTGATGTCCACCTTGACGCCAACCTGGGTAAGCGCATTCGCCACGACTTCGCCCACCGATACATCTCCAGGGAACAGGCCCTGCGAGACGAACATGGCCAGCACCAGCGGCTTGTCGGCAGTGAAACCGGCTGCCGTCAACAATGACTTTGCCTTGACGGGGTCATGCACCAGCTTGGATACCGGCGCGTAGCCTTCAGTGTTGAACGCCAGCGGCGAGTCCGGCGCGCGCGCATAGCCGAAGAACACCTTCGACGCGATCAACTCGACCGGCACAGCAAGGTTCAATGCTTGCCTCACGCGCAGATCGGCCAGCTTGGGCCGCGTCAGGTTGATCACAAACCCGATCGGCCGCAGACCAGGTACGTGAATGATCTCGACGTTCGGGTCCTGCTTCAGTACGGCCACCAGCGCGACTGGCACACTGTCGATGATATCCACCGCACCAGAACGCAGCGCGGCAACGCGGGTCGAAGCGTCCTGTATCGTCTTCAGTGTCAGCTTCGCCGTCTTCGCCTTGCCGCCCCAATAGCCGTCGAACGCTTCCAGCACGAGCTGCTGCCCCGGATCGAAGCTCGCCATGTGATACGGTCCGGCACCGACGGGATTCTTCGCGATCCCCGCCTCGCCATACTTCGCAACGGCCGCCGGCGAGACCAACGCACCCGAAACATGCGCAAGCGAGTTCGGCAATTGCGAGAATGGCTGCGACAAATGCAGCACGACCGTATCGGCATCCGGTATTTCGACGCCTGCCACCGGGTCCCACAGCGGCCGATTGGTCGGATTGCGCTGCTTGTCTATCAGCCGCTCGATGTTGAACTTCACCGCTGCAACATCGACCGGTGTGCCATCGTGAAACCTGGCACCCTGCCGCAGCTTCAATATGCACGACTTCAGATCGTCCGCCATCGTATAGCTGGTGGCGAGCTGCGGAATGATCTCCATGTCAGGCGAGAACGTCAGCAGTCCGTCATACAGGCACAAAGCCGCCTCACTGCCGGCGGGATACAGCGTGTAGGAACCATGCACCGGGTCAAGCGTCAGCACACCAACGCTCTGGCCATATGTCAGCGATGACACCTGCATTTCCTGCGCCTGCGCACGCAACGCAACCGCCATCGACGCTCCCGTCAGCGCCAGAAAATCTCGACGAAGCATTACGTTTCCTCTCAGAGCCAAAGCTTGTTCCAGGTGAAAATCGCAGGCGTGCCACCGGTATGCACGAAGACCAGCGTGTCATTTTTGCCGTAACGGCCGTCGCGGATATGCGCGATCATTCCTGCCGCGGCCTTGCCGGTGTAGATCGGGTCAAGGATCACGCCCTCGGTGCGCGCGAATAGTTTGACCGCTTCAACGCAAGCCTCAGTTGGAACCCCATAGCCCGGGCCAACGAAGCCCATATCATTGCGGATTTCATCCTCGGTCACGCGCATATCGAGACCGAGGACCTCCAATGTCTCATTGGCAATCGCCGCGGTCCGTGACGGTATATGGAATTCATCGGTCGCGGTGACGCCTTCCACCGCGTGGCCGGCATTGGTCAGGCGCTTGCCAAGGACCAATCCTGCCTGTCCCTTGCCACTGGACGACATATACAGCGCGCTCGGTCGTGCATCTGCCGCGCCAAGCTGCTCCAACATCTCCAGCGTGGTCTCCAGGTACGCCAGCGCCGAGGCGACATCGAACATCGGGTTGTCGTTCAGAATGTGCGGCCGACCACCGGCTTCCCGGATGCGTCGCGCGTGCTCATCCAGCGCCTCTCGCTGGGCCTGGCGGGTGGGCGCGAACACAACCTCAGCCCCCAGTAGGTAATCGACCAGCAGGTTCCCCTGCACGGTCTCCGGCTTGGTTCCCTCCAGCACCAGGATCGTCTTCCAGCCAAGCTTATTGCATGCCCCAATCGTCTGGCGCGCCGAATTGGATTGCAGGTCGAGTCCAACAATCACCGTATCCGGATTTTCCGACTTCGTGCGCGCCAGCCGGAACTCCAGGTTGCGCAGCTTGTTGCCGCCGAATGCGACACCGGTCAGATCGTCACGCTTAATGAAGATCCGCGGGCCACCAAGTGCCCGGGTCAGGTTGGGTGCTTCGTGCAGCGGCGTGGGGATAAGTGCCAGTTTGACACGCGGAACACGAGCAATGCACTCACGGATCCAGGCATGCTCGTTGGAGCCAGCGCTGGCATCGTTCATTTGTTTGCCCCCTTCGGCAATCCGGAGCCCGTATTGTCGGCCCAGCTTGGGGTGGGTTCAAGCACCGGCGGCACCGCACCATCGCTCCCCCCAGTGTTGATTCCCATAAAAGGGCTTTCGCAGGTGCGGCATAAGTTCCATGCTACCGGCAACCCAGAACAGAGGCATGCATGTCAGGGACCGTCCAGGCCGAACCCCAGGCAAAGACCATCGATTCCCAGCCGGTGGTCGTAAAGAAGTACGCCAATCGCCGCCTCTACAACACGGAAAGCTCCAGCTACATCACACTGGACAATCTTGCCGATATGGTCCGGCAAGGCCGGGACTTCGTGGTCTATGACGCCAAGACCGGCGAGGACATCACCCGCTCGGTGCTGACCCAGATCATCGTCGAGGAGGAAGGCAAGGGCCGCGCCCTGCTGCCCACCGCGTTCCTGCGCCAGCTCATCGGCTTCTACGGCGATCAGATGCAGAGCCTCGTGCCGCGATTCCTGGAGCAGGCGATGGGGGCATTCGCCGAGCAGCAGGAACAAATGCGCGCCGCAATGCAGAAGACCATGGGCTCCATGGGCACGCTGTTCCCGTTCGGCAACATGGAAGAGGTCGGACGCCAGAACATGGCAATGATGGAGCGGGCATTCAGCCTGTTCACCCCGTTCTACCGAGGCCCGGAAGCATCGGACACCACGCCGGCCCAAGCCGAGATCGCCGCTTTGCGCGCGGAAGTGGAAAACCTTCGCAAACAACTGGAAGAAACGAAGTCAAAGTTTTGATGCAGCAGTCAGATTGATCGAACCTTGGCAATAAAGGCCCGGATCAGTTCGGGGTCCTTCACGCCACGACTGCTCTCCACGCCCGATGATACATCGACGGCCGATGCACCGGTAATCCGGATGGCCTCGGCGACATTGCCAACGGTAAGCCCGCCCGCGAGGATCCAAGGGGCCGGCGCGCGCCATCCCCGCAGCAGGGACCAATCGAAACTCATGGCATTGCCGCCCGGCCGTGTTGCCTCGGGCGGCGCTTTGGCCTCCATCACCAGCTTGTCCGCGCCTGCGGACGAAGCTGGCAGATCCCGCTCCGTCGCGATGCCGACAGCGTGCCAGATCGGCAAGCCGAAGCGGGCGCGCAGTCCAGGTAGATCGAGCGTCCCATAAATCTGCAAGGCGTCCAGACGAACGATATCAAGCGCCGCAACAATGGTCTCAGGTGTCGGCTCAACGAACAGACCGACGCGGGGCGGTCCGCCCGGCGACCGATCCGACAATTCGGCAGCCTGCTGTGGGGTGACGTGGCGAGGCGAAGGCGGAAAGAACGCGAACCCGATCCAGTCCGCGCCCGCTGCGACCGCCGTATCGAACGCCTCCGGACTGTTGATGCCGCAGATCTTGACCCCGGTCATGGCGCGGGAAGCTGCGGAAGGCGCGCCTTCAATTCCTGCACCTGTGCCTCCAGCAGCCGCGCCGCATGCTCCGCGTGTCGCGCCCTCCGGCGCTGAGCCAAAGCTGGGAACCAGACCAGCAGCGCGCCAGCCAGAAAGGCAATAGCCATGGCAGCCAGAATGGCGAGCGAGAGGGGCAACTCCAACGCATAGTCGGTCGGCCAAAGTCCGAGACGCACAGGCATCCGATTGGACAGACCAAACAGGACCATGATCAGCAGAAGGGGCAGAGCTATAACCAGCCGCATCGCTTAACCTATACCCTCTCCCGCGAAGCGGGGGAGGGCCAGGGTGGGGGTGCCGGAACCACTCAGTTGCCGCCTCACCCCGCCCGAGCCGTCCTTCCCCGATTAACCCGGTCGCGCAGCTCTTTCCCAGCCTTGAAGAACGGAACGGCCTTCTCGTCCACCGGCACCGCCTCGCCGGTCCGCGGATTCCGCCCCGTGCGCGCGTTCCGCCGCTTCACGGTGAACGCGCCAAACCCGCGCAACTCCACCCGCTCGCCCCGCGCCAAAGCTCCCGAAATCTGATCGAAAATCGTCGCCACAATAAGCTCGACATCCGCCCCCCGCAAATGCGGATTGCTGGTGGCGAGTTCCGCGATAAGCTCCGATTTGGTCATACCCCCGCCAGGCGACGGACAATTCAGCCAGCGGAACGTTGCCAGAGCGCCTGCGCTCCGTCAAGCGTAACTCCTTGTGAAAAAACAGTTTTCCAAAATGACTCGAGAACCCAGCGAACACTCGACGACAGCACCCTCGAAGTCAGTCCACCGGTCGTGAGGTCCTCGACAGGCAGCTTGTCGGAAACCCCCTTCTCTTTCGCCAGCCATTCGCGTGCCGCATGCTCAGTACCGATCTGGTCAATAAGTCCCAGGCTCAATGCCTGTCGTCCCGTGTAGGCACGACCGTCCGCCAATTCTCGCACCCGGGCCGGATCCATGTGACGTCCCGTCGCGACCATGCCGACAAACTGGTCGAACATGTCCATGACCAGACCCTGCAGGACCTGCCTTCCTTCCGGTGACAGCGGGTTGGTGTAACTCGGCTGGTCCTTCAACGGCCCCGACACAATCGGATCTGAACTGATTCCGAGCTTCCCCAACAGACCCGAAATGTCCCCAGTTTCCAGCAGCACACCAATGGAGCCGGTCAACGTTCCCTCGCTGGCGAAGATCCGCGCGGCGGGAACCGCGATCATGTATCCAGCGGACGCCGCGACGCCGCCCATAACCACCACGACCGGCTTCTTTGCTGCCACACGAGCGAGTGCGTCATGCAACGCCTCACCCCCGGCCACGCTGCCACCAGGACTGTCGATTGACACGATGACAGCCTTGACGCTGGAGTTATCCGCCAGCTTATCCACCGCCTCGTCGAGCTTGCGGTCCTCCGAAATAATACCGCTGACTACCACCCGCTCCACACGATTACCGCCGTAACGCAGGTTCTGCCCGCGCAGAGCGACCAGAACCGCCACCAGCACGGCCAGCACACCGAAACAGCGCCAGAAAAACAGGCGCCGCTTGAGGCGGCGCCTGTCCAACAGCAGGTCGGTTTCCAGGCTCACAGTCGGATGGCCTCAGCCCTCCGTCTGGGCTTGCTGGTTGCGGCGACGGATCGCCGCACCGAGGATGTCGCCCAGCGATGCCCCCGAGTCGGACGAACCAAACTCGGCCATCGCCTGTTTCTCCTCCTCGACTTCCTTGCCCTTGATCGTCAGGCTGAGCTTCCGCGTGGCCTTGTCGATCGAGACCACCTTGGCGTCCACCTTCTCGCCCTCGGCAAAGCGGTCCGGACGCTGGTCCGACTTGTCACGCGCGAGTTCGGCGCGGCGGATGAAGCCGGTGAGCACATCGCCCACCTTCACCTCGATGCCGTTCGCATGGATGGCGGTCACAACGCCGGTGACAACGTCACCCTTGTGCACCGATTCCAGAGCGGATGCCGCAGGATCGTCCCGTAGCTGCTTGATTCCAAGGCTAATCCGCTCCTTCTCGACATCGACATCGAGCACCTTGGCCTTCACCACCTGGCTCTTTTCATACTTGGTGATGGCCAGTTCGCCCGGCTCGTCCCACGAGATGTCGGACATGTGGATCATGCCGTCGATATCAGCCGACAGCCCAATAAACAGCCCGAACTCCGTGATATTACGGATTTCTCCCTCGACCTCGGAGCCAATCGGGTGCTCGTCGACGAACTGCTCCCACGGGTTCCGCTGTACCTGCTTCAAACCCAACGAAATCCGGCGCTTGGAGGCGTCCACGTCCAGCACCATCACCTCCACCTCCTGGCTGGTGGAGACGATCTTGCCGGGATGCACGTTCTTCTTGGTCCAGGACATCTCGCTGACATGGACCAGGCCTTCGACGCCAGGCTCCAGTTCCACAAAGGCGCCGTAGTCAGTGATGTTGGTGACACGGCCAGAGTACTTGGCGCCCACCGGATATTTGGCGGACACACCCTCCCACGGATCGGACTTCAAGCTGCTTCATGCCGAGGCTGATGCGCTGGGTGTCCGGGTTGAACCGGATCACCTGCACCTTGACCTGCTGGCCAATCTGCAGTGCCTCGGATGGGT
>CAVTEC010000059.1:0-11807 GCA_963733475.1 uncultured Alphaproteobacteria bacterium | reverse complement strand
CGCCCGGGTCCTACCAGCCAGCGACACCTCAGGACAAGCCAGAACGCCAGCAAGGCCTGTGGCAGCGCGTCGGCGAATACTGGTGGCTGGCAATGAACGCCGGTTCACCGGACGCGGCCTGGACCGGCAAGCACGATGCGACCGGCGCCGTTTTTCCCGCCAGCGAGGATGGCAACTACGCCTGGTCCGCCGCCTTCGTCTCATACGTCATGCGTATTGCCGGCGCCGGACCGCATTTCCCGTATTCCGCCGCTCATTCCGACTACATCGACATCGCCAAGCAGCAGGCATTGGGGCAAACGTCGAATTGGTTGGTCACCGCGCGCCCTCCGCAAGCCTATGCACCGCAGCCGGGCGATCTGATCTGCCTCGGCCGTGGTTCGGCCGGCAGTCTGACCTATGACGAACTGCCCGCCGGCCACTTCCCCGGGCATTGCGATATCGTTGTAGATACGTCGGTGCCCGGGCAGATTGTCCGTCGTCGGCGGCAACGTCGATGATGCCGTGACAATGAAGCATGTGCCAGTCACATCTGACGGCAAACTCGCGACCCCGGACGGCAACGTGCTCGATACGCGCTACCCGTGGATGGTCGTGCTGCAATTGGCCGTCGGCGCGCCAGTCGCTTAGTGCTCACCATTTTTTGTCGTCATGGCAGGGCGTGTCCCGGCCACCCGTAACGGTACAAACGTTCGATCGCTGGCATATCGGGCGTGAGCTTGTGGGCGGTCGGACGCACTTGCCAGTGCTTTCACGCACACGGATGACGCACCAGCTCCATCGTCATTCCCGCGAACGGGGATGTAATCGATTTTCAATTCACCGACTGCCGCTTGGGACGCCCGGAAATCGCGGTGCGCATAAGGGGTATTCGTGCGGTCTATGGTCGAGTTAGCGACGCCCGAGCTCCGAAGTTTATGCCTAATACCAAAGCTCACTGACCGCGACCCATTCGCTCTAACCAACCGTCATGGCCGGCCCCCGAGCCGGCCATCAGCGTCAGCGGCACAACGGTGCCAATGTACGCTGATGGCCGGGTCAAGCCCAGCCATGACGACAGTGCGACCGATGAGTCAGGGTCAGTGAGCATTGGTATAAGGTGCCCATTTCCCGACGGCAAAGCGTTGGGAGCGGATTGGATTACATCCCCGATCGCGGGAACCCAGGGCCACGGACACAAACCTCGCCCTGGGTTCCTGCTTTCGCAGGAATGACGGGAGAGTAGTGCCAGCGAATCATCAGAAAGCGTCTGAGCACCAGGAAGTTCCTGCCACCGGTCGCCGGCGCTCAGCGCTGCCCCAAAGCATCGCATTCCGCGTCGCTGAACAGCCGCGAGCGAACCAGAAAACGCACGCCGTCCACTGCCTCGATCGAGAAACTGTCGCCACCATCTGGAGTCACGTCCAGCGTGATCTGGCTATGCGCCCAATACGGGAATTGCGCCGCGCTGACATAGAACGGACAGTCTTCGACCACGCCGAGCAAGACGTCGCGCGCGGCGATGCGGAACCCGCTCCCGACGCAGGCACATCGGCGCGCTGCCCTCGCAGCAGCCACCCGACAAATGCAGGATCAGGTCGCCATGTTGCTGTCGCAGTTGGCGGAGCAATGCCGCCGCCGTAGTCGGTGACGCAAACGCGTTCCGGCATCATTCCCTCCCCATGGACGCGCGGCCGGGGACCATATCCGTCCCCGGCCGCGTGCGCAGATCAGAAGAAGCCCAAGGCGTTCGGGCTGTAGCTGACCAGCAGGTTCTTGGTCTGCTGGTAGTGGTCCATGATCATCTTGTGCGTCTCGCGGCCGTAGCCCGATGCTTGTAGCCGCCGAACGCCGCGTGCGCCGGGTACATGTGGTAGCAGTTGGTCCACACCCGCCCGGCCTGGATCTCACGGCCGACGCGGTAGGCGACGTTGCCGTTGCGCGACCAGACGCCGGCGCCCAGGCCGTAGATCGTGTCGTTGCCGATAGCGATCGCGTCCTCCACGGTCTTGAACGTGGTCACCGACAGCACCGGCCCGAAGATCTCCTCCTGGAAGATGCGCATCTTGTTGTGGCCGACGAACACGGTCGGGCGAGGTAGTAGCCGTTCTCCAGTTCGCCCCCGAGATGCGCCCGCTCGCCGCCTGTCATGAGTTGCGCACCCTCCTGCTTGCCGATATCGATGTAGCTGAGGATCTTCTCCAAGCTGCCCACGCGACGCCTGTGCGCCCATCTGCGTGGTGGGATCGAGCGGATGGCCCACGCGGATCTTGGCAACCCGCGCGACGGCTTTCTCCATGAACCTGTCGAAGATCGATTCCTGCACCAGCGCGCGTGACGGGCAGGTGCAGACCTCGCCCTTGTTGAACGCGAACAGCGCGAAGCCTTCCAGCGCCTTGTCGAGGAAAGCGTCGTCCTGGTCCATCACGTCGGCCATGAAGATGTTCGGCGACTTGCCGCCGAGTTCCATGGTGCTGGGGATCAGGTTCTCGGCCGCGTACTGCATGATCTGCCGGCCGGTGGTGGTCTCACCGGTGAAGCTGACCTTGGCGATGCGTGGGCTGGAGGCGAGCGGTGCACCGACTTCCGAGCCGTGACCGTTGACCACGTTCAGCACGCCGGGCGGCAGGATGTCGCCGATCAGGTCCATGAGCACCGCAAGGCTGAGCGGCGTGTCGGAGGCCGGCTTGATCACCACGCAGTTGCCGGTCGCCAGTGCCGGCGCCATCTTCCAGGCCGCCATCAGCAACGGGAAATTCCACGGGATGATCTGGGCGACGACGCCCATCGGTTCCTTGAAGTGGTAGGCGACGGTGTCGTTGTCGAGTTCCGCCAGCGTGCCTTCCTCGGCGCGGATGCAGCCGGCGAAATAGCGGAAGTGGTCGGCGGCCAGCGGAACGTCGGCGGCGCGTGTCTCGCGGATCGGCTTGCCGTTGTCCAGCGTTTCCGCATGCGCGAGGAGTTCGAGGTTTTCCTCGATGCGGTCGGCGATTTTCAGGAGCATGCGGCCGCGCTCGGCGGGGGAGGTGCGGCCCCAGGCGTCACGGGCGGCATGCGCGGCGTCCAGCGCCAGTTCGACGTCGGCGGCATCGGAGCGTGCGATGTCGCACAGCTTGGTGCCGTCCACCGGGCTGGGATCGGAGAAATATCGGCCTTTCACGGGGGCCTGCCATTTGCCGCCGATGAAATTGTCATAGCGCGCGCGCAGCCTGCCGCGCTGCACGGTGGAGTACAGTACCTGGTCGTTCATTCGTGGGTTTCCTTTTTTCGGCTCTATGCCGGCCGTTGGCAGGCGCCAGTTTCCGCGCGATGCCCTTAACGGTTGGCTAACTCCCACGCGGCGATATTCGCTGCATTGACCTGAATTTATAACCGAACGGAAGCGATCCGGCGTAGGGGGCCAAGACACGCCGCGTCGTCTGGTGCAGGCGCCCGGTGGCAGGCTCCGGGTCGGCATCCACGCTACTGTTGCTGCGGCGCGCTGCGAAGTCGTGGATGGCAGGCCTTCGCCCGCCATGACGGGAAGGGCGTGGCTGCGTCTCTATCTTTGCCGCCAGGGCAGCTCGTCCGCCTTCCAGCCGGCCTGACTCCGCGGTGCCCGTCGGCGTCCACCCCGCCCTCGAACCCGTCCGCGATGTTGTAGACATGCGGGAAGCCCGCCTCCTGTGCCGCCTTGGCCGCCGCCAAGCTGCGCTGGCCGCTGCGGCACAGGAAATAGATGTGGTGATCGGGCGTGAATCCGGCCTGGCGCAGGTGGTCCACAAACGCGTCGTTGTGCTGCATCGTCGGATAGACCTGCCACGGGATCAGCACCGCCTGCTTGCGCAACCGAGGCCAGGTCGGGCACACCGACGAAAGTCCACTCGGGTTCAGTCCGCACGTCCACCAACTGCGCCTGCGGATCGGACCGCAGGGCTTCCCATACCTGCCTGGGCGGCACATTCTGAATCCCCTTGGGTTCGACCATCTCGGACACTCCGGCTGCATGAGGACGCGATGACCCGTCTATATCACGGCTCCCACTGGGAGAACGACCTGGCCGCCGCCATTGGCAACACACCGCTGATCAAGCTGCGCCGCGCTTCGGAGGCGACCGGGTGCACCATCCTCGGCAAGGCGGAGTTCATGTCGCCTGGCGGTTCCGTCAAGGACCGCACCGGACTGTTCATCATCGCCGACGCAGAGAAGCGCGGCGTGCTGAAACCCGGTGGCACGATGGTGGAAGGCACCGCGGGCAACACCGGCATTGGCCTGACGCTGGTGGGCAACGCGCGTGGCTATCGCACGTCATCGTGATCCCGGAGACGCAGAGCAAGGAGAAGCTCGACTTCCTGCGCATGATCGGCGCCGACCTGCGTCCGGTGCCGGCCAAGCCGTATCGCGATCCCGGCAACTACGTGCATGTCTCGCGCCGTATGGCGGAGGAGATGGGCGCGGTCTGGGCCAACCAGTTCGACAACCTGGCCAACCGCGACGGCCACCAAGCCACCACCGGCGTGGAGATCTGGGACCAGACCGAAGGAAAGGTCGACGCATTCACCTGCGCGTCGGCACGGGCGGCACGCTGGCGGGAGTGGCGTTGGCGTTGAAGGCGAAGAACCCGAAGGTGCACATCGTGCTGGCGGATTGCGAAGGCAGCGGCTTGTACGGCTGGGTCAAGAACAATGACCTGTCGATCTCCGGCAGCTCGATCACCGAGGGCATCGGCAATTCGCGCGTCACCGCCAACATTGAAGGCGCGCCGATCGACGATGCGGAACGCATCCCGATGCCGAGGCGCTGGCGTGCATCTATGACGTTATGATCCATGAAGGGCTGTCGGTCGGAACGTCATCCGGCATCAACATCGCCGCGGCGATCCGGGTGGCGAAGGCGCTCGGGCCGGGCCACACGGTGGTGACGATCCTGGCCGATGGCGGCTCGCGCTATCAGTCGAAGCTGTTCAACCCGGAGTTCCTGCGGTCGAAGAACCTGCCGGTGCCGGAGTGGATGGTTGGGTGAAGGAAAAGAATACTCCCCTCCCCTTGAGGGAGGGGGTTGGGGGGAGGGGTGCGTACATCCGGCAGTCACGGATTACGCACCCCTCCCCCCAACCCCCTCCCTCAAGGGGAGGGGGAGGGTAATTCCATCGCCTCAACTCCTGCCACGTCCTCCGCTGCCAGGTTCCCCTTCACCTGCTCCAGCGCATCGATGAACGCGTCGCGCATCACCGGCGCCAGGCCGGCAAACGCCTCGGAACGGATCTCCCGGTTGATGCGCAGAATCCGCTGCCCAGTGCCGCCTCCGCAGCCTCTGTCGGCCATAACGTGCGCACGCGCCGATCGGTCGGATGGGCGCGCTGCTCACCAGCCCATACTCTGACAGCTTGTCCAACATGCGCACCAGCGAGATCGGCTCCATATCCAGCCGTGCGGCGATTTCCGCCTGACTCACGCCCTGCTGGCGCGACACGTGCAGCAACACCGCCGCCTGCCGCCGCGTAAGCGGCAGGCCAGTCTGGCGCGCACGCCGTTCGAAATGCCGCTTGAGCAACCGCGCCACTGTTCTGCACCAGGAAACCGAACGTGCGGCCGACCGCCCATGCCTCAACCACGGTCATTCCGCGCTCATTCCACACCTTGTTGGTGCTGCTTCCAACGCGCCGGGCGGCAGCCCCGACAGCGCCTCTGCGGTGTGCGACAGCCGATGCGAACGACCCACCAGACGGCTGAACCGCTCCAAATACAAATAAATAACCGGTGTCGTGAACAGCGTCAGCCACTGCGACACCAGCAAGCCACCGATAATCGCTATACCGAGCGGCCGCCGCAATTCCGAACCCGCACCGTGCCCGAATGCGATCGGCGTGGCACCGAACAGTGCCGCGAATGTCGTCATCATGATCGGGCGGAAGCGCAGCAGGCACGCCTCATGGATCGCCTCACGCGGATTCTTGCCGTCGATACGTTCTGCCTGCAACGCGAAGTCGATCATCATGATCGCATTCTTCTTCACGATGCCGATCAACAGGATCATGCCAATGATCGCGATCACCGTCAGATTGTAACCGCACACCATCAGCATGATCAGCGTCCCCACGCCGGCCGACGGCAATGCTGAAAGAATAGTAATGGGGTGGATATAACTCTCGTACAGGATGCCCAGTACGATGTAGACAACAAGAATAGCGGCCGCGACCAACAGCGGCATTGACGACAGCGATGCCTGGAAAGCCTGTGCGGTCCCCTGGAATGACCCGGAAAGCGTCGCCGGAACATTCACACGCGCGGCCAATGCGCTGATGGCATCCACCGCCTGGCCGAGTGCCGCTCCCGGTGCCAGATTGAATGACAACGTAATGGCCGGAAACTGCCCCTGATGGCTGACCGATAGCGGCTCGATCGTCGAGGTAAAGTGCGCGAACGTACTCAGCGGGATTTCCACGCCGCTCGGGGCCGGCACATAGATTTTGGCCAGCGCGTTCGGATCCGATCGGAATTGCGGCGCGACTTCGAGGATCACCTTGTACTGGTTGGTCGACGTATAGATCGTCGCAATCTGTCGCTGTCCAAACGCGTCATACAGCGTCTGATCGATCAGCGTCGCGGATAGCCCCAGCCGCGATGCAGCATCACGATCGACCGTGATTGAAACATGCGGAGCTGCGATCTGCTGATCCGAGGCCACATCCTGCAACTCCGGCAGCTTCCGCATGCCAGCTCCAGTATCGGCGCCCAATGATTCAGCTCGTCCAGATCGGTGTCGGTCAGAGTATACTGATATTGCGTACGGCTCAGCCGGCCACCAATGCTGATGTCCTGGCCTGCCTGCATGAAGAACTTCGCGCCCTGCACCTTGGCAACCTGGGGGCGTAGCCGCTCGATCACCTGATCTGCCGAGACATCGCGTTCGTTGAACGGTTTCAACTGGAGGAAGACGCGAGCGGTATTCTCAGTCGGATTGTAGGCATACGCGCCCCCAAGCGAGAACACATGATCCACCGCGGGGTCTTTCCCCACGATATCGACAATGTCATGCCGTAGCGCCGAGGTAGCCTCGAACGACGCATCCTGCCGGGTATCAACCTCGCCGAAAATGAACCCAGTATCCTGCTGCGGGAAGAACCCCTTGGGAATGATCACGTACAGGTAGCCGGTCACCACGATCAGCGAAAGCGTTGTCAGCAACGTCGCAAACTGATGCCGAAATACAAAGCGGAGTCCTCGATCGTAGGCGGCCAACATGCCATTGAACAACCGCTCCGCCATTCGGTTGAAGCACCCGCATGCCGGTCATGCTCCTTTCAGGAACAGGGAGCACATCACGGGCGTCAGCGTCAGCGATATCACCGCCGACGCGACCACGGCGACGGATACGGTTATGGCGAACTCGCGGAACAGCCGGCCAATGATGCCGCCCATGAAGAACAGCGGGATGAACACCGCAATCAGCGAAATGGTGATCGAGATGATCGTGAACCCAATTTGCCCGGCGCCGCGCAGCGCAGCGGCGAACGGCCGTTCCCCTTGCTCTATATAACGGACAATGTTCTCGATCATCACGATCGCATCGTCCACCACGAAGCCCACGGAGATCGTCAGCGCCATCAGCGAGATGTTGTCCAGGCTGTAACCCGCCACGTACATCACCGCGACGGTTGCCAGCAGTGACAGCGGCACCGCCAGGCTCGGGATCACCGTCGCCCACAACGTGCGCAAGAATATGAAGATGACCAGCACCACCAGTCCGATCGTCACCGCCATCGTCATCTGAACGTCGTCCACCGCCGCCTGTGTGATCTGCGAGCGATCGGACATCAGCTCAACATGCACCGAAGGCGGGATCGACGCTTCCAGTTGCGGCATAAGCTGTTTGATGCGGTTCACCAACGCGATCGTGTTGGCACCCGATGCCGCTCGATGGCGATGCCTTCCGCGGGACGGTTGTTGAACCACGCCCCCACGTACATGTTCTGCACCGAGTTGACGGCCTCGCCGATGTCCTTCACCCGCACCGGCGCGCCGTTGCGGTACGTGATGATGACGTTGCCGTACTGTGATGCATTGAAGAGCTGGTCGTTGGTATCCAGCGCGGTCACCTGGTGACTGCCCTCGATCGCACCTTTCGGGCCGTTGATGGTTGCCGCCACCAGCGCATTGCGAACGTCTTCCAGCCCAATGCTGTGTGCCGCCAGCGCTGCAGGGTTGACCTCGACACGCGCCGCGTATTGCTTCTGGCCGAACACCGAGACCTGAGAAACACCCGGCACCGTCGATAGCTGCTGAGCCAGCACGGTGTAGGCGTAATCATCCAGTCGATAGACCGGCAGCGCGTCCGAGTAGACGGCGTAAATCAGCACCGGAAAGTTGGCTGGATTGACCTTCTTATACGTAGGCGGACTCGGCAAGTCTTTCGGCAGCAATCCGCTGGCCGCATTGATCGCAGTCTGCACGTCTTGCGCCGCACCATCGATATTTCGCGACAGATCGAATTGCAGCGTTATCGTCGTCGTGCCGGTGCCGCTCAGCGACGTCATCTGATCGAGCGACGGAATCGCCGTGAACTGCTGTTCCAGCGGCGTGGCGATCGCCGAGGCCATCGTCGCCGGACTGGCTCCCGGATAGCTCGCCGTCACCGTGATCGTCGGAAAGTCAACATTGGGCAAAGCGGCGACCGGCAACAATGTGTAAGCGACAATCCCGAACACGAGCACGCCCAACATCAAGAGCGAGGTCGCAATCGGCCGCCGAATGAATGGTTCCGAGATGCTCATTTCTGTGCGGTCTCGGACTGCTTCTCTGGCAACAGCTTCACGCGCGCCCCTTCGGTGAGCCTGTATTGCCCCTCAACGACAACCCGCTCACCGGCGGCCAGACCGTTGCTGACCACTGCCAGGCCATCCTGCACCACAGCAACCGTGACAGGCCGCCGTTCGACCACATCATCCTTGTCGATGACATAGACATAATCGCCGTTCGGGCCCTGTTGCACTGTCTGTGCTGGTACCGTTGCTACATCGTGACGCATCCGCAGCACCAACCGCACATTGACAAACTCTCCGGGCCACAGCCGTTCATCAAAATTGGCAAACGTCGCCTTGAGATGAATGGTGCCTGTCGCCTGGTCGATTGCATTGTCGATCAGGGTCAGCCTGCCTTCGCCAAGCTTCGTCTTATCGTCGGACGATAATGCCTCAACGTCGAGCAGCGCCTCCTGCTGATAATGCCGGATCGAATCCAGCGTATTCTGAGGCAGTGTAAAGCTTACGAAGATCGGTCGGATCTGCGATATGGTCACCAGCGCCGTATTGTCGTTCGCATGGATCAGGTTGCCGATGTCCACCAGCCGCGCACCCAGCCGTCCATCAATCGGCGAACGGATCTCCGTGAAGCTGAGATTGAGCCGCGCCATGTCGATCTGCGCCTGGTCGCCTTTGATCGCAGCCATAAGTTGCGACACCAGGCCTTGCTGCTGATCAAAGCTCTGCCGCGTCTGGAATCCAGACCCGACCAATCTGCCGTAACGCTGCAGATCGGACTCTGCCGTTCCTAGCTGCGCCTGATCCTTTTCCTGGACAGCCTGCGCCTGTTCCAGCGCCGCCTGATACGGCCGAGGATCAATCTGGAACAGCAGATCGCCCTGTTTGATCTCCTGTCCTTCAGTGAACGCGACCTTGACGATCGCACCGTCAACCCGCGACTTCACAGTCACGGTGTTGAATGGCTGGACCGTGCCAATGCCACGGAGAAATTCCGGCACATCCTGTGCCGTCACCACGCCAGGTGTGATCGGAACTTCAGGCGGCGCGCTCTGAGCCTTCGCATGTTCCATGGGCGTATCCAGGCCCAGCCGCCAGACAGCAGCCGCGACAATCAACAACAGCATAACGCCAGCGCCGCCCCATGCGCGCCTCGACATCCAAGCACTCCCTTTCGCCGGGCCGTTAAACGCTGGCCCTGACATTGTTGCGTCGCCGAAAGCGCGCCCCGGACAGGCTACGCCAATTCAGTCCAGCTTGTCATTAAATGCGGCTCATCTCGTGCTGGGGGACGTCTGGATCGGAGCACAGTTGGTCCGGCCCGACATCAGGCAGTCCTGCATCTTCGATGCCTGACCGAGTTCCCGCACCAGCACTATTGCCACGACCGCGAGCGCCAGGATGACGACAAGGCCGATCAACGCGGCTTTCCTTGGGCCGCCCGTGTCCTCATGCTCTTCGGCCATTTCACCGTCCGATCCGCGGAGAGTCAGAAAACCTGCCGTTAGCCGAATTTGTCGCACCGCGGCAATCCTTGCGTGCCGTCCGCCGGTGTGTGATGCGATTAGTTACAAGGAGCATCACTATGACCTACCGCATCGCCATCGGCGGCTTTCTGCACGAGAGCCACTCCTTCGCGCCCCGGCCGACCACCTACACCGATTTCGTCCATCCCGCTGGATTTCCAAGGCTGACCGAAGGCCCCCAGATGCTGGAGGCGGTTCGCGGCACCTCGGTCCCCGCCGCCGGCGCGCTCGCAGTCGCCGAGGAAGCCGCCGTCACCATCGTCCCCCTTGCCTGGAGTTTCGCCAACCCGGCCGGCCCGGTGCAGGACGAAGCGTTCGAACGTATCGCCGCCATGATCTGCTCAGTGCTGTCGCACGCCTTGGACGAAATGCCACTGGATGGCCTTTATCTCGATCTGCACGGCGCGGCGGTCGTGGAAAGCTTCCCCGACGCAGAGGGTGAACTGTTGCGGCGCGTCCGCGCGATCGTCGGTGACCTGCCGCTGACCATCAGCCTCGATCCCCACGCCAACCTGACCGCAAAGATGGTGACGCTCGCTGACGCGGTGGTGCCGTTCCGTACCTATCCGCACGTCGACATGAAGGCTGCTGGCGCGCAGGCCATGCGTCTGCTCCTGGAGCGGATCGAACGCGGCAAGCCGTGGGCGCGAGCATTCCGCCAGCTCGATTTTTGGCTCCCGCTTGGCAGCCAATGCACGCTCCTCGAACCGATGAGTGAGATCATGGTCGAGCGCACCTCGCTCGCGGATCGCATGGGCGTCGCGGAATTGGCATTCTGCTTCGGCTTTCCCTTCGCCGATTTCGCCGATTGTGGACCCGCAATCGCGGCCTTCGCGGATACCCAGGCGAAAGCCGATGCGGCAGCGGACGCTTTCACCGCGCATGTGTCCGCGCGTGAGAGTGCTTTCGTGCAGGACACATTGCCGGCGGCCGAAGCGGTGTCAGAAGCCAAGCGGCTGGCGGCCGCAGCGTCGAAGCCGATCGTGATTGCAGACACCCAGGACAATCCAGGCGGTGGAGGCCACGGTGATACCACGGGCCTGCTGTCGGAACTGGTCCGTCAGCAGGCGAAAGGTGCCATGCTGTGCCTGATCAACGATGCGGACAGTGTGGCGGCATGCGTCGCAGCAGGCGAGGCGGCGTCCCTGCCGCTATCGCTCGGCGGGAAATCCGATGGGCTGCCCTTCGCTTGCAACGCGCGCGTGCTGAAATTGACTGACGGCAAATTCACCATGACCGGGCCGATGGGCGCCGGCAATCCGGGTAACCTTGGGCCGTGCGCGCTGATCGACATCGACGGCGTGCGAGTGATGGTGGTGTCACACAAGATCCAGGCGCTGGATCAAGCGATCCTGCGCCACGTGGGCGTCGAACCGAGCGAATGCCCAATCCTGGTGTTAAAATCATCAGTGCATTTCCGCGCCGACTTCGCGCCGATCGCCGAACAGATCATCGTCGGCATTGCGCCCGGCCCGGTCGTCGCCGACCCGGCGATCCTCAACTTCCGCTACGTGCGTCCCGAAGTCCGCCGCCGTCCCCGCGCCGCGTAGTTATTCCCTTCCAAC
>CAVTEC010000058.1:0-21450 GCA_963733475.1 uncultured Alphaproteobacteria bacterium | reverse complement strand
AGGCGGTCATTGCGAGCCTCGCGAATGCGAGGTGAAGCAATCTCGATACTGAAGTGCTCTAGGTTGACCGAGATTGCTTGGCCGGGTTAGGCCCGCTACCCCTCCAGCCCTGCATGCACAGCGCATCCCGCCAGGAACCCTGCCAGCGTGCGGTGAAAGTCCGGCTCATCCAGCAGGAACGCGTCGTGGCCCTTGTCGCTGGGGATTTCCACAAACGACACGTTCGCGCCCGCGCGGTTCAGTGCACGTGCGGTCGCGCGACTTTCTGCCGTTGGAAACAGCCAATCCGAGGTGAAGGACGCCAGCAGGAACCGCGTCTTCGTGCCTCTGAACGCATTCGCCAGATCGCCGTGAAACTCCGCTGCCAGATCGAAGTAATCCATCGCCCGCGTGATCGTTACATAGGAGTTCGCGTCGAACCGCTGCACGAATGTCGAGCCTTGGTGGTGCAGGTAACTCTCCACCTGGAACATCTCGCCGAACAGCGACATCGCCTCGCTGGTGTCCTTCGGCGCGTTCTGCAAACGGCGGCCGAACTTCCGCGTCAGCGCCTGCTCGGAAAGGTAGGTGATGTGCGCGCACATCCGCGCCACCGCCAAGCCGCGGGCCGGTACACGGTCACTCTCCCAGTAGCGTCCGCCGTGCCAGTCCGGATCGGCGAAGATCGCCTGCCGCCCGACCTCGTGGAACGCGATGTTCTGCGCCGAGTGATAGGCTGCACAGGCAATCGGCAGAGCGGCGAACACGGCGTCGGGATAGCTCGCGGCCCATTGCAGCACCTGCATCCCGCCCATCGAGCCACCCATCACCGCGAACAGCCGCGTGATGCCTAGATGGTCGATCAGCATCTTCTGCAAGCGCACCATGTCGTGGATGGTGACGGGCGGGAAATCGGTCCCCCAGGGCCCGCTTTCGTCATCGCGCAGACTGCGTGGTCCGGTCGAGCCCATGCAGCCGCCCAGCACATTCGTGCAGATAACGAAGTAGCGATTGGTGTCCAACGGCAGACCCGGACCCACCACCAAGTCCCACCAACCTTCCTTGCCGGTGATAGGATGAGTCTCAGCGACATACTGGTCGCCGGTCAGCGCATGGCACGCCAGGATCGCATTGCTGCGCGCCGCGTTCAGCGTGCCATAGGTGCGATAGGCGACCGTCACACGCTCCAGCCGCGCGCCACAGTCCAGCGTCATGCCTTCGAGGAAGGTAACGCTGGGGTTGTGCCCGGTAGCCGCGAGGGCGATCGACGTGTCCATCCCGTAATTGCATAGGACGGGTGTGGTTCTGCCGCAACTATGGGGACGGAAGGAAGGGTCCACACGGAGACCACTGGAGGCTTGTCCTTGGGCTTGACCCGCGGTCCTCCCGTGTTCTCCGTGTGGACCCTTTCTTCCTGTTTCCTCCCCGTCCCTGCTTCGGCTATCAGTGCCGGCCCCTTTTCGGCCAGGACAATGCCCGGTCCAGTCAACGTCGAAGCGCCGCCCGCTCCACCCGCCGAGGATCACTGGCCTGGCGGCCTGCCAGCTCTGCGCGCCGAACTGGACCGCATCGATGACGCCATGCACGCCCTGCTGATGAAGCGGGCGAAGGTGGTCGAGGACGTGGCGCGGTCTGGCAAGCGCAGGGCGCTACCGGCCGGGACGCGAGGCCTCCATCATCCGCCGCCTGCTGCACAGCCACAGTGGGGGCCTGCCGCCGCAGTCACTGGTGCGGATCTGGCGCGAGCTGCTGGCGGGCACGACCGCGATGCAGGGACCGTTCGGCATTGCGGTGTGTGAGCCGGATAAAGGCGCGGCATTCACGCAGGTTGCGCGCGAGCATTTCGGCGCGCTGACGCCGCTGCACGCGTATGGCAGCGCCGGCGCAGGCGATGGCCGATGTCAGCCGACGGCGACGCCGCCGTCGCCGTGCTGCCGCTTCCATCGGAGACCGACACCGTGCGCGACGCCTGGTGGACCGGGCTGCTGCAGAACGAGCAGCCGCGCATGTATGTCGTGGCGCGCCTGCCGTTCTGGGCGCCTCGGCCCGATGGAGCGCCCGCCGCGCAAGCGCTGGTGGTCGCCACCACGGAGCCGGATCCCAGCGAACATGACCGCTCGCTGCTGGGCCTGGAGCTCGATAACGATGTCAGCCGCGCGCGTCTGACGGGCGCGCTGACCTCGGCCGGACTGACACCAGGCACGGTGATCCTGCGCCGCGACCAGGGCGCGCCGGTTGCCCACGCGTTGGCCGAGATCGAAGGCTTCCTGACCGATGACGATCCGCGTCTGGCGCGGTTGGGTGCGGTGCAGCGCCCGCCGATGGTGCTTGGCGCCTATGCTGTTCCTGAAACCGGAGGTGCCACATGAGCGCGCCCCGCCCGCGTCCCGAAGTCCTCGACATCTCGCCCTATATCGGCGGGCGAGTCGACGGTACCCGGCGTTAACCGGGTGTTGAAACTGTCGTCCAACGAGGGCGCGTTCGGCGTGCCGCCCGGCGCTCAGGAAGCCTACAAGCGCATCGCCGAGGAACTGCATCGCTATCCGGATGGCGACGCCACCGAACTGCGCCGCGCGATCGGCGCGCGGTTCAAGCTGGATCCGGCGCGCATCGTGTGCGGCGCGGGGTCGGATGATCTGATCTATCAGCTTTGCCTCGCCTATGGCGGACACGGGCGCGACATCGTCATGAGCGCGCACGGCTTCGCGATCTACCACATCGCCGGCACTTATGCGGGCAGCCGCGTGATCAAGACGCCGGAACGCGATCTTACCGCGGATGTCGATGCGATGCTGGCGGCGGTGTCACCCGCGACGCGCCTGGTGTTCCTGGCCAATCCGAACAATCCGACAGGCAGCATGTTGCCGTCCGACGAAGTGGCGCGATTGCGCGCGGGCCTGCCGCCCGAAGTGCTGCTGGTGCTGGATGCGGCGTATGCCGAGTACGTCGAGCGGCCGGACTACGAGCCAGGCATCAAGCTGGTGGATGCCGGCGACAACACGGTGATGCTGCGGACGTTCTCGAAGATCTTCGGCCTTGGCGGCATGCGGGTCGGCTGGGCCTATGCGCCGCCCGCGGTCATCGATGTGTTCAACCGCGTGCGGTCGCCGTTCAACGTTTCGATCGCCTCGCAGGCGGCGGCGATTGCCGCGTTGGCGGAACCCGGCTGGGTCGAGAAGGGCCGCGCGCACAATCGCGAATACCGCCCGAAACTGGCGGCGGGACTGACGGCGGCGGGGATCAAGGTCTGGCCGTCGGAGGGCAACTTCGTGCTGGCCGACTTCGGCATGGCGGAGCGCGGCAAGGCGGCCGATGCGTTTGGCCGGTCCCGCGGCATCATTGCGCGGCCGGTGGGCGGCTACGGGCTGCCGCAATGCCTGCGCATCACCGTCGGCACACCGGAAGAAGTGGAGATCGTGATCGCGACGTTCACCGAGTTCATGTCCTCGGGGCAGCATGGCTGAACCTCTGTTTCGGCGCCTCGCTCTTATCGGCATTGGCCTGATTGGCAGCTCCGTCGCCCGCATCGCCCGCGAGCGCGGCGATCTGGCGGCCGAGGTGGTGGTGAACGCGCGCACCGCGAAGACGCTGGAGCGGGTGCGCGAACTGGGCATTGCCGATCGGATCGAGGCGGATCCCGCGCGCGCCGTCGTGGGCGCCGATTGCGTGATGCTGTGCGCACCGGTCGGCGCGTTTGCCGGGCTGGCGGCGGCGATCGCACCGCATCTGGAGCCGGGCGCGATCCTGACCGACGTGGGGTCCACCAAGCAGTCGGTGATCCGCGATGTGGGACCGCTGGTGCCGGCGGGCGCGCATTTCGTGCCGGCGCATCCGGTAGCGGGGACGGAGTATTCGGGACCGGATTCGGGATTCACCACGCTGTTCGAGGGGCGCTGGACGTTGCTGACGCCGCCGCCTGGCACGGATGAGGCCGCGGTCGCGAAGGTGGAGGAGCTGTGGCGCCGCTGCGGCTCCATGGTGCAGCGCATGGAGCCGGCGCATCACGACCGTGTATTGGCAATTGTATCGCACCTGCCGCATCTGATCGCTTTCACCATCTGCGGCACGGCGGACGATTTGGCGGATGAGAGCCGGCAGGAGGTGGTGCAATTCGCTGCCTCGGGGTTCCGGGATTTCACCCGCATCGCGGCGAGCGATCCGGTGATGTGGCGCGACATCTTCCTGAACAACCGCGAGGCGCTGCTGGAGATGCTGGCCCGCTTCATGGAGGACGCGCAGGCGATGTCTCGGGCGGTGCGGTGGGGGGATGCGGCGTATATCGAGGACAAGGTGGAGCGGGGAAGGAAGATCAGGCGGAGCCTGATCGAGGTGAAGCAGGCTTAACGGAAGCTCAGGCGGAGCCTGATTGAGTTGAAGCAGGCATAAAGTAACACGGCGGCGTGCCCGGCCGCGCATCTCCTTCGTCGCCATGTCTATGACCGCACCGGTTGATTTCCGTACGGCGGCACCGTACATTGCGCCATGAGGATCCGGAGCATCGGCACCGCGGTTTGCGACGGCTTGTCGAGGCGGATGACGCACGTGAGATCAGAACCGATCTGGCTAATCGCCTCCGGCGAATACTGACCGTGCTGATCTCCGCTCCCGATATGGATGGCGTCCGCGGGCCGCCGGGCTGGCGCATCCACCAGCTTACCGGCGACCGTGCCGGCACATGGAGCATTTCTGCATCTGGCAACTGGCGGGTCACGTTTACCCTCGAAGACGGCGAGATTAGTGACCTGAACCTGGAGGACTACCACTGATGGACGACGCACCGATCAAGCTTGGCATGCGCCCGTCGTCGCCAGGCGAATTCATCCGCGAGGAGATCCTTGCGGAACTGGGCTTGTCGCTGGCGCGCGCCGCGGCGTTGTTGGGTGTCCGGCGGGCCACGCTGTCAGACCTGGTGAACGGCAAGGCGCGGCTGTCACCCGAAATGGCACTGCGCATCGAGAAGGCGTTCGGCGTCAGCATGGATACGCTGCTACGCATGCAAGCCTGGTACGACAGCTATATGATGCGACAGCGCGCTGGGGAAATCATGCTTGAGCGATATGTGGCGCCCGGTGGAGAGTAGACGACAAGGTAGAGCGGAGGCGTAGGTTTAGGCGGAGCCTGATCGAGTTGAAGCAGGCGTAGGCGAGAAGCTTCCCCTTGCGCTGCGTTCACAGCTCATCATCATGTCCAGAACTAACATCAACGCTTGAAATCATCGCGCGGATCTCCGGCAAAAGCCGTTTTACAAACGACATGAGCTGCATCTCATTAAGATGCGGATAGTCCGAGTGCACGAGATGCACTTCCCTACTGACCTTTTGGCAGAGACGTGTCCACCGGCTGAGGTCTTCCGGATGGATCGTAAGAAGGCGGATGATGCGATCGCGGTCGTTCATAAGTCAGGGGGCGCACACTCGAACGGCCCTGGCAACGGGACGGTCTTGCTCCGTTGGCTGCAACGACCAGCAGTCATTCCGATGGCCTCTCTCCATCCTGCCGCCGCCGCCGCAGTGCCTCGATCAATTGCGGCAACCGCTCGGTCACGACAGCCCAGACCACATCAAATCGCACCTCGGTGTAGCCGTGGATCAGACGGTGTCCCATGCCACCGATCTCGCTCCAAGGGATCGCGCGATTTGCCTGCTGCGTAGCGGCGGACACCTTGCCGGCTGGCTCGGGGTGCGGCCTCGACCATCCCTTGCAGAAACCCGCGCGCATCCTCAGCGGCCAACACCAGGTGCAGCAGCAACGACTTGTCGGCTGCGCGGCTTTTAGCCATAAACCGGCTCGGCACCCGCCAGGATCTGGCGATGGAGGATATAGTTACGGCTCGCGTCTATGGCGTCACGATCAACGAGATCGACACGGCAGCCCAAGAGGTGCTCGAGATCGTCGGCCAGGCCTAGATACCGTTCTAGTGTGGCCAGGCCGGGTGCAGGCTCGAACTCGACCAGGAAATCCGTATCACTGCGACCAGCATCGAAGTCGGACCCACGAGCCGCCGAGCCGAACACGGCCAGCCGGCGCACCGCGTAGCGGCGGCAGAGCCCGGCGATTTCGGCACGGTGCTGTTCTATCAAACTGCGCATGGCGCTTTCAGCGTACTATTCCAAAAATATGTTTTAGCGTCACCCAGCAAAGATCGGTTCCTGTGGCGTCCCCAGCGTCTGTGTTCATCTGTGTCCATCTGTGGTTCCAATCGCCTTACTCCGAACCACGGCAGTCCCACGATGCGCGTCGCCCTGTTGACCACGGATGCCGCTGTTTCGGCGAAGGCGGTGCGCCATTTCATCAATGTGCACTGGCAAGACATTGTGCTGGTCGCCGACTCAAGTCCGTTCCGCAGCCCGTCCGGTCCGCCAACCCGGCGCACCCTGCGGGCATTGTGGCGCTCGCGGCTGATGCTCGCGCCCTATCTGGTGGTCAACTTCGTCCTGCCGCGAATCACCGGCCAGTCGCTGAGCGCATTCTGTCGAACGCGGGGTATCGGCTTCCTGCGGCTAGGCGATGCGAACGCGACCGCGACCATCGCGGCGTTGCGCAGGGCGGGGGCCGAGGCGCTGCTGCTCTTTCATTTCGACCAGATCCTCTCCTCCGAGACGATCGCGCAGTTTCCCAGCGGCATCGCCAACGTGCATCCCAGTCTGCTGCCTGCCCAGCGAGGGCCAGTCCCGACGATCCATCTGCTGCTTGAGCCGGAGCCAAAGGCGGGCGTCACGGTCCATCGGGTCATTCCGAGGATTGACGACGGGGCCATTCTCGCTCAGGCCGAGGTCCCCTTGCCGGACGGCACCAGCACGATCGGCGCGGCGCGACTCCTGCATCTTGCCGCACTGCCGTTGCTCGCGACGGCATTGGACATGCTGAGTACCTGGTGCAACCGGCACGGCACAAAGCGCACGCCTGCCCTATTGCGGCTTTCCCACCGCCGCCATGCTGTGGCGACTGACACGAATGGGCCGGCACACCGTGCGCCTATGCGACATGCGCACGGCGATCAGCGACATGCTCGATTCGTAGTGCCATTCCAGCCCCGCATTCTGCTAAGGAGGGTGCAACTGACGGTTGGGGAAAGTAGCGCGTGTCGGTGGTCGTGCCTGAGCGGGTGCATGGCGCCTGGACGGAGGCGTGGGAGCGTCGCCAGACCTCGGCCCTCCTCGCTCGCCTGCCACCCTGGCTCACACCGGACCATTTCACGATTATCGGGTTGCTGGGTGCGGCGACCGCTGGCCTCAGCTATGCGCTATCCGGCCTTTCGCCACTGTTCCTGCTCGGAGCAATCGGCGGGCTGCTGCTGAACTGGCTCGGCGACACGCTAGATGGCAACCTGGCCCGCGCGCGCAAGACGGAACGGCCACGCTTCGGCTTCTTCATCGACCATTCGTGCGACGTGCTGTCGCAGCTTGCGATCTTCATGGGCATCGGCGCGTCGCCCTATGCCCATTTCAGTTCGACGTGCCTCGCGTTGCTCGCCTATTGGATGGCCACGCTCATGTCGCTGATCACCCTGGTGGCGACCGGCCGGTTCCACATCGTCTACTGGGGCGTCGGGCCCACCGAGATCCGGCTGGCACTGATCGGGGGAACGCTGCTGCATCTGCTGACCGGGCCGATCGTGCTGGCGCAGTGGCCATCGGGGCCGGTGACACTGGTGGACCTGCTGTTCGCCGGCGTGTTTGGCAGCGTCCTGGCAGCCTACATCGTCATGATGTGGAAGACCGGGCAGCGCCTGTTGCACGAGGCTGCCAACCGGCCGGATGGCTGAGCAAACCTGAGCATGGCCTTTACACCGGCTTATCCGCCACGGCCGCCGGTCGCTCCTGGACCGCTGACGCTGCTGAAGATGGCGCGGCGTAATCTGCTGGCGATCTGGCCAGCATCGACCTTTCACCAGACCCATTTCGAGCACGACCTGTTCCGCCGCAGGATCTTCGTGTGCAACAGCCCGGAGCTGGTGCGCCAGGTGTTCGTCGAGGATGCGGCGAACGTGATGCGCAAGTCCTCGCAGCAGGTGCATGCGCTGAAGCCGCTGATTGGAGATGGCCTGTTCATCAGCGATGGCGAGCTATGGCAGCAACGGCGGAAGGTGATCGCGCCGCTGACGCATGTGTCGCGCCTGGCGGAGTTCGTGCCGGCGATGGCCGCCGCAGCCGCGGAGCGCGCCGCGATCTGGCGGGCCAAGGCCGGTGCCGAGATCGACGTATTGGCGGAAATGGCCGAGATGACCGCCGACGTGATCTGCCGGGCGATCTTCGGCTCGCGGCTGGGTCATGCGCACGCGGCCGAGGTGGTGCGCGGGTTCAGCGCCTTTCAGGCCGCGGTGGGGCAGACCGACCTGATATCGCTGCTCGGGTTGCCGGAGTTTCTGCCCCGGCCGAATGGGCGGCGCGTACGCAAGAGCACGCGACGCGTTCATGGGGTTATCGACGCCTTGCTGCGCGAACTTGACCAGGACGAGGCGTCGCTGGCGCGTGGGTTGGCGGCGGCGCTGGGCGGCGGGGCTTTGCGTAACGAGACGTCCGTTCTGTTGATGGCGGGCCATGAGACCACAGCCAATACGCTGGCCTGGGCTTGGTACTTGCTGTCGCAGGACGAAGCGACCCGGCAGCACCTGGCGGCCGAGGTGGACGCCCTGCCTGACAGCCCTGCGTCGCTTGAGGACGTGCAGCGATTGCCGTTCACCCGGGCGGTGATCGACGAGACGCTGCGGCTGTATCCACCAGTGCCGATACAGGCCCGGCGCTCGGCCGAACCGCGCCAGATCGCCGATCGGAACGTGCCGGCCAATTCGATCGTGATGCTGGTGCCGTGGCTGCTGCATCGGCACCGGCTTTTTTGGGAACAGCCGGATACGTTCCTGCCGGAGCGGTTTCTGCCGGGCGGCAGCGGCGTGCCGAGCCGTTATGCGTACGTCCCGTTCAGCATCGGGCCACGCATCTGCACCGGGGCGGCGTTCGCCTTGACCGAGACGGTGCTGTGCCTGGCGACGTTGGCTCGGCAGTTCCGGCCCGTCTTGCGAGAGGGGCACCAGGTGATGCCGGTCTGCCGGCTGTCCTTGCGGCCAGGCGACGGCCTGCCGATGCGGATGCAACCGCGTGCGTGATGCGGCTGGCTGAACTGCGCGATCTGGCGCTGCATCGGCTGATGCAGTCCTTGCCAGTGGAGGCGTGCTCGGCGATCGGCGCGGAGCTGGGCGTGTGGCTGGGCCAGCGTGCGGAGCCGGACGCGAATGCGCGCGCGAAAAGCGTGATGCGGCTGCTGCGGCCTGAATCGGACGAAGCGGCGATCGCTGCGGAACTGCGGATTCTATGGCGAAACATCGGGCGCACGTTCGCCGAATTCTCTGTGCTGCCGCGCATCCTTGCCGAACAGCGGGTGACGATACCGCGCGAGGACCTGCTGCAATGCATCGCACCCGATCCGCGACCAGTCATCGTCTGCTTTGTCCATCTGGGCAATTGGGAAGTGCTGGGTGCAGCCTTGAGCCAACATCCACTCGTGGTTGCACACCGGCGGATAAGCGCCGTCATTGCACCGCCGGCCAACCCGGCGCGCGCTGCGATCGCGGCCCGGCTGCGGAGTGCTTTGCCGGTGGAACAACTGCTGATCGGGCCTGGTGTATGGCGCGCAGTATTGACGCGGCTGCGGCAACCATTCGGAACGGTCTGGCTGGCCGCGGATGCGGCCGAGGGTGGCGTCGATGCGCCTCGGCTCGGGCGTGCGCCACGGATCGACGGCACGATGGGCAAGATCGTCCGGCTCGCGGCATCGACCGGCGCACTGGTTCTGCCAGTCTATTGCGAGCGGCTGGACGGAGTGCGGTTCGTCGTGAATGTGCTGGAGCCCCTGGAGCCGTCGTCCGCCCAAATTCTGTCTGATGTGAAACGTCTGGACAGGTTGTTCGATACGGCAGTGCGCCAGCTCACTGCACAATGGTATATGGCCATCGAGTTCCCCGCCGAAGCGAACGCCGCCGCGACTGACGAAGGGCTGTGAAATTGGACTTGCCGACGGATCGCCTGACCGTTCCCACACCTGAAAGCATGGTCGAGGAGATCCGTACTCTCGATCTCGGTCGGCTGGAAGAACGCATCGCGGTGTTCCGTCGGATACCAGCCGGGCCGGATGGCGGGCCGGGCGCGCGACTGGCGGATTGCGATGAGTTGATTACCGAACTGCGTGCCTACCTGGAACGCTATCGGCGGCGCCTTGCGCTGACAGAGCCAATGACTCTGCGTCGTTACCTGAGCGTTCTGACGGATGCCGCGGATAGCGACATTGACGCTTATCCAGCCACCAGGCTGGCGCTTGTTCTATTGAAGGTCGAGACAATGATCCTCATCGGCGATGCCGCGGGCGCATTGGCGATCGTGGGGCCGATGGCAGAGAATCTCCACAGCCTGGAGGGCGGGTTTGGCGACATCGCCGGCGTGTATCTGCTCGATGCGACGGCGCGTCTGGCGCTCGGCGAAGTGCGGCCTCTGTCGAAGGTCGTGTTCGGGCGCTTCTTGCAGACGGTGAACTGGCGCCCCTGGAGCGCGCGGCGACTGTTTGCGCTGTGGTACCCGGCATTGGGCGTCAGGCCGATCTGGCAGACTGGTACCGGGGTCGTGGAGTTCCTCGTGCTGATGTGCGCGCGCTGGCGTCTCGCCGCCCGCGGTGGTCCACGGTGGCGCTATGACCTGCGACTGATCCGTCTGCTGGTGGTTGGCATTGCCAATCTGATCGCCACAGTTGCACTGCTGCTGTTCCGGCGGCGCGGGCGCGTGCCCAACCTGCAACTGAATACAGCACCGATCGACGGGGTTCGCCCGCGCGATGTGCTGGTAAGTCGCGTCGTGGACGACCCAGGCGACATCATCATGCTGCTGCCGGGGCTCAAGGCGCTCTCTCAGAAACTACGACGACCCGTTTGGCTGGCGACATGCCCTGAATTCGCGCCACTGCTGCACGACAATCCATATGTGCGGCTGCTGGATGCGACACAGCCACTGGGCATGTCCGGGTTCCGCCGATGGATCAATCTCTCGATCTGTCCGGCCCGTATCTACGAGGAACGTGTCCGGCCAGTGGTTCGTCATGGGCGGATGCGGATCTTTGCTCGAGCACTGGGTGTGGGACAGTTCCGTCTATGGCGCAGTGGGCTGGTGCCAGAGGTACGGTTGTCGGGCTCGCAGCAGAACATGCGCGACGCGTTGCGGGCGGGCGCGCCTCTCGTGGTCGGACTGAACGCCGTTGGGCGTGACAGCAGCCGCTCGGCCCCCTGGCTCGAACACGCGACGGGTATGGCGCCGGGTGCACGTATGCTGATGCTGGACACCAGGACCCCTTGCCATCAGCCGCTGGGGGAGGCGATCGCCGCGGTCGCTGCCTGCGACTATCTCGTGGCAATCGACGATTGGGTGCTTCATCTTGGTGCTGCGCTGGGGATACCGACGTTGGGGATTGCCGGGCCCTCCATGACGCAACGGCTGCTACCCCACCACCCGCGGCTGCACCTGCTCGAACCGCCCGAATGGCTTCCCTGCCGGCCATGCTGGCGAACCGAAAGTCACCCCTGCGCCCTGACCGGGCTGCGTCGCAGCGCCTGTCTGGCCGCGGGGGCACAGCAAGCGGTGCCTTCTGCGCTGCGACGCCTCATGGAGGCGTATCCCAAAGCCGGCACCACGCTGTTGGCGAACACCCCCGATACCGCGGAAACTCGAAGCAATGTTCCAAAGGCCGCGGCGGTCTTTCTCAGGGTCCTGCCTGGCGACGCCGCGGTGCATCCTGTGATGCGGGCGATGCGCGACGCGTTGCGTTACGCCGATCTGGAAGCCATTGCCGAGAAGCTCGAGGCGCTGCGTCGCACACCGCCGTCCATTTCCGGATATCCTGCGATCCGGCCGGCCGATTGCCGCTCGATCATCCAGGGGCTGGAAGCCTTCCTGGACGCCAACCGGACATTGTTCGAGGCTGGCAGCCGGGAACTGGGCGAGCGCTTTCTCGGACTGGCGGATCAGCTCGCGGACTGTGGCATCAGTGCCTACCCCAACGAAGTGCTGCAACTCCAACTGATGCGGGCAAGGGCCCTGGTGGCGCTGGGACGCGAGGACGAAGCCCTCGCCATCGTGGGGCCAATGGCGATGCGCCCATACATCATCGAGGGCGACATGTCTTCGCTTGCCGGCGCGTTGGAGGTGGAGACCCAGGCTCGCCTGAGCCTCGGCCAGTTGGGCGCGGTCCGGCGTGGTGCATTCCTGCGGATTCTGTTGATTGTCCGGCTGCAGCCATGGGAGTTCCTCCGCCGATTTGATCATTTGGCGAGCGGTTTGGCCGTCGGCCGTCGGCTTGCGGATGCGCCGAACTTCGTGGAACCCCTGTTTCGTCTGACCGCCCGGCTGCGGCTTCGCGCGATCATGTTGGCCTGGCACAAACGGATCTGGCGCAACAAGCTGCGCTATATCGGTGCGCGTGCCGGACAGTTTGTCGTGGCGCCCTTTGCCCGCACGCTCCTCCTGCTGATTTCCTTGAACCGGAACACCAGGCTGCTTCCCGGCATCGCATCGTACGGTGATGAGGCTGAAAACAGCCTGCAAGCACCCTCCATCGCGGCGCGTATACGTGCCGTCCTGTTCGACCCGCGGCCGGTGCTGGTGACGCGCGCCATGGGCGGGCTCGGGGACATCATGATGATGACGCCGGGACTCGCCGGGCTAAGCAGGAAGACCAGGCAACCAGTGCATTTTGCGACCAGGACGGCTTTCTTTCCGGCATTGGAGAATAATCCGACCATCAGGCTCGTGGACGTTGAGCAGGCTGTTGATCCGCGACACTACCGGGGCTGGGTCAACCTGTCGTTCTGTCCGGCAGCGGAATACGAATCATCCGTTTGGCCCAGGGTACGAAAGGGCAGAGTGCAGCTCTTTGCTCGCCGTATGGGAATCGGCCCTCGTGGTCTCGACCAGGTGACCTGGCTGCCGCGCTGCCATCTTTCGGCTGAACAGGAAGCGATCCGCGACGCCGCGCGTGAGCGCTTTGCGGCGACCGGGTTGCCCGCGATCGCCGTCGCGGCCTACGCGCGGGAACTCTATCGTTCCTATCCGGCGATCACCGAAACCATGCTCGCATTGGCGGACGAAGCGGTGCTGGTGATGTTCCACACGTACAAGGTGCCGATACCCAGCCATCCGAACATCATCCCGATGATGGGCGGCAGCCTGGCCGCGTCTATCGCGACGTTGGCGGCCTGCGACTATTACCTGGGCGTGGACAGTGCGTTCTTTCACATAGCGGTCGCGTTTGGGCTGCGCTGTCTCGGTATGTTTGGACCGACCAGCGGCAAAATACGTGCATCCAGCGGCCGTTATCCGAATGTGCGATTGGTACCACATGCGCAGCACTTCGCGTGTGCGCCCTGCTGGCGCAACGAGGATATGGCTTGCTACGTGAGCGGTGGACAGAGCAGCACGTGCCTTACGAGCACCACGCCCCATGCGCTCGCGGAGGAAATGCGCCGAATGATGCGTGACCATCCATTGGATCGCACCCCTGTGTCCAAGCGCACCCTGATCGCCGCCCAATGACAATTCTCGGGAAACTCCTGAACATGCGTGATTCGGTCTTGGTGAATGATCTGAAAAGTCGAATGGTACGCGGCTGTGGCAGCGCGCTCATCATTCTGGCGCTGGCCGGGTGTAGCGTGCTGCCACAGACGGGCCCGGACAAGACTGATCTGTTGCAAGCTGCCGCCAATGACAAGGGGGTCGTTGTGGTGGAATTGACGCCCACCACCGTTGCGACGCTGCGCCAGGCGGCCCCCGAAACGTTCAGCGGCAGTTTTCCCCCCTATCATCCGGTCGGTGAGCAAGTGATCGGAGTCGGCGACACCATTCAGATCACGATATGGGAAGCCGGGGATGGCGGGTTGTTTTCCTCGCCTCCGATCAATGCTGTCACTCCCGGCTCCCGCACCGCGACCATTCCGGACCAGGTGGTGGCGCGCGATGGAGCGATTACTGTGCCCTATGCTGGGCGCGTCCGCGTCGTCGGCATGACGCCGCCGCAGGTGGAAGCCACCATCGTGTCCCGTCTGGAAGGCTTGGCTACCAAGCCACAGGCACTGGTGACCGTGACGAAGAATGTCAGCAACACGGTAACGGTCATGGGAGAGGTTCGGGCCGGCAGACTGGTCCCTCTTTCCACCCGCGGCGACCGCTTGCTTGATGTGATCGCAGAGGCTGGCGGAGTCACGTCACCGGTATCCGATACGGTGATCCGTCTCACGCGCGACGAACGCACCGTCAGTGTTCCGATGCAGGTCCTGCTGCAGCGGCCTGACGAAGATGTCTATACCGAGCCGGGCGATGTCATCACGCTGGTGCGCCAACCGCAGCAATTTATGATGTTCGGCGCCGTGCCGAGAACAGGCGAAATCCCGTTCGACTCGCTGGGCATAACGCTTACCGAGGCCTTGGCGAAGGCGGGCGGGTTGCTGACGCAACAGGCTGATCCTGACGGTCTGTTCGTCCTCCGGTACGAACAAGCCGACGTGGCCAAGCTGCTGGCGAACGGGCAGGTGGCGGCGCCGGAAAACACCGCCGTGCCGGTCATCTACCATCTCAACATGCGCGCGCCTCTGGCGATGCTGGATGCGCAGCGCTTTGCGATCCGCAATGACGATATCGTCTATGTCGCGGACGCGCCGCTGACCAATGTGCAAAAGGTGCTCGGGATGTTCAGCTTACTGACGGCACCGGCAGTAACGGGACTTTCCGCAAAAGCCGCGTTTTGAGCGAGGAGACGAGCACACCGGTTCTGGCGACATTGCCTGGCCGCCTGCGCGACTGGGCACTGGCGGCATTGGGTTCCTCAGGGGCGTTGGCTTGGCACGAGCTTGCTTCGGCCGAAGCCTGGCCAGCGGTCCCGCACGGCGTGCCAGCCTTGGTATTGCTCGACGAACCTGGGACCGCGCTTGCTGACCTGATAGCGCTTGGACTCGTTCCGACATATGCGGCGGGACGTATTGCGGCGGTGCTGGCGCTGGCGAGCGAAACGAGCCGAGGTGAGGGGCCGCGTCTCATCATCCGCGGCCCGCATGATGACGCGGCGACGATTTGCCAGCGATCGTGTGCTGCATTGGCCCTACCGGACGGCATATTGGCGCCCCCTGAATTACCGGCGCTTCGCTATCCAACAGGCCGGCTGGCGATGGAGCTTACCGACGGATTCCTGGCACCGCTGCAAGGGTTTGCCGCCGGAGGAGATCTGGCTTTGCTGCGCTGGCCGAGGGGCAGCTTCCACCGGGGCGATCCTTCCAACGATATCGTCCCGGAGCGTCTCGAGATCGTAGGTCCTGCCCGCTCGCTGATCGTTGGTCCGTACCTCCACCTGCCCACTGGATGGTGGGAGGCTGATTTGCGGCTGTATTTCAGTGAGGAAGCCCGCAGACGTACCTTCAGAGTCGATATGGTCTCGGAGGATATCGTGGGGACCATCCGCCTCAAGCCGACATCTGCGGGAATCTTCGATACAAGGATGACATTCCATAATCCGCGGGCTGATTGGCCGCTCGCCCTGCGCATAGCGCTGGAGTACGGGGCAATCGAGGGGCGCCTGGGCTTGGAAGGCGTGACGTTACGCCACTCGCGCGTCAGCGCATGATGTGAGAACTACAGTAAATCGTATATGCTGATCGCGAATTCCACATCGTGGAAAACGCGGCCGCGGCCTTCGTCCAGGATGAGAACCGAGTTGCAGTACTGACGAATGAGTCCGATGTCGTGGATCGCCATGATCAAGGTACGATCCGATCGGCGCTCGAGTATCTCCTCCTGGCATTTGCGCTGGAAGCGGGGATCGCCAACGGCGAGGGCCTCGTCGATCAGCAAACAATCGAAGTCGATGGCCAAAGAAAGCGCAAAAGCCAAACGCATGCGCATGCCAGCCGAATAGAATTTGACCGGATCATGCAGCCGCCGCCCCAACTCGCTGAACCGGGCAACGTAGTCGAACGTCTCTTCGATATCGGCGTCATACAGGCGCGCGATGAAGCGAATATTGTCATATCCGCTCATATTGCCTTCGACACCGGCCGTCAGGGCGAGGGGCCAGGACATCGACAAGTCAGAGCGAACCGAACCTTCCGTCGGCTCTTGGATTCCGGCAAGGATCCGGATCAGCGTCGACTTGCCTGCCCCGTTGCGTCCCAGGATGGCCAGGTGGTCGCCGCGCCCGACCCGGAAGTTGATGCCATCGAGCACGCGGCGCCTGCCGGACGACGTATCGTATTCCTGAACGATGCCATCCGCTTCGACCGATGGCAGTCCGCCAAGTTCTGCTGGACCATGCTGGTTCGAGGAAAACCAGTTCATCGGCCACGCCGCCAGGACCTGGCTTTGGCAAATGGCGCGAAGACGGCAAACAATAGACCCGCCGCCAGGACCACAATGATGAAATCAGCAATACGCCAAGGATAGCGCGCCTCGTCCGGCGCGACGGGCGCCGCGATCCGCTCGAGGTATACATGTTTGCGCTCTGCATCCTCGCGCACACGTTCCTGATTGGCCAAAGCGGCTAAGAGAGCGTGGCTGGTGAATTCCTGATCGAGCGCGAGGTGCTCATACGCGGCAATCAGCGGCGCCAGTGCCGCGTCACCGTGGCTGATGCCCGCCTTCTCATCGTCGATCTGCTGCTGGATCGAGGCAGCTTTGGCCTGTAATGGAACCAGTTGGGGGCTATGCGGTGCCGTTGTGCGGATGACATCGACCTGGGCGTTGGTGTCGATCAGTTGGCCCAGCAAGGTCACCAGTACCTTCGAGAGCACGTTCGCGGAGCCAGTGGGGTCCACGACCTTTTCGTGGACCCTGAAGGCCATCATGCGATCGATCGCCTGCTGCGCTGACTCACGGGCTTGGGCCACGTCTTCGGCAGCCGCACGTGTCGCATCCTGCTGACCGCGTTCATTGAGACGGTTCACCAGGTCCTCAGCCAGGTTCAACAGCACGGTGGCGAGACGCTGCGCGTCGGACGGCGAAAAGCCCTGGACACTTAGAGGTACTGATACCGGTGTTGAAGTTATAATGCACATCGACATGCTGCAGGTAGGTGCGATAGAGCGCCTCGTCGGAATCACCACCAAACAACGCCGGGAAATGCCACAACAGGTCATCAGCGGGCCCGGCAAGCATGTGTCTGAGGTCGAGTTGCCCGGCCGCCAGCCGCATCGCGTCGCGAGAGAGTATGAACTCCTTGACCGCGGACGCATCGTCCGAGGCCGGTGGAAGCTGCGCCTGGGAGAATGCGTCCGACATCTCCCGCCCGCTGTTGGCCAAACTGCCAATCCCGGCCTGCTCGGGGGTGCGGACCACGAAGACCGATTCGCTCTCAAATCGATCAGCCGCAAAGCCAAAGAAATAGGTCGCTGCCCCGGCGATCGGCACGACGACGAGCAGCAGGAAAAGGACAATCCGTCCGATCGGCTGGCGGGCCCGCTGGCGCCTTCTCGATCTCGTTTGCGGAGGGCGAAGACGCCCATCCGCAACGGGTTCAAGTACGGCAAACATATCAGCGTCGGAGGGAGAGAGATCGTTCATCGCAGGTCCTTCCGGACTCAGTATGCTGCAAAATCTGCCGCTGTGCTATCCTGCAATGCTTTACAGGCGGTTCTTTTAGCTACACCACGACCGGGGGGAGGTGTTTTGACAAATTCCGGAGACTGGTTCCGATGCCGGTCACTCGCAGGCTGATGGGGCCCATGCGGATGGGAGCATTTGCCCGACTGGGTTGGCGGAGCGAGGCCGTTGAGCTTTCCCCGTACAGCCTGAGGACCGGGCGGCTGCCACGGCGGCGGCGCAGACTGCGGCGAACCGCCCTGCTCTTGCTGGTATTCGCCCCTTCAATCCTGACAGTGATCTACTACGGCTTCATCGCGACAGACCGCTACGTATCGCAGGCCGTGTTCGTGGTGCGCAGCGGCAATCAGGCGGCCAGCACCGCTGGGCTGTCATCGCTTCTGACCATGCTCGGGGTCGAGCGCTCCCAGGATCATGGGCACGAGGTAGAGGCATTCCTGACGTCGCGGGAGGCTGTGCAGGATCTGGCCCAGAACCTGTCACTGGCATCCATGTTCCGCGCGAGTTGGGCGGATCCGCTGTCGCGCTTTCCCAACCTGTTATTCTCCAACACCCAGGAAGGCCTGTATCGCTATTTGCAGACACGGATATCAGTGCGAATGGACCAGATGAATGGCATCCAAACGCTGCGGGTGGAGGCGTTCCGCGCGGACGACGCCATTCGTATCGCTTCGGAACTGCTCGATTTGGCAGAGCGGCAGGTAAACAGCCTGAACCAGCGCAGTGAGCGCGATGCCGTGGGGCATGCAAAAGAGGATGTGACAGTTGCGGAGCAGCGTCTGGTGGATGCCCAGGTCGCATTGACCGCGTTCCGCAACCGCGAGTTGATGATCAACGCCGGGCAGAACGCCGCAGGGCTGGTGGAGCTGATTGCCAAATTATCGACCCAACTTGCGGATACGCGGGTGGAAATTGCCCAATTCTGTCAGTGTCGTCCGGCAGTCCGCAGCTCGGGCCGCTTCGTGCGCGCGAGCAGGCCTTGGTGGACGAGATCAACCATGAACGCGCGCAGGTCGCACCCGGTGAGGGAGACCTGGCGGCAAAGCTCGCGGAGTTCGAACGCCTGGAGTTGCAGCAGAAATTCGCGGACCGTGCCGTGCGGGCTGCGTTGGCGGCATTGGAGATCGCTCGATCGGAAGCCCGACGGCAGCATGTATTTCTTGACCGCGTGGTGACCCCAAACCTGCCGGATGAGCCAACGGAGCCGCGCCGGTTGGAGACCATCGTGACAGTTTTTGGACTGAATGCCATTGGTTGGGGTGTCATATGGCTGCTGTTCACCGGGCTGCGCGAGCACGCACGCGCCACTGCATCTGGGTAAATCGCGCGGCATAGTGCTACGGAGTAGGCATGACCAAGCCCAACGTGCGGCGCATCTGGCCGCTGATGATCCAACACTTTCGTGCGTATTGGGGTGATCACATCGCGATCAGCGATCTGGTCAGCAAGCTGGACAATCTGGAGGCGAAGCTGCTGAAGCTTCAGGAGAATGCGGTCAGTCAGCAGAGTGTGCGAGATATCGATTCGAAGTTGGATCGCATGTGGCTCCACCTGGATTTCCTGCGAACACATTCGGCTGCTTATCTCGGCAGTGGTGTTTCCTTGACGTATCTACCCGATGATATGCCGATACTCGTGAACTCAAACGACTTCGGTGGCCCGCTGAATTTGATCAATAGCGGCTACTATGAGCGCGACAATCTCGAGGTCCTTTACAGTTTCCTGCGGGACAATACGGTCTTTGCGGATGTCGGTGCCAATCTTGGGTTCTTCTCCCTGAAAATGGGTGACAGGCTGCGCCGGCATGGCCGGGTCCTCGCCTTCGAGCCGAATCCCAGGATCGTGGAAATAGCCTGGCAAAGCGCTTACGTGAATGGTTTGAACCATGTCATCGAGTTCCAGACCTTTGGTCTGTCCGATGTAAATGCTGGCGTCGACTTCCTGGTGCCGAAGAAGCATCTTGGTGGCGGACGAGTCGGACGCACCGACGACACCGCCAATTATGAGAACACACGTGCATGGGTGCGGCGTCTCGACGACGTATTCGATCAGAATTTTACCATCGATCTGATGAAGATCGATATCGAGAATCATGAACTCGCCGCACTGCGCGGCATGCGCGAGGTCATCGCGCGCTCGCGGCGATTGGTCATTCTGTTTGAAAAGCTCGACGTCGAGATTGGCTATGAGGCGGATATCGAGGCCTTGCTGGGAGAGTTTGGCTTCGAGCTGTACTCGATAGGCTTCAATGCACAGTTGGCACCGATTCCCAAAGGACAACTGGCGCCGTATTCGGGTTGCGTGCTCGCCATACGATCTGGCCAGCTCGATTCCCTGGACCGGCGACGCGTCAGCATCTATCCGTCGCAATTCGATATTCCGGGCAGCACGCCTCCCAGCCCTGGCACCGTTTGGATACGTGAAGGAGAGGCGAAACAGGCGCTGTTCACCGGACCTTACTGGTGGCTACAGCGCGGCGTTTACGACCTGCATTTTCATGGCAAGATCACGGGTGAAATCGAGATGACGCTGTGCGAGCGCTATGGATTTGCGACGCAAACGTGGCGCTTATCGGGAGACCGACCCGTCTGGCAGTTCATCAACGACAGAGACCTGGTCCGCTATGAGCTGCGCACCGAGGCCGCGATGCCTGGGACACGCGTTGAAATCGAACGTCTGGAGCTGGTGCGGATCGCCTAGTCGCCCGCGTCATTGAACCTGACGGCAGTTTGTGACTCACTCGCAACGTCGTCAACGTTGGCCAGGATTCGGGACATGTCAGAGGTCGTCGTGAAGAAGTATGTGGTTCGGCTGGACGCGGAGGAACGCGCGCGGCTGGAAGCGCTTATCGGCAAGGGCAAACATTCGGCCAGCGCGATCCTCAGGGCACGCATCTTGCTCAAGGCGGACATTTCCGAGGTCGGCGAAGCCTGGAGCGACGGCCGTATCGTGAAGGCCCTCGACACCAGCCTCGCGACCGTCCACAGGGTTCGCCAGTGTCTGGTTGAGGAGGGGCTCGACGTAGCGCTCGCCCGTAAGCCCCGCGCGAGACCGTCGATCCTGCGGATCTTCGACGGCGAAAAGGAAGCCAGACTGATCACGCTGGCCTGCTCCAAGCCTCCGGCCGGGCACGCGAAATGGTCGCTGCGCCTGCTGGAACAGCAGGTCGTGGAACTGGGGATCGTCGCCAAGGCCAGTGACAACACGATCGGGCGGACGCTAAAAAAAACCTTCTCAAACCGCACCTGAAGCAACGGTGGGTCATTCCGCCGTCGGCCAACGCGGCGTTCGTGGCCGCGATGGAAGAGGTGCTGGAGGTTTACACGAGGCCGCGTGATACAGCCCGGCCCTTGGTTTGTCTTGACGAGACCTCGAAACAACTGATCCGGGAAACTCGCGCGCCGTTGCCGATGAAGCGTGGTCAGCCGAGGCGCGTCGATTATGAGTACGAACGCAACGGCACCGCCAATCTGTTCATGCTGTTCGCGCCGCTGGAAGGTTGGCGGCATGTCGAGGTGACGGATCGCCATGCCGCCGCCGATTATGCCGCCATGCTTCGCGACCTGTCGGACCGATATTTCCCCTCAGCAAACAAGATCGTTCTGGTGCAGGACAATCTCAGCACCCATACCGCGGCGTCGCTGTACGCCGCCTTCGCACCGGCCGAGGCGCGCCGTCTCGCCGAGCGGTTCGAGTGGCACTACACGCCGAAGCACGGCAGTTGGCTGAACATGGCGGAGTCAGAACTCGGCGTTCTGTCATCGCAATGTCTGGATCGACGGATCGAGGACAAAGGCAGCCTTGTCGAGGAAGTCGCCGCCTGGCGTGAACATCGAAACAAACATCACGCCAAGGCCAA
>CAVTEC010000057.1:0-14837 GCA_963733475.1 uncultured Alphaproteobacteria bacterium | reverse complement strand
CTCCGGAACTACATCGTCGAGCGCTGCGCAGGCACAGATTGCAATGATTTCGCGCAGGTCGGAACGTCCGCCGACACATCGTTCATCGATCGGGCCGATCTTTCAGCAGGCCGTTACCGGTATCGCGTGCGTGCCATCGACGTAGCCGGGAACCCAGGCCCAATTCGAACGTCGTCACGATTTCGGCGGGCGAGCTGAGCGTCAGCGCTCAGACCGACGTTCGCCCGTGATTTCTTCTTCGAGCAATGCCTCAACGACTCGCAAGTGATACTGAATTTAAGGAGCGAGCGGCGTTGCGGCTTCTGATGTAACGCGTGGCGAGGCAGTGCGATTACGCGAGCGCGTTTTAGGAACAACTTTTTCGGCTGTGGGCCGCTGCTTTCGCTTCCCCGCTAGGGCCGAAGCAGTATTGCTTACAATTAGCTGGCTTGCCCGATGCCAGAACTCATCGTCACGGCCGACAGGCTGCCCCTCAGTCTCCCAGAGATAATACGCACATTCGCGGATGCGATCTTCGCGCGTGTCTGTCGCTTCGGCCATCCGGGGCTCCTTCGGTTGCAATGAGGCCGTCTAGCCCAACGGCGCGAAACCGCGTCAAGTCACAAGACCCGTGACATCCATGGCGGGATTATTGGTAAGGGGGCTACGGCCCTCTCCGTCGCATCCCTCCGCGTCCACGCCGCTTGCTTGGATCGTAGCCGCCGCCACCAGGCCCCATCGGCTCAGGCGTCCTGTCGCGCTTCGGACGCAGCGACGCGCTCGGCGCCGGCGGCGGCTCCAATCCCAAATCCAACGCCTCCAATCGGCGTATTTCGTCGCGCAGCCGTGCCGCTTCCTCGAATTCCAGATCGGCGGCCGCGCTGCGCATCCGTTTCTCGAGCTCGGCGATTGCTGCTTTCAGATCCTTGCCAACAAACTCCGCGACGCCGGCATCCTTCACCGGCGCCACCGTCACGTAGTCCTGTTCGAACACGCTCTCCAGCACCTTGCCGATCGTGCGTTTGATCGAGACAGGCGTGATGCCGTGCGCCTCGTTCCAGGCACGCTGCTTGTTGCGCCGGCGCTCGGTCTCCTCGATCGCGCGGCGCAGGCTGTTGGTCAGCGTGTCGGCATACAGGATCACGCGGCCGTCGATGTTGCGCGCGGCGCGGCCGATGGTCTGGATCAACGAGGTCTGCGATCGCAAGAAACCTTCCTTGTCCGCGTCGAGAATCGCCACCAGCGCGCATTCAGGAATGTCGAGTCCTTCGCGCAACAGGTTGATGCCGACCAGCACGTCGAACACGCCAAGCCGCAGGTCGCGGATGATCTCGATCCGCTCAAGCGTGTCGATGTCCGAGTGCAGATAGCGCACCTTCACACCGTGCTCGGTCAGGTAGTCGGTCAGGTCCTCGGCCATGCGCTTGGTCAGCGTGGTGACCAGCACGCGCGCGCCCTGCGCCGCCATCGTGCGACATTCCGCCAGCAGATCATCGACCTGATGCTCCACCGGCCGCACCTCGGTCACCGGGTCGATCAGGCCAGTGGGACGGATCACCTGTTCGGCGAACACGCCGGCGGTGCGCTCCATCTCCCACGGTCCCGGCGTCGCCGAGACGAAGATCGTCGGCGGCCGATAGGTTTCCCATTCCTCGAACTTTAGCGGTCGGTTGTCCACGCAGGACGGCAGCCGGAAACCAAACTCCGACAGGATCGACTTGCGATTGAAGTCGCCGCGATACATGCCGCCGAGCTGTGGCACCGTGACGTGGCTCTCATCGACGATCAGCAGCGCGTTCTCTGGCAGGTATTCGAACAAGGTAGGCGGTGGTTCGCCAGGATTGCGGCCGGTCAGATAGCGCGAGTAGTTCTCGATCCCTTTGCAGGATCCCGTCGTCTCCATCATCTCGATGTCGAATGTCGTACGCTGCTGCAGCCGCTCTGCTTCCAGCAGCTTGCCTTCACGGTTGAGTTCATCCAACCGCTGCTTCAGTTCCACTTTGATGTCGCGGATCGCCTGCGTCAGCGTCGGACGCGGCGTGACGTAGTGGCTGTTGGCGTAGACCGTGATCTCATTCAGCGCCGCGGCTTTTTCGCCGGTCAGCGGATCGAATTCGTGGATTGCCTCCACTTCGTCGCCGAACAGCGTGACACGCCAGGCGCGATCTTCGTAATGGCTGGGGTAGATGTCCACCGTCTCGCCGCGCAGGCGGAACGTGCCGCGCTGAAACGCCGCATCATTGCGTCGGTATTGCAGATCGACCAGCGCCTTCGCCATGACATCGCGGTCGATACGGCCGCCCGTCTGGAGCTTCACCACCATGCGTGAATAGGTCTCGACCGAGCCGATACCGTAGATACAGGAGACTGACGCGACCACCACCACGTCGTTCCGTTCCAACAGTGACTGAGTGGCGGCGTGGCGCATGCGGTCGATCTGTTCATTGATCTGCGCGTCTTTCTCAATGTAGGTGTCGGTGCGCGGGACATAGGCCTCCGGCTGATAGTAGTCGTAATACGAAACGAAATATTCCACCGCGTTGCTGGGGAAGAAGCTCTTCATCTCGCCATAGAGTTGCGCGGCGAGAGTCTTGTTCGGGGCGAGGATCAGCGTCGGTTTCTGCACCGCCTCGATCACCTTCGCCATGGTGAAGGTCTTGCCAGAGCCGGTGACGCCCAGCAGCACCTGATCGCGTTCCTCGCTGCGCACGCCGGCGGTCAGCTCCGCGATTGCCGTTGGTTGGTCGCCGTTCGGCTCGTATTCCGACACCACCTTGAGCTGTCGGGTGTTCGGCTTGGCCGGCTGTTTCTCTGGGATGAACAGAACCGGCGACGACGGGCGGAGCAGGGTCTGGGACATGCGCTTACAGATGGGGGATTCCGAGGGGGAAGGGAAGGGTCCACACGGAGGCCACCGGAGAACCACGGAAACCCACGGAGCAGAAAGACCGCGCGCAGCGCAAAAGAAAACCTCCGTGGCTCCCCGTGGTCCTCCAGTGGCCTCCGTGTGGAACCTTGGCCCTTCCATCACCGCATGCCAGGATCACTCCAAACCCGAGGAGGAACCCATGCCCAAGGGCCTGCTGTTCGCATCGTTCGATTTTTCCACCGCGCACGCCGATGAGTTCCACGATTGGTATGACCTGGAGCACATCCCGGAGCGCCTGCGCGTCCCCGGTTTCATCAACGCCGAACGCTGGATCAGCGATGAGAACCCGAACGTCGCCGTCGCCACCTATGACCTCGACTCGCTGGGCATCCTGCACAGCTCCGCCTACAAAGCCATTGGCTACGAGAACTCCTCAGTCTGGACCAAGCGCGTCACGGCCATGGCGCATCGGATCCTGCGCTTCACGGGCGAGCAGCTCAAACCAGGCGAGCTAGCCGCGCCCGCGGGGGCCAGCGCTCTGTTGGCCGTCTCGATGAATGTCGATCCGGCCGCCGAACCAGAATTCAACGAATGGTACAACGCCGAACATTTGCCGCAGCTTGCCGCGGTTCCAGGTGTGCTGTGCGCGCGCCGCTTCCAATCGCACGAAGACAGGCCGGAACGGAAATACCTGGCGCTGTATCACCTTAACGGGCCCGACGTGCCGCGCAGCGACGCCTGGAAGAAGGCCGCCAACACGCCGTGGACCGAGCGGATCCGTCCGCACTTCCGCGATCTGCTGCGGCTCTCAGGCAAACGCTACGGGCGGCAGTAGCTTACGCGGCTTCGGCTCGCCGCACCCGTTCACGATACGCGTTATAGGTGCCTGACGCAGCGACCACCGCGGCGCCGCCGAGCGTGAACCAAGAAGGCACGTCGCCGAACAGCACGAACCCGAACACGATGGCGAACGGCATCATCGAATACTCGTAAGGCGCAAGCGCTGAGACCGGCGCCAACCCATAGCCTCGCGCGAACATGCAATGCGCAACGCCACTCGACACGCCCAGGAAGGCCAGAGCCATCCAGCCGGCCAAGCCTATTTCAACGCCCGAGCCGGGCAGGCTTGGCAGCAGAATCAGGCCCGCCAGCGTGTGACAGATCAGCAGCCAGAACGCCTGGCATTCCGGCGTCTCGGTCGCTGTGAGCTGTCTGGTCATGATGCGGGTCAGCGCCATCACCAAGGTGCCGACCAGCAGCAGCGCGGTCACCGGCGTCCACAGATCGCCGCCGGGGCGCAGCATGATCAGCACGCCGCCAAAGCCGACCAACGTGGAAAGAGCGCGGCGCCAGCGGATACGCTCGCCCAGCATTGGCACGGCCAGTAATGTCATGATCAGCGGCGCGGTGAAGCCGACGGCATAGGTGTCAGCCAGGCTCATCGTCAGCCAGGAATAATACCATGTCACCGAAACGAACGCGGCCAGCACGCTGCGCGCCATCACCAGCTTCCAGCGGCGCGGCACGATGCGGCGCCAGCCAGCGCTGCCTCGGGCCATTGTGACGGCCAGCACAGTGATCGCGCCAAACACGCCGCGCCACAGCATCGCGCCGGCCACGCCGACCTCGGGCAGCACGAGCTTTGCGGTGGCATCGCCGAGGGTCCAGATCATATAGGCAAGCGCCGCGAACATTATGCCGCGCAGCGTGTCCGATGCGTTGTCGGTCAGCACGCGCGGCGGGGCGACCACCGCGCGCGAGACGGTGTCAGCCACCGGATCGTTTCCCCTGGTTCATCGCGCATCCTTGCCGTGTGATGACGGCAAGAGCAAGGCGATCGCCTCAGGCAGCGTGGGCGAGGCGTTCGACCCCTTTGCGTATCAAAACAACCTTCTCGGCCGAGCGCCCGAAGAAATGGTAACCGGACCCGCCCTCCGCCAGCACGTCCAGAAACGCATCGGGCTCGGTGACGCGCACACCGCCAAGCACATCGACACCACGGCGCAGGAATGCATCGGGTAGCAGACCGACAGTCGGACCGACCATAACCACGCGCGCGGTGGGACGGCACAACACGAGCAATCCCTCCAGCGTGTTGTTGAGCAGCGTTGTGCCGGTGATCAGCAGCACGTCGGCATCCGGCACCACAGCGCCGGCCTCTTCCGCCGGACGGAAATGAGCAAGCTCGTCTGGCTTCAGCCTCGCGGCAGCATGCCCAATGCCCGCTGGCGATTGTTGCGTGTCCGGCTGATCGGCGCGCCCATGTCCAGCGTGTCGAGTGCCGCGAACTCTTCGATGTCGCGCTCCACCAGTTCTGCCAGCTTCAGCAGCAGCCGCTGGCGTTCCGCCGGCTTGAACTTGCTCCACGGGCCATTGAATGCGGCACGGGCCGCGGCGACGGCGCGATCGATGTCCTCGGCATCGCCTTCCGCGACATTGGCCAGGACCTCGCCAGTCGCAGGATTGCGCGTCTCGAAGGTTTTGCCTGATGCAGCCTCCAGCCACTTGCCGTCGATCAGCATACGCTTGGCCTTGCCGTCGAGATAAGGATGTACGTCGGTCATTACGTTCATCAGTTGGGTCTCCTCGATGATTGCGTATCGGGCGCCGACAACAGCGCGACGCCGAGTGAGTTGGCATCTCTGGCATTGAGGGTGAACGCGACTTCGAAGCCGTCTCTGGTGCCGAGGCGCAGGATGAGCCCGGCATCCGCCTCGGCCTGTTCGATGCGCCACGTGCCTAGACATTGCACAAAGCGCAGCGAGCCGTCGGCGAAGCGGGCATTCAATGCGGTCTGCAACATACGCGGCAGCGTCATCAGCAGGCTGCTCAGCACGTCGAACGGCAAAACAATTTGATGCGGGGTGCCATCGGAACCGATGAAGTCCATTCGCACGCGAGTCCCGCCGGCCAGCACGGCCCAGGCAGTGAGCTGTTCGCCTTCGATCGCATCGGGCGCGACGTCCATTCTCACTCCTGCAACGCCATTCCCAATTGGATATAGCGCCGTGCGCGACCTGCCCATCCGGGTAGTGCACCCAGCTAATGTGAGGCGCGTTCGGGCGTCAGATCAATCAGCGCAGGCGTCGGTGGCCGCCGCAGCTCGACGGCCACCGCGCCGATCACAAAGCGGCGGTCACCGCCTTGATTTCGGTGTAGTTATGGAACACTTCCTCGCCCATCTCGCGGCCCCAGCCGGACTGCTTGTAGCCGCCGAACGGCAGCGAGGCATCGAACACGTTGTGGCAGTTGATCCAAACGGTGCCGGAGCGGATGCGGCTGGCCAACTTGTGCGCGGTGCCGCCATTGCGCGTCCACACGCTCGCTGCCAGGCCGTAGATCGTATCGTTCGCCTGCTTCGCGATCGCGTCCAGATCGTCAACGCCGAACGGTGTCGCGCACACCACCGGGCCGAAGATTTCCTCGCGCACCACCTTCATGTCCGGCGTGGTGTTCTCCAGGACCGTGGGCTGCACGAAGTACCCGAGATTGCCGACACGATTGCCACCGACGGCAATCTTCGCCCCAGACTGACGGCCGTCCTCGATATATCCCGTAACGCGAGCGAACTGCTCGTCCGACACCAGCGGCCCCATCTCGGTCGCCGGATCGCGACCATGCCCGACCTTGATCTTGCCAGCGATGTCGGCGACGCCGGCCACCACCTTCTCGTAGACATCCTTGTGCGCATAGAGGCGCGAGCCAGCGCAGCAGCACTGCCCGTGGTTGAAGAAGATCGCGTTCGCCGCACCGGCGATGGCCAGGTCGATATCGGCGTCCGGCAGAATGATGGCCGGCGACTTGCCGCCGAGTTCAAGTGACACCTTCTTCAGGTTCCCGGCCGCCGCCCGCACGATCAGTTTTCCCACTTCCGTCGAACCGGTGAACGCCACCTTGTCCACGTCTGGGTGCGCCGCGAGCGCTGCGCCGGCCGTCTCGCCGAAGCCTCGGATCAAGCGCGATCGTGTCCATTGAGTTCCTCCTGTCTGATTGGCACCGCCCCTTGGCAAGCGTCCGCTGCCGGGGCAGTATCGCTGTATCCAATCACATATGGCGTGGCGAAGCGAGTCCGCCGGCCATGGAGGAACCGGAAACGATGTGCCGTAACGTGCTTCTGTTCATCAACGGCGTGTCCGTCACTCGGGCTGGACTATAGGGCCGGAGGCGTCGAACCATGGGCGTGGCTGGACCGCCGAATGCGATGAGGGTTGGCAGCGCCCCTGGTCTGCCGCCGAAGACCTTCACCATTTCGTCTATTCCGCCGGCGCTGGTAACGCGCGATGAATTTGCCGCGGTACCGGGGCCACCGCGCCGCACGAAGCTCTGGGAATTCAACACCAACCTGCACTGCTCGATCATCGGGACGTGCCTTGCCACGGGGGAGCTGCGCCACCTCCTCAAGAAGGTCGGGCTGGCACCGCCGGACAGCAGCGACCACGACTTGCACAGCGCCGCTGTCACCCTCGCCGGCCGTCACGACAAGTCTTCCAAGCTCCTGAACAAGGCATTGGACGAACGGCATCGCATCGCCATCCACCAATTTGCCAAAGCGCACACCGAGGACGAGGTGCGTTCGCTGTGGCGTGATGCCGTCAAGCGCGGCGAAATACCCGGAGGTTATTGGGCCACGCTCACCCATCCAGCGGCGACGCGCGCCATGATCAGCGACGCGTTCGGCGAAGTGCATATGCTGTCGCATCTGGTGGGGGCGGCCAATCGCGCCGACATCAGGCGGCTCTGCCAACTGGAGGAAGAGAACGCCGAACTGCGCGCGCGGTTGGACAAGCAGCAGGCTGCCTTTGGCCAGGCGGTTGCCACGCGGGACGCTACCATCCAGGAGTTGCGGCGCGCACTGGCACAACAGCTTGCGGCTGGTTCGTCCACGCCGGACGAGCATCGGGGGACGCTGCACCAACTGGTCGCGGACCTCGAGCGACGGCTTGCCACCGAGACACGTCGCAGTACGGTCTTGGCCAAGCGGCTGTCAGACGTGAAGACTACAATGTCCGAAGAGCGTGCGACACGCGTGAATTTTGAGCGCGAGAACTGCACCTTGCGCCAGGAACTCGAAGTGATCGAGGCTTCAGTGCACAGCGGGTGTTGCGACAGTACGGCCGCTACCGACACGCCGCGGCCTCGGCTCGATGGCGTCACGCTGCTCTATGTCGGAGGCCGCACGCATCACATCGCGCAGTTGCGCGCCATCGCCGAGAAATCGGGCGCCTCGTTCGTGCACCACGATGGCGGCATCGAACATCATCTGAATCTGCTGCCCGGTCTTGCCAGCCAGGCCAATCTGGTGGTGTTCCCGGTCGATTGCATCAGCCACCACGCGGCACTGCTTGCCAAGCAGCTATGCCGTCAGGCGGGGAAGCAATTCATCCCGTTGCGCTCCGCCAGCGCCACCTCACTGCTGGCCGCGTTGCAGCGGCCGGACGTGACGGTGCTCGCGGAGGCCGCCGCTTGATCGGCCCACGGTCATCGCTCGGCCAGGTTGCGTGCCTACGCTATATCCTGTTGGATATCGCGTTGCGGGTGACCGCAGCCACGCCACGAAAGCGCCCTCTGATGAACGCACCGTTCGACCCAGCGTTATTGACCAACGAAAGATTTGCCGTCGGCCAGCCGGTCTCACGCAAGGAAGACCCAGTCCTGCTGCGTGGTGAAGGCCGCTACACGGATGATTTGAACCTGCCCGGGCAGCTCTACGGCGTTATGGTGCGCAGCAGAGTGGCACATGGCCAGCTACGTTCCATCGACGTTGGTCCCGCGCGAGACATGGCGGGCGTGCATCTGATCGTCACCGCGGCCGATCTCGATGCAGCCGGTATCAACAACATGCCTGCCGCTGCTGGCAAGAACCGCGACGGCACACCGACCCCGCGCCCGCCGCAACGGCCGTTGGCCACCGATCGCGTTCGCTATGTCGGTGAGCCAATCGCCATGGTGGTGGCGGAGAGCGCGAAGCTGGCGAAGGATGCCACGGAACTGGTGTTTGCCGATATCGACTCGTTGCCTGCGGTCACCACGGCCAGCGCGGCCGCGGCCATCGATGCGCCTCTGCTGCACGAAGCTGCGCTAGGCAATCTGTGTATGGACTTCCACTACGGGGACAGCGAGCAGGTTGCCGTGGCGTTTGCAGGTGCTGCGCACGTTACGCGGCTGCCAATGCGCAACAACCGCATCGTCGTGTGTCCGATGGAGCCCCGTTCCGCCATCGGCGATTACGAAGCAGACAGCGATCGTCTGGTCCTTCGTCTCGGCTGCCAGGGCGTATTCGGCCAGCGCAATCTGCTGAGCGGCATCATGGGCGTACCGGCGGAGAAAATTCGCGTGCTGACCGGCAATGTCGGTGGCTCGTTCGGCATGAAGGCGTCGGCATACCCGGAATATGTCTGCCTGCTGCACGCCGCGCGCGTGCTCGGCACGCCGGTGAAGTGGACTGATGAACGGTCGGAAAGTTTCCTGTCCGACAGCCATGGCCGTGACCACGAAATGACCGCCGAACTGGCGCTGGATGCCGATGGCACTTTCCTCGCCCTGCGCATCACCGGCCTCGGCAATATCGGTGCCTGGTTGAGCAACGCGACCACGATTTCTCCAACGCTGAACACGGTGAAGAACATCATCGGCGTCTATCGGACGCCGATGATCGAGGTCTCAACGCGCTGTATCTTCACCAATACAACACCAGTTGGTGCCTATCGTGGTGCTGGCCGTCCTGAAGGCAACTACTACATGGAACGCCTTGTGGAGACGGCAGCGCGCGAAAGGGGCATTGACCCGATCGAATTGCGCCGGCGCAATCACATTCAACCGGAGCAGATGCCGTATCGCGCACCGTCCGGAATGCTGTACGACGGCGGCGAATTCCCGACGGTGATGGAGAAGGCGCTGCATGCCGCCGATTGGGACGGCTATCCGGCGCGCCGGGCGGACAGCCGCGCGCGCGGCCTGGTGCGCGGACGTGGCATCGGCCACTACCTGGAAGTGACGGCCGATGCTGGCAACGAAATGGGCGGCATCCGTTTCGAGCCGGACGGCAGTGTCACGATAATCACCGGCACGTTGGACTACGGCCAGGGTCGCGCTTCTCCTTTTGCGCAAGTGCTGTCCGATCGGCTTGGCATTCCCTTCGACCGAATTAAGCTGCTGCAAGGCGACTCCGACGAACTGATTGCAGGTGGTGGCACCGGGGGGTCTCGCTCCATGATGCAAAGTGGTGGCGCGATCGTCGCGGCCAGCGAGCTGGTGATCGAGCGCGGCAAGCAGCTTGCGGCGCATTTGCTGGAAACATCAGTGGCCGACATTGAATTTTCGCGCGGGCGATTCAGCGTCACTGGCACCGATATCGGTATCGGCATCCTGGAGCTGGCCGCGCGACTCCAAATGGAGTCAGTCGACTTGCCGGAAGACGTGCCAACAACACTGGATGTAAGCCACATCTTCAAGGGCGTGCCGTCGGCGTTCCCCAATGGTTGTCATATCGCCGAGGTGGAACTCGATCCGGAAACGGGTGTGGTTGATATCGTGCGCTACAACACGGTGAACGACTTCGGCGTCCTGGTGAATCCGATGCTGGTCGAAGGGCAGGCGCATGGTGGCATCGCGCAAGGCGTAGGACAGGCCCTGACCGAAATGCTGGTCTACGACGAGAGTGGCCAATTACTCACCGGATCGTTCATGGATTACGGGCTGCCGCGGCCATCGGACATGCCTTCGCTTGGCTTCGAGAGCCATCCGGTACCGGCGCGCACCAATCCGCTCGGCGCCAAAGGCTGTGGCGAGGCGGGATGCGCCGGATCTTTGCCGGCCGTCATGAACGCCCTGGTCGATGCGCTGTCGGAATTCGGCATCAAACATATCGACATGCCGGCAACGCCACAGCGGATCTGGCAGGCAATTCAGGATGCACGCGCTCGGGGATGACTTATGTCCTGTCCGGCGCTATAGTCATCAGGATATTACGAAATAAGGGAGAAGAGCGATGAACGCCATGCTGCAACCGGCCCCTGTGCCCAACCATGCCGTGCGGTTCATCGCCGAGCCGCTCCGTCTGCTGATCGGTGGCCAATGGGTGGCGGCCGCGTCCGGCAAGACCTTTGATGTGTTCGATCCCTCGACCGGACAGCCGATCGCGAAGGCGGCGGAAGGCGATGCGGTGGACATCGATCGTGCTGTCACCGCGGCGCGCGAGGCGTTCGAGACAGGTCCATGGCCGCGCATGTCGCCGCTGGAGCGCAGCAAGTTGATCTGGCGGCTGGGTGATGCGCTGGAGGCGAAGGCCGAAGAGTTCGCCGCGCTGGAAGCGCTCGACAATGGCAAACCCATTCGCGATGCACGAGCGGTCGATGTGCCCGGCTCGTACGAGATGTTCCGCTACATGTCCGGTTGGGCGACACGATTGAATGGCGAGACGGTGCCCATATCCGCACCTGGCAACTGGCATGCGTATACGCTGCGCGAGCCGGTCGGCGTCGTTGGGCAGATCATTCCGTGGAACTTCCCGCTGATGATGGCTGCCTGGAAATCGGCGCCGGCGCTGGCGGCAGGATGCACCATCGTGCTGAAGCCGGCCGAGCAGACGCCGCTGTCCGCCGTGCGTCTCGGCCAGTTGATCCAGGAGGTCGGCTTTCCCCCTGGCGTGGTCAATATTGTAACCGGCTTTGGCGAGACCGCAGGCGCGGCGCTGGCGGCTCATCCCGGCGTTGACAAGGTGGCCTTCACCGGCTCCACCGAAGTCGGCAAGCTGATCGTTCAGGCTGCGGCAGGCAATCTGAAGAAAGTCTCGCTGGAACTCGGCGGCAAGTCGCCGGCGATCGTGTTCCCGGATGCCGATATGGACGTTGCGATCGCTGGCACTGCCAATGCGATCTTCTTCAACATGGGCCAGTGCTGCACGGCGGGATCGCGGCTCCATGCGCATAAGCGCGTGTTTGATCGGCTGATGGAAGGCGTTGCGGCTGAGGCGGCTAAGATCAAGGTCGGGCCAGGCCTCAATCCGGAATCGCAGATGGGACCCTTGGTTTCCGAGGAGCAGTTCACGCGCGTGACGGGCTTCCTTGATTCCGGCCGCCGTGAGGGTGCGCGCGTCGTGGTGGGAGGCGATCGTGTCGGCAACTCGGGTTATTTCGTCGCTCCGACCGTGCTGACCGATACGCGGCCGGAGATGTCCGTGGTGCGCAACGAAATCTTCGGACCGGTCGTGTGTGCGATACCGTTCGACGATGACGATCCGGACCGCATCGCACGCGAGGCCAACAACACGAATTACGGTCTCGCCGCGAGCATCTGGACGCGCGATCTGGGGATTGCTCACAAGCTGGCACGCCGGATCCAGGCAGGTTCCGTCTGGGTCAATACGCATAACTTCGGCGACGTGGCCTTGCCGTTTGGCGGCTACAAGGAGTCCGGCTGGGGTCGTAAAATGGGCAAGGAGGTTATGGAACTCTACACCGAAACCAAGGCGGTCGCTGCCGCGCTATGAGCGAACGCAGCAGGATTGACGCAACCGAACTGAATGGTGTGCGGCTGTCGCCGGATGGTTCATGCGTCATCCTGCTTTTGCGTGATGCGACGGGGCAGAAGATATCGCTGTCTTTGCCACGGAGCTGTCTGAGCTCAGGTACTTACCGCGATGCCGGCTGTTGAGGCGGGCAGCCGCCATGCTGTGGATACGTGGAACATGGCGCATGCGGACAACGGCGACGTGGTACTGACGTTGTGCACGCCGGAGGGGCTGAGCGTGTCCTTCTCGGTCAAGCGGTGGCAGGTGGAGAGCATGGCGACAGTCGCAACCTATGGCGGCTGTCGCGCCGTTACCGGTAGGACCGTCCACTAGTGCTCCGACTTATACGGATGATCCACCAGCTCCATCGTCATTCCCGCGAACGCGGGAGCCCAGGGCCGCCGAAACTGACCTCGCCCTGGGTTCCTGCTTTCGCAGGAATGACGAGAGGGTAGTGCCAGCGAATCATCCGATAACGTCTGAACACTAGTCGCCCGAGTTATTCAAAGTGACGGGTAGAGTTGTCTGAGTTTTATCCGGGCATGCTCATTGGTGAACTGCCAGTTGGCCTTGGCGTGATGTTTGTTTCGATGTTCACGCCAGGCGGCGACTTCCTCGACAAGGCTGCCTTTGTCCTCGATCCGTCGATCCAGACATTGCGATGACAGAACGCCGAGTTCTGACTCCGCCATGTTCAGCCAACTGCCGTGCTTCGGCGTGTAGTGCCACTCGAACCGCTCGGCGAGACGGCGCGCCTCGGCCGGTGCGAAGGCGGCGTACAGCGACGCCGCGGTATGGGTGCTGAGATTGTCCTGCAGCAGAACGATCTTGTTTGCTGAGGGGAAATATCGGTCCGACAGGTCGCGAAGCATGGCGGCATAATCGGCGGCGGCATGGCGATCCGTCACCTCGACATGCCGCCAACCTTCCAGCGGCGCGAACAGCATGAACAGATTGGCGGTGCCGTTGCGTTCGTACTCATAATCGACGCGCCTCGGCTGACCACGCTTCATCGGCAACGGCGCGCGAGTTTCCCGGATCAGTTGTTTCGAGGTCTCGTCAAGACAAACCAAGGGCCGGGCTGTATCACGCGGCCTCGTGTAAACCTCCAGCACCTCTTCCATCGCGGCCACGAACGCCGCGTTGGCCGACGGCGGAATGACCCACCGTTGCTTCAGGTGCGGTTTGAGAAGGTTTTTTTTAGCGTCCGCCCGATCGTGTTGTCACTGGCCTTGGCGACGATCCCCAGTTCCACGACCTGCTGTTCCAGCAGGCGCAGCGACCATTTCGCGTGCCCGGCCGGAGGCTTGGAGCAGGCCAGCGTGATCAGTCTGGCTTCCTTTTCGCCGTCGAAGATCCGCAGGATCGACGGTCTCGCGCGGGGCTTACGGGCGAGCGCTACGTCGAGCCCCTCCTCAACCAGACACTGGCGAACCCTGTGGACGGTCGCGAGGCTGGTGTCGAGGGCCTTCACGATACGGCCGTCGCTCCAGGCTTCGCCGACCTCGGAAATGTCTGCCTTGAGCAAGATGCGTGCCCTGAGGATCGCGCTGGCCGAATGTTTGCCCTTGCCGATAAGCGCTTCCAGCCGCGCGCGTTCCTCCGCGTCCAGCCGAACCACATACTTCTTCACGACGACCTCTGACATGTCCCGAATCCTGGCAACGTTGACGACGTTGCGAGTGAGTCACAAACTGCCGTCAGGTTCAATGACGCGGGCGACTAGTCGCCCGAGTCAATTAAAGTGACGGGTAAAGGCGTTGGAGTTTTACCCGCGCATTCTCATTCGTGAACTGCCAGTTGGCCTTGGCGTGGTGCTTGTTTCGATGCTTGCTCCAGGCGGCGACTTCCTGGATGAGGCTGTCTTTATCCTCGATGCGCCGATCCAGGCACTGTGACGACAGAACGCCGAGTTCGGACTCGGCCATGTCCAACCAACTGCCATGTTTCGGCGTGTAGTGCCATTCGAAGCGTTGCGCGAGGCGGTACGCCTCGGCTGGTTCGAAGGCCGCATATAGCGAGGCGGCGGTGTGCGTAGTGAGATTGTCCTGAACCAGAACGATCTTGCTGGCATCGGGACAGTACCGATCCGACAGATCCCGAAGGATGGCGGCGTAATCCGCGGCGGCATGGCGGTCCGTCACCTCGACATGCCGCCAGCCCTCCAGTGGAGCGAACAGCATGAAGATATTGGCGGTGCCATTGCGCTCGTACTCGTAATCGACGCGTGCCGGCCGTCCCGGCTTCATCGGCACCGGCAAGCGGGTCTCCCGGATCAGCTGCTTCGAGGTCTCGTCCAGGCAAACCAGGGGCCGGTCGGGGTCATGCGGCCTGGTATAGACGGCCAGGATATTCTCCATCGCCGCCACGAACGCGGCACTGGAGGCCGGCGGAATGACCCATTGTTGCTTCAGGTGCGGTTTGAGAACATTTTTTTTAGCGTTCGCCCGATCGTGTTGTCGCTGGCCTTCGTGACGATCC
>CAVTEC010000056.1:0-32058 GCA_963733475.1 uncultured Alphaproteobacteria bacterium | reverse complement strand
CGAAGGGATCAGTGGCACGATCGGAGTGGATATCGGTGTGGTGCAACTGTCGCCGCATGCAGCATATAGCGGCGAGTATCGGACATTGCGGCGCAACGCGTCGTATCGCGCGCTGGTTATCGTTTGCCAGGGCTTGCATCCGGGCCTTGGCCTGCTGAACGCGGAGCAGTTTCGCGAACCGTATGGCGCGCCTGCGATTCACGTCGCGGAGCCCGTGCGAGGCAATGCTGCGCGGGTCGTCGCGCATTATCAGCGGACGCCGGCATCAGCGCGCAACATTGTCGTCAGCATACCAGGCGCTGATAGGACGCGTCCGCCATTGGTCGTGATGACGCCTCGCAGTTCATGGTGGCAATCAACGGCTGAACGTGGCGGCGGATTGGTTTGCTGGCTGGAATGCCTCCGCGCGCTGGTTTCAGAACCACCTGCCTGCGACGTAATGATGACTGCGAATAGCGGACATGAACTTGGCCATCTTGGGCTCGACGAATTCCTGGCGCGGCGGCCCGGATTGGAGCGCACGGCACTGTGGGTGCATTGGGGCGCCAATCTCGGTGCCGCCGGTGGCAAACTGACGGTGATGTCGGCGGACGACGACTTGCGCGCGTTGGCCGCGCGCAAACTGCCTGCCGTTGAACATGCGCTCGCACCGAAGACGCAAGCGCCGAGCGGTGAAACGCGCGACATTCATCGCGCCGGTGGGCGTTATCTTAGTCTGGTCGGCGGCAATCCGCTGTTCCACCTGCCGCAGGACCGTTTCCCGCACGCAGTGGACGTAGCGACTGTGGAGCGGATTGCCTCTGCGGCGGCACGGATGGTGGTCCAACTGGCTAGGTGACGTGTTCAGTCGTCAGCCGCTGCCACGATGTTGGCCCGCTGATGACCGTAGCCAAAGTAGATGATAAGTCCGATGGCGAGCCAGACGATCAGGCGCATCCAGGTCGCGAGCGGCAGTCCAAGCATCAGCAGCAAAGAAAAACCTATGCCCAGCAGTGGCACCCACGGTGAACCAGGTGTGCGAAACGGACGCGCTGCCAGCGGCGCGCTGCGCCGCAGATGCAACACCGCACCGCATACCAGCAGGAAGGCGAACAACGTGCCGATGCTGACCATCTCTCCGAGCAAGCCAATCGGGAAGCAGGCCGCGATCAGCGCCACCATCAATCCGATCAACGCCTGGCTGGCGAATGGAGTACGAAATCGCGGATGCACATTGCTGAAAAAAGGCGGCAATAGCCGGTCGCGGGCCATTGAGAAAAAGATGCGCGCCTGACCAAACAGCAGGACGAAGATCACCGTTGTCAGCCCGGCGAGTGCGGCGAACTTCACCAGGATGGACAGCCAGCCGATACCGGTCTGGTCCATCGCCACGGCCACTGGGTCCGGAACGCCAAGCTGTTGGTAGGACACCATGCCGGTCATGACCAGCGCCATAAGGATGTAGAGGACCGTGCAAATGATCAGGGAGCCAAGAATGCCGACCGGCATGTCGGTTTGCGGGCGGCGGGCCTCCTGAGCGGCTGTCGAGACCGCGTCAAAGCCGATATAGGCGAAGAACACCACAGAGGAGCCGCGCAAGATGCCGCTCCAGCCAAACTCGCCGAAGGTGCCGGTGTTACGCGGGATGAACGGCACCCAATGCGCCCGATCGATGTACATCGACCCAACCAGAATGACGATGGCCACGACGAACAGCTTGAAAGCCACCATGACGTTGTTGACGCGCGCCAACTCCTTGGTGCCCAGCATCAACAGGATGGTCAGCGCCGCAACAACGAACACTGCAGGAAGGTTCAGGATGGCGGCGCCGGACGTGCCGTCGGCGAGCTTCACGACCTCGCCGGTTGCCTGCGCCCACTCAGGCGGGAATTGGATGCCGAAGCTGGCAAGCAGGCTCAGCGCATAACCGGACCAGCCGACGGCGACGGTCGCCGCGCCCATTCCATACTCCAGCACCAGATCCCAGCCGATGATCCAGGCGAATATCTCTCCGATCGTCGCATAGGTATATGTATAGGCACTGCCTGAGGCCGGGATCATCGCGGCAAGTTCGGCATAGCAGAGACCGACGAATGCGCAGGCTATGCCCGCCAGCACGAAGGATAGTGAGATTGCCGGTCCGGCGTAATTGGCAGCGGCCTTGCCAGTGAGTACAAAAATGCCGGCACCAATGATGCAGCCGATACCGAGGCCGACGAGCGACAGCGGGCCGAGTGTCTTGGCCAGGCCGTCACCGCGGCCCTCGGCACTGGCAGCGATTGCTTCGAGGGACTTGCGGCCGGTGTAATCTGCCCACGCCATTTGGCGGCTCCCGCGGCTTTCCAAGCCGGATAGAGCAGGGCAGTCGTTAAAGAACGGCTAATACCAATCCGCTGAGTTGGTGACTCTCGAATGTTCGCGGATTCCCGAATCGGCATAGGCGTGATTCAAGCTGGCAAACTGAGGAGGTTTGCCATGAGCCAGGCGATTGTAGTGCGGCAGGACTTCACGTCGGCGGAGTTGCGGCGAGTTGCGACACGCACGAAGGATGTGGCCCAGGCCCGGCGGCTGTTGGCGATAGCGGCGATCCTGGATGGTGCGCCTCGAGCGGAAGCGGCACGGATTGGCGGGATGGACCGTCAAACGTTGCGAGACTGGGTGATCCGGTTCAACGAGCTTGGTCCGGATGGCCTGATCAACCTGACTTCGCCTGGCGCACCGGCGAAGCTTGACGAAGAGCATCGGGCATTTCTCGTCCGTGTGGTCGAGGAGGGTCCGATCCCGGCAGTGCACGGTGTGGTGCGCTGGCGGGCCTGCGACCTGATCGCGCTGCTGCATGAGGAGTTTGGCATCGAGGTGTCGGACGACACGGTCTACCGCGCGCTGAAGCGGTTGGGCTTTGCCCACCTCAGTGCTCGGCCGAGAGCCTACAAGCAGGACGCCGAAGCCATGGAAGCATTTAAAAAAACTTCGCCGACCGCGTGGCGGAAATCCGCCGGACGCTCGTACCTGGCACACCGATAGAGATCTGGTTCCAGGACGAGATGCGGGTAGGCCAGAAGAACAAGCTCACCTACCGCTGGGCCAGGAAGGGGTCTCGCCCACGGGCCACACATGATCAACGAACGCAATCGGCCTATCTGTTCGGCGCGGTATGTCCGGCGCTGGGGAAGGGCGCCGCCATCGTGGTGCCGAGCTGTAACAGCGAGGCCATGCAACTTCACCTCGACGCGATTGCCACCTGCGTCGCTTCTGGGGCGCACGCCATCATTATCCTCGACCAGGCGGGATGGCATGGGGCCAAGTGTCTGCAGATGCCCAGCAACATCTCGCTGCTGCCGCTCCCGCCGCGCTCGCCGGAACTCAACGCGCAGGAGAACGTCTGGCAGTTCATGCGGCAGAATTGGCTGTCCAATCGTATCTTCACAGGCTTCGACAACATCGTCGACATTTGCTGCGATGCCTGGAACAGGCTCGTGGATCAGCCTTGGAAGATCATGTCCATCGCCCATCGACAATGGACCATCATCGGTCAGGCATTCTGAGGATTGGTATAATGCCAGCGGCTCAACCCTCTGATGCGTCGCCGGCACGACCGTGTCATGGCGGGCGACGGCTCGAGGGCGACTGGGGGCGGGGTGAGCTTGCTGGGTTGTCGTGCGATGCATGCGGTCGTCGTGGACCAAGCTGGCAAACTTCAGCATGCCATGGCGAGGGCGGTGCGTGCGGAGCGAATACAACGCAGAGTGCGCGAAGGGACGCGAAGCTCGCGGAGAACAGTTTGGGCGCTTCGCACCGTCGTCCGAAAGAGCAGGAAATCTTCTTCTTCGCGAGCTTCGCGGACCTTCGCGATCTCTGCGTTGAATTGCATGGTCCGCTGCAACGATCGAATGGTGGCGCGGCAATGGGGCCCGGTCTCACTGGTAAATCGCGGTAGGGGCGCCCAGTAATGGGCGTCCCTACCGCGATTAAATTTGCCACCGGTCTTGTCTCTGTCAGGCAGCGGTACGGTCAGAAGTCGTGAATAAAGATCTCCTTGCCGCGTCGGCAAATCTCGGTTCCGTAGTCGACGAAAGCACCTTCGCCCCAATAGCGGTAGCAACTGGTCTGGCAGCTCAACAGATGGAATAACGCATTGCGATAGCGCGGCTCGTTGGTCGAGATCTGGGCCTTCAGCACCTTTTCGTGGAACAGCGAACTGACCTCCTCCATCGGTCCAAGCAAGCGTTCGTAGCCTCTCACCCAGGAGATGTCGTTCGTCCAACTTCCGCCATCGACATGAAACGAGGAGTCTTCCTTATGCAGTTCCTCAAGAACGGCTGCGAGTTTGCCTTCGCCATCACCTGGGCTGAAGCGAGCCCAGATCCGGCTTTGCTGCACCGGCTGCACCATAGCCAGGTCGCTCGTCCTGATCCCCAGCGCGAACAATTGTTCCAGATATTCCGTGACGTTCATCACCGGAACATCTGATCCCGAGCATTCCGCCATGGCCTGCAGGTATTTCGGCGGGAACTCATTCATCATCACCCCGCCATTTTCGCCGTCGGCAATTTGTGTGACGAGCGGCGGGACGGAGTGCCCCCCCAACATTGATCGCGAAAGACCGCGTGCTTCGTACAGCGGCTGCATCTGCGCAACCAGCTTCGTGTCGCTGCCTTGGGTCTTGATGATCGCAATGATTTCGGCTGCCTCGCCGCGAGAGTTCCTGCACACGAGACGGTGTGGCAGATGCTTATGCTCCGGCGCAGTGCCATCGGCACGCTGAATGGTATGCTCTTGCACCAAAACCCAGATGTAGCCGCATTCGCGCAGAGAACGGACGAACTCATAGGCGACATCGGGGTGGTTAGGGAGGGCCATCTCGGCGGGTGAGAAGCCGCGTACTCGCTGCAAAGCCTCCAGGCCGAACAGCGAGGCAAAGTAATGCTGCCATGCCAGCAGATGCAGACGATAATCCTGGACCGGCGTTGATGGTGCAACCGGATGACCCCAGCCCGATCCCAGCCATTCGACCTTGTCGCGATACCGCGTGTCGCAGGTAATGACGCGCAGCGCATCGATCACGTCGGAAAAATCGAGTTTGCGCATGCCCCAAAGCAGTGTGCCCGAATAATCAAGCATCACGCGCGGCTGGCATCCCTGGTCGACCAGTTGTGGGATGAACTCACCCATGCGCTTGTAACACCAGCGGAAGACAGCGGCGTTGCCCCGCTGTTCGTCGCTGCCGCTCTCCATCATCTGCTTCAGGTTGCTGGCGATCTCCGCGGTGCGCAGGTCACTGCCGAATGGGATCAGCGGCTGGTGCATATGCAGCGCAACGGCAAACGTGCTGCGGATGTGCGGGAAGTCCACACCGTTGCTGTGCGGATATACTGGCTGACCCGACGCAGCCTGGATCGCATCGCGAATGCGTCCCTCTTCGCCGCAAATGTTCGGCAGGTCATTGACGACATTGGGGAGGGTATCGGACATGATACTCACTTGCGTCTGATGTGGTGATAGATGTCGATGTAGTGCTGGCCGGGGTCGTTCCACGAATAATCGTAGCGCATGCCGTTCAACATTAGGTTGCGGAATTCGCCTTGATGACAGTACCAGAGGTCGAGCGCGCGCTGTAGTGCTGACTCCACCCCCTGGTGGTCGGCGTGTTCGAACACGAAGCCATTCCTGTCATCTGGTGGGCGCGGGGAATGGTCGCGATCGAATACGGTATCCGCAAGGCCGCCGATGGCTCGGACCACAGGTACTGTGCCGTAGCGCAGCGCAATCATCTGCACCAGACCACAGGGTTCGAACAGGCTAGGCACGAGCAGGAGGTCCGCACCTGCATAAACCAGGTGAGCCAATTCCGCGTCGAACCGCAGCTCCAGGTGACAGTCCGGATTGTCGTTCAACTCGTGCCTAAGCTGCCAGAATTGACGATCGATGGCCGGTTCGGCGCATGGTCCCAGCAAGACAAACTGTCCACCATGTCTCAACGTGTAATATACGGCGTGCCTAAGCAGGTCGACGCCCTTCTGCGAATCAAGTCGCCCGACATAAGCCACGATTGGCTTGAACCCGTCGCGCAGCCAAAATCGATTCCGCAGAGCGCGTTTGTTTTCGTATTTGCCAGCCAGCGAGTTGATGCCGTAGCGCCGCGCAATGAGCGGATCGATTTCAGGGTTCCATACATCGTAATCGACACCATTCAGGACGCCACCGTATTTGCTGTCATGGGTCCACAACGTGTGGCCCAGTCCAAAGTTCTGGTCCGAGGTGGCCGTTTCCCATCGATGGCGGTCTGATACTGTCGTGACGAAATTGGAGTAGACGATACCTGCCTTGGCCAAGTTGAGCAGGCCATGGTGATGGTTGTCACGCAACCGGTCATAGTGGAAAAAATGCTCGGGGCGGCCTAGCCCGGTCGCCCGAAGGACTTCGCCCCCGACCTGTCCTTGATGACGGAAGTTGTGCATGGTGAAGCAGACCCGTTGGTCATGCATCCCATGGTGCTGGTAAATCTCATAAAGCAGCACTGGAACCAGCCCGGTCGGCCAGTCATGACAGTGAATCACGTCGGGCCGCTTGTTGGCCTGTAACATGAACTCCAGCGCCGCCTTGCTGAAGAAAGCAAACCGTATTGCGTCGTCGCCGTAGCCATAGGTCCCGGGGCGGCGGAAAAAATTGTCACTCGAGTGCCGTAGCCGACCATACTGAGATAAACAATGGACGGGTTGGCCTGCTTCACCGCCTCATAACCCAGCCCCAGACGAGCCAACGCCTGCGGACGGATGTTCGAGACGAACGCCTCTACCGTGGGCACCAGCCGCAACAGAGCTTCCCGCGCGGCGGGCTGCTTCAGGTCCATCGCGATGCTGCGCTTGCCACGCGCATTGTGCTGGAAGGTGCCGCTCATGCCGCGATGACGCGGTACGCCGGTGTAGCGGTTCGAATCGCCTTCCGGCGCCTCCACCTTGATTACGTCGGCGCCGAAGTCGGCCAGGATGCGTGTGCACCACGGACCCATCTGCACTGTGGTCAGATCCAGTATACGAAGGCCGGCAAGGGGGCCGGTCATGGCGATGTCATTGGTGCAATTCCAGTCCTCTGAGGAATGCCACTTTCCGTTATTTTTGGGCCATGTCCACAAGCTTGGCGATAGTGTTCATGTTACGCGCGGTGCCGTCCTTCGCCGCAAAGATCTTCAACTTCGAACGTCCCATCCCGATAGGATAATGGACATAGATCTCTCGCGTGCCCAGCCGCATTGCCTCGTCCGTATGTCCTGCCACTCTGTCCAACGCGTCAGACGGGGGACATTCGTCAAGAAAGATAGCGACGGTGTAATTCGGTGACTTCCTCTTGAACGGATTATTGTCCAGGACAGCCTGCATTTCCGCCGCGGTGCGTACGGCAACACCGACAGGCTTCCCGGCATACGCTCGCAGCTTCTCTTCAAGGGCGGCCCTCACGTCCGCCGAGGACAGCTCGCTGTTGAACACCACGTTGCCGCTGGCGATGTATGTTTCGACAACGGTGAACCCTGCCTGCGCACACATGGCTTTCAACTCGGTCATTGGGAGCTTGCCGGTTCCCCCGACATTCACGGCTCGCAGGAGTGCAACGTATCTAATGCTCCAACTCACACGGATGATCCACCAACTTCGCCGTCATTCCCGCGAACGCGAGAACCCAGGGCTACAGACCTCACCCTGGGTTCCTGCTTTCGCAGGAATGACATGAGGGATAGCGCCTGAGCACCAGGGTCAGGACCCATAAACTGAACGAAACATGCGGATGACGACTTCGAGCGCAAAACGGACCTCAATCAGCCGGTCGGTGGCTTGCCGGTGTTAACCGCCAGTTGAGCGTCGAAAGCCCGCTTATAGGCAGGCCGCGCTTCGCCGCGCGTGACATAGGCAGCCAGGTTCGGATATTCGTCCAGAATGCCCGATGATTTCAACCTGAGCAGCACCGACACCATCATCAGGTCGCCCGCGCTGAACGCACCATCGAGCCAGTCGGCATCGCCCAGGCGATTGGAAAGTTGGTCCAGCCGGTCGCGGACGCGATCCTCGACGAGAGGCAGGCGTTCCTCATACCAGGTCCTGTCGCCCTCCAGGAGCCTGGCGGTTGCGAGTTCAAGGATCGGCGGCTCCACCGTATTGAGTGCGGCAAACATCCATGTGATTGCGCGCGCCCGGGCGTTGGCCTCATCCGGCAGCAGGCCCGTATGGCACTCGGCGATATGGAAGACGATCGCGCCAGTCTCGAACAGGGCGAGATCGCCTTCCTCATAGGTTGGAATCTGGCCGAAAGGATGCAGCGCCCGATGCGCGGGTTCCTTCATGGCACGGAACGAAACCAGGCGAACCTCGTAAGGCTGGCCCACTTCTTCAAGCGCCCAGCGAACGCGCGTATCACGCGCCAGCCCCCTGCCGCCATCGGGTGACCGTTCAAAGGCGGTAATGGTGATGGTCATCGTGAGGCACCTCCTTGGCGAAAATCATCGGCTGCGGGGCTGGCAAGGTGTCAAGGTGTATCGACAGCGCCACAAGGTCGAGGACATGTTGCTATCGTCCTGGCAACGTCGTGGTGCTACGGTAGGCTATGTCCAAGGCAGGAGTTTCTCATGGCCCGCAAGTTTCGTCCGCTGGTGATGACGCAGGAAGTGAAACTGCTGCACGCCGCGCCTTGGGGACCGCATCCCTGAGGGCGAGCGGTACAATGCAGATCGTAGATGCGCAGATCCATCTGTGGGGGACGGGTCTGCCCAGCAATCTCTCGCACCGGCAGGTGATGCATTTCACGCCGGAAGAGGTCATTCCGTTGATGGATGAGGGCGGCGTGGCTGCCGCGGTGATTTATCCGCCGGGATGGGATCCGAATTCGACCGAGATGGCGTTTGCGGCAGTACCGGAACTATCCGGGGCGGTTTGCTATCCTGGGAGCGTTGCCGCTCGACCAGCCAGGTTCGCGCGCTCGCATCGCGGGATGGCGCGATCAGCCAGGCATGCTAGGGCTGCGCTACACGTTCCTGCACGATCCGGCACGCACATGGCTGGCGGACGGAACGCTGGATTGGTTGTGGGCGGAGGCCGAGAAGGCCAGCGTGCCGATCGCAATGCTGGCGACCGATTCATTGGTGGAGATCGGGCGGATTGCCGAACGCCATCCTGGTCTGCGGTTGACGATCGATCACCTCGGCGGCCGCGGCGGTCTGACGACACTGAAGGACCATGCGGCGATGACGCACATGCCGCAGCTTGTGGCGTTGGCAAAATTCCCGAATGTAGCGGTCAAGGCGACGGGCGCGTCGGGATATTCGGCGGAGGCATATCCGTTTCCGATCATGCAGACGTATCTACGGCAGATTTACGATGCATTCGGGCCGCAGCGAATGTTCTGGGGCACGGACATCACCAAGATGCCATGCTCCTGGCGGCAATGCGTGACGATGTTGACCGAACTGCCGTGGCTCAGCGAAGGCGACAAGCGCCTCGTCATGGGCGATGCGTTGTCCACCTGGTGGGGCTGGAACCGAGGAGCCTGACATGAAGAACACCAACGGCAAGCCGGTCGCTGTAGTGGTCGGCGCCACGTCCAAATGGCAATCCGACGGGCGCAACACGAAACTGGCGCACGGCAAGGTGCTGGACGACAGCCATCTGCCTGTCGGCGTGCGCTGGGGTGTTGGCGGCGCGATCGCGCAGAAATTCGCCCAGGAGGGCTTCTTCGTCGTTCTGACCACACGCACCGAGGCCAATGCCTCGGGCCTCGCAGCGGCGATCCGCGAACAGCGCGGCGACTGCACGATCGTCGAACTGGACCTGTCGTCACAGGGCTCCGTCGCCACGGCATTCGACATCATCCGCCGTGACGGTGGTGACCCCGACGTGCTGATCTACAACGCCGGTTACCTGGAGGGGCGTGACCTGCCGCCGGACAAGGAACTCCTGGAATACATCCCGGTGGAGATGTTCGACGTTACCCAGCACATCGCCTGCCGTGGGCCATTCCTGGTCGCCAAACAGGTGCTACCAGCAATGCGGCAGAAGCGGTCGGGCTCGTTCTTCTTTTCGAACAACTCGAAGTCTCTGCGGGGAACCAAGCGGAAGACTGGAAAGTCGCTTTACTATCCTCGCGTCATGATGCGCACGCTGGCGCAGGTGCTCACCGAGGAATACTCGGAATTCGGCATCCACGTCGCCAACATCGTGATCGATGGCACGATCAACTCACCTGGCACGCACGCATTGCCGAAAGTGCAGAACCAGCCAGACCTGGTGATGAACCCGATGAAGATCGCCGAGGCGTTCTGGTATCTGCATACTCAGGACCGCTCGTGCTGGACGCACGAGCTTCAGCTTACCCCGTTCGTCACCAAGCCGAGTTACTGAGCGTCAGGCTGCCTGCTCCAGCGGCGGCACATCCTCCTCGATCGTCGTGCGCCTCATATCGCGCACGGCGGTCTCGGGATAGTGGCGACGCGCGCGGTGCATGGTGAAGCGGTTGTCCCACATCACAAGATCGCCAACCTGCCATTGATGTGTATAGACATTCTCGGGCTGCGTCGCGCGATCCATCAGCTCGTACAGCAGATCGATGCCTTCAGGGACCGGCCAGCCAACGACGTGCGATGCATGCGATGACACGTAGATCGACTTGCGCCCCGTCGGTCCATGGATCCTCACCAGCGGATGCTGTGCGGATGGCAGGCTCTTCTGCTCTTCCTCGGCAAAACCGCTGAATCCGACGACGGCGCGGGAGTGGAAAATGCTGTGCTCCACCACCAGATCGGCGATCAGCTCCTTCAACTTGTCCGGCAGCAGATCATAACCAGTGCGCATATCGGCAAACTGTGTCTGTCCGCCATGCTCGACCACCGTATGGCACGACAGCAGCGAGTACTTGCCTGATAGGCGCTTAAACGATCCGTCAGTGTGCCAGCGCCGGCTGCCAAGGTTGTTCACACGCCGCCGATCGCCGGCGCCGAGCACCTCGCTGGTCTCGCTGAGGTTGGATGCGTCTGTCATCTCTCCGCCGAGCCGCCGCTTCGACGGGTCGTTCTGATACTCGGTGGCGCGCGCGAGCGAGCCGAAGTTGTGGCTGAACGCGATCTGCTGATCATTGGTCACGTGCTGGCCGTGGAACACCAGTATCGGGTGGTGGTCGATGGCATTCTGGATGATCGCGACGTCTTCCTTGGAGAGCCGCTCACTCATGTCAAAGCCGGAGATTTCGGCGACAAAGTCTGGACGTACTTCCCGAACCTGGGCAGCCATTTCTGGCTCCTTTCACGTTTCTATGGAAACCTTGGGACTGTGCGGCAAGTTCCGTCAAGCCATCGATCAATGGAACTCGCCGGCGAAGTGGCAGGCGACTTCGTGTCTCGGTCGCAGCATGCGCATGGGCGGTGGTTGCTCGGCACAGATGTCTTTTGCAATCGGGCAGCGCGTGCGGAAGCGGCAACCGGATGGCGGATTGGTCGCATTGGCAGGTTCGCCGGTCAGCTTCAGCCGCTGCGAGCCGTTCTGCGGGCCATGCAGCGCCGGCTGCGCGGAAATCAGGTAGTGTGTATACGGGTGCAGTGGCGCGGTGAACAGGTCGTCTGCCGGGGCGACCTCGGCCACCTGGCCCAGATACAGCACCATGATGCGATCGCTGATGTGCCGCACAATCGCCAGGTCGTGCGCGATGAACAGGTAGGTCAGGCCGAGCCGCTCGCGCAGATCCATCATGAGGTTGACGATCTGCGCCTGGATGTTGACGTCGAGGGCGGAAATCGGTTCGTCCGCGACGATGAAGTCCGGCTCCGGCGCAAGCGCGCGGGCGATCGAGATGCGCTGGCGCTGCCCGCCGGAGAATTCGTGCGGATAGCGTCCGTGTGCGGCAGAGCCAAGGCCGACCAGGCCCAGCAGTTCATCGATCCGGCGTCGCGTTGCCGCAGCGGATTCCGTCAGGCCATGATAGCGCAGCGGTTCCGCCAGCATCGTGTCCACCGTCATGCGCGGATTGAGGCTGGCGTATGGGCTTTGGAAGACCATCTGCAACCGTCTGCGCAAGGGGCGGATCTCGGCGGCGGAGGCGCGCGCGATCTCCTGCCCGTCGAAGCGGATGCTGCCCTCGTCCGGCCGATACAGCCGCAACAGCGTGCGCGCGAGGGTGGACTTGCCGCAGCCTGATTCACCAACAACGCCCAGGATCTCGCCGCGATCGATAGTGAGATCGACGCCGTCAACGGCGTGCACGACACGCGGCTTGGCGAGCATCCCGCTGCTCAGGCGAAAATGCTTGACCAAGCCTCGCACTTCCATGATTGGCGCGCGTATCTCGACCGGCTCGGCTGCGGTGCCATGCGATGCACGCGGCTGGCGCACGAACGGCATGGTGTCGTCGCGCGATAGCCAGCAACGCGACAGTCGTTCGGTGCCAATGTCCACCAGCGGCGGGTGCTCGTCGCAAATGGCTTGGCGAAATGGGCAGCGCGGCGCGAAGCGGCAGCCTTTTGGAAAGTCCAGCGGATCGGGCGGCGTGCCTTCGACGGTGACCAATCGCCGATCGCCGCGATCGGTATCGAGGCCGGGCCGCGCATTCAGCAATGCCCAGGTGTAAGGATGGCGTGGATGGGCCAGTACATCCGCGGTCGGACCCTGTTCCACCACTTCGCCCGCGTACATCACGATCACCCGCGTGCAGATTGTCGCGATCACACCGAGGTCGTGGCTGATCAGCACAATTGCCGTGCCGAAATCCTTGTTCAGCGTCTGCAGCAGATCGAGAATCTGCGCCTGGATCGTGACGTCGAGAGCGGTGGTGGGTTCATCAGCGAGCAGTAATGCCGGCTCGTTGCTCATGCCCATCGCCAGCACGACGCGCTGGCGCATGCCGCCGGAGAACTGGTGCGGAAAGTTGCTCATCGCCCGTTCAGGCGCCGAAATTCCCATGCTGCCGAGCAGACTGATGCCGCGCCGTGTTGCCTCGGCACGCGGGTGGCCATGAATGGTCATCGCCTCGCTGAGCTGGTGCGCAATGCGGATCACCGGATTCAGTGAGGTCATCGGGTCCTGGAACACCATCGCGACATCGCCGCCGCGCATCGCGCGCAGTTCTCCCGGCGACATCGCGAACACGTCGCGACCGCGGAAGCGGATTGTGCCACTGACGATACGCGCCGGTTCTTCCAGCAACCGCATCACAGACAGAGCGGTAACGCTTTTGCCGCTGCCGGATTCACCGACTATGCCAACGGTTTCGCCAGCACCGACGGAAAAGCTGACGCCGTCCACCGCATGCGCCGGACCGTTATCGGTGTAGAACCAGGTGCGCAGGTCATCGACCTCCAGCACCGGTTGGGCGACGGCGCTATCCATCAGAATTGCCGCGACCGCGGATCGAGCCAGTCGCGCACGCCGTCCCCCAAAAAATTGAAGCCAAGTACGATGGAAAGGATGGCGAAACCGGGGAAGCTTGCCACCCACCACTGCGCGACCAGCTCGCGTCCTTCGGAGATCATCGAGCCCCATTCCGCTGTTGGCGGCACGACGCCAAGCCCCAGGAACGACAGGCCGGCGAAGATGATGATCGCGTTGCCGACATCCAGCGTCACCAGCACGATCAACGGACCGATTGAGTTGGGAATGATGTGGCGCAGCAGAATGCGTCCAGGACCGTAGCCGGCGACGAGTGCCGCTTCGACGTATTCCAGCGACCGCTGTTGCAGAACCAGGCTGCGTGCCAGGCGGGCGAATTTCGGCCACCAGACAACAAGCATTGCAATGATGGTGTTGGTGGTGCCGACGCCAAGTGCCGCGCCGATGGCCAGGGCCAGAATGATTGGCGGGAAGCACAGCACCAGGTCCGTGAGGCGCATAATCGCCTCTTCCACCAATCCGCCGGCGTAGGCTGCAATGCCGCCGAGCAGCGTGCCGATCAGCGCACCCACCGTAACGACGACAAAGCCGGTCACCAGCGAGATGCGCGCGCCATAGATCAACCGCGATAGCACGTCGCGGCCAAGCTCGTCGGTGCCGAGCCAATGGATCGCACTTGGTGGCAGAAGCCGCGTGCCGACAGAGACGGCATTTGGCGCGTACGGCGATAGCAGCGGTGCAAGCAACGCGACCAGAACCCAAACGACCACGATCCCCGCACCGATGGCGGCGAGTGCGTACTGGCGCTGCAAACGCTGCCAGCGCGACCGAGGCAACGGCTGGGCCGCGGCCACAACATAGGCCCCACTCATTGTCGCACGCGGGGATCGAGCAGCGCATAGCTGATATCGGTGATGAGATTCACCACCAGGTAGGTGACTGCAACGATCAGCGTGATCGCCATGATCGCAGGAAAATCCAGCGCGGCGGCGCTGAGGAACGTGTAGCGGCCCAGACCTGGCCAGGCGAACACCGTCTCCGTCAGCACCGCGCCGGTGAGCAAATTTGCGTAGGCCAGACCGCCCAGCGTTACGACCGGCACGAGTGCGTTAGGCAGCACGTGTCCAAGGATCACGCGTCGCTCGCGCAGACCCTTGGCGCGGCCCATCCGCACATAATCTTGCCGGATGGCTTCCAGCATGCTGGCCCGTGTCGTGCGTGTGATCAGCCCTATTGTTGCGGCGGCCAGCACGATCGACGGCAGCACCAGATGTGCCGCGGCGTCCTGAAACGTGTCCCAATCGCCGGCCAGCGCGGAATCGATCAGGTAGAAGCCGGTGACAGTCGGCGGTGGCAACGCGATCGGGTCGAGCCGGCCTGGTCCCGGTGCGATCTGGAAATAGCCGTAGAAGACGGCCAGCAGAATGAAAGCCAACCAGAATGTGGGCGACGAAACGCCAAGCAGGGACACCACGCGCGCAAGATGATCGATCCAGGAATCGCGTTTTACCGCCGCAAGAATGCCAAGCGGAATGCCGACGATCAGCGTCAGGATGAAGGCAACGGTGCCAAGCTCGAGCGTTGCAGGCGTGTATTCCTCGATATCGTCCAGCACCGGGCGTTGCGAGTGGATGGATTTGCCGAGATCGCCATGGCTCAGTCCCTTCAGGAAGATAAAATATCGCTCCCACAACGGTCGATCGAGGCCGTAATCGTGCCGCCATTGCGCAACGAATGCCGGATCGGACGCGGCTTGGTCGCCGAGTTGCGCCAGCACAGGGTCGCCCGGCACGGTATTCGTAATCAGGAACACCACCAATGTGGCGAGCAGCGCCATCACCAGCATTGTGGTAACGCGCGCAACGAGAAAGCGAAGCATCTGCGCGCCGTCTCCTCCAACACTTATTGCGGCAAATCTCGACGATCGCATCAGGGGTGTCAAACCAAGGCGTGAGGCGGCGACAAGATAATCGCATTTAATTCGTCATGCCGGCGAATGCGGGCACCCAGGGGGCAGCACCGGTTGTGGCGTTCCTGGGTTCCCGCTTTCGCGGGAATGACGTTGGAGGAAACGTTTTGCGTACCAAATGCGATCATCCAGCAGGCGGCGATTTACCGGCCTATCGCGGGTCCCTATAGTCCGCACGATAAAAATCGAGGGGTAGGGTCCGGAAATGAACAAGCGATCAGGCATGATGGTCGATCGACGCGAGCTGTTGCGCGTGCTCGGTATCGGCAGCGCCGCTTTCACCGCCGCATCTCTTAGTGGGCCGCCGGTCTATGCGCAAAGCCACAAAGGCACCATCGTGCTTGCGATCGATTTCGCGGACACAGTGACTTTCGATCCGGCACATGAGTCGAATTATGTCGCACCGTTGATCGTCGCGGCCTGCTACGAGTGCCTCGTCACAATGACCCCGGACGACTATGTGAACGTCAAACCATGTCTCGCGACATCATGGCAACGAACACCCGACGCCAAGGGATGGCGCTTTACCCTGCGCGAGGGAGTGAAGTTCCCCAGCGGCAACGTGATGACCGCGGACGACTGGGTCTATTCGCTCAATCGCGAGCTGCATGTCGGTGATCAGCCCTCGCAGTATCTCTCCAATGTTGAGAGCTTCAACAAAGTCGATGACAAGACGATCGACGTGATGCTGAAGGTTCCGGACGAACCAATCCTGACCATCCTGGCGGCGCCAAGTTTTGTCGCCTGTGAGCAGAAGTTGCTGGAGGAACATGGCGCGGACGCGAGCCCCGACGCCAGGACAAAGGACAAGGCGCGTACCTGGCTTGACCAGAACTCGGTTGGCACGGGCCCCTATCGCCTGGTTCGCTGGGAGCAGAGCTCGCAGATCCAGCTTGTAGCCAACCCGCACTACTGGCGCGGCAAGCCGCCGTTCGAGCGCGTGGTTTTTCGCCACATGCCGGACAGCGCGGTGCAGCTTCTGTCGCTGCAACGCGGCGATGTCGATGCGGCGTTCAACCTGATCCCGGAACAGATCGCCACGCTGAAGGACAACAAGGATATCTGGATCAATCGGCTGTTCAGCACCGACTTTGTATATCTGGCACTGACCTCGGAGCCCGCGTTCAACAAGGCGCTGGCGGTCAAGCAGGCACGCCAGGCGATCGGCTATGCCATCGATTATGATGGCATCAAGAATTCGCTGATGGCCGGCAATGCGGTGAAACCTGCGACATTCCTGCCGATTGGCACCAACGGCTCAACGGAAGAGATCGCGCGCGAGATCGGTTTCCACGAGGATCTCGACAAGGCGAAGAAGCTCCTGGCGGAAGCCGGTTATCCGAATGGGTTCGAGTTCGACCTGCAATACGGCACCAGCGCGATCACCGGCACGACGTTTCAGGTCTTGGCACAGAAGCTGCAATCAGATCTGGCGCGGGTGGGGATCGTGGCGAAACTGGTGCCGCTCGATACGGTGACATTCCGCACGCAGTACACGACCTATCACGCCACATCGGCGCTGACGTTCTGGAATCCACCGGCAATCGAGAGCGAACTTTGGGCCGCGGCGACGGTGGAGCGTGTGGCGAAGCGCGTGCATTGGGTGCCGCCAGATGACGTGGTGAAGCTGGTGCATCGTGCGGCGGCGGAGACTGACAAGCAGAAGCAGATCGAGATGTGGAAGGAATACCAACGGATCATGGTGGACCAGGCGAACCTGATCATGCTGTTCCAGCCGATCTATCAGATCGGCATACGGCGTACGATCAAGACGTTCCCGCTGACCGCGGCAGGATGGCAGGTGGACATGTACGGGGTGACGCCAGCGAGCTGATCCCCTGCCGTTGCCAAGCAGGCGGGACAGCTTATAGCTGCATTTCGCCTGCGGCATGGGCGGCCCATTCGCCCCGCGCCCGACCTCCGCTATAACCCGCAGCCACCAACAACGGACAAGGGGCAACGCCCATGCTTACTCGCCGCTGGGACAAGTCGCACATGCCGTCGCGCCACGTCACCGTTGGCCCCGGCCGTGCACCGCATCGTAGCTACTACTATGCGATGGGCCTGACCGAGGACGAAATCGACCAGCCCTTTGTCGGCGTCGCCACCTGCTGGAACGAGGCCGCGCCCTGCAACATCGCCCTCTCGCGCCAGGCACAGTCGGTAAAGAAGGGCGTCAACGAGGCCGGCGGAACCCCGCGCGAGTTCACTACCATCACGGTAACCGACGGCATCGCGATGGGCCACCAGGGCATGAAGTCCTCGCTGGTCTCGCGCGACCTGATCGCTGACAGCGTGGAACTTACCATGCGTGGCCATTGCTACGACGCGCTGGTGGGCCTCGCCGGCTGCGACAAGTCGCTGCCAGGCATGATGATGGCCATGCTGCGGCTGAACGTGCCGAGCGTGTTCATGTATGGCGGCTCGATCCTACCGGGCCGGTTCAAGGACCGCGACGTGACCGTGGTCGATGTGTTCGAGGCAGTTGGCCAGCACTCCGCAGGTAAGATGACCGACGCCGAACTGCACGAGCTGGAATGCGTCGCGTGTCCCTCGGCGGGCGCCTGTGGCGGCCAGTTCACCGCCAACACCATGGCGATGGTCAGCGAGGCGATCGGTCTGGCCTTGCCAGGCTCCGCCGGCGCACCGGCACCCTACGAGGATCGTGACCGCTGGGCGGTGGAATCCGGGCGCGCTGTGATGGCGCTGCTCGACAGCAGGCTGCGCCCGCGCGACATCGCCACGCGTGAGGCGTTCGAGAATGCTGCCGTCGCCGTGGGCGCCACCGGCGGTTCCACGAATGCCGGGCTGCACCTGCCAGCGATGGCGCATGAGGCGGGCATCCGCTTCACCATGGACGACGTGGTGGAGATCATGCGCCGCACGCCGTACATCGCCGATCTGAAGCCGGGCGGAAAATACGTGGCGTTCGACGTGCACAAAATCGGCGGCATACCGGTGATCCTGAAGGCACTGCTCGATGCCGGACTGTTGCACGGCGACTGTCTCACTGTGACCGGTAAGACGATGGCCGAGAACCTGAAGGATGTGGTTTTCCCGACCGATCAGGACGTCGTCTATCCAGTATCGAAGGCAATCTCACAGACCGGCGGCGTCGTCGGCCTGCGCGGCAACCTCGCCCCTGACGGCGCGATCGTGAAGATCGCCGGCATGCACAAGTTGCGCTTCGAGGGCACCGCGCTCTGTTTCGATTCCGAAGAGACGGCGTTCGAGGCAGTGCAGAGTCACGCCTACAAGGCTGGCGACGTGATCATCATCCGCTATGAAGGTCCCAAGGGAGGACCGGGCATGCGTGAAATGCTGTCCACCACCAGTGCGATCTACGGTCAGGGCATGGGGGAGCAGGTGGCGTTGATCACCGACGGCCGCTTCTCCGGTGCCACGCGCGGCTTCTGCGTCGGCCATGTCGGGCCGGAAGCAGCAGTCGGCGGACCCATCGGCCTGCTGCGGAACGGCGACAAGATCATCATCGATGCGGAGAAGGGCAGCATCGATGTGGCTCTGTCTGACGCCGAACTCGCCGCACGCCGTGCGGCCTGGCAGCCGCGCAAAACCGACTACAATTCGGGCGCAATCTGGAGATACGCGCAACAGGTCGGTCCGGCCTACCTCGGGGCCGTCACTCACCCCGGCGCGGCAGCAGAGAGCCATTGCTACGCGGATATCTGAGCCGATCTGTGCGCTGGAACGGCAATCACTACGCGTGGGTGCCAGCCCACTGGGGGTGATGGCCCGGCGCTAACGTAACTCGACGACCACGGGAACGTGATCCGACGGCTGAGGTCGGGCACGTTCCTCGCGGTCTGGGGCTGCGGCGACCAGCCGCTCCGCCAGTGTTGGCGACAGCAGAGCATGATCGATGCGTAGCCCGAGGTCCCGCTGCCAGGCGCCGGCCTGATAGTCCCAGAACGTGTATATCGCGCCGTGTGGATGGACCGCTCGCACGGCATCGGTCAGGCCGTCCCATAGCAGGCGGCGGAAGCGAGCGCGGCTTTCTGGCCGCACCAGCGCGTCGTTGGACGAAATGGCGCCGGGGGCCCAATCGTCTTCGCCAGGGCAGACGTTGAAGTCGCCGGTGATGAGGAACGGTTTGTCCGCTTCCAGCAATGCTTCGGCTCGCTCCGCGAGGCGATCCATCCAGGCTAGCTTGTAGGCGAAGCCAGCATCACCGCCTGAATTGCCGTTCGGCAGGTAGATTCCAATGATGATGATGCCGTCTGTTTCGATTTCAATATAGCGCGATTGCGCATCATCCGGCGGCAAGCCAGGCAGCGCGCGGTGATGCACGGTGAATGGTACGCGCGCGAGTGCTGCGACGCCGTTATATGATTTCTGCCCGACCGCCTCCGACTTGTAGCCAAGCGCATGATAGGCGAGGGCAGGGAAGGCGTGCGCTTCGCATTTGATCTCCTGAAGCAGGAGCACGTCCGGCTGGCATTGCTCCAGCCAGTTCGCAACGTGCTTCTCGCGCTGCCGGATCGAGTTGACGTTCCAGGTGGCGATCTTCATCGCCGGTCTCCCTTTAAAGCTCCACGAGAATCTTGCCGAATACGTCGCGGCTTTCCAGCCGTGCGAGGCCGGTTCGGAAATCGTCCAGTGGATACACGGTATCGATTACTGGCCGCACGCCGGAGGCGATGCGATCAAGCGCACGGCTGAGTGCGCTGAGAGGCGAGCCGAACGAGCCGATGATGCGATACTGCTGCTGGAAAAGCTGCATCAGGTTGATGCTGCCGGCTGGTCCCGATGTCGCGCCGCAGGTCACGAGCCGGCCGCCGCGCTTCAGTGACAGCAGCGAGCCGTTCCAGGTGTCGGCGCCGGTGTGCTCGAAGACCACGTCCACGCCTTTCTTCCCGGTGAGCCTGCGCACGATGCCTTCGAAGCGGTCCTCGCGATAGTTGATAACGTAGTCGGCGCCCAGCGCCCGTGCCTTCTCTGCTTTGTCCGCGGAGCCGACGGTGGTGATGACGGTGCAGCCAAGCGACTTCGCAATGCAAATGGCAATGGAGCCGATGCTTGAGCCGCCGGCATGTACAAGGATCGTCTCGCCTGGTTCAAGCCTGGCATTGTCGAACAGCATGTGTTCGACAGTTGCATAGGCCACCGCGACGCAAGCTGCATCGCTCAGTTCGACGTCGGAGGGGATCTTGGCGACCAGACGCGCCGGATGATTGGTGAGTTCCTGTGCGAAGCCATCAATGTGGAAGCCGCGCACGCCGGCAACGTTCTCGCACAGGTTCTCGCGGCCACGCACGCAGGCAGGGCAGGTGCCGCAGACCAGAGCTGCATAAGGGACCACGCGGTCTCCGGGTTGAACCGCTGTCACACCTTCGCCGATCGCAACGACTTCGCAAGCTGCCTCAGCACCAACGCTGAGTGGGAAGAGCCGCTTGGCGAAAGCCATGCCGCGGAAGCCCCACACGTCGATGTGGTTCAGGCCAACAAAACGGACGCGGACCTGCACTTCGCCAGAGGATGGTGGCGGCGGAGGATCGCGCTGCATCAACGCGATTTCCCGGTCGGCAAGAAGCTGCAGAGCGCGCATCGCTATTTTCCCCCTCCCCTTGCGGGAGGGGGTAGGGGGAGGGGGTGAGGGAACCCGTCGCGGCCCCCTCCCCCCAACCTTGGTCTGCTTCGCAGCCCAAGCCCGCAAGGGGAGGGGGGGAAATAGATCACACTGCCCTCATCAAATTGGTCATGGCAGCCCCATCACCAGACAGACATTCTGCCCGCCAAACCCAAACGAATTGGAGATCGCATGCTGCGCCTGCGCGTCGCGTGCGACATTCGGCACGCAATCCACCGGCAACGTGGGATCCGGCGTGTCGTAATTGATGGTCGGCGGTAGCCTCCCGTTTCGCAGCGTCATCAGCGTGAAGATCGCTTCGACAGTTCCCGCCGCGGTCAGCGTGTGTCCGATCATCGACTTGTTCGACGATATCGGGATCGTCGCAGCGTGCTCACCAAACACTGCGGACACGCCGACCCACTCCATCTTGTCGTTTTCCGGGGTGCCGGTGCCGTGTGCGTTGATGTAGCCGATGGCATCCGGTGCAAGACCTGCATCATCCAGTGCGTTTCGCATGCAGGCAATGATCGGCTTGCCGTCCGGTGATGAACGCGTGCGATGGAACCCGTCCGCCATCTCGCCACAGCCTTCGACCACGCCCAATATGTTGGCGCCGCGCGCCTTGGCGTGAGCCAGGCTCTCCAGCACCAAGGCGCCGGCACCTTCAGCCATGACGAAGCCATCGCGATCCTTGCTGAACGGACGCGCCGCGCCTGCGGGCGGGTCATTGCGCGTAGAAAGTGCGGACAGCAGTGAAAACCGAATCAAGCTCTCTGGATTGACGGATGCATCTGTGCCGCAAACGAGTGTCGCATCGGCCTCGCCGCGACGGATCGCCTCGACGCCCAATTGAATAGCCGTCGCGCCCGAGGCACAGGCCGTCGAGGTCGATACCGGCGACCCCTTGGTACCAAATCGCGCTGCCAGGTTCTCCGGCACCGAACTGAACAGGAAGCGTTCGTAGTAGCGCTTGAACTTGCCAGTGCCGGCAGCACGCAGCAGGTCATCGTACGTCACTGCCTCGTTGGCGCCCGATGCATCGGACAGTGCAACGCGCTGCGTCCATTCCATTTCCACGGGCGGCAGAGCAAGGAACATCGGACCGGGGAAGTCGCCCGGTGAACCGATACCGGCTTCGGCGATTGCTTCGTCCATCACCAGTTCGGCGAGGCGTTCCGACAGCGCCGGTGACGACAGTTCGTCCACCGGCACGAAATCCACCGTCCCCGCGATGTTGGTGCGCAGCCCACCAATCGGGAACCGGCTGATCCGATGAATACCGGAATGGCCGGCAGTCAATTCGCGCCAATTGTCGGCCTTGCCAGCTCCGAGCGAGGTCACCACGCCGGTGCCGGTCACAACGACAACTGGACGGCCGTGCGCATCGATATGCGATCGTGACATGCCCGGCTCCTATACCGCTTCAACGACTGCCATGGCTTCGCCGCGCCAATGGCCCCACGACGTCACAAGGACCTGGCGGAGTTCGCCTGTCATCGCCTGCTCTGACGCCTCGAGTGGCGGGAACAACCGATGCTGCGACAGCGCCATGGCGGCGAGCGCCAGATTGGCCGGAAACGACGGTTCCAACGTATGGCCAAGCGCAGTGTCGCCGCGCGCGCACGGGCAGCCCGACGCCGCGCAGGAACTCGGCTTCCTCGCTCGTTGCGGCCGACGCACCCGATGCGCCGGAAATCACCGCGGCATGTTCCGGCGCCAAATGATGACGCATCGTCGCGAGCTGCTTCTCGGCATTAGCGGTCGCTTCGCCCGGCCGGCGGCGACAGCGGTCAGTTGCGATCGCCGCGATATGTGCCAACGGCGTGGCATGACGCGCCGCGGCATGCTCGCGGCTCTCGATGACCAGGAAGCAGCCCAGCGAGCCCAGCACCATGCCGCCGCCTCGTGCCTGCCGTTCCCATACGCCCAGGAATGGCTGCTTCCACAGCAGCTGCGCCATCTCGTAGTGCAGCAGCACGTCGGGCCGCTGCGCATTGTATGAACCGCCGACCAGGAACAGATCGCCTTGTCCAGCAGCTATCCGCGCGCAGGCGATGCGCACGGCGTCGGCGCCCGATGCCTCCTCGCCCATGAACGTGCGCGACGAACCCACTACGCCATGCACGATCGAGATGTTGCCAGCCAGCAGATTCGATAGTTGCGCGAGAAACAACGTGGGGCGCAGATCCGACAGCAGATGTTCGTTGAGGTAGGCGCCAGGATCAGCCGCGGAAGGCAGGGCGGACAGGATCGCGGCGTCCACCGCGTAATCGCGTTCGCCACCGCCGGCCGCGACGATCATGTCCATGCGCGACAGAAGCTCGGCGTTGCCCTTCACTCCGGCGGAGCCCAGCGCGAGGCCCGCGGCGTAGGTGCCGATACGCTGCCACGCCTCCATCTGCCGCTGGTCGCCGCGCTTGGGGATCTGCTTGTCCAGTTCCAGCGGCGCGATCGGATGAACTGGAAAGGGCGCGAAGGTGGTCGTCATCCACGACGGGCCGGAAGTCGTTCAGTGCGGCCCAATGCGCGTGCACCCCTTCGCCCAGGCAGGATACCAGGCCGATCCCGGTGATCATCGCGTCGCGCGGGCTCAGCCATTCAGGAATGCCTCCGGCACGGCGACACGCCGCGCGGTCTCCAGCATCTGAGCGCGCAACGTCTCGTTGGGGAAGGGGACGACGCGATAGGTGATCTCGGCCTCGGCCACCTTGCGCCCGTCCGGACGTAATTCTGCCGGCCACCACCGCGTAGCCCGAGCCATCGTGCAGCAGCCGGGCCTCGGCCTGCAGCGCCTGGCCGGGCACGACGAAGGCACGCATCTTCGCTTCCTTGACCTGCGCCAGGAACGGCATGCGCTGGAAGCGCAGGGTCGCCAGCACCAGCCAGCCGCCGGTCTGCGCCATCGTCTCGATCATCAGCACGCCGGGCAGCAGCGGATGGCCGGGGAAATGGCCCTCGAAGACCGGGCTGGCATCCGGCACCGACGCAGTCCGCGCGAGACAGTCCGGGCCTGCCGGATCGAGCGCCGTGATCCGGTCCACCATCTGGAAGTATTCCAGCCGCATGCGGGGATCAGGCTGCCTTGGCGGCGACCAGCTTGTCGATGTTGGCGCACAGGTTGCCGAGGACGAAATACTCGTCGGTCGAGACTTTCCCCTCGTTGACTTCCTGCGTCCATTGCTCCAGCGGCATCTTGATGCCGAACGCCTTGTCGATGGCGAAGGCGACGTCGAGGAAGTCCAGGCTGTCGATGCCCAGGTCGTTGATGGCGTGGCTTTCCGGCGTGATCTTCTCACGGGGAATGTCGCATGTTTCGGAAATGATTCCGGCGACGGTCTCAAAGGTCGACGACATTTATCAGTCCCTGCAACGCGGGCGGGCACTAACACCGCGGCGAGGGTGCCGCAAGAGCGGCTACATCCAGTGGCCAGGGCGCCAGGCCCAGCCGCCAGTCGGTCTTCTCCCACCATCCCGGCATCCAATTGCCGCCGTGGCCAGCCGCCTCGACGTACTGGCCGGGTATCCAGACGTAGGAACTGCCAGTCCAATCCCAATGCCCCGGCTGCCACATCATCGGCGCCGCGCTAACGGGTGGCTTAGGGATCGTTTCCTGCAGCGGAACTGGGATCGGCGCGGGTGGGCCGCTCGAGGCGCAACCGGCAAGGACCAGTCCGGCGAACACGAGCGAGGCAAGACTTACAAGACTTAAAAGACTTCCCCCTCCCCTTGCGGGAGCGGGTAAGGGGGAGGGGGCGGTGGGACCTGGGCGTGACCCCCTCCCCCTAATCCCCTCCCGCAGGGGGAGGGGGCAGATTCTTACTTGTGCGGGCCTGCTCACTCCCAGCTTCATTCTGATGGACCTCCTACATTTGCCCGGGTAACAGCACGGTAGCCACCGCCTGGGCAGCAATACCCTCGCCACGGCCAGTGAAGCCGAGTTTCTCCGTCGTTGTGGCCTTGACCGACACCCGTCCGGCATCAACGCCCAATATCGCCGCCAGCCGCCCAGCCATCGCCACCGCATGCGGTGCTATCTTCGGCCGTTCGCCGATCAGAGTTACATCCGCATTGGCCAATACCCCCCCGCGCGCGGCAATTCGCTCCGCCGCGTGGGCCAGGAAATGTGCGCTGTCCGCGTCCCGCCATGCTGCCTCCGAGGGCGGAAAATGCCGGCCAATATCGCCCTCCGCCAGCGCTCCATAGATCGCATCGCAGAGCGCGTGAATGCCGACATCTGCGTCAGAATGACCCGCCAGGCCCTTGTCGTGCGGTACGGCAATACCACACAGCATCAACGTGCGGCCTGCCTCAAGCACATGGACATCGAAGCCGGTGCCGACGCGCGGGATCAGATGTGCGGTCATGATACGCTCCAGCCGGGCCAGATCCTCGGCATAGGTCAGTTTGATGTTGTCCTCCGAGCCGGGGACAATGGCGACCGGCTCGCCCACCGCCTCCAGCAAGGACGCATCATCAGTGGCGCTGAAACCAATCCCCGACCGGTGTGCCGCCAGCAGCGCCGGGAACCGGAACGCCTGTGGCGTTTGGGCGCGGTAAAGGCCGTCGCGCGAAACTGTGGCGGCGATCCGGCCCTGTTCGACACGCTTCAGGGTATCGGCGACGGGTAGAGCAGGGATGGCACCCGGCAGCGTTTCCAGTGCGGCGAGGAGGGCAGGAATCGTGCCTGCCGGGATCATCGGGCGGGCAGCGTCGTGCACCAGGACGAAATCTGGAGCCATCGGCGCGAGCGCTTCGAGGCCAAGCCGTACGCTGTTCTGGCGGGTTGCTCCTCCAGCGACGGGCGGCAAATGCTCAAGACCCGCCAATGCGTCCCCGATCAGAGCCGCGTCGCCGACAGGCAGCAGTGCATCGACGTGCTGGGCCAGAGACTTCGGCGGAATACCGGATGACCGACTTGCCGGCCAGGCGCAGGAACTGTTTGGGTGTGTCCGCGCCAAATCGGCTGCCGGTACCTGCGGCCACCAGAATGGCTGCGATTCGCATAAACCCACCGTTACCGTCCCGCGCCAGCGCGTCAACTGGCAGCTAAATATATTGCCACATCTTATGGTTTTCGCGTTGCACACCAGGAGGCGTGGCAGTAATTTGCCCAATTGATGGGCAACTGTCATTCCGACACCACACAAGCCAGGTTCGACCTGTCGCCGATCGATCTCGGCGGAGGCGTGCGGATCGACACGCCGGTCATCCTGGCTCCCATGTCGGGCGTCACCGATCTGCCATTTCGCCGCATGGCCAAGCAACTTGGGGCTGGGATGGTCGTCTCGGAGATGATCGCCTCGTGGGCGATGGTGCGGGAGAATCGCAAGACACTGGCGATGGCTGAGGTGGATGGCTGCGGCGGAGTCAGCGCATTGCAACTCGCCGGTTGCGAGCCACAGGCGATGGCAGAGGCGGCTCGGATCGGTGTGGATCGTGGCGCCGACATGATCGACATCAACTTCGGCTGCCCGGTAAAGAAAGTGGCGCTCGGGCAGCAGGCGGGCTCGGCGCTTGATGCGGGACGAGGTGGCGGCCGCGGCAATCCTGGAAGCCACGGTGCGTGCGGTCGGCGTACCGGTGACCCTGAAGATGCGCATGGGCTGGGACCATGGCAGCCTGAATGCGCCCCGACTGGCGCTGATTGCGCAGGACTGCGGGATCCGGATGGTCACGGTCCATGGGCGCACGCAGGCAGCAATTCTACAACGGGGTGGCTGATTGGGACTTTATCGCCCAGGTGAAGGACGCGGTGGAGATCCCTGTTATTGCAAACGGCGACATCGTGACCGAGGATGATGCGGCCGAAGCGTTGCGCCGCGCGAGTGCGGATGGAGTGATGATCGGCCGCGGCTGCTATGGGCGGCCTTGGTTCCTCGCGCAGGTGGCGCACTTCCTACGCACCGGGCATCGCTTGGCGGAGCCGACGATCGTCCGGCAGAAAGATGTGCTGACAACGCATTATAGGTCCATCCTCGACCAGTTTGGTGAGCAGGCTGGCGTGCGTCTGGCACGTAAGCACGTGTCTTGGTATTCCCGCGGGCTGCCGGGTTCAGCAGAGTTCCGGGCCACCGTGAACCGGCTGGCGGATGCCGCCTCCGTCCTGCGCCTGATCGACACGTTCTATGACCGCCTGATCGCCCACGGTGTGAGCCGCGTTCCGCCGGCGCGCTCTGAAGTATTGGCAGAAGCCGCATGATCAATCCGGTAACCCGTGCTGCTCTTGCGCTGCGTGATCGCCGCAGAGCACCCGATGCCGGCCTGATCCTGGGCGCCCTGCCGGTTCCGGTAGTGATGTTGGATGCCGAGAATCGCTTCCGCTACGTCAATCCAGCCGCCGAGCAGTTTCTCGGCATTTCTTCATCCGGCCTGTCGCAGCTTCGCCTGCGAGACCTGGTGCCGGAGGACAACCCGCTGTTCCTGCTGGTTAATCAAGTACGGCAAGGAGTTGCGACGGTATCCGACCACGATCTGTCTGTGGATAGCCCACGCCTGAATAAACAAGGCATTACGGTGCAAGGTTCACCTCTACCGGAAGAACCAGGCGCTGTGCTGTTGGTCATGCAGGACGCCTCGGCGGCACGTTCGCTGGATCGCCAGCTTGCTTTTCGCAGTGCGGCTCGCAGTGTCACCGGCATGGCGGCGATCCTCGCACACGAAGTGAAGAATCCGCTCTCCGGCATTCGTGGCGCGGCTCAATTGCTGGAGTCGAGCGTGGACGCGCAGGATCGCGAGCTGACCGTCCTGATCCGCGATGAGGCCGACAGGATCCGCGCCCTGGTCGATCGCATGGAGATTTTCGGCGAGAAGCCGATCGCGCGAACCGCGCTCAATATTCACCGGGTGCTCGAGCATGTCCGCAAGCTGGCGCAGTCCGGTTTCGCGCCGCATATCCGGTTCCAGGAAATCTATGATCCATCTCTGCCGCCGGTCTGGGGCAATCGCGACCAACTCGTGCAGGTGATTTTGAATCTGGTTAAGAACGCGGCCGAAGCCGCGACACAGGAGATCCAGCCGAACCCTGAGATCACCCTGGTTACCAGCTTCCAGCACGGCATGCGTCTGGCGGTGCCGGGAACCACGACGCGGATGGAAATCCCCCTCCTGGTTGTCGTGCGAGACAATGGTCCTGGCATTCCAGATGACATCCGGCCGCACCTGTTCGAACCCTTTGTCACGTCGAAGGCGAGCGGTAGCGGCCTCGGACTGGCGCTGGTCGCCAAGATAATCGGCGACCATGGCGGACTGATTGAGGTGGACAGCCGCCCGGGGCGTACCGAGTTCCGCCTCCATTTGCCGGTGGTGACGGACGAGGAAGCCGAACCGGGCCCCTGAGTGATGACTAAGGACGCGTGATGACCCCTCCTACTGTCCTGGTCGCCGACGACGACCGTTCGATTCGCACGGTGCTGACGCAGGCGCTGGGGCGTTCAGGCTACCAGGTGCGCAGCACGGGCAATGCCGCGACGCTGTGGCGTTGGGTCGAGGACGGCGAAGGCGATTTGGTGATCACCGACGTGGTCATGCCGGACGAGAACGGCCTGGACCTGATTCCGCGCATCCGCAAGGTGCGGCCGGATCTCCGCGTCGTGGTCATGAGCGCGCAGTCCACCTTGATGACGGCGGTGAAGGCGACCCAACGCGGGGCATTCGAATATCTGCCCAAGCCGTTTGACTTGCAGGAATTGCTTGCCGTGGTTGGTCGTGCGCTTGCGGTCGCCCCGACCCCGTCGGTCACTGCGCCGGAGCCTCGCGACGCCGACGAGAAGTTGCCGCTGATCGGCCGCAGCCCGGCGATGCAGGAAATCTATCGGACAATCGCGCGCCTCACGACAGCCGACCTGACGGTGATGATCAATGGCGAGTCGGGGACCGGCAAGGAACTGGTGGCGCGAGCGCTGCACGATTACGGCAAGCGGCGCAGCGGCCCGTTTGTTGCGATCAACATGGCGGCGATTCCGCGCGAACTGATCGAAAGCGAGCTGTTTGGCCACGAACGCGGGGCCTTCACTGGGGCCACGACGCGCAGTCAGGGCCGATTCGAGCAGGCCAATGGTGGCACACTGTTCCTCGATGAGATCGGCGATATGCCGCCCGAGGCGCAGACCCGCTTGCTGCGCGTCCTGCAAGAAGGGGAGTTCACCTCGGTTGGGGGACGCCAGCCGATCAAGGCCAATGTCCGGATCATCGCGGCGACCCATCGCGACCTGCGGAATTCCATAAGACAAGGCCTGTTCCGCGAGGACCTGTTCTATCGCCTGAACGTCGTGCCGATCCGGCTGCCGCCGTTGCGCGAACGCGTCGAGGACATTCCATTGCTCGCGCGGCATTTCCTGGACCGTGCACAAGATGATGGGTTGCCGGCGAAGAACCTGGACCAGGGTGCGATCGATCAGCTCAAGCGGCATAGCTGGCCAGGCAACGTGCGTGAACTCGAAAATCTCATGCGTCGGCTTGCGGCGCTATGCCCGCACGAGACCATCGGCGCCGAACAGATTGCCGCGGAGCTTGTGGAAATCTCGCCGACGCCCTCGGAAGCGCCAGCAGTGGCTGGGCCAGAACCGCTGGTACGAGCGGTGGAACGGCACATCCGTGATTTTCTTGCCGCGCATGACGGCAGCAGCATGGCGCCGTCTGACATTTACGACCGGGTGATCGCGGAGGTGGAGCGGCCGCTCATCCGGATGACACTGGCGGCAACTCGCGGCAACCAGATCAAGGCCGCGGCGATGCTGGGCCTGAACCGCAACACGCTGCGCAAGAAGATCCGAGACCTCGACATTCCGGTGGTGCGAGGCCTGATGTGAACATTGCGCCGCCACCTGGGTCACTGAAGCCGGAGCATCCGGCCGAGCCGCCAGAGATAGAGGTCTCGCGGGCGCGCGCCCTGCTCGGGCAGATCGCCGGCATTCTGCTCGGCAAGGTCGTGACCCTGGTGCTTGTCACGCTGGCGTTCGGCGTCGGCCTGGCCACTTTCTTTATCCTGGCGGGTGGCGCGCCACTAAGCCCGAAGCCAGGCGTCGGCGTTGGCCTGGTGCTGGCCAATCTCATCGCAATCCTGCTGTTGGTCGCCGTTCTGGCGGGCCGACTGACCAGAGTGTGGGTGGAACGAAGGCGTGGTTCCGCCGGAGCCCGGCTGCATGTGCGGCTGGTGCTGCTGTTTGGTGGCGTGGCCGTTGCCCCCGCGATTTTCGTGGCCTGCTTCGCGGTGGCATTCTTTCACTTCGGCATCCAGGCCTGGTTCAACGATCCTGTCCGGCAGGCGGTCAACGAGTCGCTTCAGGTGTCACGCGGCTATCTCGAGGAGCATCGTGACAACATCCGCTCCGTGGCACTGGAAATGGCCAACGATCTGACCCGCGCCGGCCAGTTCCTGACAGCCAATCCATCGGTATTTGCCGATGTGCTCGCGACCCAGACCACGCTGCGTGGCCTCACCGAAGCGGTGATCTACGATCCGCTGACGAAGCAGTTGTTGGCAGCCGCCGGGCTGTTTGCCGGTATGGGTGTGACGTTGCCATCGGACGGCATCACGAATCAGGCATTGAGCGGCGACGTTGTTGTATTGAATGCCGGCGATGGAACACGCGTTCAGGCCGTGGTGCGTCTCGACTCGACACCGCCGTTGGTACTGATGATCGGTCGGCCGATCGATCCGCAAATCCTGGAACATATGGCGCGTACTGAGCAGGCAGTGGCGGCGTATCAGCGGCTCGATGAGAACCGTTCCTGGCTGCAGATCGCCTTCGCCTGGATCTTCTCCATTGTCGCGCTGATGGTGCTGCTGGCCGCAGTGCTCATCGGGCTCGTTGTTGCCAATCAGATCGCGCGGCCGATTGGGCGGCTGATCAATGCCGCTGAACGTGTACGTGGCGGCGATCTGCTGGTGCGTGTCGCGGAGGCGCAGACAGGCGACGAACTGGCTGGTCTGTCGCGCGCGTTCAATCGGATGACTGGGCAGCTCGCAGCGCAGCGTGGTGAGTTGATGGAAGCCTATAGCCAGATCGACGAGCGGCGGCGCTTTACCGAAACTGTGCTTTCTGGCGTATCTGCCGGAGTGATAGGACTTGATGCATCCGGCCGGATTGAATTGCCGAACCGCGCCGCGGATGATCTGTTGGGGATAGACTTGCTTTCGTCGATCGGGCGCGAACTTGCCGATGTAGTGCCGGAATTCGCCGATCTGCTGCACGAGGCCGCGGCTTCGCCGGAACGGGCGCGCACCGCCGAGTTGCAGATCGGACCGCCGACACGGCGTCGCACACTGCTGGTCCGGATCGGTGCGGACCTGTCTGCCGGGCGCACCGACGGATTTGTCGTCACCTTCGATGACATCACTGAACTGCAATCCGCGCAGCGCAAGGCAGCTTGGGCAGATGTCGCCCGGCGTATCGCGCACGAGATCAAGAACCCCCTGACCCCGATCCAGCTTGCGGCAGAACGCCTGAAGCGGCGCTTTGCCAAGGAAATCACCACCGATCCGGAAACCTTCACACAATGCGCCGATACCATCATCCGCCATGTCGGCGATATCGGCCGCATGGTTGATGAGTTCTCGGCGTTTGCGCGCATGCCGCAACCGGTGATCAAGCCCGAGGATGTCGGCCGTGTGGCGCGCGAAGTGCTGGTCCTGCAAAAGACCGCGCGACCGCAGATCGACTGGCGGACCGAGATCCCTGAGAAAGGGCCTGTCGCACCATGTGACCGCCGGCTGTTGGGCCAGGCGCTGACCAATCTGCTGCAGAACGCCGCCGATGCGATTGCGATGCGGGAAGCGGCCGGCAGCATCGGCCTACGCGTGCAATCGGATGCAGACGATGTTCGCATTATCGTGACCGACGATGGTGTCGGATTGCCGCAGGAAGATCGTGCGCGGCTGACGGAACCCTATGTAACACACAAGCCGAAGGGAACCGGGCTTGGCCTCGCAATCGTAAAGAAGATCATGGAAGACCACGGAGGACGGTTGACGCTCGACGATAGACCCGACGGTCCTGGAGCAATCGCCGCGCTCGTGTTGCCCGCGAAGGTGTCGGATGGCGTATGACGTTCTGATCGTCGATGACGAACCTGATATTCGTCTGCTGATCGACGGGGTGCTGCACGACGAAGGCTATGAAACGCGCGGCGCCGGTGATGCCGACGCGGCGATCGCTGCGTTCCGC